>JANNAE010000100.1:0-52997 GCA_031383985.1 Novosphingobium sp. | reverse complement strand
CTTCAGCGAATCCTGGCTGCCTTCGCCCCGGACACTCTGTGTCAGGACCAGATCGACATGGTCACCCGGAAACACGAAGCCGCCCACGCTAGTCTTCTCCGAGACCGGAATGGTCACGGCACGCATGCCCGGGCCAAGCGCCGCAGCGAGGAAGCCGCGATCGCCGGGCGAGACCAGCGCGCCCTGGGTAACCGGCTGACCGGCCGTGACGTTAAACCGGACCACCGTGCCGAGCAGCTTGCTCATATCCGCTTCGCCGTCGAGGAAGTAGGCGTCCTGGATCATTTCCTTGGGCCACTGCTGGAACGAGATCGAATCGGCAGTAATGATCGTCCCGATCGGCAGGGCGCGTTGGGCAACGAGCACCTTGGGTCCCTTGGGCACCTGCTGCGCAGCCTCCGCTTCGGGTGCGGATGCACCGGTAAACAGAGTCCGTGCGGCCAAGGCCGTACCGATCGCGATGACCAGTGCGCCAAGCAGCAGCATCAGCTTCTTCTTATCCATGGCTAAGCAAGCCCCCTCACAAGATCCCGAAGTTCAAACCGCTTCATCGGGCAAACTGGTTAAAATACCGTTCACCCAACACCGCCCGGCAGGGCAGCAGCGTGAAACGATGGTAAATATTGTGCAGCCAGCACCCACAGTCCGGCGCCGGCAATCGCTACGCCATAGGGAACGGCCAAGCGTTCGCGCTGACGCCGGGCGACATGCCAAGCTCCCAGCACGATGGTCAGCACGCCGCCGACCAGCGCCATGATGATCACCAGACGCAGAAACCACGTGGGTTCGATCCACAGCGCGAGCGCGGTGAGCAGCTTGACGTCGCCGCCGCCCATCGCGCGGATGGCGAACAAGCCTGCAAGAATAACGAAGGACCCCAGGGCAATGGCCAGTTGCCAGGCAACGCCCGGCCACAGCGAAAGGCCGCTGGCCCACCAGAACAGCGGGGCACCCAGCGCAATCGCCCCATTAAGCCAATTGTCGATCTGGCGGCGGCGAATATCGGTGAAGGCCGCAACCAGCAGCCCGATTGCCAATGCCCCCAGCAATCCGTATGAAAAAATTCCGCCCGGCATTTTCGCCCCCTGGTCCTGAGAGCGTTTGTAACCGGCAGGGCTTACCAAAAAGTAACCAACCCCGAGAGGCTGGAATTAGCTACGTGAGCCAATCAGATGCACAGGCCACCGGGGCACCGTCCAGCTCGTTCAATCGCCGCGCCATTCCATCAGAGGCGCTCGAAGCACGCTGGATCGCAGCAGACGGCGCAGCGATCCGCCGAATCGACTGGCCGATCGCGCAGGGCAGCTGCCGCGGTTCAATTCTGTTTCTGCCCGGGCGGGGTGATTTTTACGAAAAATACCTCGAAACGCTGGACTACTGGCATCGCCGGGGATGGATTGTGACAGCGGCGGATTGGCGCGGGCAGGCGGGCTCGGGCCGGCTCGGCGGGGATGCAGTGACCGGCCATATCAATGATTTTGCTACCTGGGTGGCCGATCTGGCGGCGTTCTGGTCCCGGTGGAAGGCCGATACGCCTGGCCCGCATGTTCTGGCAGGCCATTCGATGGGCGGACATCTGGTGCTGCGGGCCTTGGCCGAGGGCAAGGTCAATCCGGACGCCTTGGTACTTTGCGCGCCGATGTTGGGCCTTGCCAGCAGCGCCTTGCCCAACTGGCTGATGCAGGGCGTGGCGCGGCTGATGAACCTTCTGGGCGATCCGCGTCGGCCGGCCTGGAAGTGGAGTGAAAAACCCGGCGAAGTGCCCGCAACGCGCGAACACATACTGACTCACGATAGCGCCCGCTATCGTGACGAATTGTTCTGGCGAGAGGCCCGGCCGGACCTGGTGATGGGTCCGGGCAGCTGGGGCTGGGTCGAGCGGGCCTATTCCTCGATGCGGGGCCTCGCCGCCAAAGCCGTGCTCGAAGCGATCCGCCAACCGGTGCTGGTGCTGGCAGCCGAAAATGACAAGCTGGTCGATTATGACGCCGCCCGGCGAGGCGCGAAGCGGCTGGCGCGGGGGGAGCTGGTCCACTTTGGCGAGGAAGCGCGTCACGAAATCTTGCGCGAGCACGATGGTGTGCGCGACCGGGCCTTGGCTGCGATCGATGAATTCCTCGATCGCGCTGCGCCACAACTCAAGTGAGCGCGGCTATGACTCTTGCGCGCAACCTTGGCCGGTTCGATTTCGCGGTTGTCGGCGCGGGAATCGCCGGGGCTTCGCTTGCCGCAGGGCTGGCAAGGCACGGAACCGTGGTGTTGCTCGAGGCCGAGGCTCAGCCGGGCTACCATTCTACCGGGCGCTCAGCCGCGTTCTGGACCGAAAGCTACGGCGGCCCCGCGGTCGTCCCGCTGACCCGTGCTTCTGGACCCTTCCTGCGCGACCATGGCTTCCTTGGCGCGCGAGGAGCCTTGACCATTGCGCGGCGCGGTTCCGAGGCGAGGATCGAAGCCTTTGCGGCGCGCTATGCAGCTCTGGACGTGCGGGTCGAGCTGCTCGGGCAAGCGGACTTGAATCTCCGTATTCCGGGGCTTCGCCCCGATTGGGTCCTGGGCGCACTCGAGCCCGATTGCAGCGATATCGATGTTGCGGCGCTGCATCAGCACTGGCTGGACGAAGCGCGGCGGGGCGGGGCTCAACTGCTTGCCTCAGCGCGGTTGGTCGGCGCTGCGCCGGACCGCAAGGGTTGGCAGTTGTCGCTCGCCGATGGAACGCGCGGTACGTCCAGCGTACTGGTCAACGCGGCCGGGGCGTGGGCCGATGAGGTTGCGGCGCTCGCCGGGGTGCGCCCGCTTGGGATCACGCCCTATCGACGCACCGTCGCGCAGCTGCGGACCGCACCTGCCCCGCCGACCGATTTGCCGCTGGTCCTCGATCTGGATGGGCAATTCTATTTCAAGCCCGAGGCGGGGCGCCTGTGGCTCAGCCCGCATGATGAAACCCGGTGCCCACCGAGCGATGCCGCGCCCGAGGAAATCGACGTGGCGACTGCCATCTCCCGCCTCGAAGCCGTGGTCGATTGGCGGGTCGAGCGGGTCGAGCATCGCTGGGCCGGCTTGCGCAGTTTCGCCCCCGATCGGCTGCCGGTCTATGGGTTCGATCCGCTCAGCCCCGGATTTTTCTGGTTTGCCGGGCAGGGCGGTTTCGGCATCCAGACCGCCCCGGCTGCGGCCGAACTGGCAGTGTCGCTGCTGACTGGAACGCCCGGCGGAACGGTCGATCCCGGACCCTATGGTCCGATACGGTTTTACTAGCGAATCTTAGACTTTAGGTTAGTTTGGCATCCTCGTTCCAACGCATGGAGGGTTCTGCAATGGCGCATCGTTTTGAAATTCGCAACAACAAGAAGGGCGAGTTTGTCGCCTATTTCTGCTATAATAAAGAAACGATTTTCTGGACCGAAGGCTATGCCAGCAAGGCCAGCGCGAAGAACGCCATCGAATCAATCAAGAAGAACGGCCCGGGCGCTGAAACGGTTGATACGACAACCGGTTAGGCCATTTTCGCGCGCACGCGCAGAGCGGGCGGATGCTGCCTCCACTGTCAGGTCGAAGATAATGCAGCATCGCTGGCGAGGCGGTCTGCCCTTTCGTTTTCGACATGACCGTGATGTCCTTTGACCCAGATCCAGTCGATCCGGTGGGGTTTTGTCGCGTCCAGCAGTTCCAGCCAAAGGTCGGAATTGAGCACCGGCTTTTTCTGTGCGTTCTTCCAGCCGTTTTTTTGCCAGCCGAAGATCCACTTGGTGATCCCGTCGATGACATAGCGGCTGTCGGTATGCAGCGCGACCTGGCAGGGCGCCTTGAGTGCACCCAGCGCCCGGATCACAGCGGTCATCTCCATGCGATTGTTAGTGGTCGCCGGTTCGTGGCCGGAAAGCTCCTTTTCATGCCCGCCCATGCGCAACACCACGCCCCAGCCGCCCGGGCCGGGGTTACCCTTGCAGGCCCCGTCGGTAAAAATCTCGACGCGTTTCATGCTGTGGCGAAGACCTTGGTCATGCTGTGGCGAAACCCTTGGTCATGCTGTGGCGACAACCTTGGTCATGGTGCAGCGAAGATCCCGGCATTGGCCGGGTCGGCATAGAATTCGAGCCGGCGCGCAAAAGCCATCGGATCCTTGCGCGTGACCAGCGCATCCGCCGGGGTGTTCATCCAGTCATAAGCGCGGGTCAGCGTGAAACGCAGCGCCGCACCGCGCGCCAGCAGCGGCAGTGCGGCGCGTTCGGCCGGATCGAGCGGCCTGACGTTTTCATAGCCGGCGAGCAGCGCCGCCGAGAGATCGCGGCGGAATCCTTGCCCCTGATCGTCAAAGCACCAAGCGGCATGCGTCACCGCGACATCGTAGGCGGTGATATCGGTGCAGGCGAAGTAGAAATCGATCAGCCCGCTGACCCGGTCGCCCAGCATCAGCACATTGTCGGGAAACAGATCGGCATGGATGACCGAGCGGGGCAGGCCGGTGGGCCACTGCTGAGCTAGCATCGGCAGCTCGTGCGCAACCACAGCGGCCAGCGCCGGATCGATCCCAGCCAGCCCGGTGTGACCGCACGCCGCCGCCAAGTCCTGCCATTCGCTCAGGCCCAGATCATTGGCCCGCTGTCCGGCGAAATCGGCGGTCGCCAGATGTACTTGCGCCAGCGCCGCGCCAACCGCCCGGGCCTGTGCTGCGGTCGGCTTGCTGACCGACACGCCTGGCAGGAATTCGATCAGCGCGACCGCCTTGCCATCGAGAAAGCGGAACGCCCGTCCGCCGCGATCATGGATGGTCCGCGGTACCGGGCAGCCGTGCCCCGCCAGATGATCGAGCAAGCCGAGGAAGAACGGCAAATCGCCGGTCTCGACCCGCTTTTCATACATCGTCAGGATGAAGCGGGTGCCGCCGTGAGCTTCATCCAGACCCGGCCTGCCGCTGGTTTCGATCAGCCAGTTGCTGTTCGAAACGCCCTCGGCAATGCCCTTGGCGGATCGCAGCTCGCCGACCTCGAACGCGCCGATCAATCCGGCGAGCACCTCGGCCCCAAGTTGGGTATAGACCGCCATCGGGCTACCCTAGTCGACCAGCTGACGCGGCAGTTTGAAGACCATGTTTTCGACAGTCGTGACGACCTGCTCTTCCTGAACACTGCGAAATTCGGCAATCCGGCCAACCACTTCACGGACCAGCGCTTCGGGAGCCGAGGCCCCGGCTGTCAGCCCTAGAGTGGTGACACCGTCGAGCCAGTCGGCTTCGATCTCCGCGCCGCGGCGGATCAGGCGGGCCTTGGTTCCGCAGCGTTCCGCCACTTCGACCAGCCGAACCGAGTTGGAACTGTTAGGCGCGCCGATCACCAGCAGCAGCTGGCACTGCGGCGCGATCTGTTTGACGGCCGCCTGGCGATTGGAAGTGGCGTAGCAGATATCCTCGGCCTTGGGCGCGTTGATCTGGGGGAAACGGTCCCTCAATGCCCGTACAATGGCAGCGGTATCATCCACCGACAGCGTGGTCTGGGTGAGGAACGCCAGCGGGGCCTCTGCGGCAAAATCGAGCCCGGCAACATCCGCGACGGTTTCGACCAGAGTGATCGTGCCGTCCGGAACCTGACCGATCGTACCGATGACTTCGGGGTGACCCGCGTGGCCGATGAAGATGATGTGCCGTCCGGCCTCGATCTGGCGTTCGGCCTGGCGGTGGACCTTGCTGACCAGCGGGCAGGTGGCATCGAGCCAATCGAGGCCGCGCGCGGTCGCTGCGGCCGGAACTGACTTGGGCACGCCATGCGCGCTGAACACCACCGGAGATCCGTCGGGAACCTCGTCCAGTTCCTCGACAAAGACCGCGCCCTGGTCGCGCAGGCCGTCCACCACATAGCGGTTGTGGACGATTTCGTGGCGGACATAGACCGGCGCGCCATAGCGGCTGAGCGAGCGTTCGACGATCTCGATCGCGCGGTCTACTCCGGCGCAAAAACCGCGCGGCGCGGCGACCAACAGCTTGATCGGGGGCTTTTCGGGTGAGGGCAAGGGCGCGTTCATAATGGCCCCACTAGCGCTTTGCCGCGCGCGCCGCTAGGGCAGCACTCAGCTATTGCCAAGGAAGCCTCGATGATCGTTCGTACCCGCCTGCTTGCCGCCACCGCAATTCTTGTCGGACTGGCCGGCTGCCGCTCGACCGGAGAAATCGTTGTCGACGAAGGCGTCGGCATTTCGGCATTGCGCAGCGCCTGTCCGGCAGTCGGGATCCCTGATTATACGGGCGATGTCACCCTGTTCCGGACCCCCGGGAGCACCGATGCCACTGCGATCGACCTGACCGCAACGATGACCAATGTGCGGACCCAGTGCAATGAGGGTGGCGAAAAGATCTACGCCAACGCCAGCTTCGATGTGCTGGCGCGCCGCAGCGATACCCGCGGAGCGCGTCAGGTGGTGTTGCCCTATTTCGTGACCGTGCTGCGCGGCGGCACAGCGGTAATTTCAAAGCGAGTCGGCTCGGTAACGGTCAATTTCGCCGATGGGCAAGAGCGCGCCCAGGTGAGCGGCCAGGGGGCAAGCTATATTGACCGGGCCGAAGCAACCCTGCCGGCCGATATCCGCGCCCAGATCACCCGCAAGCGCAAGGCCGGCGATGTCGATGCGGCGGTTGATCCGCTGTCGCAGCCCGAAGTGAAGGCTGCGGTGGCCCGGGCCAATTTCGAAATGCTGCTTGGCTTCCAGCTGAACGAACAGCAATTGAGCTATAACGCCACGCGCTGAGTGTCGCTCGCATGGCGCTGAGGATTTGATTCTTGGCGCAAACCGGCTAACCGCCCGCAATGTCCGAAACGCTTACGCTTCACGCCGCCTTTGCTGGCCTTGTTTCCGCCGCGCTTGATGCACTGGTCGCCGCCGGCATATTGCCAGCGGGCCTAGGTCGTAGTGCCGTTGCGGTCGAGCCGCCGCGCGATCCCTCGCATGGCGATCTGTCGACCAATGCCGCGATGGTGCTGGCCAAGCCTGCGGGCCTGAACCCGCGCGTGCTGGCCGAAGCCTTGGTGACCGAGCTGGCCAGACTGCCGCAGGTCACCAGTGCGGAAATCGCCGGGCCCGGCTTCATCAATCTGCGGTTGTCGGGCGAAACCTGGCTGGACGAGCTGCGGGCGATTGCCGCTTTGGCCGATGATTATGGCCGCTCGGCGGTGGGCGGGGGCAGCACCGTCAACATCGAATATGTCTCGGCCAATCCGACCGGGCCGATGCATATGGGCCATTGCCGCGGCGCGGTGGTCGGCGATGCGCTGGCCACGCTGTTGGAGTTTTCCGGGCACAAGGTGATCCGCGAATATTATGTCAACGATGCCGGCGGACAGGTAGATGTGCTCGCCCGCTCGGCTCATATCCGCTACCGCGAGGCGCTGGGTCAAGCCGTGGGGGAAATCCCCGAAGGCCTCTATCCGGGCGACTACCTCGTCCCCATCGGCAAGGAACTGGCAGCCGAATTCGGCGACAAATATGTGTCCGCCCTTGAAAGCGAATGGCTCGACCTGTTCCGCATCCGCACGGTCGCCGCCATGCTGGTGATGATCCGCGCCGATCTCGCATTGCTCGGCATTCGCCACGATTTGTTCTCGTCCGAGGCAGAGCTTCAGGCCGCAGGCAAGCCGGCTGAGGCCGAGGCATGGCTTCGCGCGCATGATCTGGTTTACGACGGCGTGCTCGAAGCGCCCAAGGGCAAGACTCTGGATGATTGGGAGCCGGTGGCGCTGCCGCTGTTCCGTTCGACCAGATTCGGTGACGATCAGGATCGTCCGATCAGGAAGTCTGACGGCAACTGGACCTATTTCGGGGCCGATCTCGCTTACCACTTCCAGAAGGCGCAAAACGCCGATGCGCTGGTCGATATCTGGGGCGCGGATCACGCCGGCACCGTCAAGCGGATCAAGGCAGCAGTGGCAGCGATGACCCTGGCCAAAGACGGGACGGCGAGCGGGAAATCGATCCCGTTCGAGGTCAAGCTGGTCCAGATGGTCCAGCTGCTGCGCGATGGCGAGCCGGTCAAAATGTCCAAGCGTTCCGGCAATTTTGTCACGCTGGCCGATGTGGTTGGCGAAGTGGGCAAGGATGTGGTCCGCTTCACCATGCTGACCCGCAAGCCCGAAGCGCAGATGGACTTCGACTTCGCCAAGGTGGTCGAGGCTTCGAAGGACAATCCGGTGTTCTATGTCCAATATGCCCATGCCCGGATCCGCTCGACCATGCGCAAGGCGGCGGAACAGGGGCTTGGCCCTTCGGGCGAGCGGCTGGAGCTGCTGGGCGAGGAAGAGCTGGCGCTGGTCAAGCTGGCGGCCCAGTTTCCCCGTCTGGTCGAAGCAGCCGCCGCCGCCCGCGAACCCCACCGCGTCGCGTTTTTCCTGTTTGACCTTGCCGCGGCGCTGCATGGTTACTGGAATCTGGGCAATGACCGCCCGGAAAAGCGTTTTATCGTGGCACAAGATGGTGAACTCACCGGCGCAAGGCTTTTCCTTGGCCAACAAATCGGGCAGCTTGTCCGCAACGGACTGGCGCTGCTTGGCGTCGAGGCGGTAGAGGAAATGTGAGCATGGCAGGCACGGATCAAGAGATTGGCGATGACGGCAAGCCTGAAGGCGAACTGCCGAAAAGCGATTTTCCCGAGGCCGAATTGCCGCAGGGCACCGCAGCAGAAGCTTGGGAAGTAGCAGACCGCCAGCCGCTCGAGACCGAACGGCTCGCCTTCGATGACGAGGCCGAGCGGCTGCCCTGGCTCGAATCGGGCGATGATGAGGATGGCGATGATAACGCCATCGATACCGGACGGATGCTTGGGTTTGTGTTCGCCGGTGTGGTCGCTTTGGCGGCGATCGTGGGCGGCATCTGGTGGGCGACACACCGGACCGCCGATCCCGCTCTGGTCGCCGATGGCAGCGTGATTGCCGCGCCCCAAACCCCGGCGAGCGAAAAGCCAGCGAACCCCGGCGGCAAGACCTTCGATGGCACCGGCGATACCAGCTTTGCAGTTTCGGAGGGCCAGTCGCGCCCGGCCCGGCTCGGCGGCGATGCCCCGAGCGCCGCGGCCAAACCGGCCGCACCCGCAACGCCTGTTGCCAAGGACGCCGCGAAGGGCTCTGCGGCTGCTCCGGCGGCCGCCGCTACTGCTGCTCCAGCCGGGGTTGGAGTGCAGGTCGGCGCTTTCTCGAGCAATGCCTCGGCCGAGGCGGCGTGGGGCAAGCTGAGCCAGCAGCACAGCGCGCTGTCGGGTTTGCGCCACCGGGTCATCCAGGGCAGCGCCGATATCGGCACGGTCTATCGCCTTCAGGCAGTCACCGCCGATGCGGGCGCGGCCAATGCGCTTTGCGGCAAGCTCAAGGCCGGCGGGCTCTCTTGTCAGGTCAAGTAAGGATTGAACGGCTGCTCGAGCCAGCAACGAGGGCAGCCGCGACATAATCCACACTCCCGATTATGCCTGTGCTTGCGAAAGCCGTGGTTTGCTGCGATTTCATAAGCCATGATACCTGCAATCTTCGGCCTTTCCGCAACTGTGATGACTGCGGACGAGCGCGCCTTTTTCCGCGATGCCGATCCGGCGGGCTATATCATCTTTGGCCGCAACGTCGCGACCCGCGCCCAGCTGCGCGCGCTGACCGACAGCTTGCGTGACATTCATGGCCGCGAGAAGACCTTTATCTGCATCGATCAGGAAGGCGGCCGCGTCGCGCGGATGAAGCCGCCGGAATGGCTGGCCTACCCGGCGGGCGAAGCGTTTGACCGGCTCTATGATCTGGCTCCTGTCAGCGCGATCGAAGCGGCGCGGGCCAATGCGCAAGCCATCGGCCACGATCTGGCCGAGGTCGGGATCAACGTCGATTGCCTGCCGCTGCTCGATGTTCGGCAGGCAGATGCCAACAATGTGATTGGTGATCGGGCGCTGGGGTCCGAACCGCTGCGGGTTGCGGCACTGGGCCGCGCGATGCTGGACGGCCTCGCCCGCGCCGGGGTAGCCGGCACGATCAAGCACATGCCCGGCCACGGCCGCACCACCACCGATACCCACAAGACCATGCCCACGGTCACCGCAAGCCGGGAAGAGCTGGAGCTGGATCTGGCTCCGTTCCGCAGCCTTGCCAATGCGCCGATCGGGATGACCGGGCATTTGCTGTTCACCGCCTGGGATGCGGAACTCCCGGCGACGCTCTCACCCTATGTGATCGAGCAAGTGATCCGCCGCCAGATCGGCTTCGACGGGCTGCTGCTGACCGATGATCTTGATATGGAGGCGCTGAGCGGAACCGTGCCGACCCGCGCCGCGCGGGCCATCGCGGCGGGCTGTGATATTGCGCTCAACTGCTGGGGCCGGATGGATGACATGGTCGAGATCTGCAATCTCCTGCCCGCCATGTCTGCCAAAACCCATGAACGGCTGGACCGCGCGCTGGCGGCCACCCGGATCGCCGAGCCCGCGCTGAGCGATCAAGGCGCATTGATCGCCAAGCGCGACGCGCTGCTCGCGCTGGTGCAGGCATGACCGGGCTGATCTTGCCAACCGAGCTTGCACTGGAGGGCGGGGACTGGGAAGGCCCGGCGTTTGCGGCGACCGATGATGCCGCGCTGTACCTTGAACTCGATGGCTGGGAAGGTCCGCTTGATCTGCTGCTCGATCTGGCGCGGCGGCAAAAAGTCGATCTGCGAACGATCTCGATCCTTGGTCTGGTCGATCAATACCTTGGCTATATCGAACGGGCCGAGGCGCTGCGGCTTGAACTGGCGGCGGATTATCTGGTTATGGCCGCCTGGCTCGCCTACCTCAAATCGGCGCTGCTGCTCCCGCGTGAGGAGCAGGAAGACCCGAGCCCCGAAGAGCTGGCAATGCGGCTGCAACTGCGGCTCCAGCGGCTGGGCGCGATGCGTGAGGCGGCGGCGCGGCTGATGGCGCGTGACCGGCTCGGCCGCGATGTGTTCTCGCGCGGCGCGCCCGAAGGCTTGCGAACCGATCGCAAGAACCGCTGGCAGTGCGATTGGTTCGCGCTGGTCCAGGCGTATGGCCAGGTCAAGGCGCGCACCGTGCCGGTGGTCCACATGGTCCGCGACCGGATGGTGATGACCCTCGACAGCGCGTTGACCCGGCTGGCGGCAATGCTGGGCGTCAGGCTGGATTGGATGGAATTGCAGGAATTCCTGCCGCCAGGTGCCGAGCCGCGCCTGCGCCGCTCTGCGCTCGCTTCCGGCTTTGTCGCGGCGCTCGAACTGGCCCGGCTGGGCAAGGCGGAACTGGCGCAGGATGAGGCGTTCGGCCCGCTGCTGCTGCGCGGCTTGCGCAAATGAGCAATGCTGTACCGGAAAGTGGGCCTGACGACCTGGTCCGCGCGGTTGAGGCAACCCTGTTTGCCGCCGAAGCGCCGATGAGCGTAGAGGCGATCTCCGCTCACCTTGGCGGGGCTGACGTGACGGCGGCGCTGGCCGAGCTCACCGCTGTCTATGCGGGCCGGGGCATTGAACTTGTCGAGCGCGGCCAGCGCTGGCACTTTCAGTCCGCCGCCGATCTCGCCCATCTGCTCCGCCGGACGCGCGAAGAGAGCCGCCGGCTCTCGCGCGCGGCCACCGAAGTGCTGGCGATTGTCGCCTATCACGAGCCGGTCAGCCGCGCCGAGATCGAGGCGATCCGCGGGGTCCAGACCGCGAAGGGCACGCTCGACGTCCTGCTCGAGGCGGGCTGGGTGCGGATCGCCGGGCGGCGCGAAGTGCCGGGACGGCCGGTGATCTTCGCGACGACACCCGATTTTCTGACACATTTCGGCCTGGCCTCGCGCCGCGATCTCCCCGGCATAGACGAATTGCGCGCTGCCGGGCTGCTCGATCCGGTCGAGGATGCGCTGGCCGCGGCGATGGATACGGGCCCGGCCGGGGCCGAGGAACTGGAAGTCCCTGAGCATTAAGGGACGGGCATTTCGCGGAGTGACTCGCAAAGCGGCGCAACATGGCCTAAATGGGGCCCAACAGGGTTTTATGGCAGGCGGCATGGCCGCTTCGCCCCGCAAAAGTTCAGGAGTAATCTCATGGGTCTGTCGCTTCCGCACCTACTGATCCTTGCACTGGTGGTGCTGGTGCTGTTCGGCCGCGGCCGGATTTCCGAAATGATGGGCGATTTCGGCAAAGGCATCAAAAGCTTTAAGCAGGGCATCGCTGAGGAAACTACCGATCGTCCGGTCACCCCGCCGCCCGCGCAGATCCCTGCGCAGCCACCGGCAACTGCCAGCGAAACCGTGATCGATTCCACCAAGTCCACCCCTCAGTAATCTGAGGCTGAGCCCGCTCTGCCATGTTTGATATCGGCGCTTCCGAGCTGCTTCTGACTGTGATCGTGGCGATTGTCGTTATCGGTCCCAAAGACCTGCCGCTGGCGTTGCGCACTGCGGGCAAATGGATCGGCAAGGTTCGCCGCGTTTCGGGCCATTTCCGCTCGGGCATCGAGAATATGATCCGCGAGGCCGAAATGGCGGAAATGGAGAAGAAGTGGGCTGATCAGAACGCGGCGATCATGCAGGCGCATCCGGCGGCGTCGGCAGAGGCCGGGGCCCTGGTTGGCCCTGATCCCGGGACTACCACGGCTGAACCGGATCAGCCTGCTCCCGCGCCGCAATCGCCGCTCTGACCATGGCTCTCAACCTGCGCGACATCGATGAAACCCAGGCGCCACTGCTCGATCATCTGATCGAGCTGCGCACGCGGCTGCTCCGCAGCGTCATGGCGCTGGGGCTGACGTTTTTCGTCTGCCTCTATTTTGCCGATGACATTTTCGGCTTTCTGGTCCGGCCGTTGACCGCCGCTTTCCCGGCCGGAGAGGGCAGGCTGATCTACACCAAGCTGTATGAAGCGTTCTTCGTGAACATGAAGGTCGCGCTGTTCGCGGCCTTCTTCATCAGCTTTCCGGTCATCGCCAACCAGCTGTGGGCGTTCGTCGCGCCCGGGCTTTACGCCAAGGAAAAGCGCGCCTTTCTGCCCTTCCTGATCGCGACCCCAGTGCTGTTCACCAGCGGCGCGGCGCTGGCCTATTATGTGGTGATGCCCACCGCTTTCCGTTGGTTTCTGGGCTTTGAGGGGGAGAAGGGCGGCCTCAAACTCGAAGCCCTACCCGGCACCGGGGACTATCTGGCGCTGGTGATGCAGTTCATCCTCGCCTTCGGGATCAGCTTCCTGCTGCCGGTGCTGCTGCTGCTGCTCAACCGAGCCGGAATTGTCTCGCGCAAGCAGCTATCGGGCGCGCGGCGTTATGTGATTGTGGCGATCACCGCACTGGCGGCAGTGATAACCCCGCCCGATGTGATCTCGCAGTTGATGCTGGCGATCCCGATGCTGATCCTGTTCGAAGGTTCGCTAATCATCATGCGGCTGAGTGAGCGGCGCGAGGCCAAGAGCAAGATGGCAGAAGAAACCGGCGAAGCGCCGCCGATTCCACCGGAGCCGTTGCCGTAGAATCTGCCCGCGCTAGCGAACCGCGCCCTTGGTTCCATCATAAACCAGCCGCCCGCCGACCCAGGTCTGCAGGACCTTGGTAGCGGCAAGCTCGGCCGGGCTGGCGAGCAGCGGATCGCGGTCAACCAGCAGAAAATCGGCGCGCTCGCCCCGGATCAGGCGGCCAAAGCGGCCTTCGGCAAATCCGGCATAGGCTGCATCCGAAGTATAGGCAGCCAGCGCTGCCTCGCGGGAGATTTTTTCCTGCGGTTGCCAGCCGCCGAACGGCTTGCCGTCCGGGCCCTGCCGGGTCGTGGCAGCGGCCATTCCGGCCCACGGATCGGGCAATTCGACCGGCGCGTCCGAACCGAAAGCAAGTTTCCCGCCCGCCGCTGCAATCGATTTCCACGCATAGGCCCCGGCCAGCCGGTTCGGGCCGAGCCGGGCTTCTGCCATGATCCGGTCCGAAGTCTGGTGGACCGGCTGCATCGAGGCAATGATGCCGTGTCTGCCGAACCGGGGAATATCCAGCGGATCGACGATCTGGGCATGCTCGATCCGCCAGCGCCGATCGCCCTTGTACGTCACCGCCAGCTCGTCGATCGCACCCAGCACCGAGGCATTGGCCGCATCGCCGATGGCATGAACCGCGACCTGAAAATGATCGAGCGCGGCGCGGCTCATCAGGTTCCGAAGCTGGGTATCGGCAGTGATGCGCAATCCCGTGCTCGCCGGACTATCGGCATAGGCCGCCTTGAGCGCGGCACCGCGCGAACCCAACGCGCCATCGGCATAGAGCTTGACGCCGCCCATCCGCAGCCGGTCGTCATAAAGCCATGGGGTCGGCCCCGGACCGCCAATCAGCGCCATCTGTTCCACCCCGGAGGCATAGCTCATGATCCGGATCCGCAAGGCTCCGACATCGCCTGCCCGGCGATAAGACTGCCAATCCTCGATCGTGGTGCCCATATCGGCGGCCGCTGTTACGCCGCGCGCCAGCAGCAGCTCCTGGGCCTTGGCCAGCGCCATATCGCGGTCCTCGGGACGCGGCGGGGGTACGGCATTGTCAACCAGCGCGGTGGCGGTATCGACCAGCACGCCAGCCGGTTTGCCGCCAATCTTGTCAATGGGTGTCTTGCCTATAGCAGCCAGCCGTTCGATCTGTCCGCCCGCGGGGGGCTTGGTCAGCGCGGTGACCCCCGCCAGCGCCAGCGCGCGGCTGTTGGCCCAGCCGGCATGGCCGTCAACCCGGTTGAGCCAGACCGGGCGATCACGCACCACCGTATCGAGTTCCGCCGCAGTCGGGAACCGCCCCAGGCCCCACAGTTCCTGATTCCAGCCGCGTCCGATAATCCACGGGCGATCGGGATGGGCTGCGGCATAGGCCTTGATTTTGCCCAGCGCTTCAGTCAGCGATTTCGTTTCCGACAGATCCAGCGTCAGCGCCGCGAAACCGATGCTCATGACATGGGCATGGGCATCGATCAGCCCGGGCATCAGCACGCGGTTTTTACCATCGATCAGATAATCGACCTTGGCCGGACGCTTGTCGCCGCGGCGATAGACTTGCTCGATCCGGCCATCATCGCCGACCAGAAGCCCGGTGAAATGCTCGACGCTGCCTTTGGCATTAAGTGTCACGCCATCGACATTATCGACCAGCGTATCGGCCAGCGCCGGGCTGGCCGAGGCCAGCAATGCGGTAAAAAATAGTCGGCGCATCACGAATTTCCTCGTTTCGGCAGGCGGCGGATGATGGCGCTGGTATCCTGACGCCCTCCGCCCAAGGCCTGCACATCGGCATAAAACTGATCAATCAGTGCGGTGGTGGGCAAGGACACGGCAAGCGAGCGGCCTTCATCCATGGCAAGCCCCAGATCCTTGCGCATCCAGTCGACCGCAAAACCGAAATCGAACTCGCCCTTCGCCATGCTCGCCCAGCGGTTGTCCATCTGCCAGCTTTGTGCCGCCCCGCCCGAAATCGCCTGATAAACCTTGTCGAGATCGAGATGCGCGGCTTGCGCAAAGCGCATCGCTTCGGCCAGGCTGGCGATGATCCCGGAAAACGTGATCTGATTGACCATCTTGGTGGTCTGCCCGGCGCCCGCCTTGCCGACATGGACGATCCGGGTGGAATAGGCCTCCATGATTGGCCGTGCCGCCTCGATCGCCTCGACCCGGCCGCCGCACATCAGCGCCAGCGTCCCTTTCTCCGCCCCGGCCTGTCCGCCGGTCACCGGGGCATCGACGCAGTGAACTTCCCTGTCGCGCGCCTCGACCGCGATCTGCCGCGCGATCCGCGCGGAGACGGTGGTATGATCGATAAAGGTCGCGCCCTTGCCCAAAGTGGCGAAGACGCCGAGCGGCCCCAGCACCACATCGGCCAGATCATCGTCTGTGCCAACGCAGGTCAGCACCACATCCGCGCCATCGGCAGCTTCTGCCGGGCTGGTTGCAACACGCTTTGCCAGGCCGGGATGGGCTTCCTGCCATTTGGCGGCGCGGGCCGGCGTGCGGTTGAAGATAGTCAATTCATGCCCGGCCAGGCCAATGTGCCGCGCAATTGCGCCGCCCATCACGCCAAGCCCAAGGAAGGACACCTTTTTAACTTTGCTCATGAGTGGCTTGTGGATCGGCTTTTTGTGCAAAGCAATGCTTGGGGCCAGCAAAAGCGAATGCCGGTTCACAGGCGCTGCCCTTTCCGTTAGGGCGCGCGGCGATGACCCAGACTTTAGCCAAGCCCGCTACCAGCCCCGATCCGCTGCTGACGATCGAGGATATCCGCGCCGCCGCCACCCGGCTGCAAGGCGCGATCGTGCGAACGCCGACCTTGTACAGCCGCACGCTGAGCGCGCTTACCGGCGCCGAGGTCTGGTTGAAGTTTGAAAACCTTCAGTTCACCGCCGCCTTCAAGGAACGCGGTGCGCTGAATGCCTTGCTGCTCAAGGGCGCTACCGAAGATCGGCGCGGCGTGATCGCGGCCTCGGCGGGCAATCATGCTCAGGGCCTGAGCTATCATGGCACCAGGCTGGGTGTGCCGGTGACGATCGTTATGCCCAAGACCACGCCGACCGTGAAAATCATGCAGACCGAAAGCGTCGGCGGCAAGGTTGTGCTGTTCGGTGAGTCGTTCGACGATGCCTATGCGCACGCCCGTCAGCTTGAGGCAGAGCGCGGGCTGACCTTTATTCACCCGTTCGATGAACCGCAGGTCGCGGCGGGCCAGGGCACGGTCGCGCTGGAAATGCTGGAAGACGCGCCCGAGATCGACATGCTGGTGATCCCGGTCGGCGGCGGGGGGCTGGCCTCGGGCATGGGCACGGCAGCGCGCGCGATCAAACCCGGGATCGGCCTGATCGGCGTGGAGGCGGAGCTGTTCCCCTCGATGTACAACCGCCTCAAGGGCACCGATCTGCCCTGCGGCGGCGATACGCTGGCCGAGGGCATCGCGGTCAAGGAGCCGGGCGTATTTACCTCCAAGGTGCTGGCCGGGCTGCTTGATGACATCGTGCTGGTGAACGAAGCTGCGCTGGAAAGCGCGGTGGCGCTGCTGTTGCAGATCGAGAAGACCGTGGTCGAAGGCGCCGGTGCGGCGGGTCTGGCGGCGATGCTGAGCTATCCTGAGATGTTCAAGGGCCGCAAGGTGGGTGTGGTGCTGTGCGGCGGCAATATCGACACGCGGCTGCTGGCCAATGTGCTGCTTCGCGATCTAGCCCGTTCGGGCCGGCTGGCGCGGCTGCGGCTGACCTTGCAGGACCGCCCCGGGGCGCTGTTCAAGGTGATGCGCGAATTTGATGCGCACCAGATCAACATCATCGAGATTTATCACCAGCGGATCTTCACTCATCTGCCGGCCAAGGGGCTGATCACCGACATTGAATGCGAAGCCCGCGACAAGGCCCAGCTCGATGCGCTGGTCGCCTCGCTGCGCGAGAATGGCTATCAGGTAAGCCAGGTTGAACTGGACCGTTAAGGGACGCAATCCGACGCACTCGTCAACACTGTGCAAAATAACACCTGATTAACCGCGTTTCGTGGTTAAAAGACTTTCAACGTTGCGCCGGCGGGGGCATAGTCAGCCTTCTTGCGCAGCTCCCTGCAGGCAAGATGGCCAAAGGATCGCGCCACCTGTGACGGCACCTGTTCGCTTTCCCCGGTTCTTCGTGACGAGCCCGGCGCCGTGCCCCTATCTGCCGGGGCGGAGCGAACGGAAGGTCTTTACCGAGCTCAAGGGCCCGCATGCCGATGCGCTGAACGATGCGCTGGGCCGGATCGGCTTTCGCCGCAGTCAGACGGTGGCCTATCGGCCGTCGTGCATTGATTGTAACGCCTGCGTTTCGGTGCGGGTGGTGGCAGAGCAATTTTACGCATCGTCCACGCAGAAGCGCAATCTCAAGCGCAACTCCGATCTGGTTGCGACGCTGTGCCGCCCCTGGTCGACCGTGGAACAATTCGAACTGCTCCAGCGTTACCTTGGCATCCGCCATCCAGGCGGCGGCATGGCGACGATGGACGACGTCGATTTCGCCGACATGGTGGAGCAAACCTCGGTCGACAGCTATGTCGTCGAATACCGTGAACCCGGGGTCGGGGAACAACCGGGCCGTTTGGTCGGCGCCTGCCTGACCGATCGCCAGGGTGACGGATTTTCGATGATTTACAGCTTCTATGATCCGGAACATGAGACGCGGACCGGGCTTGGCAACTATATTATCCTCGATCACATCCGCCGGGCAGTCGCTGCAGGACTGCCCTATGTCTATCTCGGCTATTGGGTCGAAGGATCGGTGCGGATGCAGTACAAAGTGCGCTACCGCCCGCTCGAACGGTTGGGCCGCGATGGCTGGGCTTCGTTTGACCAGGGTGAACAGGATCGCCTCATTAGCGCCGCTTCGACCGCGAGTCGGCTTGATGCCCTGCCGCTTGACGGCAGCTGCAAGGACGGCGTGCCCGGCGGGCAGGAACAATATCGCCACATTGATTGAGCGCGCGGCCCGCCTTGCGCTCGCGGTAGTCCTGCTGGCCGCAGCGCCGCCGGGCCATGCCCAAAGCAGCTCTGCAGAGGATGAGCTCAAGGTGCTGATCCCCGATGCGGCGGTCGCCGATCCGGAAGGCTGGGCCGGGGCGAACAAGCCGGCCGAGCAAGCCCAAAGCGTTTTCGAACTCGAACCATCGTCGCCGCTGGCGGAATTGCCGGGCTTTTCCCTGCCGTGGCCGGACGAAGCTTTCCAGGTGCCGCAACTCGCCCCGTTGGCCCCCGATCCCGATTTGCAGCTTGCGCTGGATGATTTTCCGCAAGACCCCGCAGCCCCGCTGGCGGAAGGCGCGGTCAGCCGGCTTTCTCCGCGGCTTGCGCTGGTTTTTCCCGGCGATGTCGCGACATTGCCCGAGCGCGTTGAGCTGGAAGGCCGGTTCCGCGCGCTCTCCACGCTGGAACAGTTCGCCGGGGGCGACGGTGACAATATCGCTCAGGTTGCAGTGCGTGCACGCAGCGACAAATTGCTGCTCATCCGCCTGCTGCGACTTTATGGCTATTATGATGCACAAGTGGTGCAGACGGTCGGCGGGATCGAGCCAGGCCAGAACGTCGCAGGGCAAGAGGCCAATGTCCGCTTCGATATCACTCCGCGCGCGCGCTTTCGCTTTGGCGCGATCGATCTGGGCACGCTGGCTGCGGCCGGGCCGGACTATCCCGCCTTGCGCAAGGCCTTCGGCCTGTTGCCGGGCGACCCACTCTACAGCGATGCAATCCTGGCCGAGCGGTTCGATCTTGATCTGGCGCTGGGTGAAAGCGGCTATGCCTTTGCCCTGCTGGGCGAGCCCGATCTGCTGGTCGATCACCAGCGCGAGCAAGGCGACCTGACCCTGCCGGTCACGCCGGGGGGCAAGTACCACCTGGGCGAAATCATCAGCAAGGATCCGGGGTTCCTCTCCGGACGCCATCTTGCCACGATTGCCCGGTTCCAGCGCGGCGACGTCTACAAGCGCAGCGAGGTCGATGATCTGCGCCGCGCAATCCTTGCCACCGGTCTAGTCTCGAGTGTCAGCGTCACGCCGCGCGAAACTGCCGCGCCCGCTGGCGCCGAGGCGGGGACTGTGGCGCTGGACGTGGCGCTGGCGCGGGCTCCTTTGCGCACCATCGCCGGGGCAGCGGGCTATGATTCGGGCGATGGCCTGCGGGTCGAGGCGAGCTGGGAACATCGCAACATGTTTCCACCCGAAGGCTTGCTGCGGGTACGCGCAGTGGCGGGGACCAAGGAACAGCTCGCAGGCGTGACCTTCCGGCGCAATAATTTCCGCGGCCGCGATCAGGTGCTGACGCTCGATCTTTATGCCGGTAACGTGAACCGCGATGCCTATGCCGCCCGGACAGTGGCGCTGACTGGCAGTTTCGAGAAGCTTTCGACCCTGATCTTCCAGAAGCCGTTCATCTGGTCAGCCGGGTTCGAATTTCTGCTGAGCGATGAACGCGAGGCCGCCGTGGTGGGGGCGCCGGCGACACGGCGGACATACAAGGTTGCGGCACTTCCCTTGCGCGCAGCCTTTGATGGCAGCGACAGCCTGCTTGACCCCAAGCGCGGCCTGCGCGCGGCACTTCGCGTATCGCCGGAGGTTTCCCAGCAGCGCGGGACCACCTCAACCTATGCCCGGATCCAGGCCGATGCGAGTTATTACCTGCCGGTGGCCGACAGTGTGGTGCTGGCAGCGCGGGCGCGGCTGGGCACGATCCCGGGCACAGCGCTGACCAATATCGCGCCGTCACGGCGGTTCTATGCCGGCGGCGGCGGATCGGTGCGCGGCTTTGGCTATCAGCAGATCGGCCCGCGCGATGCGTTGGGCGACCCAAGCGGCGGACGTTCGCTCAGCGAATTCAGCCTCGAAGCGCGGGTCCAGACCGGCTTGCTCGGCGGGGCGGTGGCGCTGGTGCCATTCGTCGATGTCGGGGCCGTCGATGAAACAGTCATGCCCCGGCTCAAGGAATTGCGCATCGGGGTGGGAATCGGGATCCGCTACCAAACCGGCTTCGGACCAATCCGCGTCGATATCGGCACGCCGCTTGGTCGCAAGCCGGGTGAAAGCCGGATCGGCGTTTATGTCGCGCTGGGGCAAGCTTTCTGATGGGCGGGGCGGAAGCTTCGATCCGGGTGCGCCGCCGCTGGCCAAAGCGGATTGCCAAACTGCTTGTGGTGCTGCTCGCGATGGTCGGGCTGGGGCTGATCGTCCTCAACAGCCAGATCGGCCACCGCCAGATCGCCGACCGGATCGCGCGCTATGCTCCGGCCTCGGGCCTGCGGCTAGAAGTCGGGCGGATCGAGGGGTCGTTGTATGGCATGGCGGTGCTGCACGATGTCACCTTGGCCGATCCCAAGGGACCGTTCCTGCGGGTGCCCGTGGTGGAGCTCGACTGGCGTCCGCTGAACTGGCTGCGCAGCGGCCTCGATGTCCGCAAGCTGGTGGCGCGCCGCGGCATCCTGCTGCGCCGCCCGCAACTCAATCCCGGCAATCCCGATGCGCCGATCCTGCCCGATTTCGATATCAGGATCGATCGGCTGGAGGTTGACCGGCTGACTATTGCCAAGGGGATCATGGGTGCCAGGGGGATAGCGGGGGAGCCGCGACGGGTTGATCTGGTAGCGCGCGCCGACATCCGCGATGGCCGCGCCATGATCAGGGCCGAGGGCCAGTTGGGCGGCACCGACCGGTTGTTCGTATTGCTCGATGCCGCACCGGCGCGTGATAAATTTGACCTGAAACTGGATTATGCCGCCCCGGCCGGGGGCGTGCTTGCCGGATTGGCCGGGACGAAGCAGGATCTTCGTGCGCGGATCGTCGGTGCGGGCAGCTGGCGCGACTGGAAGGGTGCGCTTCTGGCCGAACAGGGGGGCAAGCAACTCGCCGCCCTGCGCCTGACCAATCGCGCCGGGCGATACGGCATCCTCGGCCAAGCAAGGCCGGACGGGCTGGTGAGCGGCTTTGCCGCCCGGGCAATGGGTGAAGTCGTGTCAATCGATGCGCAGGGCTCTATGGCAAGCAGCGTGGTCGAAGGCAGGTTCGGTCTTGCCGGGCAGCGGCTGGTCGCCAATGGCACGGGCAAGGTCGATCTGGCTGGCAACAGCTTCGAGCGGTTTCGCCTGACTTTGCGCAACACCGATCCGGCGCTGCTGGGCGAAGGCACGCGGCTGCAAGAGGCGGTGCTGGTGGCGATACTGGACGGCAAATTCCGCGATCTCAGCGCTGAACATACGCTGATCGCAACCCAGCTTGGCATAGGCAAGCTGCAATTTGACCGGCTGACCCAGCGCGGCACCGCGCAGTTTGATGGCACGCGCTGGACCGTGCCGCTGGGCCTCGATATTGGCCGGATCGTTACCGGTAACAGCAATTTCGATCCTCATCTGGTGGGCGCACGCGGGGCCGGGACTTTGACACTGCTGGGCAATCGGCTGAGTTCTGATGGCCTGACCTTTGCCGCCCCGGGCCTTGGTGCGCGGCTTAAGCTGCGCGGGGATACCAAAGCGGGCGGCTATGCGCTGGCCGGGCCAGTCGCGCTGCGCGGCATTGCCCTGGCCAACCTCGGCACCGCAGAGGCCAATGCACAAATCATCTTCCGGATCGGCGCGGCCTCGCCGTGGCTGCTCAAGGCCCAATTGGCGGGGCGGATGACCCAGGTCAGCAACGCTACGCTCACCAGCCTGTCTGGCGGCAACATCCGCTTCGCCGGTGGCCTCACTGTCGGCCAGCGCCAGTCGCTGCTGATCGAGCGCGGGAGCCTCAACGCCGCCAAGCTCAGTCTGCGACTTGACGGCAGATTGCTGCCCGATGGCCGCACCAGCATCGCCGGCAGCGGCCGCCATGCCGATTACGGTCCGTTCCGGATCGATGCCAGCTTCGCCGGTGCCACTGGCGGCGCGCGCGCGGTGCTAGTCTTTGCCAATCCGCTCCCAGCCGCAGGGCTCAAGGACGTCCGCGTTGCGCTTTCGCCGATCCCGCAAGGGTTCCGGATCGAGACCGCCGGCGGATCGCGGCTGGGCCCGTTCACCGGAACGCTCGGGCTATATGCCCAAGCCGGCGGGCCGACCCGGATATTGGTCGAACGGTTTGAGGTCTGGAAGACTTCGGTCACCGGCTCGCTGCTGCTGCTGCGCGGCGGGGTCGATGGCAGACTGGCGTTGGCAGGTGGCGGTGTCGACGGCACTTTGCGGCTTGCCCCGCGCAGCGGCGAGCAGGGCTTCGATGTCGCGCTGATCGCTCGCAATGCCCGGTTTGGCGGCGAAAATCCGCTCAGCATTGCCAATGGCCGGCTTGACGCGAGCGGGCAAATTGTCCGCGGCAAGAGCACCATCACCGGCACTGCGTTCGGCGAGGGTATCGCGCAGGGCAAGCTGTTCATCGGGCGGTTGGCGGCCACTGCCAGCCTCGCAGATGGCCAGGGCAAGATCACCGCCTCGCTTGCCGGGCGGCGGGGGAGCCGCTTCAATCTGCAGTTGCTGGGCGATGTCACCCCAAACCGGATCGCCCTGCTCGGCAATGGTGATTTTGCCGGGCGGCGGATCTCCATGCCGGCCCGCGCGGTGCTGACCGCCGCGGGCAGCGGGTGGCGGCTTGCCCCGACCCAGCTTGATTTCGGCGGTGGCCGGGTGATTGCCTCCGGCTTGATCGGCGGGGGAACCAGCGACCTCAAGCTTGCCCTGTCCGACATGCCGCTGTCGCTGGGCGATATTCTCTATGCTGAACTCGGGCTCGGCGGCACCGTCTCGGGGCTGGTTGACTATCGCTTTTCCCCCGGCGGCGTGCCGACCGGGCAAGCGCAAGTGCAGGTCAAAGGCCTGAGCCGCTCGGGACTGGTGCTGACGTCGCGCCCGGTCGATCTGGCGCTGGTCGCCAAGCTTGAGCCGACCGCGCTGGAAACCCGCGCGGTGGTGCGTGAAGCCGGCGAGGTACGCGGGCGGATGCAGGGGCGAATCACCGGATTGCCCGCACAGGGCACGCTGGCAGACCGGCTCAGCGCGGGCAGCCTGTTTGGCCAGCTGCGCTATTCAGGACCAGCCGATGCGCTGTGGCGGCTGGTCGCGCTTGAGGCTTTTGACCTGACCGGTTCGGTGAGCCTGGCAGCGGATGCCGGCGGGAGCCTGGCGGCCCCGCAGATTCGCGGCAGCCTCGCCAGCGACAGCTTGCGCCTGCAAAGCGCATTGATCGGCAGTGACATTGCCGCGATCAAGGTGCGTGGCCGGTTTGCCGGATCGAAGCTTGATCTCATCAGCTTTACCGGACGCACCGCCAATGGCGGTACGGTGAGCGGCAGCGGCAGCGTCGACCTGACCAATCTTGGCACCCGCGCGCCCGCGATCGATTTGCGGATCGCGGCACGAAATGCCCAGATTCTGGCGCGCGATGATATGGCGGCGGCGGTCACCGGTCCGCTCAGGATCATGTCAGACGGGGTTGGCGGGACGATCGCCGGGCGGGTGGCGATCGACAATGCCCGGTGGCAGCTCGGCCGCGCCTCGGCGATTGCCGCGCTGCCAGCCATCCGCACCCGCGAGATAAATCTGGCCGCCGACATCGCCCCGCCGCGCAGCGCGGCGGCGCCGTGGCGGTTTCTGATCGACGCTGCCGGGGCCGATCGGATTGCGGTGCGCGGGCTGGGGATCGACAGCGAGTGGGGCGCGGACATCCGCTTGCGCGGGACCACTGCGGCACCGGCCATCTTCGGGGAGGCGGGACTGGTCCGCGGCGGTTATGAATTCTCCGGCAAGCGGTTTGAAATGACCCGCGGGCGGATCCGCTTCGATGGCAACAGCCCGCCCGATCCCCGGCTCGACATCGCCGCAGAGGCAGAAGTGACGGGGCTGACCGCACGGGTGACCGTCACCGGTACCTCGCTGCGGCCCGAGATCAGCTTCTCCTCAGTCCCGGCGTTGCCCGAAGAGGAACTGCTCGCCCGGTTGCTGTTTGGCGATTCGATCACCAAGATTTCGGCAGCCGAGGCAATCCAGCTGGGGGCGGCGCTCAACGCGCTGCGCAATGGCGGCGGGCTCGATCCGATCAACAAGCTGCGCGCCGCCATCGGGCTTGACCGGCTGCGGATTGTCGGCGCCGATGCCACGATCGGACGCGGCACCGGGATTGCAGCCGGCAAATATCTGGGGCGCAGGTTCTATGCCGAGATCGTGAGCGATGGGCGCGGCTACAGCGCGACTCAGATTGAATTCCGGGTGACCAGCTGGCTGGCGATTCTCGCCAGCGTTTCGACCATCGGGCGCGAAAGCGTCAACGTCCGGGTCAGCAAGGATTACTAGGCGTCCCCCCTCCACCGAAGCGGAGGGGGGTGCCGCAGGTCAGCCCGGGAGGCCGCTGATCGCCTTGACTTCCATGAAGTCCTTGAGCCCGAACAGCCCGCCTTCGCGGCCATTGCCCGATTGCTTGTAGCCGCCGAAGGGAGCGCCCGGGGTCGGACCCCAGTTGTTGATCGCAACCATGCCGGCGCGCAGGTGCGGGGCGACCGCCGCCGCCTTGGCCGGATCACCCGAGATCGCGGCGGAGAGGCCGTATTCAGTATCATTGGCCAGTTCGATCGCCTGATCGAGGCTGTCATAGGCGAGGATCGTCGCAACCGGTCCGAAGATCTCCTCCTTGGCGATGCGCATGTCGGGGGTGACGTTCGAGAACACCGTCGGCTGGACATAATAGCCGCGGTTGAGGCCTTCGGGCATATCGGTGCCGCCGGTTTCGAGCGTTGCACCCTCGTCGATCGCCGACTGGATCAGCCCGCGCACCTTGTCATACTGAGCCTTGTTGACCAGCGGGCCGATGTGCCCGCCCTCGGCCAGCGGATCGCCTACCGAAGTGCCCGAATACATCGCGGTGAAGAATGCGGCAGCTTCGGCCTGACGTTCGCGCGGGACCAGCACCTTGGTCGGCGAGATGCAGCTCTGGCCCGAGTTGATCAACGGCCCCATCGCGGTCGGGGTGAGGTGAGCGGCGAAATCGGCATCGGGCAGGACGAGGTTAGGCGACTTGCCGCCCAGTTCCTGATGGACGCGCTTGACCGTCGGTGCAGCGGCGATCGCCACCGCAATGCCCGCGCGGGTCGAACCGGTGAAGCTGACCATGTCGATATCGGGATGCGCGGAGATCGCATTGCCAACGACCGGCCCGTCACCCTGGACCAGGTTGAACACGCCCGCGGGCACGCCAGCGGCATCGAGGATCTCGGCAAAGATCGCCGCGTTGGACGGGCACTCTTCCGAGGGCTTGAGCACGATCGTGTTACCGGCGGCGAGTGACGGCGCGACCTTGAGCACGATCTGGTTGAGCGGCCAGTTCCACGGAGTGATCATGCCAACCACGCCAATCGGCTCGTAGGCGACGGTGAAGCCGTTCTGCTTTTCGGTGAAGTTGAAATCCTTGAGCGCGGCGATCGTGCCCATGAAAGCGCCAATCCCGGCGCCGACTTGCGCGGTCCCGGCAAAGCTGATGGGCGCTCCCATCTCTTCGGCCATCGACAGCGCGAGATCCCCGACGCGCTTTTTGTATTCCTCGACAATCCGTTCCATCAGCGCAACCCGTTCTTCGCGAGTGGTCTGGCTGAAACTGGTGAAAGCGCGCTTGGCGGCGGCAACCGCGGCGTCGACATCGGCCTTGGTCCCCAGCGTGATCGCGGTGCAAGCTTCTTCGGTGGACGGGCTGATTACTTCATGGCGCTTGCCGCCGATGCTATCCACCCATTTGCCGTCGATATAGTTCTGCAGCATCTCGCGCATCGCGAATCTCCTTTAACTGTCCGATTAATCGCAGCCTATTTCGGGAGCGCGGGCCGTGATTGCAAGCGGCAATCGTCGTCAGGTGCCATCATTAAGGTGAGCGTAGAGACGGGCTTCCTCGGCGCGGCGCTTGACCAGTCCCGGCATGACCCGCCCGCCGGCATTGATCCATTTGCCAAACTCGGCCCTGGCCCCGTCGAACTGGCCTGCACGGTGGAGCTTTGTGAGGGTGGCCTTGGCAATCGCCCCGGTGTTGTAGTGGAACGAGACCAGCGCATCGAACTGGCCGGGCGTGGTCGGCGCGTCGCCGATTACAGTGGCGACATCCCGGGCATAGCGGCGCAGATCGCGCGTCAGCCGGGCGTCGCACTGGTCCTGTGTCCAGATCAGGGCGGGGGTGATGTCGGCCCCGGTAGAGCCCCAGCCAATCGTCCACGGATCGCCGCCGCTGCCGGGATCGGGGTAGGCCGCGAATGTGCCGTCGGTTCGTTTTTTGGCGCAGCTTTCCCACTTCTGGATCAGGGCGATTCCGGCCGGACCGATCTGGTGCACTTCGACAGGCTCAGGGAAAGCGAGAAGACCCTCGCCCAGAGCCGCCTCGATCGCGGCATTGAGGGCCTTGATTTCATCGCGCTTGAACCTGCGCCCGAGCATCTGGCGCACGGTGTCAAAAATAGGTTTGCGGTTCATTGATTGCCTCGCTGGGTGGTGAGGCGCGGCAATTAGACAGGAAAGCGGGCTGTAGGAAAATAGTTTTACGCAGCGACCTAGCCCAGATCAAGCAAAGACATGTAAAGAACTCTTGACAGACCGGCTGACTGATTTGTAAAGAGCTCTTGACAGAAGGAAGCCGGGATTTGGAAAATCGCGTGAAAGAATTCCGCGATACATTCGGTTTCAGCCAGGGCGAACTCGCCAAGCGGCTGGGGGTTTCGCGTCAGACGATCCATGCGGTGGAAGCCGACAAATATGATGCCAGCCTGCCGCTGGCACTGCGCATGGCCAAGCTGTTTGGCGTTGCCGTGCCGGAACTTTTTATTGATTCATGGGAGCCGGAGGACGCGAAATGAGCGGGCAAATGCAGAAGAACTGGACCAAGCCGGTGCTGTCGGGGCTGATCGGCGCGATTGCAGGCTATCTGGCGATTACAGGGTATATGGAGCTTGGCGGAGGGGCTGAACTGGCCCAAGTCAATCCCATGCGGTTGGTGCTGTCGTGCGTTGGCATGGTCTATCTTGCGATGGGGCTGTTCGCCGGACTGGGTACGCTGGTCCCCCGGGTGGGTGCGAAGCTGCTCAATGTTGCAGGGAGCGAAGATCTGTTGGATCAGCGGGCCTTGCTGCTGGGCGGCTCGGTTTCAAGCGGTGTCATCGGCGCAGCATTGATGCTGCTTGCCGCATCCGGGCCGGGAGGAAGCGTTCCCGATGAAATGGCGCTGGGTTCGCTGGCCTTCGCGCTGCTGTTCAGTATCGCGATAACCGTGCTGCAATGGCGCCATTACGACGAGCTGATGCGGCAGGTTTCATGGGAAGGTTCCGCCTTTGGGTTGGCGCTGCTGTCTCCCGCACTGGTGGCGTGGGCGGCGCTGGCGCACCTAGGCTGGAGCGCTGCGCTTGATCCGTTGGGGGTGATAGCGCTTTTAACTTCGGCTCTGCTCATTGGCACGCTCATCGCGGCAGGGCGGCGCGGTATGTTGACGCAGGGCTAGGCACATCGTGGTGGCGCTCAGCGCATCACGCCGCCACCTTGATCACGGCAATCGCCAGCACTTCGATGGCATCGTCCTTGCCGCCGAATGGCAACAGTTCGCCCACTTCCGCGCCTATCAGCGCGCGGGCCAGCGGCGCGGAGAAGGCGATCAGACCGCCCGCCGGATCGGCCTCATCATCGCCGACCAAGCCGAGCGTGCGGGTCTTGCCGGCAAGCTTGAAGGTAACGCCGGTGCCGAATTCGACCTTGCCGCCAAAGGGTGCCGGAGCCAGTTCGGCAGTCACCTGGCGGGTCTGCCAATAGCGCAAGTCGCGCTTGGCGGCGAGCAGTGCAGGGGCGTCGGTGAGCGCCGCGACGGCGGCTTCCAGCTCGATAACGCGCTGCCCGATCAGCGCCAGCCCGCGCGCCGTGACCAGATTGGGGCCGGGCGGGATCGGGACCTCGAACCTGGGTTCAAGATGCTCCTCATCGCTCTCGCGGCGGAACGCAACACTCATCGGAATTCCTTTTCACCCGCTACTCTGCCCGCAAAGCTATCGGTGCGCCATAGTGGAGGTCGCGAAAAGGGCGCCCGGATTGCTCCGGACGCCCTTCGTGGTGCAGCGTGTCGCGCGGATCAGGCGCTGTAGTACATATCGAATTCGACTGCGCTCGGGGTGGTTTCCCAGCGCAACTGCTCCGCCCACTTGAGCTCTGCATAAGCGTCGATCTGTTCCTTGGAGAAGACGCCGCCTTGCAGCAGATAGTCGTGATCGGCTTCGAGGCTTTCCAGCGCCTCACGCAAGCTGCCGCATACGGTCGGCACCTCGGCGAGTTCGGCTGGCGGCAGATCATAGAGGTTTTTGTCCATCGCCTCGCCGGGGTGGATCTTGTTCTTGATCCCGACGAGCCCGGCCATCAGCAGTGCCGAATAGCACAGATAGGGATTGGCCATCGCATCGGGGAAGCGAAACTCAACCCGCTTCGCCTTGTCGCCCGCACCATAGGGGATGCGGCACGAGGCCGAACGGTTGCGCGCCGAATAGGCCAGCAGAACCGGTGCTTCATAGCCCGGCACCAGCCGCTTGTAGCTGTTGGTGGTCGGGTTGGTGAAGGCGTTCAGCGACTTGGCGTGCTTGATCACGCCGCCGATGAAATACAGGCACATGTCGGACAGGCCGGCATAGCCGTTGCCGGCAAACAGCGGCTTGCCCTTTTCCCAGATCGAGATGTGAGTATGCATGCCGCTGCCGTTGTCGCCCTTGATCGGCTTGGGCATGAAGGTTGCGGTCTTGCCATAGGCATGGGCAACCTGATGCACGACATATTTGTAGACCTGCATCCGGTCAGCCGTTTGCACCAGCGTCCCGAAAGTCAGGCCCAGTTCGTGCTGCGCAGCGGCGACTTCGTGGTGATGCTTGTCGCAGGGCAGGCCCATTTCGAGCATGGTCGCAACCATTTCACCGCGAATGTCGACACAGCTGTCGATCGGCGCGACGGGGAAGTAGCCGCCCTTGACGCCCGGACGGTGACCGAGGTTGCCGCCTTCGTAATCCTTGTTGGTGTTGGTCGGCAGTTCGATGTCGTCGATCCGGAAGCCCGAACCGTCGTAGCCGTCGTAATATTTCACGTCGTCGAACAGGAAGAATTCGGCTTCCGGGCCAACATAGACGGTATCGCCAACGCCGGTCGATTTGACGAAAGCTTCGGCGCGCTTGGCGGTCGAGCGCGGATCACGGCTGTAGAGGTCGCCGGTCGAAGGCTCGACGATGTCGCAGCAGATGATCATCATCGGGGTCGCGCTGAACGGATCGATATAGATCGCATCCAGATCGGGCTTGAGGATCATGTCGCTTTCATTGATCGCCTTCCAGCCTTCGATCGACGAGCCGTCGAACATCAGACCGTCTTCCAGCTCGTCTTCACCCAGGACCGAGGCGACCATGGTGAGGTGCTGCCATTTGCCCTTGGGATCGGTGAAACGCAGATCGACCCACTCGATTTCCTCATCCTTGATGCGCTTGAGGATGTCCTTTGCCTTGGCCATTAGTCGTGTTCTCCATGAGGCCTCTCCCATCGGCGGGAGAGGAGAATTGTCAGATTACGCGGGTGATCTCAGACGGCGTCGTCGTCGCGTTCGCCGGTGCGGATGCGCAGCGCGCTTTCGATGGCGGTGACGAAGATCTTGCCGTCACCGATCCGGCCGGTTTGCGCCGCCGCAGCGATCGCCTCGACCACCCGTTCGGCCAAGGCATCGGGAACGACCACTTCAAGCTTCACCTTGGGCAGGAAATCGACGACATATTCGGCGCCGCGATACAGCTCGGTATGACCCTTCTGGCGCCCGAAGCCCTTGGCCTCGGTTACGGTGATGCCGGATACTCCCACTTCATGCAGGGCCTCCTTGACCTCGTCGAGCTTGAAGGGCTTGATGATCGCTTCGATCTTTTTCACGTGTCGTAACCCCTGCGCATAAAGCCGGCCCCGCCCCAGTCTTCACTGGGTGCGGTCCGGAAATCCGATGCCAATGGCGCTGACCTATCAAGAATCATGCCAGAGGCGTTGAACCTGCCCTAGGCCAAGTGCCGCAGGGCGAAAAGGGTGGAATCGCAAGATTCGGAACGAAGTCTGGGGCAGGCGGCAAAGAATTGTTCGCTATGGGCTGCGCAGACTTGCCTGATTTTTCAGCAGCAGGTGTTTAAATTTTAGGCATCACAATTGCAGTCCCGCCGTTTCCGGCAATCCCGTCATCAGATTGAGGCTCTGCACCGCCGCCCCGCTGGCGCCCTTGCCCAGATTGTCGAGCCGCGCGACCAGCCGGGCCTGCGACCCGTCCGCGGCCCCGAAAACCCACAGATCGAGCCGGTCAGTGGGTTGCATCGAGCGGCGCAGCAGCAGCTCGTCCGGGCTATCCGCGTGAACCTTGACCACCGCACTATCCGCATAAAAATCGGCCAGGCAATCGCGCAGCCCATCGGTGGGGGCGGCCCGCTCCATCTGGCTGAGGTGCAGCGGCACTTCGACCAGCATTCCGCGATGCGCCGGGATCACTGCGGGGCAAAACAGCGGCGCGTGTGCTAGCCCGCAGCGTGCTTGCATTTCAGGGACATGCTTGTGGCCAAGCGACAACGCATAGCCGCGAAAGGCGATGTCGCCATCGTCCTCGAACCGCGCAATCGACGCCTTGCCGCCGCCCGAATAGCCCGACACCGCATGGCAGCTGTAGGGCCAGTCGGACGGTAACAGCGCATGGCGGATCAGCGGCGCCAGCAGCGCGATGAACCCGGTCGAATAGCAACCCGGATTGCTGATCCGCAGCGCTGCGGCGATCGTGTCGCGGCCGACAATCTCGGGAAAGCCATAGGTCCAGCCCGGCGTTACCCGGTGCGCGCTGGAGGCATCGATGATCCGGGCCTTGCTGCCCTCGGCCAGCGCCACAGCCTCGCGCGCGGCCTCGTCGGGCAGGCACAGCACCGCAAAATCAGCCGCGTGAAAGGCATCGCGGCGCGCGGTTTCGCTTTTGCGCTGATCGTCATCGAGGATCAGCAGCGAAAACTCGCTGCGCCCGGTTAGCCGCTCGATAATCTCGAGCCCGGTCGTCCCGGCGGCGCCGTCGATGAAAATTGTATGCGTCACTGCGCGATCAATTGATCGAGCAGGACATAGCCGACCAGCCCATCCTCGCCGACCTGGCCCCAGGCCCAGCTGCCTGCCATGTCGAGCACATTGAACACAGTGCCGCCCGGCAGTTGATCGATCACCGCGCCATCGGTCAGCCCTGCCGTGCGCAGCGCAGCACCCGCAGCGATGACCTGATGCGGCATCGGCACCGCATAATGCGGCACAAAACAGCGCCCGGCAAGGCGGATATGCGCCAGATCCCCGCGCACCGGCCAATGTGCCGCATCGAGCTTTTCAGCTGGCCCGGATAGCATCAATTGCTCGGCAGGAATGGCAAATGCGGTCAATTCGGGCCCCTGAAACTGGAAGACCGGGCGATTAGCCCCGCTTGGCCCCTGTATCAAGCTATCCATACCGCGCGCTTAACATTCCCCAGGCGGCCCTCAGCCCCAAGGCATCGCCGCCTTTGGGGCGTCCGGGTTTGGCAGCGGGGCGCCAGGCGAAGGTATCGAAATGGGCCCAGTCGGTGCCTTCGGGAACAAACCGGTCGAGGAACAGGCCCGCCACCGAGGCTCCGGCGAAGCCGTTGGGGCTGACGTTATTTAGATCGGCAATGTCCGACTTCAGATACTCGCGGTAGCCCGCATAGAGCGGCAGCCGCCAGCAGGGATCGTCGGCTTCGATCCCGGCGTTGAGCAGCGCATCGGCGGTCGCATCGTTCCGGGCCATCACGGCGGGAAGTTCTGGCCCCAAGGCGACCCGCGCCGCGCCGGTCAGGGTCGCAAAGTCGATAATCAGCTCGGGCTTTTCCTCACCCGCGCGGGTCAGGGCATCGCCGAGCACGAGGCGGCCTTCGGCGTCGGTGTTGCCGATCTCGACGCTGATCCCGGCGCGGCTGCGCAGGACATCGCCGGGGCGGAAGGCATTGCCCGCGATGGCGTTTTCTACCGCGGGAATCAGCAAATGCAGCCGCACTTTAAGGTGGCGCTGCATCACCAGCTTGGCCAGCGCAAGGGCGTGCGCCGCGCCGCCCATGTCCTTTTTCATCAGCAACATGCCCGACGATGGCTTGATATCCAGCCCGCCCGAATCAAAGCACACTCCCTTGCCGACCAGCGCGATACGGGGATGTTTGGGATCGCCCCAGGTCAGCTCGATCATCCGCGGCGAATGGCTGCGCGCCGCAGCCCGGCCCACCGCATGGACCATCGGAAACTCACGCTCCAGCGCGTCGCCGCTGGTCACTTTCAACTCGGCCTTATAGGTCTTGGCCAGCGCGGCGGCCTGCGCTTCAAGCTGGGCTGGGCCCATGTCCTCGGCCGGTGTGTTGACCAGATCGCGGACCAGCGCCACCGCCGCTGCTTCTGCCAAGGCAGGGTCGATCGCCTTGACCTGGGCGGTGAGCAGTATGCGCGGGCCTTCGCTGCCCGGCTCGCTGCGATAGCGGTCAAAGCGGTATTGCCCGCTGACCCAGCCGAACAATGCCGCGCCCGGATCGCCGCCCGCGCGGCGATAGGTTCCGGCGGGAAGAACCTCGGCCAGCTTGGCCATGCACCAGCTCGACAGCTGTTCGCAATCGGCGACGCCCGACACCACGAACCAGCTGTCACCATCGGGAATGATCGCGTGGGCATAGCCCTCCGCCGCAAATTTCTGCGCGGCCAGCGCGGCGCGCTGGGGTCCGGACAGCGTTTTGACGAAAGCCTCCAGACCGGGCTTGTCGATCAGGTGGATGGGCGTGGCGGGCTGACCCTTGTCGGGCTGGATCAAAGCGGGTTTGTCAGTCATTACCCGGCCAATAGCCATTTGCACCTGATGTGGCTATATGTGGACCATGACCCAATACCAGACCGTGACTGACGATGAGACCATGCTGCGCGACGGCACAATCAAGCTGCATGGCCCGTCGGCCTTCGCCGCGATGCACAAGGCCGGTCGGCTGGCGGCCGAAATTCTTGATGCGCTGGTGCCGCAGGTCCTCCCCGGGGTGACAACGGGCGAGCTGGACGATGTGGTGCGGGAGATGACGCTGGCCGGCGGCGCAGTGCCGGCAACGCTAGGGTATCGCGGTTATGCCCATAGCTGCTGCATCTCGATCAACCACGTCGTCTGTCACGGCATCCCTTCGGACAAGGTGCTGAAGGACGGGGATATCGTCAATATCGATGTCACCCCGCTGCTGGATGGCTGGCACGGCGACAGCAGCCGAATGTATCTGGTCGGCGATGTCCCGCTGAAAGCCAGGCGGCTGATCGAAGTGACTTACGAATGCCTGATGCTGGGGATCGAACAGGCCCGGCCCGGTGCACGGCTGGGTGATATCGGCGCGGCGATCCAGAAACATGCCGAGAGCAACCGCTTTGGTGTGGTCCGCGAGTTTTGCGGCCACGGGTTGGGCCGGCTGTTTCACGATGCCCCCGAAGTGGTCCACGCCGCCCGCGCCGGTACCGGGCCGGAACTGCGCCCCGGTATGTTCTTCACGATCGAGCCGATGATCAACCTTGGCAAGCCCGGGGTGAAGATGCTGGAGGACGGCTGGACGGCGGTGACGCGCGATCGTTCGCTTTCCGCCCAGTTCGAACATTCGATCGGGATCACCGAGGACGGCTGCGAGATTTTCACGGCAAGCCCCCAGGGGTTCGACAAGCCGCCTTATTGATCAGCCGCGCGCGGCCCTGATCGCTGCCCCTGCCGCAAACGGCGCAATCGCCAGCAGCACCAGGCTGACCGCAGCTGTCAGTGCGATCCCGCTGTCCCCGCCAGTTGAAAGGCTGCCCGCGCCGAAGATCAACAGCGGCACCGCCAGCGGGATCACCAGCAGCCCGGCCAGCGCCGCCCCGCCGCGCAAGCCGGCGGTGAGTGCGGCGACGGTGACGCCAAGGGCGGCAAGCCCCGGGGTTCCTGCCAGCAGCCCCAGTTCGACAATCCACAGCGTCTCGCCATCAAGGCCCAGCAAGGCAGCGGCGGGCAAAGCGGCCAGCATCAAGGGTGGGCCAAAGCTGAGCCAATGCGCCAGCACGCGGACTGCGACGATCGATTCCTCGCTGATGCCGCGCAACGCCCATTGATCGAAGCAGCCCAATTCCAGATCAGGCTCGATCAGCCGGTCGAGCGGGAGGATCGCAGCGAGCAAGGCTGCCACCCAGATCACCCCGCCGCCGGTCCGCGCCAGCACAGTTGCATCGGGACCAACCGCGAAGGGAAACATCATCGCCACCGACACGAAGAACAGCAGCGGCAGCAAGGTGCCGCCCTTGCGTCCGCCCAGCAGCAGCAGGGCCAGATCGCGGCGCAGCAGCATCAGCAGCCGAGCGATCACGGCGCGTAGCCTTCCAGTGCCAGCTGCTGCATTCCGGCCAGCGCGAACGACTGGTGCGAGGCGATCACGCAAATTCCCCCTGCCGCCACATGCGCTACCGCAAGTTCCTCGACCAGCGCCACCGCCGTGCGGTCAAGCCCGTTGAGCGGTTCGTCGAGCAACCAGACGGCAGCGCGTTGGCCGACCAACCGGGCCAGCGCGGCGCGCTTTTTCTGGCCAGTGGACAGATAGCGCACCGGCACGTCTTGAAGCCCGACCAGCCCGAGCCGGGCCATCTCGTTGTCCGCCGGACCATCCAGCCGCTGCCAGAAGCCGAGCGCACGGCCAAGCGGCAGGTGCGGATCGAGCGCGGGGCGCTCGTCGATCAGCCCGGTCTCGCCGCTGAATTCCACTCTGCCCTCATCAGCGGGGAGCAAGCCTGCCAGGATCCGCAGCAGGCTCGATTTGCCGATCCCGTTGGCGCCGACGATTTGCAGCGCCTCGCCTGGTGCCAGCGCAAAGCTCAGTCCGCGAAACAGCACACGGTCGCCGCGGCGGCAGGCCAGATTGGTCGCTGTGAGGTGGCATGCTTGCATGGACCTGCGCGATAGGGGAAAGGGGAGGGCCTGCCAAGGAGAGCCAGTATGTCCATTCCCCGCCTGACCGATGCCGCGCGCGATGCCCTGCTGGCCGCGCACCCCGACTGGACCTTGCGCGGCGATGGCCTGGCGATCGAGCGCAAGTTCAAGTTCGGCGATTTCAACGAGGCTTTCGGTTTCATGGCCCGCGTTGCGCTTCATGCCGAAAAGGCCGATCACCATCCCGAATGGTTCAATGTCTACAACCGGGTAGAGATCACCCTCACCACCCATGATGCCGGCGGCCTCAGCGCGCGCGATGTAGCAATGGTGGAGGCAATTGAGGGGGTGATCTAACCCGGCGCGCTCATGCCCCGGACCCGCTTGCGCAGACTGCCCGGCATCCAGCGCGCGGCGAAGGCCAGGCTCTTGGCTGTCTTGCCGACAACCGTATGCAGCCTTTGGCCGTGAACCGCTTGCCAAGCGGCCTCGGCCGCGTTCGCGGCAGAGGTCAGTTCCAGTCCGGCGTCGCGGACCAGGTCGCGGATTGCGGCATTGCTGCCGTGGTTGGGTGCGTGATCGAGCAGCGGCGTGTCGATGAAGCTGGGCATCAGCGAGCAGACCTTGATGCCATCTGCCGCCCATTCAGCGTCGAGCGCTTCGGTGATGGCCCGCACCCCGAATTTGGTCGCGGAATAAATCGAGCTGCCGCCGATGCCATAGATCCCGGCGGCGCTGGCAGTGTTGAGCAGGCAGCTGCCCGGCGCTGTTTTCTTGAGGTGCGGCAAGGCGGCCTGGGCGCCAAAAATCACGCCCTTGAGGTTGATATCGAGGCAGCGTTCGATCTCGTCGCTCGAATGTTCGCAGATCAGCCCGCCGAGCGGGACTCCGGCATTGTTGAACACCACATCGATCCGGCCTCCTGCCGCCACCGCAAAGGCATTCAGCGCCGCATCCCACGCCTTGCGGTCGCGGACATCAAGCTTGACCGAAAGGCTGTAACCGCCCGGCAGCAGCGCCGCAGTGGCGGCCATACCGGCCTCGTCGATGTCGGCAAGACCGATAAACCAGCCGCGCGCGCCAAACAGCTGAGCCACTGCGCGGCCAATGCCCGAACCACCGCCGGTGATAAAAATGGCCTTGCGCTGCGTCACCTTATCGTTTCCCCTTTTCAGTCTTGATCAGCTACTTACAGCGCCGGGTTGTTATAGCAATGCCAGGTGAAGATCGCCGCTGCGCCGCGATGCGGACGCCAGGCCTCGGCCAGCGCGCGGGTGGCTTTTTCGTCGGGCCGTTCAGGCAGATCGAGGATTTTGTGAAGGCCAGCCTGGACAGCCAGATCGCCCGCCGGCCAGATATCGCCGCGACCTTCGGCGAACAGCAGATAGATCTCGGCCGACCAGCGCCCGATCCCCTTGATCCGGGTCAGTTCAGCGATTGCATCCTCGTCGTCTGAGGGGAGCGCAAGGAGATTGAGCTCTCCTGACACAACCAGCTCGCACAGGCTGCGCAGATAGCCCTGCTTCTGGCGCGACAGGCCGCAGGCGCGAAGCTCGTCGAATTCGGCCGCGAGGACTTTTTGCGGCGACAGCTCCGGTCCGACAAATTCCTCGAATTTGCGCCACATCGAGGCGGCAGCGGCGACGCTGACTTGCTGGCCGATGATCGTCCGCAGCAGCGTGGCATAGCCCCGCTCGCGGATGCGCGGTTCGGGATAGCCGGCTCGTCCCAGCGCCTCGGCCATTGCTGGTTCCTGCGCTGCGAGAGCGTCGAGCCCCGCCTTGATCGCATCTGCACTCAGTCCCATCACTTTCACCTGCTTGCCAAAGGAAGTGCTAGCCATTAGCAGCCCGGCCAAAGCGCGAACAGGCGCGAATGGAAAAGGAAGCATGGGCATGCCAAATCTGGTGGTGGTCAACCGCGCAGGCGAAGAAAAGACAGTCGAGGCTGCGGTCGGGCTGTCGGTGATGGAAGCAATCCGCGACAATGGCTTTGACGAGCTGCTGGCGCTGTGCGGCGGCTGCTGCAGCTGTGCGACTTGCCATGTCGAGATCGATCCCGCTTTTGCCGACAAGCTTCCGGCGATGAGCGAAGACGAAAATGATCTGCTCGACAGCTCGGATCACCGCGGGCCGAACTCGCGCCTGTCGTGCCAGTTGCAGATGACCGCGGAGCTGGATGGCCTGCGCGTGATCATCGCACCGGAAGACTGAGGCGCTCCTGAAGTCTGAGATTTGGGCAGGCGAAGCGTAATTGATTTGCACAGGGTGCCAGACAATCTTACTTCCCGGACCATGACTGGTTCGCTCATCGCCAACAACACGCTCGAACTCATCGGCAACACGCCGCTCGTCCTGCTTAAAGGGCCCAGCGAAGCAGCCGGTTGCGAGATCTGGGGCAAGTGCGAATTCGCCAATCCTGGTGCCTCGGTCAAAGACCGGGCAGCGCTGTGGATCGTCCGTGATGCCGAAATGCGCGGGACTTTGCAGCCTGGCGGAACGATCGTCGAGGGCACCGCCGGCAATACCGGGATCGGGCTGGCGCTGGTCGCCAATGCGCTCGGCTACAAGACGGTGATCGTCATGCCCGAAACCCAGTCGCGCGAGAAAATGGAAACGCTGCGCGCGCTGGGAGCGGAGCTGGTGCTGGTCCCGGCCGCACCGTTTTCCAACCCGGGGCACTTCGTCCATACCTCGCGGCGCCTTGCCGAAGAAACCGAAGGCGCGGTCTGGGCCAATCAGTTCGACAATATCGCCAACCGCAAAGCCCATATCGAAAGCACTGCGCGTGAGATCTGGGAGCAGATGGACGGCAGGATCGACGGCTTTACCTGCGCGGCGGGGACCGGCGGAACGATCGCCGGGGTCGGACTTGGCCTTAAGGCGTTCGACGAAAATGTCACCATTGCGCTGACTGATCCGCATGGCGCCGCGCTGTTCAACTATTACGCGCATGGCGAGCTCAAGGCCGAGGGGAATTCGGTTGCCGAAGGGATCGGGCAGGGGCGGATTACCGCCAATCTCGAAGGCGCGCCGATCGATACCCAGTTCCGCATCTCGGACGAGGACGGGCTGGAGTGGGTCGCGCGGCTGCTCAAAGATGAGGGGCTGTGCCTGGGTCTGTCCTCGGGGATCAATGTTGCAGGGGCGATCGCGCTGGGCCAGCAGCTTGTGGCCCAAGGCCGCAAATCACCGCGGGTCGCGACAATCCTGTGTGACACCGGTTTCCGCTATCTCTCGTCGCTCTATAATGCCGAGTGGCTGAAGGCGAAGGGACTGCCGATCTTCCCCTGGCTGGCCTGATCGGCTAGTCTGCAGCACCATGGCCAGCCACCCATCCAGCAATCCGCCCCAGCCCGATGGCGCGCCACCGGTTGTCGTTCCGCAGCACTTCGTGCCACCCACTGCGCGCGAAATGCGCGGACAGTCGGTGCAGCGCCTGCAAGTCGGCCTGTTCGGGCTGGCGGCAATGCTGTTGCTGGTCGGTCTCGCCAACATCATCATGGACCGCGCCCGCCTGGCCGATGATTCAGCCGGCGATCAGACAGGCGTTAGCGCCAGCGATGGCCCTGCACCAAAGACCGATCCGCTGGCCGATATCGGGATGGTCCCGTCGCCCGATGGCGATGCGTCCAATTCGCCCAGCCCTGGCACCCGCAATGCTCCCCGCTAAGGGGGCTCGCTCGAGGCGGCTGGCTGGACTGATCCTCGCTGCAGTGCTGCTGGTGGCGGCAAGCGGCTGGCTGATCGGGCGGGACCGGGAAGTAGCGCAGCAACCGCTCGGTCTGTTTACCAGCCTGCCGATCCTGTGGAACGAAGCCCCCGACGTTGCCGGGCTGATAAAATCAGAAACTCCGCCGCATTGGGCCCGTGCGGTGCTGGCAATGCACGGCCCAATTGTCGCGCTTGACCGGCTGGACGGTCTGGACCGCTCAGGACTGACCCGGCTGATCCTCGCGCAACCGCGCCCCCTTGGTCCGACCGAAAATGTGGCGCTGGATAATTGGGTCAAGGGCGGCGGGCGGTTGTTGCTGCTGGCTGACCCGGCATTGACCGCGGAGTCCACCTATTCAATCGGCGATCAGCGGCGGCCGCAGGCGATTGTCTTGCTCTCCCCGATCCTCACGCGCTGGGGGCTGCGGCTGGAGTTTGACGATGCCCAGACTTTCGGGGAACGCCAGGTCAAGGTCATGGACGTGGCCGTTCCGGTCAATTTGCCGGGCCGGCTCGTGCTGGCGAGCGGAACGCATTGTCGCCGCTGGGCCGATGGGTTGGCGGTCAGTTGCGCGATCGGCAAGGGCCGGGTGATCGCGCTGGCTGATGCGGCGCTGCTGGACCAGGATGACCCGGACGGTAGCCGGCTTGAAGCGCTTGACCGGTTGTTGACGACCACTTTCGCCGGACGCTGATTCAATCCATTTGGGGATATTGCGGGACGATTCCCGCAAAGTCTCAGAATCGTGCCCTAAATGGCTGATTTTCATAAGGAACAAATAGAAAACACAACCGGCTTTGAGCTTCACTGTTAAGATTCGTATACAAGTAAATCAGTTATTTACCGTCTTATCCCGTGATTTCCCGCAATTTTCCCTTTCATCCCCGGATGTGCGGCGTTAAGGATAACGCTCATCGACACCTGATTTTCAAGCCGCATCCGCAAAGGATGAGCTGGCCGCGAGGGCGCGCGGCCGGATCAGGAAGGATTTTGTGAAGCATCGGGAGCAATCCCAGGGTTGGGGCAGGGCGAGTGGAGGGAGAGCCGATCAGCTACAGCGGCCAGGGCTTTTCGCTTCGCGGCGAAAAGGGCCGCTTCGTGCTGCCCCCGCAGTTCCGCAAATCGGTCCGCGAATCCTCCGATGGCAATCGCACCCTGTGCCTCGCCAAGCATGAGCGCTGGAACTGCCTGACCGGCTTTGGCCTGTCGCGTCGCGATGCGTTTGCGGCCCAGCTGGATCGCGAAGAGGAAATCGCACTTCAGGCCGCGCGCGAGTTTGATCGCGATCTGCGCGCGATGCAGCTTTACGGATTTTCCGACGTCCCGTTCGATGACAGCGGCCGGTTTGTCATGCCCGACCATCTGATCGACCTTGGCGCGGTCGGCGACGCGCTGTTTTTCCAGGGGGCAGGGGCATTTTTCACGCTGTGGAACCCCACTGAGCTGGCCCGGATGGGGGCCGGGTGGGAAGGTGCCCAGGCAGCCTGCGCAATGCTTGCCGCTGAAGCCTCTGCCGGAAGGGCTCGCAAATGACCGAGACTGCGGCTGCTGGCCGCCATGTCCCGGTCCTGCTTGAGGAAGTCATTGCCGCGCTTGCTCCCACTCCCGGCGCGGTGATCATCGATGCGACTTTCGGCGCTGGCGGTTATACCCGGCGCTTGCTCGATGCCGGGACCATTGTTCACGCCTTTGATCGTGATCCCGATGCCATCGCGATGGGCCGCAACTGGCCCGAAACCCGGGAAGTCCCGCCGCGCCTGGTTTTGCATCCGCGGCGATTCTCGGAAATGGTCGAAGGAATGGCCGAGGCAGGCATTGCCCGGGTTGACGGGATCGCCATGGATATCGGCGTCTCATCCATGCAGCTTGACCAGGCGGCGCGCGGCTTTGCATTTGCCACAGACGGTCCGCTCGACATGCGGATGGGCCAGGACGGGCCGAGCGCAGCCGATTTCGTCAATGGTGCCGATGAAGCCGTGATCGCCGATGTCCTGTTTCAATATGGCGAAGAACGACAGTCGCGCCGGGTTGCCCGCGCCATCGTCGCCGCGCGCCCCCTTACCACCACCGGCGAGTTGGCACGCGTGATCCGCAAGTCGCTGGGGTATCGACCCGGCGCGCCCAAAGATCCCGCCACGCGCAGCTTTCAGGCGATCCGGATCCATGTAAATGCCGAACTCGATGAGCTGATCCAAGCCCTCGCCGCTGCTGAGAAGCTGCTGTGTCCGGGTGGGCGTCTCGCGGTCGTCAGCTTTCATAGCCTCGAAGACCGGATTGTGAAGCAGTTCCTGCGTGAGGCCAGCGGCGCACTTGCCAGCACCTCCCGGCACTTGCCGCAGGTCGCCTCTGCCGCGGCGGCGGTGTTCGCCAAGCCGCCGAAAGCAATCCGGCCGTCAGCGGCCGAACTGCTCCGCAATCCGCGGGCCCGCTCCGCCACTTTGCGTGCCGCGACGCGCACCGATGTCCCATTTCGAACCGCGAGGAGGGCAGTATGAACCTGAGCCAAAACCGTCTCCGTTCGATCGGCTGGGCTGTGGTCCTGATCGTCTGCACGGCGCTTGCACTGGCGCTGACTTTTCGGGTCAACGCCGTAAAAAGCGAAGTCCGCCTCGCCGAGCGTCAGATTGTCGCGCTCAGGCAGCAGAAACTGTTCCTCGAAACCGAGTTTGAAACCCGCGCTAACCAGCAGCAACTCAAGTCGATCAACGATGTCGAGTTTGGCTATCAGGCGCCGACCTCGGGGCAGTACCTTGAGAATGAGCGTCAGCTGGCCTCACTGGGCAAGCCGCGCGGCGCGGGCGCACCCGCTCCGATCCGGGTGGCCAGCATCGCCAATCTTGCCGACGATGGCGGCTTCCCGGCGATGGTCTCACCCTTGACGGGCAGAGCCATGGCGGCCGAAGTTCCCCGGGACGGTCCGCGCAAACCGGTTGATGCTGCCAATCTGCGCGACCGGCTCTCCCGGGTCGATGCCCGGACGAGTGCGCGGGACCAGACTGCAGAATGAACGCCCTTGCCGTTTCGACTGTCACGTCCACGGGCCGGATCGAGCTTGCCAATGTTCGCCAGCGCTCGCTGCTGACTGCCAAGTGGCGGGTGCTGTGGGTATTGCTGGGATTTGGAGTGGTGGCGGTCGCTGCCCTGCTGCGGATCGGACTGCTCGGGCTGTTCGAAGATGTCCCGGTGCGCCAGGACATGGCGTCTGCACTGCTGCCAGCGCGCGGTGAGATCGTCGATCGCAATGGTGTACCGCTGGCCCGCGCCTTTCCGGCCTATGCGCTGTGGTACAATCCGGAGGCTTTGGGCGGTGATGGTCCGCCGCTGGTTCGCCCGGCGAGCGAAATTGCCGCCGCGCTGGTGCGGATTTTCCCCGATGAAAATCAGGCGGAGCTTACCGCCCGCCTCGTTTCGGGTCGTCCAAGTTATCTGCGCCGCCGGATCCTGCCTGAAGACGCCAACCGGATCCATGCACTGGGCGAGCCGGCACTGGAATTCCCGCGCGAGAATGAGCGCTTTTACCCGCAAGGTTCGATGGCCAGCCACATCCTTGGCTTTGTTGGCGCGGATGGAATGGGCCACGTCGGGATGGAGCAGGTCTTCAACCAGCGGCTGACTGATCCGGCCACCCGCGGCACCCCCGCAATGCTCTCGATCGATGCCCGGGTCCAGGGCGCGCTTGAGGATGAACTGGGCCGGGGAATGCTGGATAGCAAGGCCAAGGGCGCGGCCGGGATCATCCTCGATGTCGATACCGGTGAAGTCCTGGCGCTGGCCTCGCTGCCTTCGTTCAATCCGAATCTGATCGACACCGCCGCCACCGCCAATATCTTCAACCGTGTGACCAACCAGGTCTATGAGCTGGGCTCGTCGTTCAAGCCGATTGCGATTGCCGCAGCGATCGACGCCGGCGTGGTGACCGATATGGGCAAGCGCTATCAGTCCAGCCGCCCGCTCAATGTTTCGGGCTTCGAGATCCGCGACAGCCACAGCCTTGGCGCGTCGCTCAATGTCCCCGAAGCGCTGATGCATTCCTCCAACATCGTGACCGCGCAGATTGCCGACCAGCTTGGCGGGGCGCGGCTCAATGCGACGATGCGGTCATTGGGGATGAATGAGCGGCCCTATATCGAGCTGCCGGCCAGGGGCTTCCCGCTCTGGCCCAGAGGCGATTGGTCGCGGATCACCACCATGACGGTGTCGTATGGCCACGGCATAGCCGTTACACCGCTGCACCTGGCGTCTGCCTATGCGGCGATGGTCAATGGCGGGATCTGGCGTCCGGCTACCCTGGAGAAGATTGCGCCGGGCAAGGCTGCGGCAGGGCGCCGGGTGTGGAAGGCCTCGACCAGCGCGAGGATGCGCCAATTGCTGCGATTGATCGTGGACCTTGGCACCGGACGCAAAGCCAATGCACCCGGCTTCCGGGTTGGCGGCAAGACCGGTTCGGCGGAGAAGCCGGGTGCGGGCGGCTATCGCAAGAGCTCGCTGGTCGCGACTTTCGCTGCCGCCTTCCCGATGGACCATCCGCGTTATGTTGTAATCGCCATGCTCGACGAGCCGCAGGGCACAGCCGCAACGTCCGGCCAGCGCACCGCCGCCTGGAACGCCGCGCCGGTCGTTGGCCGGGTTGTCCCCCGGATTGGCCCGCTGCTGGGGGTCATGCCCGATGATAGCCGCGATGTGGATATCTCTGACCTCGCTCCGCTGATCGGCAAGGGAGCAGGTGAATGAAGCTTGGGGCCAAGCAAATCACCGGCTTTGCCATTGATCACCGCAAGGTCGCGCCCGGAACCGTGTTTGGGGCTTTTCAGGGCAGCGCCGTCAATGGCGAGGACTTCATCCCGGCAGCGATTGCCGCTGGGGCCATCGCCGTGGTGGCCCGGCCCGAAGCGCGGGTGGACGGCGCCGAACACATCGCCGATGCCAATCCGCGCCGCGCTTTTGCCCAGCTTGCGGCGCAGTTTTTCACCCCCGTGCCTGCCACCATCGTGGCTGTCACCGGGACCAACGGCAAAACCTCGACCGTCGAAATGACCCGCCAGTTGTGGCGGATGGCCGGAGAACGCGCGGCTTCGATCGGTACATTGGGCGTGACCACCCCTGATGAGAGCGTTTCGACCGGGTTGACGACACCCGATATCGTCACCTTCCTCGCCAATATGAGCGGGCTGGCGCGCGAAGGCGTGAGCCATGTCGCCTATGAAGCCTCCAGCCATGGTCTGTCGCAATACCGCAATGAGGGGTTGCGGGTGATCGCCGGGGCCTTCACCAATCTCAGCCGCGATCATCTCGATTACCATGCCGATATGGACGATTATTTCGCGGCCAAGATGCGACTGTTTGCCGAGGTCGTGACCGATGGCGGGACCGCGGTGATCTGGGCCGACGATGTCTGGTCGGACAAGGCTTGTGAGCATGCGCGCAAACGGGGGTTGCGCCTGCTCACCGTGGGCGAGGGGGCGACCGGAATTCGCCTCCTCGCTTGCACGCCCGGCCAGCTTGGGCAGCTGCTGGAACTGGAATATGAAGGCGTGATCCACAAGGTCAACCTGCCGCTGATCGGGGCCTATCAGGCGGCCAATGCGCTGGTCGCGGCGGGCCTGGTCATCGCCACCGGCGGTAATCTGGCGCAGACGCTGGGGGCGCTGTCGCGCCTCCAGCCCGTGCGCGGGCGGCTGGAGCGTGCCGCGATCAGCCGGACCGGGACGCCGATCTATGTCGATTATGCGCATACGCCCGATGCACTGGCAGCCGCGATCGCAGCGCTGCGACCCCATTGCTCCGGTCGGCTGATCGTGGTGTTTGGCGCTGGCGGGGACCGGGATCAGGGCAAGCGTCCGGGAATGGGCCGGGTCGCGGCCGAGCAAGCCGATCTTGCCATCGTGACTGACGACAATCCGCGCGGGGAAGATCCCGCTGCCATCCGTGCCATGGTGCTGGCCGGCGGCGGCGGAGCTTTACGCGAAGTGGGCGATCGGCGCAGCGCAATTGCACAGGCAATCGGGGCCGCGGGGCGCGATGACATCGTGCTGATCGCCGGCAAGGGTCACGAGCAGGGCCAGATCTTCGGTACAGGCGAGGCGACGCGCGTGTTACCGTTCGATGATGTTTCCGTCGCCCGGGAGTGTGCAGCATGAATCTTGCGGTCAAAATCCTCGCATGGCCGGTTGATGCTGACGATGTTTTGCCCTTGGCGCTGTGGGATGCCGGCACTGTTGCGGCCGCAACCGGCGGTGCCGCGAGCGGCGAGTTCCAGGCTTCTGGGGTCGAGATCGACAGCCGCGACGTAGTGCCGGGCGACCTGTTTTTTGCCCTGCGGGGTGAAAGCATGGACGGCCACCGCTTCATCGACGCGGCCTTCGCCAAGGGGGCAGTTGCGGCCGTGGTCGACCGGCCGATCGACCGCCCGCATGTACTGGTTCAAGATACCTCAACTGCACTTGAGCTCTTGGCAAAAGTGGCGCGAAACCGCACTGAAGCGCGGATTATCGGCGTGACCGGATCGGTCGGCAAGACCGGGGTCAAGGAAGCGATCTTTGCCGCGCTGGAACGCTCCAGCCGAGGGGCCGCGCACCGCTCGGTCAAGAGCTACAACAACCATGTCGGCGTACCGCTCAGCCTCGCGCGGATGCCCGCCCGCAGCCGCTTCGGCATCTTCGAGATGGGGATGAACCACGCTGGCGAGATCGCCTCGCTGACCCGCCAGGTTTGCCCGCATGTCGCGGTGATCACCACGATCGCGCCCGCCCATATCGAGATGCTTGGCAGTATCGAGGCCATCGCCGCGGCCAAGGCGGAAATTTTTAGCGGGCTGGAGCCGGGCGGGGTCGCAGTGATTCCGGCCGACAGTCCGCAGTACGGTCTACTCAAAGGCGCGGCCGAACAGCTGGGCGTGGCCACCATCTCGTTCGGCACGGCGGCGCATGCTGATGTCCGCCTGCTCGATGCGGTGCTTGCGCATAATGGCGGCTCGCTGGTTACCGTCGATCTGGGTGAGCGGCGGATGTGCTATACCGTCGCCAGTCCGGGCAAGCATTGGGTCGCCAATTCGCTCGCGGTCATGGCCGCGGTCCGTGCGGCCGGGGGCGATCTGGGCGCAGCGGGGCTGGCGCTGGCGGAAATGGAAGGCCTCAAAGGCCGGGGCGCCCGGCTGGATTTTACCACCGGCGACGGCGGCACGGCGCTGCTGATCGACGAGAGCTACAACGCCAATCCGGCCTCGATGCGCGCGACGCTGGCGCAGCTTGGCGCTACTCCGGCGCGGCGACGGATCGCGGTGCTGGGGGCAATGAAAGAGCTGGGTGAGCTTGGCCCCGGCTTCCATGCCGCGCTGGCCGAGCCGATCCGGGCGGCCGGGGTCGATCGGCTGGTGCTGGTTGGCGACGAGATGCGCGCTCTGGCAAAAGTGCTTGAAGATGGCGAATTGGGGAAATCACCGCTCACCGCGCTTGGCAATCCGCTGACCTTCGCGCATTGCGAAACCGCACAGCAGGCACATGAAGCCCTGCTGGCGATTGGCCTGGAAGGCGGCGACGTGGTCCTGGTCAAGGGTTCGAATTCGGTGGGTCTGGGCGGGTTGGTCGCGGCGCTCGCCGGCAAGGAGGGCTGATGCTCTACATCATTGCCGATTATTTCAACTTCTCCGGGGTGGCGAACCTTATCCGCTATCAGACGTTCCGCGCCGGTGCCGCGCTGATGACGGCGCTGGTGATCGGCTTGATCATCGGCCCGCGCTTCATCAACATGCTGCGCCTGCGCCAGGGCAAGGGCCAGCCGATCCGCGAGGACGGTCCGCAAAGCCATCTCGCCAAGCGTGGCACCCCGACCATGGGCGGACTGATGATCCTGATCTCGCTGGTCATTTCCATGCTGTTGTGGATGGATTTGTCCAATCCCTTCGTCTGGGCCTGTCTGGCAGTGACCGGTGGCTTCGGGCTGATCGGGTTCCTCGACGATTATGACAAAGTCAGCAAGCGCAGCAGCAGCGGCATTTCCGGGCGGACGCGATTGCTGGCGGAATTCGCGGTTGCTGGCGTGGCGTCCTATCTGATCGTCAGCCAGATCAGCACCAACCTTTATGTGCCGTTCCTGTCGGGCCGTTATATCCCCCTCGGGCCGTTTTACTATGTTTTCGCCGCCTTCGTGATGGTCGGCGCGGGCAATGCGGTGAACCTCACCGACGGACTGGACGGCCTCGCAACCATGCCGGTAGTCATCGCTGCCGGAGCCTTTGCGATCATTGCCTATCTGGCTGGGCGGGCCGACTTCGCCACCTATCTGGGCATCCCGCATGTCCCGCGCGCGGGCGACCTGGCGATCCTGTGCGCGGCGATCATGGGGGCTTGCCTGGCCTTCCTGTGGTTCAACGCCCCGCCGGCAGCAGTGTTTATGGGCGACACCGGGAGTCTCGCGCTGGGCGGAGCATTGGGTGCCATTGCGGTGGCTGCGCACCACGAGATCGTGTTGGGGATCGTGGGCGGATTGTTCGTGCTCGAGGCACTGTCGGTGATCATTCAGGTCGTGGTTTACAAACGCACCGGCAAGCGGGTGTTCAAGATGGCTCCGATCCATCATCATTTCGAACAGCTTGGCTGGAAAGAGGCGACGGTAGTGATCCGCTTCTGGATCGTTTCAATCGTTCTGGCTCTGCTCGGCCTCGCCACGCTGAAAGTCAGGTGATTACCTCGCCCGCCTTTGCCGGCAAGCGCTATGCCGTTCTCGGACTGGCCCGATCGGGCTTGACCGCGGTCGACAGCCTGCTGGCGAGCGGGGCAGAAGTTACCGCTTGGGACAGCCGCGAGGAACCGCGCCAGCAGTTGGTGGCGAAGTATCCTGGCCGTCTGGAAATGGCCGATCCGACCTCGATCGATCTGGCTGGCTTTGCGGGCGTGGTCGTCTCCCCCGGGGTCCCGCTCAACCGGCATCCGATCGGCGAAGCTGCGGCGCAGGCCGGGGTGCCGATCATCGGTGACATCGAGCTGTTCGCTTTGGCGCGAGCCAATCTCCCCGCGCACCGGGTGGTCGGCATTACCGGAACCAACGGCAAGTCGACCACCACGGCGCTGGTTCATCATCTGCTGCAAAGCGCCGCGTTGCCGACCCGAATGGGGGGCAATATCGGCCTGCCGATCCTGGGTCAGAGGCCCCTTGATGCAGGCGGGGTCTATGTGCTGGAGCTGTCGAGCTATCAGCTCGATCTGACTTTCAGCCTCGATTGCGAGGTGACGGCGCTGCTCAACATCACGCCCGACCACCTCGATCGCTATGTTGACTTCGCTGCCTACGCTGCGTCGAAAGCGCGGCTCTTCGCGATGCAGCGGGTGGATCACCATGCAGTGTTCGGAAATGCCGATGCCGAGACCCGCGCCGTCGCCGCGCATCAGGCAGAGCGGCATGAACCGGGGCGGGTGCACACTGTCGACGGTGCCGATCTGATCGCCTTGCAGCCCGGCTGGGCGACGCTACAAGGCCCGCACAACCTGCAGAATGCGGCCGTAGCTGTCGCGATCGTCGAGGCATTGGGGTTGACCGCCGCGCAATGGCGACCCGCGATGGCGACATTCCGCGGCCTGCCGCACCGGATGGAGCGCGTGGCCGAAGCGGGCGGCGTGTTGTTCATCAACGACAGCAAGGCAACCAATCCGGCCTCGACTGCCCCGGCGCTGGCCGCATTCCCACCAAACCCCGAGCGGCGGATTCACTGGATTCTTGGTGGCCTGCCCAAGGGCGACGACCTGGATGAATGTGCGCCCTTTTTCGGCAATGTTGCGGCGGCCTATACGATTGGCGAGGCCGGTCCGCGGTTTGCCGATTTGCTGGCGCCGCATGTGCCGGTTCGGCGCAGTGAGATGATGTGCGAGGCGATCCGCGAGGCGATCGAAGCGGCGCATCCCGGCGATATCGTTCTGCTATCGCCAGCTTGCGCCAGCTTCGATCAATTCCGCGATTATGAGGCGCGTGGCGATAATTTCCGCCAGATCGTCGAAGCGCTGACCGCGCCCACTGGGCCGGAACCGGGCGCGTTGGTTCGGCCAGGAGAGCGCTGATGGCCAGCACGCCTCCCTATGTGCCGCGCGGCGGACAGTTGGCGACCGGCCATCCGGGCGCGCGGTTCCGGCGCAGCCGCCGCAGCGAACTGGGAATCTGGTGGCGCGAGATCGATCGCGTGCTGCTGTTCCTGATCCTGGCATTGATGGCGATCGGCGCGGCGGCAGTGGCCGCCAGCTCGCCAGCCACCGCACGCCGCTTGTCGACAGCGGCGACCAAACTTGACGATTTGCACTTTTTCTATCTTCATTTGCGCTGGCAGCTGGTCGGGCTGGTGACGATGTTCGGCGCCTCGCTGCTCCCCAAGGACGCCGCGCGGCGGCTGGGGATCGGACTGGGATTTGCCATGCTGGTCGGCTTGCTGCTGGTTCCCCTGATCGGCAGCGAAGTGAACGGAGCGCGGCGTTGGCTCAATCTGGGGTTCTCGCTCCAGCCGTCGGAATTCCTCAAGCCGGCCTACGCGATCAGTCTCGCCTGGATCTTGTCGTGGCGGGTGCGCGATCCCAATCTGCCGGTGGTTGAGCTGGCAACCGGGTTGATGGTGCTGGTTGCCGTGCTGTTGATGGTCCAGCCAGACTTCGGTTCTGCGGTCCTGTTCTTCGGGGTCTGGTTTGTTCTCGTGCTGCTCTCAGGCCTCTCGGTCAGGCGCATTGCACTGACCGGGGCAGGGGGCGTTGGCATAGTCCTCGCGGCCTATATGCTCTATGATAACGCCCGCTACCGGATCGACAGCTTTATTGGCGGGGGCAGCGCTTACGATCAGGTCGATCTGGGCGCACGGACGCTGTTGGCGGGTGGCTGGACCGGGACCGGACTGTGGCTGGGGACGCGCAAGCTTTCCCTGCCAGAAGCACATACCGACTATATCTTCTCCGTCATTGGTGAGGAATTTGGCTTGTTGATTTGCGCAGTGATTGTGTTGTTATACCTCGCTATCGTGGTACGGGTATTGCTACGGCTGGTGGAGGAAGAAGATCTTTTCACTTTGCTCGCCGCCGCGGGTCTTACTGCGCAGCTCGGCGGACAGGCCTTCATCAATATTCTGGTCAATCTGCAGCTCTTCCCGTCGAAGGGCATGACCTTGCCGCTCATCAGCTATGGCGGATCATCGACCATCGCCTTGTGCCTGGGGGTTGGCTTTCTGCTGGCGATTACCCGCCGCAACCCCTTCATTCAGCGCGACAGCTTCAGCCTTCGCGCCGCCGGAGCGCTGAAATGAGCACCGTGAGCCGTCACTACGTTCTTGCTGCCGGCGGGACCGGCGGCCATTTGATCCCGGCCTTCGCGCTGGCGGTCGAACTGGAACGGCGCGGGCACCATGTCGCGCTCATCACCGACGAGCGCGGCGCGAAACTGCCGGGCAAGCCTGTTTCGCTGGTCACCCATGTGCTTCCGGCCGGGCGCCTGACAAAGAACCCGCTCGGCTGGATCAGGGGCATCGGCGCGATCCTTGAAGGGCGGCGGATGGCGTTGCGGCTGTTTGACAGTTTTGATCCGGCGGCCGTAATCGGCTTTGGCGGTTACCCGGCATTTCCCGCGCTGATGGCCGCGACTTCGGCGAAGATCCCCTCGATTATCCATGAGCAGAATGCCGTGCTGGGCCGGGTCAATCGCTTCCTCGCCGGACGGGTCAACGCGATTGCGACATCGTATGGCGAAGTCGATCGCCTGGCTGAAAAACATCAGGACAAGGTCCGACTGGTCGGTAATCCGATCCGCGCCGAGGTGCTAGCGCTGCGTGAAAAACCGTTTCCGGCCTTCACCACCGATGGCCTGCTGCGGGTGCTGGTCACTGGCGGCAGTCAGGGCGCGCGGGTGCTGTCAGAGGTGGTGCCCGATGGCCTTGCCATGCTGCAAACCGCGCTCCGCACCCGCCTGCAGGTAACGCAGCAATGCCGGGCCGAAGACATCGAGGCCGTGCGCGCGCGCTATGCCGGGCATGACATTCCCGCCGAGCTTGGCACCTATTTCGAAGACATGGCCGAGCGGCTGGCCGATGCCCACCTGTTCATTGGCCGCGCCGGGGCATCGACCATTGCCGAACTGACCGCCGTGGGCCGCCCCGCGATCCTGATCCCGCTGCCGATTGCCACCGACGATCACCAGGCCGCCAACACCCGCGAAATGGTTGCGGCCGGGGGTGCGCGGATGATCCGCCAGGACAAGTTCACCGCCGCTGAACTCGCCAAACAGATCCAGGCGATGGCCCAGCGCCCCGAGACACTTGCCACTGCTGCGCATGGGGCATGGAACTGCGGCTACCCGGGCGCGGTGCAGGATCTGGCTGACCTCGTCGAAAGTTTCGGCGGCTCACCGATGATGGACGTGATCCGGATCGCGCAGAGTGTGTCCGCCACCGGGCAGGAGCAGACCGCGTGATGGGCGTCCCCACCGATATCGGGACGATTCACTTTGTCGGGATTGGCGGGATCGGCATGTCCGGAATTGCCGAGGTGATGTGCAATCTGGGCTATACCGTCCAGGGCTCGGACATTGCCGAAGGCTATGTTGTCGACGGCCTGCGCCAGCGCGGGATCAAGGTAATGATCGGTCATGCCGCCGAAAACCTTGGCGATGCCGCAGTGGTTGTCACGTCAACCGCGGTGAAGCGCACGAACCCGGAAGTCGCCGCGGCGCTGGAAGGGCGGGTGCCCGTGGTTCGCCGCGCCGAAATGCTGGCCGAACTGATGCGGCTCAAACGGACCGTGGCGGTTGCGGGCACACATGGAAAGACCACCACCACCAGCATGATCGCCGCGCTGCTCGATGCGGGCGGGATCGATCCGACAGTCATCAACGGCGGGATCATCAACAGCTACGGCTCCAACGCCAGGCTCGGCGCGAGCGATTGGATGGTGGTTGAGGCCGATGAGAGCGACGGCAGCTTCCTGCGGCTCGATGGGACCATCGCGGTCGTCACCAATATCGATCCCGAACACCTCGATCACTATGGCAGTTTCGACGCGGTCAAACAGGCTTTCGTCGAGTTTATCGAAAACGTGCCGTTCTATGGCGCAGCGGTGCTGTGCATCGATCATCCCGAAGTGCAGGCGGTGATCCCCAAGATTCGCGACCGGCGGGTGATCACTTACGGCTTTTCCGCCCAGGCCGATGTGCGCGGCGAGAACGTCACCCCGATCCCGGGCGGTAACCGGTTTGACGTGGCGATCCGCCAGCGCGATGGCACGGTCCGCCGGATCGAAAGCATCGAACTTCCTATGCCGGGGCGCCACAACGTCCAGAACTCGCTCGCTGCCATTGCAGTGGCGGTGGAGATGGCATGCAGTGACGTTGTAATTCAAACCGGCTTTGCCAAGTTCACCGGGGTCAAGCGGCGCTTCACCAAGGTCGGCGAGGTGGACGGGATCACAGTGATCGACGATTACGCGCACCACCCGGTCGAGATTCGCGCGGTACTCTCAGCGGCGCGCGAGGGCGTTCAGGCCGAAACCGGTGCACGCGTGATCGCCGTGGTCCAACCGCACCGCTACACCCGCCTGCGCGATCATCTGGAAGAATTTCAGGCCGCCTTCAACGATGCCGACATTGTCTATGCCACCCCGGTCTATGCCGCGGGCGAGCAGCCGATCGAGGGTATCGACTCTGCCGTGATGGTGGCCGGAATGAAGGCACGCGGGCATCGCTTTGCGCAGGTCATCGCCGGCCAGGATGCGCTTGCCACGACACTTTCCGAGGTTGCCCAGCCGGGCGACATGGTGGTGTGTCTGGGCGCGGGCGACATCACCAAATGGGCAGCGGGACTGGCCGGCGCGATCGCAGCGCGGCGGGGCCCTGCATGACCAATCAACCCGACCCCGTTCGTGTCGAGCGCAGTCGAGACACTGTGCGCGGTGTCTCGACTGC
>JANNAE010000037.1:0-19698 GCA_031383985.1 Novosphingobium sp. | reverse complement strand
GCCTTGGTGCAATTGGCCGAGCCGATCAGGTGAACGTCCACCACCAGCTTGAAATCAGGCATTTCCATCTTGGCGAAGCTCTTGTCGCGCAGGATCCCGGCATTGTTGATCAGGATGTGGACGCCGCCCCACTTTTCCTTGGCCGTGGCGACCATTTCCACCATCTGGTCATATTCGGTGACGCTGCCGCCGTTCGACATCGCCTCGCCGCCCATGGCCTTGATTTCCTCGACCACTTTGAGTGCGGCATCCGAATGCCCGGTGCCATCGCGGGCTGCGCCCAGATCGTTGACCACCACCTTGGCGCCGCGCTTGGCCAGTTCGATCGCATAGGCATGGCCCAGACCGCCGCCTGCACCAGTCACAATGGCAACCCGGTCCTTGAATGAAATGCTCATAGTTCAGCTCCGCTGATAAAAGTGGGTAACCCCAAGATTGCAGGGCTAAGCGGGGGGCGGAATGGCACGATGCGGCGCGGCTTTCAACGCCCTTATGCCGGGTTCGCATTGCCGTAGCGGCAGACGGCTGCAACAATGTCGATTAACTGTCATGGAGACGTCGTGAAACTATCTGCGAATCGCAGCATGTGCCTTTAGGGAGGCCCTCCACGTGGTCAGCAATTTCAAAACCTCTGCCCTTGCCATCGCCGCTGCCACAGGCTGGGCGCTTCCTGCCCATGCGGCCGACGATACCGCAATCCAGCAGGAACTGGCCGCGATGCGGGCGCAGATGATGCAGATGGCGCAGCGGATCGATACGCTGGAAGGCCAGCTGGCCGCTGCCAAGGCGGCTCCGGTGGCGGTACCGGCCTCGGCACCCATCCCTCCTCCTGCAATCACCGCACCAGCCGGAACGACGATTGCATGGGACGGTGCGCCGCGGATTTCGACCCCGGTCGATCCGCAGAACCCTGCCGCCGGGACCTGGAGCTTCAAGCCGCGCGGCCGGTTGCAAGTCGATGTCGCTGGAGTGAACGCGCCCCCAGGTAGCCCCGGCAAGAGCCTGGGCATCGCCACCGAACTTCGCCGGGCCTATATCGGCGTTGAAGGCACGATCCCCGGAAATTTCGGTTACCGGATCGAAGCGGATCTGGCTAATAGCAGCGTCGATCTGACCGATCTTTACCTGACCTACAAAGCCAGCCCCAAGCTGATGCTTACACTGGGCCAGCACAAGCCGTTTGACAGTATGGAGGACATGACTTCCGATCTGTTCACCAGCTTCATGGAACGCGCCGCCTTCAACAGCGCCTTCGGGTTTGAGCGCCGGGTCGGCTTCAGCGTGACTTACACGGGCAAAGCGGTGTTGGTGCAGGGCGGGGTCTTTGCCGACAATGCCGCCGATCTCAACCTCGATACCAACAACAGCTACAGCCTCGATGGCCGCGTGGTGTTCATGCCCAAACTGGCCGGGGGTCAGCTTCACCTGGGCGGCTCGATCCATTACCGCGATTTCAACGACGTCAGCGCCACCGCGCGCTATCGCGCCCGGCCGTTTGTTCACACCACCGATGTCCGGTTGATTGATACCCGGGCGTTCAGCGCCACTGCCGAACGCAGCATCGGCGCAGAGCTCGCTTATGTTTCGGGGCGGTTCCATGCGACCGCCGAAAGCCACTGGATGACCGCATTGCGCCCGGGGCTCGCCGATCCCGTTTTTAACGGGGGCTATGCTGAAGTTGGCTATCTGCTGACCGATGATGTCAGCGTCTACAAGGGCGGGGGCTATGACCGGATCAAGCCCAAGCGTCCACTGGGCAAGGGCGGGATGGGTGCAGTCCAGGCCAATCTCCGCTATGATTGGCTTGATTTGACCGATGCCGGAGTTCTTGGCGGGCGTCAGCAAGTCGCGGCAGTCTCGTTGCTATGGATCCCTACCGACCATGTCCGCTTCATTCTCAACTACGGCCATCTGTGGCTCGACGGCGCTGCGGTCGTCGCCGGTACGGGGCGCAATTACAGCGCCGATTCGGCGGGCATACGCACGCAGTTCGACTTCTAGAGCTTAGTCAGCGCAGGCAACAGCGCGTCGAAGTGGTGGATCACCGCATCGGCGCCCAGTTCCTCTACCGGCAAATCGTTGAAGCCAAAGCTGACCGCGACGCTGGGTAGACCAGCGGCGCGGGCGGCGCGGATGTCGAAGCTTGAATCGCCGACAAATGCCGCCGCGCCACCGCCAAGCCGCGCAACCATCGCATGAAGCGGATCGGGCGCGGGTTTGAGCGCAGCGATCCCGGGCGACCCGCCGCCGATCACGCAGGCAAACCGGGCCAGCAGGCCCAGCTCGTCCAGCAGCCTGATCGCCAGCCCCTCGGGCTTGTTGGTCACCACCGCCAGCTTCACGCCGCCTGCCGCCAGCGCAGCGAGCATCGCCGCGCCGCCGGGATAGAGCCGGGTGTGAACCGCAATGTTGGCTTGATAAAAGGCCAGCAATTCGGGGCGGAGGGCCTCCTGATCGATGCCCTGCGCCCCGCCGGTCAGTTCCAGCACCCGGGACAGCATCAACCGTGAACCGCCACCGATCAGGCCGGAGACTTGCTCGATGGGAACCGCCACGCGGCCAACCAGCGCCAGCGCATGATTGACCGCCGCGCCCAGATCCGCCGCAGTATCGAGCAGGGTTCCGTCAAGGTCAAACCCGACAATATCGAAAGGAATCTTGGTCATGGCACCCGCCGATACGCGCGGGTGTGGAAACCGCAACCATTTGGTGGCAAAGGATCGTTCATGAGCGCCAACGACACGTCTTCCCTCGCCGTCATCATCCTTGCCGCCGGCAAGGGCACCCGCATGAAAAGCGATCTGCACAAGGTGCTCCACCCCATCGCCGGCCGGCCGATGCTGTTGCATTTGATGGCCAGTGTGGCGGAGCTTGCCCCTGCGCGGCAGGTCGTTGTGGTGGGTAGCGGGCGCGAGCAGCTTGAGTCTGTCTTGGGCACCTGCGCAGATATCGCGGTGCAGGAGCCGCAGCACGGCACCGCGCATGCGGTCCTCCAGGCTGAAACCGCGCTGGCGGGTTTCACAGGCGATGTGCTGGTGCTTTACGGCGATGTGCCATTCGTCAGCGCCGACACGATGCGGGCGATGCTGGCGCGGCTGCATGGCGCCGACAATCCGGCAGTGGTTGTGCTGGGGTTCGAGCCAGACGACGCGCTGCACTATGGCCGCGTCATTGCTTCGGGCGGCACCATCGCCAAGATGGTCGAATTCAAGGACGCCAGCGAGAGCGAACGCGCCGCCCGGTTGTGCAATTCAGGCTTGATGGCGGCGCGCGTCGCCGATCTGTTCGCGCTGCTTGCCCGGGTCGGCAATGACAACGCGCAAGGCGAATATTATCTTCCTGACATCGTCAACATCGCGCTGGCCGATGGGCGCAGTTGCGCGGTGGTGACCACCGATGATCCCGATGAAGTCGCCGGGATCAACAGCCGCGCCGAACTGGCCGATGCAGAAAGCCGCTGGCAGTGGGATCGCCGGATCAAGGCAATGGACGATGGCGCCTCGCTGATTGCGCCCGAAACGGTGTGGTTCGCCTGGGACACCCAGCTGGGCCGCGATGTCACGGTGGAGCCTAATGTGGTGTTCGGCCCCAGCGTTATTGTGGCTGACGGGGTGAAAATCCGCGCCTTCTGCCACATCGAAGGCGCGAAGCTCGCCAGCGGCGCCGAAGTCGGTCCCTATGCCCGGCTGCGCCCTGGCGCAGTGCTTGAGGAACAGGCCAAGGTCGGCAATTTCGTCGAGATCAAGAACGCGGTGATGGGCAAGGGCGCCAAGGCCAGCCACCTCTCCTACATCGGCGATGCCGAAGTCGGCGCCGGGGCCAACATCGGCGCGGGCACGATCACCTGCAATTATGACGGCTATTTCAAGTACAAGACCGTGATCGGGGCCGGGGCCTTCATCGGCTCGAACAGCGCGTTGATCGCCCCGGTGCGGATCGGCGCGGATGCCATCGTCGCGGCAGGCAGCGCGGTATCGCGCGATGTCGCGGATGGCGAGCTGCGGATGGTGCGCGCCGAACAGCTGGTCAAGCCGGGCTGGGCCGACCGGTTTCATGACGCGATGAAGAAGCGGAAGGCGGAGGGGAAGTAGGGTGACGCCTGATCTGCGCTTGACATGATATCATGATATGATATCAGTGTATCACTATGGCTCGTATCCTCGCTGACATTCCTGACGATGACATCAAGTGGCTCGACGCACGCGCGGCAGAGCAAGGCAAGTCGCGCGCGTCGGTGCTGCGCGAGGCGGTGGCAACCTATAAGGCGCAGCCGCGCGACGACGACGCAAGCTGGATTGAGCAAGGTTTCGGCTTGTGGGCGCGGCACGGGATATCGATTGATCCGCATGAGTACGAGCGCAAGCGGCGAGCCGAATGGACCCGCCCTTGGGACGATGACTACGAGGAGGTAAGGGCCGAGTCACCGGACCTGTTCGATGCCGAAGACGATCGCCAAAGACAGATTTATCTGGATATGCTTGCCGGCAAGTATCCAGAACCCAAGCGGCCCAACAGCTAGTGAGTGGCTTTGCCTTTGATGCCAACATCGTGATCGACGCTCTTGCAGGTTATCCGCCAGCGCGAGCGGAGATCCAGCGCGCGGTGGCAGCTGGTTCGCGTGCGTGGATCAGCAGGATGGCCTGGATCGAAGTCCTTTCCAAAGGCGATGCCAGGGTTGTGAAGGGCGCGATAGGGTTCCTCTCCCACTTCGGTCTCGATGAAATCGACGAGGAAATTTCGCTCCGCGCGGCCGCGCTCCGCCGTGAAAAGCCACGATTGAAATCGCCAGACGCCATAATTCTGGCGACTGCGCTAACCCGCGGCCGGGTGCTCATTACACGAAATACAAAGGATTTCCCGGCAGAAATGCCGGGCATCCGCGTCCCCTATATTCTCTAGCTAAGGCACCTCACTCATGTGCGGAATTATCGGCATCGTCGGCAAGGAAGAAGTGGCGGACCGGCTGGTCGATGGGCTGCGCCGGATGGAGTATCGCGGCTATGACAGCGCCGGGGTCTGCACGGTCAAGGACGGCCAGCTGATCCGCCGCCGGGCCGAGGGCAAGCTGGTGGGTCTGGTGCGCGAGCTGGCCCGCGATCCGGCCCCCGGAACCATCGGTATCGCCCATACCCGCTGGGCCACTCACGGCGCGCCAACCACCACCAACGCGCACCCCCATGCCACCGCAGAGATCGCGCTGGTCCACAACGGGATTATCGAGAACTTCCGCACCCTGCGCCAGGGCCTCGAAGCGCGCGGGCGCATCTTCGAGAGTGAGACCGACACCGAAGTGGTCGCCCATCTGGTCTCTGAGCAGGTTGAGGCCGGTGCCTCGCCGCAAGACGCTGTCAAGGCCGTGCTGCCGCAGCTGCGCGGAGCCTTTGCCCTTGCGATCGTATTCCGCCAGCACCCCGATCTGCTGATCGGCGCGCGGCTGGGTTCGCCGCTGGTGGTCGGGCATGCCGATGGCGAGACCTATCTTGGCTCCGATGCGCTGGCGCTGGCCCCGCTGACGCAGCAGATCACCTATCTGGATGAGGGTGACTGGGTGGTCATCACCAGACAAGGCGCACAAATTTATGATAAGGATAACAGTCCCGTAAACCGCGAAGTTACCACATCAGGGGCATCGGCGGCGGCGATCGAAAAGGGCAATTACCGCCACTTCATGCAGAAGGAGATCTTCGAGCAGCCGACCGTGGTGGCACAAACCCTGCGCAGCTATATTCGCCAGGTCGATCAGACGGTTGCGCTGCCGCAGTTCGACTTTGACCTCTCGCGCATCAACCGGGTCACCATCGTCGCTTGCGGGACCAGCTATTACGCCGGGATGGTCGCCAAATATTGGTTCGAACAGTTCGCGCGGCTGCCGGTCGATATCGATTTCGCCTCCGAGTTCCGCTACCGCGATCCGGTGCTGGAAGACGGCGGCCTCGCGCTGTTCATTTCGCAATCGGGCGAAACCGCGGACACGCTGGCGGCGCTGCGCCATTGCAAGGCGGCGGGGCAGACCATCGCGGTGGTGGTCAATGTGCCGACCAGCTCGATGGCGCGCGAGGCCGATCTGCTGTTGCCAACCCATGCCGGCCCCGAAATCGGCGTTGCCTCGACCAAGGCGTTTTCCTGCCAGCTGGCGGTACTGGCCGCGCTCGCCACGCATCTGGCGGTCAAGCGCGGGCGGATGAACCGGGCCGAGGAGGCCGAAGTGGTCAAACATCTGCTCGAAGCCCCCGCCAGTCTCAACGCGGCGCTGGCTCATGACGACGAGATTGCGGCGATGGCCCACCTGATCGCCCCTGCGCGCGATGTGCTCTATCTGGGGCGTGGGCCGGACTATCCGCTCGCGCTTGAGGGTGCACTTAAATTGAAAGAAATCAGTTATATACATGCCGAAGGTTATGCGTCAGGCGAGATGAAGCACGGCCCGATCGCGTTAATCGACGAAGCGGTGCCGGTGATCGTGCTGGCACCTTCCGGGCCTTTGTTCGAAAAGACCGTCAGCAACATGCAGGAAGTCCGGGCACGCGGCGGCAAGATCGTGCTGGTATCCGATGCCGATGGGCTGGCCGAAGCGGGTGAGGGCTGCCTTGCCACGATCGAGATGCCCAAGGTCCACCCGCTGATTGCGCCCCTGGTCTATGCCGTTCCCGTCCAGCTGCTGGCGTACCACGTGGCCTGTGTGAAGGGCACCGACGTCGACCAGCCGCGCAATCTGGCAAAATCGGTTACCGTCGAATAGGGTTAAACGCAGGGGAGGTTTACGCGGCGATAACGATTGCGCGTCTATGACGTGTGGGTGAGCAAAACAAAAGTCGCCCCTTCTTCCGTTCTACCCAAAACTCTGCCGGTCATGGCGGTGCTCGGGTTGTCGGACCCCAGTGACGGGGATTGGGGACGATTGCGCAGTTTGCAATACGCCAGCCTGAGCAAGGTCGCGCTGGTTCGCAATCTGGCGCATAGCATCGCGGCGCTCGGTGTGATCCGGCTCTATTCCGGGACGGTCCATATCGCCATTTTGGGATGCTGGGCGATGCTGCTGGCGGCGACAATATTCTACAGCACGCGGTTCGATCGCTCGCTGCGCGATGTCGATCGCCGCCGCATGTCGCGAGACGAGGTCACCAAGCAGACCGGCGGCGCGATCACCAATGCGTTGGCCTGGGTCGTGCCAATCGCCTTCTTTACCCCATCGGGCAACGCCACCGCCAAATTGGAGTTGTGGGCGATCACTGCGATGTTGATGACCACCTCTTCGGTGGTTCTGCCAGCGGTTCCGCTGGGCAATCTGATGTTTACCGCGATTGTCGGCGGTGCCGCAGTCGTCAGCTTCCTGTTTACCGGCAATTACGACATGGCAGTGCTGGCGCTGGTGTTCGCTGTCGTGGTCGGCATCGGCACGATCGAGGGCGCTCGGACATATCTGGTATCGAAAATTGCCGAAGCGGGAATGGCCGAGAAAAGCGAAGTGGTATCCCTGCTGCTGCGCGAGTTTGAAGAGGGCGAGGCCGATTGGCTGTGGCAGATTGACACCTCGCGCCGGGTCCGTTCGATTTCGCCCCGGTTTGCGTTTGCGCTGGGAGTTGATCCTGACTCGATCGATGGGAAACCCTTCATCCAGTTGATTGCCGGTCCGGCCTGGGATACCGGACAATTTCCCTCAAGCCTCCATGACCTGGCCGAGCGGCTGAAACGACGCGAGAGCTTTTCCAATCTGCTGGTGCGGGTTTCGATCAAGGGCGAGCTGCGCTGGTGGGAGCTTTCGGGGACCCCCAAGCTTGATGACAGCGGTGTGTTCGACGGATTTCGCGGCGTGGGCTCGGACGTGACCGAACAGCGCGAAAGCTCTGACAGAATCGCTTATCTTGCCCGCTACGATACGCTCACCGGGCTGCCCAATCGAATGATGGTGACCGAAGCGATGGCCGAGGCGATGCGCTATGCCGAGCAGTGGCGGACCAAATGCGCCTTCCTGATGATTGACCTCGATCGCTTCAAATCGGTCAATGATACGTTGGGTCATCTGGTTGGCGACCAGTTGCTGGCGCGGGTTTCCGATCGGCTCAAGAAGCTGGTGACCGAGAACGAATTGTGCGGGCGGCTGGGCGGCGATGAATTCGCGATCGTGATCCGCGACGCGTCTGACCTGAACCGGGTCAAAGCCGTATCCGAAGCTGTCATAGAGCTGCTTTCGCGCCCCTATGAAGTGGATCACCACACTCTCTATATCGGTGCCAGCGTCGGCTCGGCGATCGGTCCGCGCGATGGCTCGACCGTCGAGACACTGATGCGCAATGCCGATCTGGCGCTTTATCGTTCAAAAGACGAAGGGGGCGGACAGCACTTCACCTATGAGCCGTCTTTGCATGCGCATGCCGAGGAACGCCGCAAGCTGGAGTTTTCGCTCCGCCGCGCGCTTGAGCGCAATGAATTCACCCTCAACTACCAGCCGGTGGTGGATGCCGCGGACGAGGGGATACTCGGATTCGAAGCCTTGCTACGTTGGCACAGTGAGGAGCATGGCTTCGTCAGCCCCGACAAATTTATCCCGCTGGCAGAGGATAGCCGCCTGATCGTCCCGATCGGTGAATGGGTGCTGCGCGAGGCTTGCCGTGAGGCAATGAACTGGCCGATCAACATCAAGGTCGCGGTCAATGTCTCGGGGGAACAACTGCTCGATCCCGGTTTCATTGCCAGCGTCGTCGGCGCGCTTTCCAGCAGCGGTTTGCCCGCACAACGGCTTGAGCTGGAAGTGACTGAAAGCATTTTTGTCCGCGATCCCGTTACCGCGCGAACCGCGCTTGAACAGATCATGGGCCTGGGCTGCGGCGTCGCGCTCGACGATTTCGGCACCGGCTATTCCTCGCTGGGGTATATTCGCAACCTGCGTTTTTCGACCATCAAGATCGATCGCAGCTTTGTCCAAGGCGCAGCAACCGCCAATCCGGAAAGCCTCGCGATCATCCGGGCAGTTGTCGCCATGGCGGGCAGCCTGGAAATGTCCACGACCGCCGAAGGCGTCGAGACCGAGGCGGAACTCGCTACAGTCCGCGAGCTTGGCTGCACGAAAATCCAGGGCTATTACTTCGGCCGCCCGATGGCGCCGAGCGATGCAAGAACGCTGTTTACCCGGCCGGCCCTGACCCGCAGCAACGTGGTCGCCTGAGCGCCGCTCAGGCGCCGATCAGCGCCCGCATCGCGCTTTCGAACAGTGCCCGGCCATCGCTGCCACCGTGGGCAGACTCGATCATCCGTTCGGGGTGCGGCATCATACCGAGCACATTGCCGTTGGCATTGAGGACGCCGGCAATGTTGCGGGCCGAACCATTGACCGGTTCGGCATAGCGGAAGGCCACGCGGCCTTCGCCTTCAAGGCGGTCCAACGTGGCTTCATCGGCAAAGTAATTGCCATCGTGATGCGCCACCGGAATAACGATCCGCTGGCCGGACGTATAGCCGGATGTGAAAAGCGATTGGCTGGTCTCAACCGTCAGCGCCACTTCGCGGCAGACGAAGCGGATCCCGGCATTGCGCATCAACGCGCCGGGCAGCAGACCGGCCTCGGTCAATATTTGAAAGCCGTTGCACACGCCCAGGACCGCGATACCCCGGTTTGCAGCCTCGACCACCGCCTGCATGATCGGCGACCGCGCGGCCATCGCGCCTGAGCGCAGATAGTCGCCATAGGAAAAACCACCGGGCAGGGCGATGAAGTCCAGCCCCTCGGGCAAGCTGGCATCGCCGTGCCACACGCGGGCCGGGGCAGTGCCGGAAATTTTCTCCAGCGCATCGGCCATGTCCCGGTCGCAGTTGGAGCCGGGGAACGTAATGACTGCGGAGCGAAAGCTGCTCATCAGCCGACTCGCTCGATCTGGTAATTTTCGATTACCATATTGGCGAGTAGCTTGCGGGCCATGTCGTCCAGCGCCTCGTCGGTGATGCTCTCATCCACCTCAAGCTCGATCAGTTTGCCCTGCCGCACGTCCTTGACGCCGCTATAGCCCAGCCCCTCGATTGCATGGTGAATCGCACGGCCCTGCGGGTCGAGGACCCCGTTCTTGAGGCTGACGGAAACGCGGACTTTCATCGCGGGGCCTTTCGGGAAAGGGAGAGAGTTGAGCGCGCCTATGCCGCCAGTGATGCGCAGGTGCAAGCATCGAGCAAGGTTAGCGGCGCCGCTTTGCACAGGGCTGAGGATCAAAGCTGTCCGATACGGGGGTCTTGCTCTGGCGGAAACAGCAGCTTTGCCGCGCCGTGGGCGGCCAGTGCTCCGGCCAGCTGGGCAAGGATGAAGCCGGCGACATTGCCGGGCGCGATCCCGGCGAATGTATCGCTCAGGCTTCGCGCCACGGTGATTGCCGGATTGGCAAAGCTGGTCGACGAGGTGAACCAGTAGGCCGCGGTGATGTAGAGCGCGACGCTGGCGGCAATTGCAGCGGGGCGGTGGCGCGAGGTGCCGAGGATCGTCAACACCAGGCCGAAAGTAGCGATGAACTCGCCCAGCCATTGCCCGGTTCCGCTGCGGACATGGGTGGAGAGCTGGATCACCGGCTCGCCGAACATCAGATGCGCGGACCACACACCCAGGATACCGCCAACCAGTTGCGCCGGGAGATAGGCGGCCAGCGCGGTCCAGCGCATATCGCCGCGCAGCACGCTGACCAGTGTCACCGCCGGGTTGAAATGCGCGCCTGAAATCGGCCCCAGCATGGTGATCAGCACGAATAGCATCGCACCTGTCGCCATGGTATTGCCGAGCAGCGCCACCGCGACATTTCCGCCGGCAAGTTGCTCGGCCATGATGCCCGAACCGATTACGGTGGCGAACAGGAAGAAGCTGCCGAGCGCTTCGGCCATCACATTGCGGGTCATGCTGCGCCCTCCATCTGGCCGATCCGTGCCAGTTCGCTGCGCAGCGACGGGGTATCTGCTTGCGCAAAGTCCAGCGCGAGCAAGGCCTCTATCCGCATTTCAAGCCAATGCCAGGTTTGTTCGAAGGAGGCATCAACCTCTGCTTCGCTGCCGGCAACATCAGCCGGATCGGGCAGGCCCCAATGCGCCTTCAGCGGCGCGCCGGGGAATACCGGGCAGGTTTCGGCAGCGGCATTGCCGCAAACCGTGATCGCCAGGTCAATCGGCGGCGCGCCGGGACCGGTGAATTCCGTCCAGCTTTTCGAGCGGAAACGCGCCAGATCAAACCCCTTGCGCGCCAGAAGCCTCAAGGCGCCGGGATGCGGCAGGCCTTTGGGCTTGCTCCCCGCGCTATAGGCCCGGATGCGGCCAGCGCCCATCCGCTCGAGCAATGCCTCGCCAAGGATCGAGCGGGCCGAATTGCCGGTGCATAGCACCAGCACGGACAGTGTTTCCCCCATCGGTCTAGCCGCTGCACGCAGCGAGGGGGGGAGTGCAGGCGGCATCGGATACACAGGCTGCGCCATTGCAGCAGTTTTCGGTGAGGTAACCCATCAAATTGCTCATCGCGTCATAGTCAGCCGCATAGATGATCGAGCGGCTTTGGCGGCGCTGCGAGATCAGCCCGGCATTGGACAGCTGGGCCAGGTGGAAGCTCATCGATGAGGGCGGAACCTGCAACGCGTCGGCCAGCGCACCTGCCGCCAGCCCGGCTGGCCCGGCCTGCACCAGCAGGCGGAACGCAGCAAGACGGTGATCTTGAGCAAGGGCGCCCAGCGCGCGGATAGCGGCATCGGCCGTCATGCGATTCCTCCAATTATTCGATATATGTCGAAATATCGAATAAAGGATATGTTTGTCAATTGACGTGTTGCCAGGCGCCTACTTTGGAGCGTGATGACTTGTGCTTGAAACGCTCCCCCCCCCCCGCCGAGGAGGGGTTAGGGGTGGGAGAGCGCGGCGAAGTCTGGCGTCGACACGGGCGTCAGTACACGTGATCACGCTCTGAGTGTAAATCCAGCTGCGCCTGCCCGGTGACGTTTAGTTGGCATCGACCCCCTCGGGCAGCACCGTCACCTCAATCGCGCCCGTGGGGGTGAGGTAGCGCTTGGCGATGGCCTGAAGATCGGCGGCGGTGATTGCCACCAGCCGTGTGCGGGTCGCCTGAAAGCGCGAGATCCGCTCTGGCTTCGATTGCGCTCGTTCAACCAGTGCCATCCAGCCGCGATTGTTCTTTAGTGCATTGTCATAGTTCTCGAGCGCGGGTGCCCGGGCGCGCTGGAGGATGTCGGCGCTGACCGTGGCATTGCGCAGCTCGGCGATTGTCTCGGCAATTGCGGCGCGGGTGGCAGCAACCTCGTGGACATCGACCGAGGCGGTGAGCGAGAACGTGCCATAGCCGCGCCAGACCCGCGAGGTATCGCTGTTGGCGCCGGGTGAATAGGCCTTGCCCAATTTCTCTCGTAAATTGTCGGTCAATTCGATCTGCACGACCCGTTCGAGCAGCGCGAGCTGGAGCGCTTCCACCGGATCGGCATCGTCGCGGGTCGGCCAGACCAGCTGGATCAGCGCCTGATCCTTGGGGCCGTCATGGCGCAACACATGGGCAGTCCGATTGGCGGTGAAGGGGCGCTGGCGCTGCTCTGGATAGGGGCGGAATTCTGCCTCGCGTCCGGGCAAGGCACCAAAGGTCTTGGCGACCAGTGCGATTGCCTGCGCCTCGTCAAAATCGCCGACCATGCCAATTTCGATCGCGCCGTGGGCCAGCCGGTCGGCAATGTCGGTCTTGAGGCGGGCAAAGCTGAGGGCGCGATAATCTTCGACCTTGCCCAGCGAGAAGCGCGGGTCATTGTCCGACAGGATTGCACCGATATCCGCCGACAGCGCGGAACCGGGTGTCGCTCGCAATGCGGCGAAATAATTGTTCATGGCCTGACGGTAAAGCACCTCGCCTTCGGGGCGATAGCCCGGATCGGTCACCAGCGCGGCCATCACCTGCAGCTGCAATTCCAGATCGCGCCTCGTAGTCGTGGCGGTGCCTGCAAAGCTTTCGGCAGCTGGCGCAAAGGGCGCGGAAACGGTCCGCCCGGCCAGCATCGTCTGCAGCTCGTCCAGACTGTGTTTGCCAAGTCCGCCCACTGGCAGCATCGCCGATAGCGCGGTCGCGCGCGGATTATCCCTGGTTTGTAGCATGTTGCCGCCATCAAGATTAAGGCTGACCGCGATCCGGTCTTTATCAAGATCGGTGTGTTTCAGGTTCAGCCGCACGCCATTGGCAAAGCCGATCGTGCGGATACCAAGCGCTGGATCGGCGCGGTCGCTGACCACCACTCCCGGCACGCCAAAATCGGCATAACCGAAGTTGCCCGCAGCCTTGACCTCCGACTGCTTGAGCGGCACCTTCGCAACCTCGTCCCACGCCGCGCGCAGCGCCGCTTCGCCGCCTTCGGGGGCCGTACGGCCCTGGAACCGCAGCAGCGGCTGGTCGAGCGGCACTATCTCGCGCTTCAGCGCGGCCTGAACCGCTTCGGGGGTAATCCCGGGGACGAAGGCCTCGAGCCGGGCCAGCGAGTTCTGCGGCGTGTCGGGCACCACCTCGTCCTCGATCAGCGCCATGACCCCGCCCACCAGCGTTCCATTGCTGCGCGTTTCGGCAGAGGCCGCCGCATTCTGGTTGCTGGTCAGGATCTGAGCCACTTGCTCGGCCACTTCTTCCTTGGTGAAGCCGCATTCCAGCGCGCGGCGATATTCGAGCGCTGCCTCACCAAGGCCCCGCTTCCAGCCGCCATCTATCGTGTTGACCACCAGATTGGTGCTGGTTCCAGCCTTGAACACCGCACTCGTACTGACGGAGGCGCCCCGATAGGGAGGATTTTCTCGCAGCGTGAGCCGCGTCAGGCGCCGGTTGATGATGCCGTAGCCGATCCGCCGCAGCTGGTCCTCGCGCCGCTGGGCCAGCCGGTCGGGTTCGTCCCGCCACGGCCCATGGCGAGCGGCGCTGACCTGTTCCGACAAGGCCGGATCGAGATAGATATCGGTCCGCGCCTTGAGCTTTGGATCAACCGGTCCGGCACTGGGCTTCGCTTCGGCGGGGGCTGGCTGCCAGTCGGCGAATCTGGCCAGGATCAACGCCTCGACCTGTTCGGGCACGAAATCACCGATCACGACGATTGCCGTATGCTTGGGCACATATTCGCGCCGCCAGAACGCTTTGAGCGCCTCGGCGGTGGCCGCGTTCAGCGTTTCTGCGGTGCCGATCGGCAGGCGTTTGCCATAACGCGCGGCGGGGTAGGCGAATGCGACGGCATCGACAAAATTTCGCAGCTGGAAGCTGTTGCGATCGCGCATTTCGGCCAGTACCACGCCGCGTTCGCGGTTCACGGCGGCGGGATCGAAATTGAGCGCGCTGGCGGTCTCGCGCATCAGCATGAGCGCGGTACCCAGCAGCGCCGGATCATTGCGCGGCAGATCGAGCAGATAGGTCGTCCGCTCGAACCCGGTCTGGGCATTGGTATCTGCCCCGAACGCAAGGCCATTGCGCTCCAGCAGCTTGACCATCTCACCCTCGGGCACATTGGCCGAGCCGTTAAAGGCCATATGCTCGACGTAATGCGCAAAGCCGCGTTCGGCCTCGCTTTCATCGAGCGAGCCGGCGTCGATCTGCATCCGCACCAGCGCGGTGCCCTTGGGCGTCGCGTTCTGACGGATCACATAGCTCAGGCCATTGGCCAGCTTGCCGAAGCGGTAACCGGGATCGACCGGCACGTCGCTGTGCTCGAAGGCCCAGTCCGCCTTTGGCGGCGCAGCAGAGCCAAGCCGCGCCTGCTGGGGCGCGCAGGCGGACAGGGTGAGGGCAGAAAGGGTGAGAAGCAAGAAGGCTTTGTGGTTCATCGCCTATTGGTGGCGCAAGTTTTTACCTGCCGCAAGAGCCGCCCGCCGACCTTTTACTTGCCCCGAAGCTTGCGGTGCATCGAAAGGTCATGCACCGTACTCGGCCCAGCATCTTCCTGCAGCAGGCCCAGCCGCCTGGCGACTTCCTGATAGGCTTCTTCCTCGCCGCCAAGATCACGGCGGAAGCGGTCCTTGTCGAGCTTTTCGCCGGTGGTCATGTCCCACAGGCGGCAGCCATCGGGACTGATCTCGTCGGCCAGGATCACGCGGGCATAATCGCCATCCCAGATCCGGCCGAACTCCAGCTTGAAATCGACCAGCCGGATGTTGACCGCGGCGAACATCCCGCACAGGAAATCATTCACCCGGATCGCCATCGATGAAATGTCCTGCATTTCTTCATTGGAGGCCCAGCCGAAGCAGGCGATATGCTCTTCCGAGATCAGCGGATCGCCCAGCGCATCGTCTTTGTAATAATACTCGATCAGCGTGTGGGGCAGGGGCTCACCCTCTTCGATACCGAGGCGCTTGGTGATCGAACCGGCGGCGACATTGCGCACCACAACCTCGATCGGAATAATCTCGACCTGGCGGACCAACTGCTCACGCATGTTGAGGCGGCGGATGAAGTGGGTCGGGATGCCGATGTGGGAGAGGCGGGTGAAGACATATTCGCTGATGCGATTGTTGATGACGCCTTTGCCGTTGATCGTGCCGCGCTTCTGCGCATTGAACGCGGTCGCGTCGTCTTTGAAGTACTGGATAATCGTGCCGGGCTCCGGGCCTTCATACAGGATCTTGGCCTTGCCTTCGTAAATCTGGCGGCGACGGGACATCAACATTTCCTCAAAAACGGCAAACCCCGGCAAAGGCGAGTCGCATAACGACTGCGCAGGCCGGGGCAGTTGATAGGTCGCTTACGCGAAAATGGTGCAATGCGCAATCGAGGCCCGACGGAAGCTGGTAGACAAGGCGATCTGCTCTGGTAGTCTTCCATTCTGAACCGGAGTTGCCCATCAGAGGTGAACCGGACCAGGGAGCAGTGAGGATGCCTAGACGTCCCGCTCACTCTTGAATTGTGCAAACCTGTAAGAGGATGAGGTCGTTTATGACAAAGACATATTGGACTGGCGCGGTTTCGCTCGCGTCAATGGCACTGGCAAGCCTTGCGACGCCAGCAATCGCCCAGACCGCCACCGACGTGGCCGCGCAAGCCGAGGACGAGGCGCCAGCCAGGGAAATCGTTGTTACCGGAACGTTGATCCGGGGTTCGAGTGAGGAAGCACCGGCACCGATCGATGTGATCGGATCCGAAGAGCTTGCCAAGCAAGGCAGCCCTTCCGTGATCGAGCTGCTCAAGAATCTGCCGACATCCAACGGGATCATCGGTGATGCCAACCAGTTCGATGCGCGCGCACAGGGCAATGAGGGCGTTGCCTCGGTCAATCTGCGCGGACTTGGTCCGCAACGCACGCTGGTGCTACTTAACGGCAAGCGCATTGTGCAATCGGGCGGCAGCGGCATTCCGATTGTCGACGTCAACCTGATCCCCTCGGCCGCAATCGGCCGGATCGAAGTGCTCAAGGATGGTGCCGCCAGCACCTATGGTTCGGATGCCATCGCCGGCGTGGTCAACTTCATCACCCGGACTAACCAGGATGGGTTCAAGGCTTCGGCCGATTATCGTTATATCCAGGGTTCTAAGGGTGATTACGGCGGCGCGCTCAGCTTTGGCCACAATGGCGATACTGCGCGCTTCTTTGTCTCGGCCGGCTATCAGCGGCGCTCCGAATTGCAGACGGTCGATCGCGATTTCGTGATCCGGCCCTATCCGGAAAACCCGCAGGGCGGTTACACCGGCGGCGGCAACCCGGGTAACTTCGATTTCAACGGAGCCGGTGTCGGAAATCCGGCGATCTTTACCGCTGATCTTGGTTGTACCGCACTCGGCGGCTTTCGCAGCCTGCCTGGTTCGAGCGCTGATCGCTGCTTCAACCAATACGGTCTGTTCGGCAATCTGGTTGAACCGGAACAGCGTTTTCAGCTGTTTGCGGACGCCGAAATTGACTTCAGCGATACGGTAAACCTGCGGGTCAACGCGCTGTGGGGCCATTCGGAAACACGGATCACCACCTCGCCGAGCTATCTGCCGACACTGCCACCGTCCGCGAACGCAGCGTTTGGCGGAGCGGGCCTGTTTATCATTCCCGGCTACACTCCGGCGCTGCGCGATTATTGCGCGACCTACGGGGCGGCGTCCAACTGTGTCGTCACGGGCGGCAATCTCAATTCAGCGATTGCTTTCCCGGTGCTGTTCCGTCCGGTCTTGCTTGGCGGAAATCCGCTCTTCGGCGGGCGGGGTTCGGCGACATCGCCGCGGACGTCCGACCAGATGATGGTCTCTGCCCAGCTGACTGCCGATTTGTCTGACAAATTGTCGCTCCAGAGCAGCGTTACCTACAGTCGCTATGAACGGTCGTTCGAAGGCACGGATACGTTTGGCGATCTGTTCCAGAATGCCTTGGCCGGGTTTGGCGGACCCAATTGCGCCTACGCCTCTACCGCATCACGTGCAGGTCTTACCCCTACCCAGCTCGCGGGCCTGGCCGGGACCAACGGCTGTACGTATTTCAACCCCTTCTCAACCGCAGTTCAAGCCAACAGAGCAACCGGCGCGGTCAATCCGAACTATGCCGGATCACGCAGCACAGGCGGGCTTTCGACTGCGCCGGGTGCGGGGCTGATCAATGATCTGGCAACCTTCGATCACATGTTCCAGACAACCCGCACGCAGGCTTACACCAGCCAGCTGGTAGCCGATATGGTGCTCTCGGGGCAGTCTGGAATCACCCTGCCCGGCGGCGAAGTCGGCTTTGCGATCGGTGGGCAATATCGCCGTAACACCTATGACCGGCTGTACAACAATGTCAGCAACCTCGACATCAACCCTTGCCCGGGTACGCCGCTCAATCCGGCTGCGACCTGTCCTCAGAAGACCGGCGCGCTGGGCTTCCTCGGGACCAATCGTAACGGCCACAGCAACAACTCGGTCTGGGCGACCTTTGCCGAGTTGCAACTGCCGATCATCGATGCGCTGAATGTTCAGCTTTCGGCGCGCTATGAAAACTACGGCGGCAGCGTTGGCTCAACCTTCGATCCCCAGATCCGGGCCAAGTTCGACCTGACCGACTGGTTGTCGATCCGTGGCGGGATGGGCACCACCTTCCGTGGCCCGCCCTCGCAAAGCCTCGAGGGAAATCTGACTTCGTTGCAGATTATCGGTTCTTCGTTCCGGGCGATCGACATCAACGGCAACCCCAACCTCACGCCGGAAAGCGCCACCACCTATAGCGGCGGGGTCATCGTCAAGACCGGCGGTTTCAAGGCCAGCCTCGATTACTTCCGCTATGATTTCAGCGGCCCGATCGAAGGCGAGCCGGTGCAGGGCATCGTCTCGGCGCTGTTCGGTGGCACTGGTGCGGCCAATTGCGGAAATCCAGCCTACGCCGCACTGCAATCGCGGTTTACCTTTACGGGAGCTGGTTGCGGGGTGGGCAATGTTCAGCGCCTCCGCACGCAATACGTCAATTCGGCTGACGTCAGCACCTCGGGCGTCGATTTCCAGGCCAGCTATGCGATCCCTCTCGGGTCGGGTGCGGTTACCGCCGGTTTCGCGGGAACCTATGTCATCGAATATACCACGGCTGACGTGACGGTTGAGGGCATCGTGGTCCAGCCTGCGTTCGACGGGGTTGGGCTGCTCAATTACCAGACCACTGCTTATCCGCTGCCGCAGTGGAAGGGTAATGCCTATCTCCAGGGCGATTTTGACAACCACTCGCTGCGCCTTCAGGTGAATTACCTCGATGGCTATACCGACCAGCGCGGAGCGGCGATCTTCGGGCCAAACAACGGTGCGCTCGCGGGCGCAGCGGTAACTACGGGCAAGCAGATCGGCAGCTTCACAACCTTCGATGCGACCTATCGCCTGCAATTGAAGACTGGCACCACGATCTCGGTCTCGGCGCTGAATATCCTCGACAAGGAACCGCCGTTTGCGCGGCTCGATCAGAACTACGATCCGTTCACGGCCAGCCCGCTTGGCTTCACCGCGAAAATCGGCATCTCGCAGGACTTCTGATTTCAGGAACTGCCTGACCCAAGGGGCGCCGGATCAACCGATCCGGCGCCCTTTTTGGTGGGCGGTGGTCAATTCGGGTTCGCTGAATGCCCGCCCTGATCCAGCGGCAGTTCGATTTCGCGCATGATCCGGTCGGTTTCGGACAGGATTTTGACGATCTTCTGATAGTGGCGGATTTCGTCCCATGAAAGTTCGCGGCCTTTGCGGTCTTTCAGCCACTTCTGCGCGGGCTGATAGCCGCCGATGTGAAAGGTCAATTCGGTTTTGGACACACCGCTGAAATACTGGGCGGCGTTGATGTAAACCCGACCCAAATCCTCTCCGGAATGGGCAGCTCACAGGATATGGTAAAGGCGCACTAATCTACATATGGGCCCAAAAACCGTTCCCCGTTGAAGTGGATCAAATGCGTCGGCGCATCGGCAACCCATACCTCGGATTCCCATGCGATCTCCGCGAGGTAGCGCGCCATGACGGCGCGGGTCGGGAACGCGGTCACATAGACAAGTCCGGCGGTTGATCCGGCGAACAATTCCATCAGCTCGTGATGGCGCTTGCCATCGACGGGGCCGTGGCTGGTGACGGATTCGATCAACAACAGCCAGTTCCGCTTAACATCGTGGATCACCACATCTGGCATCTTGCCGTGATTATCGACCGAAACGCCAAGCGCGGCCAACCGCTCGCGGTCAAAATAGCCCATCTTCTCACCGGTATCGCCCGCGTAAATCAACACGCCTCCCGGCGCGAAGCGGGGC
>JANNAE010000095.1:0-15863 GCA_031383985.1 Novosphingobium sp. | reverse complement strand
GCTCTCGTAAACTTCCTGGAACAGATCCTTGAAGCGGCCGTCATAGGCCTTGAGGATGGTGTTTTTGGTCGAAAGATAGACCGGCCAGCCCAGGCCAAGCCCGTAATTGAGGCTGGCGCGGGCGAAATCGCGGATCGAATCGTCAAGGTTGTACATCGCCAGCGCCACGCCGGGCGAGGGGTAGTGGAACACTTCCTCGTCGATCTTCCGGCCATCATCGCCTTCCCACACCAGTCTGAGCTTGCCGGGGCCGGGGACGAGGAAATCGGTCGCCTTGTACTGATCGCCGAACGCATGACGGCCGACCACGATCGGATCGGTCCAGCCTGGGATCAGGCGGGGGACGTTCTGGATCACGATCGGTTCGCGGAACACCACGCCGCCCAGAATGTTGCGGATCGTGCCATTGGGCGATTTCCACATTTTCTTGAGCTTGAATTCGACCACGCGGTCTTCGTCAGGCGTGATTGTCGCGCATTTCACGCCGACGCCATATTGCTTTATCGCATTGGCGCAATCGACCGTGATCTTGTCGCTGGTCTGATCGCGCATTTCGACTGAAAGGTCGTAATATTTGAGTTCGATGTCGAGGTAGGGCAGGATCAGCCGCTCACGGATCCACTGCCAGATGATGCGGGTCATTTCATCGCCGTCGATCTCGACGACCGGATTAACTACCTTGATCTTGCCCATCGCGTCCTGATCTTTCGCGTTAATAAGTTTTTGGCCGGGGAGAATTTGGCCTGTCCTTAGCAGAGAGGCGGGGCTGCGCAAGTTCAGGGGCAAGTTTCAGGCTGGACAGCGGCCCCCTTCGCGGCCTAGCCTTTAACCGACCGATTAAAGCACCGCCGAAGAGGATTCCTGCGATGAACGATACTGCTGAAGTTTTCACCGAAGTCGATGGCGGCGTGCTGATCGTGACGATCAATCGTCCCGAGGCGAGGAATGCCATGAACAAGGCTGCGGCCGAGGCGATTTCGGCGGCGATGGACCGGCTCGAAGCGGAGGACGATCTGCGTGTCGCGATCCTGACCGGGGCGGGCGGGACGTTCTGCTCAGGCATGGACCTCAAGGGCTTCCTGCGCGGCGAATCGCCCTCGGTTCCGGGCCGCGGGTTTGGCGGACTGTCGCAGTGGACCCCCAAGAAGCCGGTGATCGCGGCGGTCGATGGCTATGCGCTGGCTGGCGGGATGGAACTGGCGCTGTCGTGCGATCTGATCGTTGCCAACGCCAATGCGAAGTTCGGCATTCCCGAGGCCAAACGCGGACTTGCAGCGGCAGCGGGCGGCCTGATCAAGCTGCCCCGCCAGATTCCGCCACGGATCGCGATGGAACTGGCGCTGACCGGCGACTTCATCGATGCCAAACGCGCTTACGAGCTGGGCTTCATCAACCGGATCGTCGATGTTCCAGCGATTGACGGCGCCAGGGAACTGGCCGCACGGATTGCCGAGAACGGTCCGCTGGCGCTGATCGCGTCGAAAGCGATCGTCCGCGCTTCGCACGAGTGGACCGAGGCCGAGATGTGGGACAAGCAGGCCGCCTATATCGCGCCGGTGTTCACCAGCAGCGATGCCCGCGAAGGTGCCGCTGCCTTTGCCGAAAAGCGCAAAGCCAACTGGCAGGGGAAGTAGTCATATTGCTCCATGCCGAAACAAATAAGGCCCCGGAAACCGGGGCCTTATTTGTGAATGGTGGGCGTAGCAAGGATTGAACTTGCGACCCCTACGATGTCAACATAGTGCTCTACCACTGAGCTATACGCCCGCACCATTCATGCTGCCGTCAGCGTCAAGGCTGGCGGGCAGGGGAGCGCCTTTAGCGAGCGGCCCCCGATCTTGCAAGCGGGTAAGCTGTCAGACGCTTGCCTGGACTTGCTGGCCGAACATCCGTTCGACTTCCAGCACCAGATCCTTGAGGTGGAAGGGCTTGGACAGCACCCGGGCCTGCGGCGCCTCACGGGTGGCTTTAAGTGTTACCGCAGCAAAGCCGGTAATGAACATCACCTTGGTCTGCGGGCTGATCTCGGCGCAGCGCTGAGCCAGCTCGATTCCATCCATTTCGGGCATGACGATATCCGACAGCAGCAAGTCGAAGGCCCCGTTCTTGAGGTGCGGCAATGCGGCGGTGCCGCGATCGACCGCGACAACGTCATAGCCCGCCTTTTCCAGCGCGCGCGCCAGATAGGTGCGCATCGCCTCTTCATCTTCTGCCAGCAGGATGCGGATCATCAACCCAGGTTCCGTTATTCATGTTGCGCGCCCGCCAAGTTTGGCCAGCACCGCCGAGACGCCGCTTATAGCCTGTCCCGGGTTAATAATCTTGCTCACATTTGGTGCTGACCAACTTTGACACAGCCCGTCATCCGGGCCAGCGTCCGCGCATGGACGAAGCGGGGCAAAGCAGGCGCGATTCGCAGGTGCTGGATGGCGGGGCGATCCCCGGCAGCCTCGGAATTCCTGCGTTCACGCTAACCAGCCCGCAGCCCTCCGCCATCCCGGTGCTGATCGCGGTCCCTCATGCCGGGCGGGCCTATCCCGGCTCGCTGCTTGAGCGGATGCGCAACCCCGGCTTTGCCGCGCTGCGACTGGAAGACCGTTATGTCGACCGCCTGGCTGAGCGAATCGCCAAAGCCACCGGAGCAGCGCTGCTGATTGCCCACGCACCCCGGGCGATGATCGATCTCAATCGCGCGACCGATGATGTTGATTGGGACATGTTCTCCTCGCGCGCCCCCGACAGCGTCGGCAGCTATACCCCCGGCCGCCGCGCGCGCAGCGGTCTGGGCTTGATTCCGCGCCGTCTGCCGGGGCTTGGCGAATTGTGGAACCGGCGGCACCATGAAGACGAACTCAAGGCGCGAATCGCCGATATCCATGAGCCCTACCATTCGTGCCTCCATCAGGCGCTGGAACAACTGCGCGCGCGCTGGGGGGCGGCGCTGCTGCTCGATCTCCATTCGATGCCGCCGCTGATCCTGCGCGGCGGCCAGCCCGCGCCCGAATTTGTCCTGGGCGACCGATTCGGCGCGGCGTGCGATGGCGCTCTGATCGGCAGCTCGTTCAGCTATTTCAGCGAGATGCGGCGCGGCGCGGCGCATAATCGGCCCTATGCCGGTGGCTATGTGCTGGAACGCCATGCTGCCCCGCAGCGCGGCATTCACGCGCTTCAGCTCGAAGTGGACCGCAGCAGCTATCTGGATGGGCGGCTGGCCGAACCGGGCAAGGGCTTTGCGGCCATGGCCGGGCTGCTGACCGGACTGGTCCGCAAGCTCGCGGGCGAGGTGGCCGATCTGGGCCGACTGCGCGGCGGCGCGGATTGGGCTGAGGCAGCCGAATAGGCCAAATCCCCCATAAAAAACCACCTCGTGCACGAGGCACGAGGTGGCCAAGGTTCAGGGAGGAGGTGCACAAAGTGCACCAAGCCCTACCGACGCCATGAGGGTAGCACCGGCAAGACAAGGATTAAGATAGCTCTGCTGCAAAGCGGATGCAAGCCCCTCGGCAGCTCTTCATTCAGAAAATCAAACCGTTGCTGGCGGAACCAGCTGTTCGGGATTGATCGGGCCCTTGCCAAGCTGGACCTGGCGGGCAAAAATTTCGCGCATCAGATCAAGCGAGAACAAATGCGCGAAGATGAGCGAGAGCAGCCCGCTCTGGTTCCAGGTGCGCAGCTGGTCGCCGCGCACGTCGCGCAGCTTTTCCTGATCGACCATCTGGAAGCCGCGGTAAATGAACGGCTGTTCGATGCCGGCCTGCTGAATCGAAACTTCACCGTCCATCAGCAGCTTGTGCTTGAGCAGCTCTTCAACGAAGGCCGAAGTGCGCATCCCGGCTTCTTCGAAGTTCCGGCAGAAATCCAGCGTACCCTGACAAATTTCGCTCGGCTCGCCATCGGTAAACAGGGCAGCGCCATCGGCAAATTCGCCAACCAGATTGCTGGTCGGATCGAAGCACAGCGAAAGCTCGTCACTTTCGGGCTGAAGCTTGGCCAACATAAACGGATAACGCCGCGCATAGGCCGGCACATAGACCGGATCTAGCAGCTTGCCGTCATCGTTGACAAACACGTTCACGCCTTCGTTGAGCCCCATCAGCGCCAGCGGGACCGGCTGATCGCCAGCCGAGAAAATGATCGGATAATTGCGCTGGGCGCTGGGGAATTCCTCAACCGTCAGCGGCACAGCATGCTGGTTGATCAACCATTCGGCCTGATCGGTCGAGCGGCTGCTCCAGGTTGCATGATCGCGGCTGTTAAGCGGCATCAGGTCCTTGTAGAACAGCGGCAGATTGGTGGCTTGCGGCGCGCTGGCCATGAACGTCTCTCCGAATTACTATTAGCAGTGAAATGGGCCGCGACTGATGCCGCGCCCAGCGCGAAATCGCGCCTTTAGGGTGTGCTTCGCGCAGGCGCAAGCGCGACGAGTTTTCCCGGGTTGAGCAGTCCCGCCGGATCGAGTGCCGCCTTGACGGCCCGCAGCAGCGCCAGTGCCACCGGATCGCCAAGCCGGGCCAGTTCATCGCGCTTGAGCTGGCCGATCCCGTGCTCCGCCGAAATCGAGCCGCCCCACGCGACCACCAGATCATGCACCGTGCGGCTGATCGGTTTGCCGTCATGCTCCTCCCACGTGCCGCGTTCGGTGCCGGGCGGGGCGATCACATGGAAATGGACGTTGCCATCGCCCAGATGGCCGAAGGCCACGGCGCGCACGCCCGGGAAGGCGGCCTCGACCTGCGGGACGGCGGCCTCGATGAAGGCCGGCATTTGATCGACGGGCACCGAAATATCATGCTGAACCGCCGGTCCATGCGCCCGCTCGGCCGGGGCAACCCCATCGCGCAGCTGCCACAACGCCGCCGCCTGCGCTTCATTGGCAGAGAGCGCCGCATCCTCGACCAGCCCGGCCTCAAAGGCGCTGGCGAGCATAGTCTCGGCCAATTCAGACAGCTGGGGCGCGTTGGCGGCATCGGCCACCAGTTCGATCAGGGCATACCAGGCATGGCGGCCAGCGAGCGGCGCGCGGGCTTCGGGGAGGTGGGCCAGGACCGATTCGAGGCAGGACTGCGGCATCACCTCAAAGCCCTCAAGCGCCTCGCCTGCCCGCGTCTGGCAATGGAGCAGCAGTTCGCGCGCCGCCGCGATCGAAGACACCCCGGCCCAGATCACCACGCGGTCCGCCAGCGCCGGAACCAGTCTGAGCGTCGCCGCCGTAATTATCCCCAGAGTGCCCTCCGAGCCAATGAACAGCTGCTTCAGATCAAACCCGCGATTGTCCTTCTTGAGCGGGGTCAGCGCGGAATAGATGCTGCCATCGGGCAGAACCGCCTCCAGCCCGAGCACGGCGGCGCGCATCGAACCATGGCGCAGCACCTGGGTGCCCCCGGCATTGGTCGATATCAGCCCGCCGACGGTGGCCGAGCCCTTGCCGCCCAGGGTGAGAGGAAAGCGCAGTCCCTCGGCCTCGGCTGCTTCGTGCAGAGTCTGCAGCACCACCCCGGCCTCGCACGTCACCTGCCGTGCCGCCACGTCGATGGTGCGGATCGCGCTCATCCGCCGCATCGAGACCAGCATTGCGGTGCCGCTGGCATCGGGGGTTGCGCCGCCCGACATGCCACTGTTGCCGCCTTGCGGAACGATCGGGACGCAGTGGCGGGCGCACAGCTTGACCAGATCGGCCAGCTCTGCCGCGCTGGCGGGCGAGGCCAGCGCCAGCGCCGCGCCGGTAAAGCGCCCGCGCCAGTCGGTCAGCCAGGGGGTGATGAGATCGGCGTCACGGGTCAAGCCGCGCGGACCCAGCAGGGCGGCGGCCTCGGCCAGGAACAGTGCGGGGTCGCGAAGAGGCTGGGGCGGGGCGTCCATGGTGTACGCTATGGCACAGCGCCGGGCCGTTTCACCAGCCTCCTATCGCAACAGGGCTTGAATCGCCTGACCGGCAGGTTAAGCGGTTGTTCAAGCGGGGGCGGTATGTCGGAATTTGTCCGGAGCGATCCGGCCCCCATTCGCTATTTGCCTTGGACGAATCCCGCAGCCGATGAACCCCGCTCTTGCCCTGCTTGCCCCGCTGGCCCTGATACTCCCCGGAGCAGCCGGGGTTACTACAGCAGGCGAACTGCCGCAGCGGGCAGCCGCCGGAAGTCCGGATCCTTCAGGCCATCTGGCCGCGTCACCCGCGCCGGCGAGCCGCAATGACAAGCTGGACGAGGGAATATTCGGGTCGATCGCGCAAAGTTTCCGCGCGCCCGTACAAGGTCAAGTGCGGATCGAACAGCGCCTCACAATCCGGATATCGCCGCGCCCGCCGGTCGCGATGGATATGTTTGACGAACTGCCAGCCGGCGGCATGGCGCCGCGCATGATCGAACGAAAGATGGGCCGCTGCCTGCCCATATCTGCCATCGCCGGGGTGCAGCCCAGCGGCGATCGCAAGCTGATGCTGTTCATGCGCGATCGGCGCGTGGTCAGCGCGACGCTGGAGAAAGCCTGCCGCAGCCGCGATTTCTATTCCGGTTTCCTGATTGCCCGCAACGGCGACGGGCTGCTGTGCACCGACCGGGACGAGCTGCAATCGCGCGCCGGGGTCAATTGCCGGGTCAGCGCGATGAAGCAGCTGATCCAGGTGGACGACTGAGGCGAGCCGCGCTCACCCCGCGCATTTTCTTGACTTTGCCAAGGCTTTGCGCCAAGGGCGCGGCAGCCACGATGGTCCCCAGCGGGGCGACGGGGCGGGGGCAGGCCCAATCAGGTCTGCAATAATTTTCCGGAAACAGATAAGCCTATGAAATTCGCCGATCTCGGCCTCTCAGATGAATTGCTGCAATCGGTCCTGACGGCCGGCTATGATGAGCCGACCCCGATCCAGGCGCAGGCAATCCCCAGCGTCCTGATGATGCGCGACATCATCGGCATTGCCCAGACGGGGACCGGCAAGACCGCCAGCTTCGTGCTGCCGATGATCGATATCCTCGCGCATGGCCGCCGCCGCGCGCTGATGCCGCGCTCGCTGATCCTCGAGCCGACCCGCGAACTGGCCGCGCAAGTGGCCGAAAATTTTGAGAAATACGGTAAGAACCACGATCTCAAGATGGCGCTGCTGATTGGTGGCGTACAGATGGGCGATCAGGTCAAGGCGCTCCGCGACGGGGTCGATGTGCTGATCGCCACCCCGGGCCGGCTGATGGATCTGTTCGAGCGGGGCAAGATCCTGCTGACCGGCTGCGATCTGCTGGTGATCGACGAGGCCGACCGGATGCTCGACATGGGCTTCATCCCCGATATCGAAACGATCTGTTCCAAATTGCCAGCGCAACGCCAGACGCTGTTGTTCTCGGCGACCATGCCGCCGCCGATCAAGAAGCTTGCGGATAAATTTCTCAGCAATCCCAAATATATCGAGGTCTCGCGCCCCGCCAGCTCGAACCTCAATATCGTCCAGCACAAGGTGAAAGTCACCTCGCGCGGCAAGAAGGATGCGCTGCGCAGCCTGCTCAAGACCGACAATGTCACCACGGCGATCGTCTTTGCCAACCGCAAGACCACGGTTCGCGAACTGGCCAAGAGCCTCAAGCAAAGCGGCTTTTCCGCCGGCGAGATTCATGGCGACATGGATCAATCCTCGCGGATTGCCGAGCTTAACCGCTTCAAGGACGGCTCGATCAACATCCTCGTCGCCTCGGACGTTGCGGCGCGCGGGCTCGATGTCAAAGGCGTCAGCCATGTGTTCAACTATGACACCCCGTGGCACCCGGACGACTATGTCCACCGGATCGGCCGCACCGGCCGCGCCGGAGCGACCGGCCGGGCCTTCACCTTCTTCACCGATGAAGATGCCGAAGCGATCGACAATGTCGAAAAGCTGACCGGCGGCAAGATCCCGCTGTTCGAACTGGGCGGTGAGGGCAGCGATGAGCGAGCTCCGCAAGCGGACCGCGGCCCCCGCGAAGCGCGCGAGCCTCGCGCGCCGCGTGAAGAACGTGCTCCCCGTCAAGCAAGGCCGGATGCTGCCAAGCCAGCTCGTACCGAGCGTCAGCCCGATGCCGAGGTTGCTCCGGCAGCAGCGGCTGCGGACCAGCCCCGTGCGGCACCCCGGACCAGGCGCGCCGGGCCGAAGCCTGCGCGACAACAACCAAACGCGCCGGAATCGATCCAGTCGGAGCCAAGCCAGCCTGAACCAAAGGCTGCCGAACCCCGCCGCGCCGCCAAGGCCGCGCCCAAGGATGACGATGAATGGAACGGTCCGGTTCCCGGGTTCCTCGGGGTTTCCGCGCTGTAATCCCTCCCGGCAACGCGGGAAGATTCAGCCTGGTTAGTCGGCCAGCTTGACGAAGCTGTCGATCACCCGCTTGCGGCCGGCGTTTTCGAAATCGATCTCGAGCTTGTTGCCTTCCTGTGCGGCGACCGTCCCATAGCCAAACTTGTCGTGGAATACCCGCGCGCCCACCACCAGGTCGCAGCGCGGCTTGGCGGCGAAGCTGGCGGCACTGCGGCTGGGTTCGGCGATCCGGCGCGGCGCCGGGTCATAGGCCTGGGCAGCAGCGCGCTGCCAGCCCGGCCCGCGCGACTGGCCGCGTCCCGGCGCGTCGCGGGCGACATGAGCGAAGGGATCATCCCGTTCCGACCAGTTGGCCTGCCACATCGATGCTCCGCCCGAAAGCGTGGTTTCCTGCGTGACATGCGCCTCGGGCAGTTCGGCGATGAAGCGGCTGGGGATCGAACTGGTCCACTGGCCATAGATTTGCCGGTTGGCCGCATAGAGAATGGTACAGCGCCGCCGGGCGCGGGTGATCGCCACATAAGCGAGGCGGCGTTCCTCCTCGAGGCTGGCCAGACCGCCCTCGTCCATCGCCCGCTGTGAGGGAAATACGCCTTCCTCCCAGCCGACCAGGAACAGATGATCGAACTCCAGGCCCTTGGCGGCGTGGATCGTCATGATGGTCAGCTTTTCGGAATCGTTCCGGGCATCGTTGTCCATCACCAGGCTGACATGTTCGAGGAAGTCGCCAAGCGTTTCATATTCCTCGATCGCGCGGGAAAGCTCGGAGAGGTTTTCCAGCCGTCCGGCGCTTTCCGCGCTTTTTTCCGCCTGAAGCGCACCGGTATAACCAGATTCGTCAAGGATCGTGCGGACCAGCTCGGCCGGGGAGGCGGCCTTCGCCAGATCGCGCCAGCGGGCAAAATTGCGCATCAGCGCCACCAGCGTGTTGCGGGCGCGGGCCGGAAGCTCGTCGGTATCGGCAATTTCCATCGCGGCCAGGGCCAGCGGAACGCCGCGCGCGCGGGCATGGCGGTGGAGCTTCTCCAGCGCCTTGTCACCCAGCCCGCGTTTCGGAGTGTTGTAGATCCGCTCGAAAGCGAGATCGTCCGATGGCTGCGACACGACCCGCAGATAGGCGAGCGCATCGCGAATTTCAGCGCGTTCATAGAACCGAAAACCACCAACTATCCGATAGTTAAGGCCGATAGCGATAAAACGATCTTCAAACAGGCGGGTCTGGAACTGAGCGCGCACCAGGATCGCAACGCTATCCAGCGATGCGCCCTCGCGCTCAAGCCGTGCGATTTCTTCGCCGACCCGGCGCGCTTCTTCGGGCCCGTCCCAGACGCCGATCACGCGGACTTTTTCACCATCATTCCGCTCGGTCCACAGTGTCTTCCCGAGCCGCTGGCTATTGGCATCGATCAGCCCCGAGGCGGCGGCGAGTATATCCGGGGTGGAGCGGTAATTCTGTTCGAGCCGGATCACTTTTGCGCCGGGAAAATCCTTTTCAAACCGCAGGATATTGGCAACTTCTGCGCCGCGCCATGAATAAATTGATTGGTCGTCATCGCCGACCACGCAGATATTCTTGCGTTCCTGCGCCAGCAGCCGCAGCCACAGATACTGGACCTGGTTGGTGTCCTGATATTCGTCGACCATGATATATTTGAAGCGCTGCTGGTACTGCGCCAGAACCGCGCGGTCACGCCGGAAGATATTGAGCATATGCAAGGTCAGATCGCCAAAATCGCAGGCGTTCAGGGCCTTCAGCCGATCCTGGTAGAGCTGATAGAACTTCTGCCCCTTGCCATTGGCGTAGGCCTCGTTCTCGACCGCATCGAGATCACCCGGGTTCAGCCCCTTGTTCTTCCAGCGATCGATGCAAGTGGCGAGCAGGCGCGGGGGAAAGCGCTTGTCATCGACGCCCTCGGCCTGGATCAGCTGTTTCATCAGCCGCAGCTGATCGTCGGTGTCGATGATCGTATAATTGCTCTGCAACCCGACCAGTTCGGCATGGCGACGCAGCATCTTGGCGGCGATCGCATGAAAAGTGCCGAGCCATGGCATCGCTTCTACTGCAGAGCCGATCAGCTGGCCAACCCGCTCACGCATTTCGCGCGCGGCGCGGTTGGTAAAGGTGACGCAGAGGATTTCGGACGGCCAGGCCCGGCGCGACCGCACGAGATGAGCGAGGCGTGCGGTCAAAGCCGCGGTCTTGCCGGTGCCCGCGCCAGCCAGCATCAGCACCGGACCTTCGGTGGTCTGCACCGCCTCACGCTGGGGCGGATTGAGGCTTCCGAGCAGGGGATCGCCAGGCGATTCGGGAGGGGGCGGGGAAAGCTGGGACACAAGCGAACAGCTAGGGAACATCGCCGCCGTGCGCAAGGCCGCCAGTTGGATTGCAATTGACAAGGCCTTGAGTGCTGGCAAGCCCTCCGCCCATGCAAGCGATCCGCACCCATTCCCGAATCCTCTCTGCCGCGCTGGTCGGTACGGCGGTCGAATTCTATGACTTCTACGTCTTTGCCACCGCGACGGCGCTGGTGTTCGGGTTGCTGTTCTTCCCGGGCTCCGCGCCCGAAACGCAGCAGATCGCGGCCTTCATGGTGTTCGGGATCGCTTTCATCGCGAGGCCCGTGGGGGCGATTGCCTTTGGTCATTTCGGCGATCGGGTCGGGCGCAAATCGACACTGGTCGTCTCGCTGCTGCTGATGGGCGCGTCGACTTTGGCGGTGGCCTTCCTGCCGACATACGCCGCGATCGGCTGGGCCGCGCCGTTGCTGCTGTGCATCCTGCGGTTCGGCCAGGGCTTTGGTCTGGGCGGCGAGTGGGGCGGGGCGGCTTTGCTGGCGGTCGAGAACGCGCCGAAGGGCTGGGAAGCACGGTTTGGCGCTGCGCCGCAGCTTGGCGCACCGCTGGGGTTCCTTGCCGCCAATGGGCTGTTCCTGCTGCTTGGCCTGTGGCTGTCCGATGCGGATTTCCTCGAATGGGGCTGGCGGGTGCCGTTCCTCGCCAGCGCCTTGCTGGTCGGGATCGGCCTGTGGGTGCGGCTGCGGATCGAAGAGACCCCGGCGTTTCGTGCGGCGATCGAACGCGAACCCCCGCCGGCGGTGCCGCTCGCCCGGCTGGTGAAAAATCACTGGGCGGCAGTGCTGGCTGGCAGCGCCGGGGTGGTCGCCTGTTTTGCGATCTTTTATCTTTCAACCGCCTTTGCCCTGTCGCAGGGGACCAAGGCGCTGGGCTACAGCCGCGAGGAATTCCTCACGATCCAGCTGGCCGCCAACAGCTTCCTTGCCGTGGGCATCATCATTGCGGCGGTGCTGGCGGACCGGACGTCGGCGCGCCGGGTGCTGATCATCGGCGCGCTGGCGACGGTGGTGCTGGGGGTGCTGTTCGGCCCGGGCCTGGCCTCGGGTTCCACTCCGGTGATTTTTCTGACGCTCAGCGCGGCGCTGTTCGTGATGGGTTTCGTCTATGGGCCGCTCGGCGGCTGGCTGCCGACGCTGTTTCCGGTGCCGGTGCGCTACAGCGGGATTTCGATCGCATTCAACACCGGCGGGATCATCGGCGGCGCGGTGACGCCGCTGCTCGCCCAGAAGCTGAGCGATGCTGGGCACGGCGGCGTGGTAGGGCTGATCCTATCCGTCGCCGGACTGCTGACGCTGGTGGGGGTCAGCCTGGCCCGTCCGGCGCGCGCCGCCTGAACAGCGGCGCGCGCCGTTCGGCTTCAGGCCGCGGGAGCTGTTGTTTCTGCGGGTGTGTCTGACACGATACTCCAGGCTTCCTTCATCGTCCCGTCGGTTTGGCGTTTCCAGCCGACTACCCAATTGCCGACCTCGGTCTTGGGCTTTTTGCTCACGGGATCGGTAAAGCCGTAGCGATAGGTCGCCCGCCAGACCGCCAGATCGCCCGAGCCCGCAACATCGATCTGCTCATCATTCACCGAAAACGTCATTGCAGGATCCGCAACCTGAGCCTTGGTCAGGGCTCGATCGGCTTCGACCCCGCTGATATTGGGTGTGCCATGGAACATGCCGACGAAGTCCGGGGCATCCCATGATACTGCTTTATCCGCGTCGCGCGCAGTGAACGCCGCGACCATTTCAGCCATATTGGCTTTAACCTCATCGCCGACCTTCGCGCTATCGACAGCAGGCGCAGTATTGCAGCCGGCCAGCAGTGCCAGCGCGGCGGCACTGGGCAAGAAGCGGAACATCCTGGATTTTGGCATAGCAGTCACTCCTATAGAGCGACCCGGTGCATGGCTGCACCCGTTTGGCTATCGCGTCAAGCGGCGGACTTCAGCCGCATCAGCGTGATCAACGCCTTGCCGACCTTGCGGCTCGCGATCGCTTCAAGCGTCTTCACCTGCGGCACTTCACCCACCGCGGTCTCCAGGCTGATCCAGGTTGCCGGACCGATCCAGCCGAGCCGTACCAGCTTTTCGAGCGCGACGACGCCCGCCCCGCTGCCATAGGGCGGATCGAGCAGGACCAGATCAAGCGGGGCTTTTGTCGGCCCCAATGCCAGCACCGAAGAGGCACGGACATCGCTTTGCGGCGGGGCATGGAGCGCGGCGATATTCTGGCGCAGCGCACGGATCGCGGCAGGATCCTGTTCGACGAAAATGCAGGTTGCCGCGCCGCGTGACAGCGCCTCAAGCCCCAGGGCTCCCGATCCGGCAAACAGATCGCCGACGGCGAGTCCCTCGAAGGTGCCAAGACGGCTGACCAACATCGAGAACAAAGTTTCGCGGGTGCGATCCGAGGTCGGCCGCGTGGTCTCACCCTGCGGTGCGGCAATCTTGCGCCCGCGCCATTGTCCGGCAATCAGTCTCATCAGCGGCCAACCCTCATCAGCGCGCAGTTGGCCGGTTCGGACGGCCACGTTGCACCCGCATCCGCGCCTGTTGATGGGATTGCAGCGGAGCGGCGGGCTCGCCGGGGATCTTCAGCCCCTTGCGGAACTTTTCGACATCGACCTGGCGAATCTCGATTGCCGCACCGCGCGGCAGATCGAGCAGCTGGAACGGACCATAGGAGATCCGCAACAGCCGCGAGGTTTGCAGGCCGAGATATTCCAGCACATTGCGCACTTCGCGGTTTTTACCCTCGGTCAGGGTCATTTCGATCCATTGGTTGCGCCCGGTCTTGCGCTCCATATTGGCGTCGATCTTGCCATAGCGCATGCCATCGATGGTGACGCCGTGGATCAGCTCTTCGAGCCGAGCCTGCGAAATCTCGCCAAACGTCCGCGCGCGATAGGTGCGCGGGATGCCGGTGGCGGGCAGCTCCATCGTTCGCTTGAGCTCGCCGTCGTTGGTCAGCAGCAGCAATCCCTCGGTGTTGAGATCGAGCCGGCCGACCGGCATCAGCCGCGGCGTGCCCTTGGGCAGGGCGTTGGTCAGCGCCGCATAGATCGTCGGCCGCCCGGCGGGATCGCGCTCGGCCGTGAGCAGTCCGGACGGCTTGTGGAAGGCAAACAGCCGCGCGGGTTCGGGCGCTTTGACCGGATTGCCGTCCACCGTGATGCCTCGCAGCGTGGTCAGGATGGTCGCCGGGGTGGTGATAATTTCCTCGCCCAGCTTGATCCGCCCCTCGGCAATCATCCGCTCAACCTCTCGGCGCGAGGCGATGCCGGCGCGGGCGAGCAGCTTGGCGATCCGGTCGCCTTCTTTGGGCGGGCCGTCTTTGGGGCGAGAGGTATCTTTCATGGCGGGGCCTTACGCGGTCAGGCGGCTGCCGTCACCCCTCGGCAGCCAACATCTGTTCTTCGCAGATTTCATGGAACCGCCGGATCCCGCCTTCGAGCATGCCAAGGGTGAGTTCGGGAACGGCGCCGGTCGACAGGCCCTGCTGACCCAGCGCTGCGGCGCGGAAATCCTCGGCTCCGAATACCCTGCCATCGAGCAAGTCCCAGCTGCGCTGCCAATGGTCGCGCGCCTTGTCGTTCAGCGGAGCCTCGGGGATCAGCATGAAATCCTCGACCAGCGTCCGGTCATGGCCCTGCGGCATCATCGTCATGATATTTACATAATCCGGGCTGACAATCACCATCGCGCCCGGGAACAGCTGGTAAGTATAGGTCGCGGCGCGCCGCAGCGCCGTCATGTCAGTCAGATCCAGCCCTTCCATCTCGGCGGCGCGGCCGACCAGCGAACGCTGATGCGGGCCGATCAGATCGCCCGAGGTGACGCCGTCCTTGAAGAACGGCCCGATGGTTTGGGCATGAAGCCGCAGGACATGGTAGCTTTCGAGGAAGGCATCCATGATCAGCTTCCAGTTGGCTGCGACATCATGGGTTGCCCGCGCAAACAGGTGGAGATCGGCCATGCCGAACGCGGCAAAATCCTCGCCCAGAATTTCAGGGCCGGAAAAGTCTGCGCCCGCTTCAGGGGCGAACCAGATCAGCCCGCCCGCCTCGCACGAGGGCAGCTCGCGCAGGCCGTAGTCGGACTTTTCGAGGCCGGGAAAGGTCTCGGGCCGAGGCAGCGCCAGCAGCCGCCCGTCGAGCGCATAAGTCCAGGCATGATAAGGGCAGGTCAGCCGCTTGCCGCATTGGGCATCGCTACCTTCGACCAGCCTGGTGCCTCGGTGGCGGCAGACGTTGAGGAACACATGGGCGCGGCCATCACCATCGCGGGTGATCAGCAGCGGCCGTCCGGTGCCGTCATGCGGCACGGCCATATTGCGGTCGGGCAGCAGCGCGGAAGGCGCCAGCACCTGCGGCAGGCGATCGAACAGCAGCGCCTTTTCGCGCGCCGCCCAGACCGGATCGGTATAGGCGGCGGCGGGCACATGGGTAATCCCGGTGGTGGCGCGCGGGCAGCCATCGGCGATTTGCTGAGCGAGGGCCAGCTGGCCGGGAGTGGGTGAAGCGCCGGGAAGTGTCATGGCAGTGCTCATGAGGGCTAGTCATACCCTATTTCTGCGCTAGGTTCGCGACAAAATATCAAGGGGACGGTCGCATGTGGACGACAATCACGATCATAGCCGCCGCAGTCGTCCTCATCCGCCTGCTCGCGCCGCGGATTCCCGCGCTTCAGCCCTATCTTGAGCGGGAATCGCTGGCGGCCTTCTTCCTCGGCATATCCTCAGGCTTTCCCTATTCGATGATCGGCGCGACGCTGACCACGCGGCTGGCGCAGGAGGGGATCGACAAGAAGACCGTCACCGCCTTCACGCTGGCGTTTCTGGTCTATAATCTCAAGGTTTTCTGGGCCTGGGTGGTCGATGGCATTCATTTGCCGCTGCTGGGACGGCTTGGTCAGCGGGTTTCGTGGATGGTGCTGTCGGGCGCGCTGGTGTTCGCCGCTGTCATCAACCTCGCGCTGGTTGATCCCAGCGCCAGCCTGCAGGCAACCGTGATCGCCGCGATCCTGGTTGGAGCGGCCGGGGCGACCTTCGATATCGTGATCGACGCCTACCGGATCGAAACGCTCAAGCCCCACCAGCTCGGCACCGGTTCTGGCATGTCGCAATATGGCTGGCGGATCGGCTCGGCCGGAGCTGGTGCATTGGCGCTGGTCGTCTCAGCGCGGATGGGCTGGAGCAGCGCCTATATGGCTTGCGCCGCCTTTGCCCTGCCGGCGATGATAACCGCGCTGCTG
>JANNAE010000091.1:0-30053 GCA_031383985.1 Novosphingobium sp. | reverse complement strand
GACCCGGTCAGCGGGCATCTCGACCGAGGCGGTGAAGATATTGGTGTTGATGAAACCCGGCTGCACCGCGTTGACCCGGATCCCGTAGCGGGCCAGGTCGGTCGCTGCGACCTTGGTGAGATGGAGCACGCCCGCCTTGGTAACCGCATAGGCGGTCGGCGAATAGCCCGCGCCCATCGCAGCCACGCTCGAGGTGTTGACGATCGCAGCACCGGGACGGCCCTTCATATGCGGCGCTGCATAGCGGATCCCCATCGCGACCGAGCGCAGCAGCAGGTCCATTGTCCGGTCCCAGTCCTCGGGCTCGATTTCGTCGATTGGCGCCCGCGCACCGCCGGCCCCGGCATTGTTGAACAGGAAATCGATCCCGCCGCTTGCAGCCGCCGCATGGTCCATCAGCGCCTTGATCTGGGCCACATCGCAGACATCGCAGGCAATCGCGGTGATCCCGGGGGCCTCGGCGGCAACTGCCTGCGCGCCGGCCAGATCAATGTCTGCGGCGAATACTTGGGCGCCTTCGCGGGCGAACAGCAGCGCGGTTTCGCGACCGATGCCCGATGCCGCGCCGGTGACGACTGCACATTTGCCAGAGAATCGCATAACCGCTCTATCCTTCATCTGTTTTCGAGCAGCTTAGGGCCGCGATGCGCGCGGTCAACGCAACTGCGCTTGACGCTACGGCAAGCGGGCTTTGCCCGGAGCCGCAGAAATGCGGGCTTGCGCAGGCGTATCGAGTCGCCTTAACCTCTCGATTAAGAGAGGAGTCCCCTGAATGTCTGACCTTGATGGCTTCCGGGCCGAAATCCGCGCCTGGCTGGAACAAAACTGCCCCGCCGAAATGCGTGGGCCCGTCCGCGATGAAGGCGATGTCTGCTGGGGCGGGCGCAAATTCCAGTTCAAGAACGATGCCCAGAAAACCTGGTTGGAACGCTGTGTGGCCAAGGGCTACACCGTCCCCGATTGGCCAGAGGCATACGGCGGCGCGGGCATGTCGGCCGCGCAAGCGAAGATCTGGCGTGAGGAAATGGGCCGGATCGGCGCTCGTGCGCCACTCTCCAGCTTTGGCATCTGGATGCTTGGCCCCGCGCTACTCAAGTTCGGCACCGAAGAACAAAAGGTCCATTATCTTGGCCAGGTCGCGCGCGGCGAAATCCGCTGGTGCCAGGGCTATTCGGAACCGGGTTCGGGCTCGGACCTCGTCTCCTTGCAGACCTTCGGCGAAGATATGGGCGAGCACTGGAACGTCAACGGCAGCAAGATCTGGACCTCCTATGCCGACCAGGCCGACTGGATTTTCTGCCTGGTCCGCACCGACAAGGCGAACAAATATCAGGGTATTTCCTTCCTGCTGTTCGACATGGAAAGCCCCGGCGTTTCGACCAAGCCGATCCTGCTGATCAGCGGCAACTCACCGTTTTGCGAGACCTTCTTCGATGATGTGAAGGTGCCCAAGGCGCAGATCGTCGGTGAGGTGGGTCGCGGCTGGGATGTCGCCAAATATCTGCTCGGGCATGAGCGCGAGATGATTTCGGGCGCGGGCAACAGTGACCGGCTCAACACCATCGGTGCGGTGCTCGCAAGGAATGGTCTGGAAGACCCGCTGCTCCGCGCAGAGCTCGCGATGTTCGATGTCGACGCGCTGGCCTATTCGGCGATGGGCGAGAAATTCCTCGACGAGCTCAAGTCGGGCCGCGCTCATCCGGCCCAGCCCAATATGATGAAATACGCCGGGACCGAGCTCAACAAGCGGCGTCACGAGCTGCTGATGGCGGGCGGCGGCAGCCGCGCGCTGGAATGGGATAGCGAGGCCACCAATGGCGGCTCCGCCTCGCGCGGCTGGCTGCGGACCAAGGCCAACTCGATCGAGGGCGGCACCAGCGAGGTGATGCTCAACGTCATTTCCAAGCGCATTCTTGATTTGCCGGGGGCCTGATATGCCGCTTTACCACACCGAAGACCAGACGATGCTGGCCGATACCGCGCGGGCCTTCATGGCCGAGGAAGGCGCGATTGCCAAGCAGCTGCGCCATTGGCGCGACACCAATTGCAAGGATGGCTTCGGCCACGGTCTGTGGCAGCAGATGGCCGAAATGGGCTTCACCGGGCTGCTGGTTGCCGAGGCCGATGGCGGGCTGGGGATGGGCCATGTCGAGGCCGGGATCGTGCTCGAGGAGATTGGCCGCAACCTCACGCCATCCCCGTTCCTGACCAGTTCGGTCATGGCGGCGAGCGCGATTGGCGCGGGAAGTGCCGATTTGAAAGCGCGCTGGCTCCCCGGATTGATTGCGGGGGAAAGCGTGTTTGCGGTCGCGGTCGATGAAGGCGCCAAGCATCGGCCTGAGCGGATCAAGACCCGCGCGGAGCGGGCCGGGAACGGCTTCCGCCTGACCGGCGCCAAGGACTTTGTGGTCCACGGCGGCAGCGCCGACATGCTGGTGATCGCCGCGCGCACGGCAGGCGCCGATGATGACGATGCCGGGATCACGCTGTTTGCGGTGCCGCGCGATGCGGCCGGGCTTGTCCAGGACGCAGTCCGGCTGGTCGACAGCTCGATCGCCACCCATCTGAAGCTCGACAATCTCGAGCTGGACGGCGATGCGGTGATTGGCGAGGTCGATGGCGGGCGCGAGGTGCTGAACCGGATGCTCGCCGCAGGGCGCGTTGGCGCGGCAGCCGAGAGCGTCGGGGTGGCGCGCGGCGCGTTCGAGATGACCGTAACCTACCTCAAGCAGCGCAAGCAGTTCGGCCAGCTGATCGGCGAATTCCAGGCACTACAGCACCGCACCAGCCACCTCTATTCCGAGATCGAGATTGCCCGCGCCGCAGTAATCAAAGCGCAACAACTGCTGGACGGGGCTTCCGAGAAAGCCGAACTGATGGTCTCGGTCGCCAAGGCCAAGGCCGGCAAGGCGGCAGCGCTTGCGGTCAAGGAAGGGGTCCAGATGCACGGCGGGATCGGCATGACCGATGAATATGACATCGGCCTCTATATGAAGCGCGACCGGGCACTGGCCGAATTCATGGGCGATATGTACTACCACGCCGAACGTGTCGCGAGGTTGAGCGGCTATTAAAAAGTCCCCCTCCCGCTTGCGGGAGGGGTTAGGGGTGGGTCATTCTGAGCCCCCCGACCCGATGACCCACCCCCGGCCCCTCCCGCAAGCGGGAGGGGAGAAGGAGAAAGATTATGGATTTCGCCAAATTGTTCAGCCTCGAAGGCCGCATTGCCCTGATCACCGGGGGTTCGCGCGGGATCGGCAAGATGTTCCTCGAAGGCTTTCTCGCCGCGGGCTGCGAGCGGGTTTACATCACCGCCCGCAAGACGGCGCAGATCGATGAAACCATCGCCGAATTCGAGGCACTATATCCCGGCAAGATCATCGGCATTCCCGGCGATATCAGCCAGAAAGAAGGCATCCAGCAGCTCGCAGACGAGTTCGCCAAGCGCGAAACCCGCCTCGATATTCTGGTCAACAATGCTGGCGTTGCCTGGGGCGCGGAGTTTGAAGACTTTCCCGAAGTGGGCTGGGACAAGGTCATGGACCTTAACGTCAAGACACCATTCTTCCTGACTCAGAAGCTCCACGGCTTGCTCAAGGCGGCCGCCAGGCCCGGCCAGCCGGCCAAGGTGGTCAACATCTCCTCGATCGACGGGATGCGGCCTAATCCCTGGGAAACCTATTCCTACCAGGCTTCGAAGGCGAGTCTGATCCATTTGACCAAGCGGATGGCAGCGCGGCTGATCAAGGACAATATCGTTGTCAGCGGCATCGCTCCGGGTGCTTTCCCGAGCGAGATGAACAAGGCTGCGGCGAACAACCCCGAAGCTTCGGCCAAGGGCATCCCCGCGAAGCGGATCGGGGTGGCCGAGGATATGGCGGCCGGCGCGATTTATCTCGCCAGCCGGGCGGGGGATTATGTGGTCGGCACCACAATCCCGATCGACGGCGGGATCGTCAACGGCTGGATCCCAAGCGAGATGGTCGATCCGTCGGGGCATTGATAATCTCCCTCCTGCTTGCGGGAGGGAGATACTTACCCCCGCCGCATCAATTCGCGGACGAACCCGATCAGCCCGGTCTGGCGGGCGCGTTTCATCCGTTCGGCGGCGAGGATCTGCTCGATCTTGGCGAAGCAGATCTCGATATCATCGTTGACGATGACATAGTCATAACCGTCCCAATGGCTGATTTCGGCCTGGGCGCGCTGCATCCGGGCGGCGATCACTTCGGCGCTGTCCGTACCGCGCCCGGTCAGGCGGCGGGCCAGCTCATCAATGCTTGGTGGCAGCAGAAACACTCGGACCACGTCGGTTTCGGCCTTCTGGTAAAGCTGCTGGGTGCCTTGCCAGTCGATATCGAACAGAAAGTCGTGCCCGTCCTTGAGCCCGGCCTTGATCTGGGCCTTGGGGGTGCCATAGCTATGGCCGAAGACCTCGGCCCATTCGATGAAGTGGCCCCCTTCGACCATCGCATCGAAACCGGCGCGGTCGGTGAAGAAATAGTCTGTCCCATCGACCTCGCCGGGCCGGATCGGCCGCGTGGTGACCGAAACCGACATGCGGATTTGCCCATCCTGCTCGAGCAGCTTGCGCGCCAGCGTGGTTTTCCCCGCTCCCGAAGGCGAGGAAAGGATGAACATCAGTCCGCGGCGGTGAAGATCGCTGGAAGCCATGCGCGCTGATGGCGCAAGGTGGGGACCCGAATCAAGCCTTTGGCGAAGTTTGCCCGGAAGATTGATCCGTAGACGCCGACTTTTGCGACCGTTTCGCCTGCTTGCGATCATACAGCATCTTGGCCAGCAGGCCGCCGCCGACCACGATTGCGCCCGGGACCGAGCGGGTGGCGATCCTCACTGCGACAGCGCCGACCAGCCCGCCGAGCAGCGTCGGGCGCTTGTTTGGCAGATCGGGAATATCCGGCAGCACCTTGCCAATTGTCCGGTGAATCAGACGGTTTCCGCCGCGCCGCGCCAGATCGGTGATGATCTTTCTAGGCATGGCCTATTTCTTCCGTCCGAAATCGACCGTGACGACGTTGGAGCCGTCCTCGGCAACTGCCGGAGGGTCGCTTTCGGGCGAATCGTTTTCAGCATCGTCATGCGGCTCGGGCGCAAGATCGGGCAGTGCGGTCTGGAATTGCAGCCCGAAATCGACCGCCGGATCGACGAAGGCGGTAATCGCCGCGAACGGAATCTGTAGCTTTGAAGGCATCTGGTTGAATGACAGGCCAACCGAAAAACCATCGTCGTCAACTTTGAGGTCCCAGAATTTGTTCTGGATGACAATGGTCATTTCGTCGGGAAACCGTTCGCTGAGGTGCCGCGGGATCGACACCCCGGGCGCGGCGGTCTTGAAGGTGATGTAGAAGTGATGTTCGCCCGGCAAGTTGCCGCCGCTTGCCTCAATTTCACCCAACACCCGGCCGACCACGGCGCGCAGCGCTTCCTGGACGATCTCATCATAGGGGATCAGGCTGTCTGGCGAGCTATCGGTCATAACCCTCAAGTGGCGTCACTGTGCCAATGGGTCAAGGGCAATTGATTCCCCGGCGTCCGGGTCTATAGGCGAGCCCATGCGCCCACTTTCTTCTTCCGACAGAATTGCCCGTATCGCCCGCAAGACTCACGAGACCGACATCGCAGTCGAGGTGAACCTAGATGGCACCGGGGCTTATTCGGTCTCGACCGGGATCGGCTTCCTCGATCACATGATCGAGCAGTTCTCGCGCCATTCGCTGATCGATATATCATGCCAGATCAAAGGCGATCTCCACGTTGATCAGCACCACACCACCGAGGACAGCGCCATCGCCATCGGCCAGGCAATTGCCCAGGCCTTGGGCGACAAGGCCGGGATCGGGCGTTACGGAATGGCTTACTCGCCGATGGATGAGGCCTTGTGCCGGGTCGCGCTCGATATTTCAGGGCGGCCGGTGCTGATCTGGAAGGCGGCGTTCAGCCAGCCGCGCTTGGGCGAAATGGATACCGAGCTGTTCGAACACTGGTTCCACTCGATCGCGCAAGCGGTGGGCATCACGCTCCACATCGAACTGCTTTATGGCAGCAATAACCACCACATAGCCGAAGGCATCTTCAAGGGATTTGCCCGCTCGATGCGGACAGCGGTGGAACTTGATCCGCGCAAGGCGGGCGCAATCCCCTCAACCAAGGGGCAACTCGGTGGCTGAGCCTTCTCATGACTGAGATCGTCGCGCTGATCGATTACGGCGCGGGCAATCTCCAATCGGTTGCCAACGCTTTGAAAGTTGCCGGCGCAGGCGGCGTTGCGATCACCGCCGACCCCAATGTGGTGCGCGCCGCCGACCGGATCGTGCTGCCCGGAGTGGGTTCGTTCAAGGCCTGCGCCGAAGGATTGCGCGCGATTCCGCACCTCGTCGCAGCGTTGACCGAGCGTGTCCAGGTCGGCGGTGCGCCGTTCCTGGGGATTTGCGTGGGGATGCAGCTGCTTGCGACGAGGGGCGTCGAGCATGGGGTGACAGAAGGGCTCGGCTGGATCGGCGGCGAGGTTCGCCGGATCGAAGTCACTGATCCGGCGATCAAAGTGCCGCATATGGGCTGGAACGATGTGGGGCCGATGCCGCACCGGGATGGTGCAGCGCTGATCGAGCCGGGCGAGGCCTATTTCCTCCACAGCTACCATTTCGTGCCCGATGAAGGCCACCACATCGCCGCGCTGACCGACCATGGCGGCGGGATCATCGCGGCGGTGGCGCGCGATAATATTCTGGGTGTGCAGTTCCATCCCGAAAAGAGCCAGGCCTATGGGCTGGCGCTGCTCGCCCGGTTTCTGGAGTGGAAGCCGTGATCATCTTTCCCGCCATCGACCTCAAGGGCGGACAGGTGGTCCGGCTGGCGGAGGGCGATATGGACCGCGCCACGGTCTATGGCGATGACCCGGCGGCCCAGGCGATGTTGTTTGCCGAGGCCGGCGCGCAATTCCTTCATGTGGTCGATCTCGACGGATCGTTTGCCGGTCGCACCGAAAATCGCGGCGCGGTCGAGGCAATCCTTGAGGCTTTTCCCGGCCATGTCCAGCTCGGCGGCGGCATCCGCAATGCGGGCGCGGTCGAGGGCTGGTTCGATCTTGGCGTTGCCCGCGTGGTGATGGGTACGGCCGCGCTCAAAGACCCGCAGTTCGTCAAGGATATGGCGAGGGACTGGCCGGGCGGGATCGTCGTCGCGGTCGATGCCCGCGATGGCATGGTCGCAACCGAAGGCTGGGCCGAGGTGTCCGACGTTTCGATCATCGACATGGCTCGCCGGTTCGAGGATGCGGGCGTCGCAGCTGTGCTGTTCACCGACATCGGCCGCGACGGGATGCTGACCGGTTGCAATATCGATGCCACGGTCGAGCTGGCACGCCAGACCGACCTGCCGGTGATCGCCAGCGGCGGGGTCAAGGGGCTCGATGATATCCACGTCCTCTCGCTCCATGCCCATGAGGGGATCGAAGGCGTGATTACCGGCCGCGCGCTTTATGACGGACGGCTCGATCTGGCCGCCGCGATTGCGATGGGGAACCGCAATTGACTGTCCGGATCCGCGTCATTCCCTGCCTCGATGTCCGCGATGGCCGGGTGGTCAAGGGCGTCAATTTCGTTGATCTGCGCGACGCCGGCGATCCGGTCGAGCAGGCCCGCGCCTATGATGCGGCGGGGGCGGACGAGCTGTGTTTCCTCGATATTTCCGCAACTCATGAAGGCCGCGGCACGCTGCTCGAGGTGGTCCGGCGCACCGCGGAAGTCTGCTTCATGCCGCTGACCGTTGGCGGCGGGGTGCGCGTCGTCGAAGACGCCCGCGCGCTGCTGCTGGCCGGCGCTGACAAGATCGCCGTCAATTCCGCCGCCGTCTCCCGGCCTGAAGTGGTGGCGGATATTGCCGCGAAATTCGGCAGCCAATGCGTTGTAGCCTCGGTCGATGCCCGCAAGACCGGAAGCGGCTGGGAAATCTTCACGCACGGCGGCCGCCGCGCCACCGGGATCGACGCGGTTGAACACGCGATCCGGCTGGCCGAACACGGCGCGGGCGAATTGCTGGTTACCTCGATGGACGGGGATGGAACCAAGGCGGGCTATGATCTGGCGCTGACCCGCGCGATTGCCGATGCAGTGTCGGTGCCGGTGGTGGCGAGCGGCGGGGTGGGCACGCTCGATCATCTGGTTGAGGGGGTGACACACGGCCACGCCAGCGCGGTCCTCGCCGCCTCGATCTTCCATTTCGGCAGCTATACGATTGCGCAGGCCCATGCGGCCCTGCGCGCGGCCGGATTGCCTGCACGCGGCTGATAACCGTCGGCTTTGCTTACAGTTGCGGCCGTCCAGCCAAGGGCGTTAACCATGCCGATTCGCTTATCCCGCCGGTCTGCCGGGGATGGCACATTCCTTGCGTAAACCACACTATATGCAGGGGATTCCACTTATTCGCGCTGCCATCGGACGGATAGTCCTGGCCTGCACCATGCTGCTGGCGGCCACTCCGGCGCTGGCGCAGGGCGGTTTGAGCATTCCCGAGCCGTCCAATCTCGCCCTGCTTGGTCTGGGCGTGCTGGGCCTGATCCTTGGCCGCCGCGGCGCCCGCCGCAAACCGCGCGACTGAACGCGCTTGCCGCACACGGACGCTTGACCGCGCGCCGCCATCGCAGCAATGCCGTGGATATGGAAACCGCCGGAACCCTCTCTCGCCTCGCCGCAACGATTGCTGCGCGCCGCGCTGCCGATCCCGATTCCAGCTACGTCGCCCAGCTCAACGCGCGCGGCCTGCCCACCATAGCCCGGAAGCTGGGTGAAGAAGCGGTCGAAACGGTGATCGCGGCGCTCTGTGGCAATGCGGCTGAGCTGACCGGCGAGGCGGCCGATCTGCTGTTCCACCTGCTCGTCCTGCTCGATGCCAAGGGCGTGCCGCTGGATAGCGTGCTGGCCGAGCTGGACCGGCGCGAGGGCGTGTCCGGGATCGCGGAAAAAGCAGCAAGGTCAAAGTAATGCCAATCGACGCCACTCTGCCCTATGACGACCAGAATATCTTCGCCAAGATCCTGCGCGGTGAGATTCCCAACCGCACTGTCTATGAAGACCAATGGGCGCTGGCGTTTGATGACATCAATCCGCTGGCGCCCTGGCATGTGCTGGTGATCCCCAAGGGCGCCTATGTCAGCTGGGATGATTTTTCGGCACATGCCCCGGTCGAGGAAATTGCGGGCTTCGTCCGCGCGGTTGGCCATGTCGCGCGCGAGGCCGGGTTGAGCCAGCCGGGCTATCGTCTGCTCGCCAATACCGGCCTGAATGCGCATCAGGAAGTGCCGCATTTGCACGTCCATCTGTTCGCCGGGCGTCCACTCGGCCCGATGCTGGCACGTTAGAGCTTATACGACGCTTGCCCTGCGAGTCGCGCCCCGGCTAAGGGCCGTGTTGCATGAACTCATTTCCCGAACCATCCTCCGGTCTGATCCAGGATCGCACTCACCGTTTTGCGGTGCGCGCCTATTTTGAGGACACCGATCTTTCGGGGGTGGTTTATCATGCCAATTACCTGCGCTGGTTCGAGCGTGCCCGCTCAGACTTCGTCCGGTTGCTGGGGATCGATCAGCGCAGCGTGAACGAGGCGGGCGAGGGCGCTTTCGCCGTGATCGAGCTGACCATCCGCTATTTGTCGCCCGCGCGGCTCGATGATGCGGTGCAGATCGAGACGGTGACCGAGGAAATGCGCGCGGCCAGCTGCCGGATGCACCAGCGCGCCTATAAGGACGGGGTGCTGCTGGCCGAAGCGTGGCTGCGGATCGGCTTTGTCGCCCCCGATGGCCGCCCGCGCCGGATGCCCGCCGCTTGGCGCGCCGCTTTCGCTCAAGTTGCTCATGTTACCGAAGGATCCGAATGACCGTTCTGTCTCTCCTCGCCGCCGGAGTTGCCCCCTCCGCGCACCTCAATCCGGTCAAGCTGTTCCTCGATGCCGATATCGTGGTGCAGCTGGTGATGGGCGGGCTGGTGATCGCCAGCATTTGGGTGTGGACCATCATCGTCTCCTTCAGCGTGCGGATCGCTGGGGTAACCGCGCGATCCGATGCCTATGAGCGGGACTTCTGGAAGGCAGGCGATATCGAATCCTTCCAGGCCGAGCGCGGCAGCGGGAAAAATGGGGGCGATATCCCATCGGCCCGCGTGGTTGCGGCTGGGCTGGCCGAATGGCGCCGCTCAACCTCGGGCAAGGCGCTTGACCGCGACGGTGCGCGGCAGCGGCTGGCGATGGCGATGGATGCAGCCGTGACGCAGGAGGCCGACCGGCTGGCCGAGCGGCTCAACTTCCTCGCCACGGTCGGCTCGGTCGCGCCGTTTGTGGGCCTGTTCGGGACCGTCTGGGGGATCATGAACAGCTTCTTCCAGATCGGCCAGCAGCAGAATTCCTCGCTGGCGGTGGTCGCTCCGGGCATCTCCGAAGCGCTGTTTGCGACCGCGATCGGGCTGTTTGCGGCGATCCCGGCGGTCATCGCCTACAACCGCTTTTCGCACCGGGTCAATTTGCTCGAGGCCAGGCTCCAGCGCTTTGCCGACCGCTTCCACGCGAGCCTGAGCCGCGAGCTGGAGGCTGGCTGATGGCAGCGCGTCTTTCCGGGGGCGTCACGCGAGGCAGGCGGCGCGGCCGGGCGCCGATGGCGGAAATCAACGTCACCCCGCTGGTCGATGTCATGCTGGTGCTGCTGATCATCTTCATGGTCACCGCCCCGCTGATGACTGCCGGGGTTCCGGTCGAGCTGCCGGAAAGCCGGGCCAAGGCGCTGGCGCAGGACCAGCAGCAGCTTACGCTGACGATGGGCCGCGACGGCAAGCTGTTCATCGACCGGGCTGAGATTGCTCCCGGCGAACTGGTTGAGCGGTTGGCGGCATGGCCCAAAGCCGCAGATGGCAAACCACCGCAAGTGACGTTGCGCGCGGACAAGGCGCTCGAATATGGCCGGATCATGAGCGTGATGGGCGAACTGAACCGGGCCGGGTTCAACCGGATCGCGCTGGTCACGTCTTCGTCCGGCGCGCCCGTGCCGGTCATTGGCGGTTCAGTTGAGGCACCGTAGCGGTTAGTCATGGCAACCGCGACACTCCGCCAAGAGGAAGCATTGGGCCTTGGGCTGGCGGTGGCAGCGCATGTCGGGCTGTTCGCCTGGCTGGCGCTTGCACCGCCCCGGCCCGCGCCGTTGCCGCTGCCCGACACGATGACTGTGACGCTGAGCGAGGAGGCGGCGCTGCAATCGACCTCGCCCGAGCCCGCCGCAGCCCTTGCTGCGCCCGATAGCGCGCCCGAGCTCGGTCAGGCTGCGCCCCAGCCGGTGGTTCGCGTCACGCCGCAGCCGCTGCCCAAGCCCGGGCCAGCTCCGCGGGCGACCCCGCAGCCCAAACTGACCGCGCCACCGCGCGCCGCCGCTACGCCCGCCGCCCGTCCGGCAGGGGCGAGCCGGATTGGCAGCGACTTCCTCAAGGGGGCGAGCGGCGCTGCTTCGAGCGGGACGGCGCGCAATCCTCCCGCCGCCACGATCGGCCCGGCGGTGCGTTCGGCGCTGGCCGGGGCTATCTCGCGGCAACTCAAGCCCAAATGGGCCGCTCCGCAGGGGGTGGACGCCGAGAAGCTGGTGACCATCCTGAGCTGGAGCCTCAATCAGGATGGCAGCTTGGCGGGCTTGCCCCGGGTGATCCGTCAGGACGGCATCACCGATGCCAACCGGACGCAGGCCGCGCGCCATGGTGAACAGGCGATCCGTGCAGTACAGCTGGCCGCCCCGTTCAATCTTCCCGCGGAATATTACGATGCGTGGAAGCGTGTCGCCGAATTCCGCTTCGACAGGAAATTGTCGCAATGATGTTTCGAAGCCTATCTGCCCTCGCGCTCGTGCTGGCCGTCCCCGCGGCAGCACAGCCGGAAACCCCGGCCCCGTCTGCGTCCACGTCAACGCCTGCGTCCACGTCAACGCCTGCATCCACGCCAACGCCTGCGTCCACCGAGCAAGGGGGTCTCTCCGGCGCGGTCTCGGATGAAAGCGAATGGCAGGACCTGGGGATCGCGATCCCGGCCTTTGCCACTAATGCCGATGTGCCGACCCAGACCAGCGCCGGCTCGACCGCAGCGCTGGGCCACAGCATAGCGCAGATCATCACCGCCGATCTCAGGAACAACGGGCTGTTCAAGCCGGTTGGCCCCGATGCGCTGCCGCAGCCCGGCATCGCCCAGATTCAGGCGCCGGAATTTGCCATCTGGAGCGGCCGCAGCGCCGAAATGCTGGTGCAGGGTTATGTTCGCGCCGCCGAGGGCGGGCAGCTGACGGTCGGCTGCTATCTCTACGATGTCGCGCTCAGCCAGCAACTGGCCAAGGCCGGGTGGACGGTGGCACCGGGGGAATGGCGCCGCGCTGCGCATAAATGCGCCGATATGGTCTATTCGCGATTGTCTGGCGAAAGCCCGTTCTTCGACAGCAGGATTGCCTATATCGCCGAGACCGGCCCCAAGAACCGCCGGATGAAGCGGCTGGCGGTGATGGATTCGGACGGGGCCAATCACCGCTACCTGACCACCGGGCAAGCTACCGCGCTGACCCCGCGCTATTCGCCCGATTACAAGTCGATCCTCTATCTGAGTTATCTCAACGGCAATCCGCGGATCTACGTCTATGATCTGGACAGCGCCACCCAGCGGCTGATCACCCAGAGCCGCAGCCCGACCTTCGCCCCGCGCTGGTCGCCCGATGGCAAGTGGGTGCTCTATTCGATGGCGACCGGCGGCAATACCGACATTTACCGCGTCTCCGCGGCTGGCGGCGGCACTCCGACCAAGCTGACCGACACGCCCGGGATCGACATCGGCGGCAGCTATTCGCCCGATGGCAGCAAAATCGTGTTCGAAAGCGACCGGTCCGGCAGCCAGCAGGTCTATGTGATGAACGCCGATGGCAGCAGCCAGCGCCGGATCAGCTTTTTCGGCGGCCGCAGTGCCACTCCGGAATGGAGCCCGCGCGGCGATCAGATTGCGTTCACGCAGATCGCCGGCAATTTCCGGATCGCGGTGATGGACCCTTCGGGCGGAAATCTGCGTTACCTGACCGACAGCTGGCAGGATGAAGCGCCGACCTGGTCGCCCAATGGCCGGATCATCCAGTTCTTCCGCACCGCGCGGGGTTCTGGCCGGACTGGGATTTGGCAGGTTGACCTGACCGGTCGCAACGAGCGCAAGCTGGCGACGCCGGTTGACGGCTCCGACCCCGCCTGGGGGCCGGTTCGTCCCTGAGGTGAGCTGCGTTGACTTGCCTGAACCAAGTTGACTTGAATGTTTGAAGCGTTGAATCTGACTGCTGCAAAAGGAGAGACCCATATGTCCGCTTCCAACCACCTCGGGCCCCGTCTCAGGCCCCGCCTCGGGCCCCGGCTCAGGACTGCCATGCTGATCTTGCTGGGTAGCACCGCGCTTGCCGCCTGCGCCAGCAAAGCGCCCAAGCAGCTTCCCCCCGATCCGGGCGGCGCGGTCGCGACTGATACCACGCAAGGCACAATGCAGGGGCCAGCCCCCGGAACGCAAGGCGATTTCGTCGCCACGCTGATGGGCCAGGACAGCGTCTATTTCGACACTGACCAGTTTACCATCGATGCCGCCGGAGTTGCCGCGCTGTCCGCCCAGGCGCAGTGGCTGCTGAAATACCCGGCCAAGCGCGCGACCATCGAAGGCCACTGCGACGAGCGCGGGACGCGCGATTACAACCTTGCGCTGGGTGAGCGGCGCGCCAATGCGGCCAAGAATTATCTGGTCAGCCTGGGGGTCGATGCCGCGCGGCTTTCGACCGTCAGCTATGGCAAGGAACGCCCGGCGCAGATGGGATCGGACGAGGCCAGCTGGGCCAAGAACCGCCGCGCAGCAACGGTTACGATCGACTGACGTCTAGCGCAGCCCGGGCAGGAAGGTCCCCAGCGCGGGCAGAGCCGGGGCCTGGGCTTCGATGGGCATGGGCAGGGAGGCGGTGGTCGGCACGACCTCTGCCATCGTCCCGCCTAGCAGCGCAAAGGCAGCCATTGCGATAACCGATATGGCGGCGGACAGGGTGACTTGCTTGCTCATTGATGGTTCGATCCTGTGACCTGCTAAAGACAGTATGGTCGGTCTCGTTCGTTATTGCAATGCAACATTTCCAAATGAAACCTAATTTTCGGTGTTTTTTTTCACCGCTTGCGCTGCGGCACCGTTACAGCATATCGGAGCCGGATGAGCCGCGTCCGCAGATCCGATAATTGGGGGTTCCCCCGCTGGGGCGGCTACGGCGGAGGGCGCGATGCGGTAACCGTGCGGCTGTGTGACCGTCATGGCTGCGCCGATGTCGGCGATTGTCCCGCGCCCAAATCGCCCAACAGCCCCGAACGCTGGTATTTCTGCCAGCGCCACGCCGCCGAATACAACCAGGGCTGGGACTATTTCGAAGGGTTGAGCAAGGAAGAGGCGGCAGAACGTGCGGCCAATGAAACCCGCGACAATTCAGGCTATTCCGAAGCGGCGCATTATGGCTGGGCAGGCTCCGGCGATGGGACCCGCAACCGCGACGAGCTGCGCGCGCTTGACCTGCTTGAGCTGACGCCCGACGCCGATTTCGAAGCGGTCAAGAAAAGCTACCGGGCCAAGGCCAAGATCGTCCACCCCGATCTGCGCCCCGGCGACGGTGATGCGGCCAAGGCTTTTCAGGCGCTGCAACTGGCCTATGAAGTGCTCCGCGCCGCCGAAGAACGACGGGAGTGGAAGGGCTGAACCTAGAGCATCGCGCGGAAAAGTGGGTGCCGGTTTTCCGTAAATAGCGATGCGAAAACAAAGACTCCTAGAGCATGATGTGATTCAGATTTAGCGCATTATGCTCTAGGCAGCGGCCCGTCGGAACCGCTTGATTGTGGCCGAAAAGCTTAGCACCGCGCGATCTTCATCGCTGATGATCCCGCGCACGAACACCAGGCTGCCACCGGCGCGGACCACTTCGCCGCGCGCCAATAACATCCGCCCGGGCTGCGCTGCGTCGACAAATTCGCTGTTCATCGTCACCGTCACCCCGTGGACTGCGGTTTCCATGCCCCCGGCGATCATGAACAAGGCATAATCGGCGAAGGTCATCAGTGCCCCGCCGTGGATGCTGCCCCCGCCGTTGCAGTTCTTGGCCTCGGGCAGAAAACCGCACAGGATCGCCTCGCCCTCGGGCTTGCAATAAAATGGCCCGGCCAGTTCCTCGAAACTGTCGACCGGTTCCCAGTGATACCAGCCCGCCCAGTGCCCCGCTGTGACCGCGGCGAGGCCCGCGCGCAGGGGTGGGCGATCGGGCTGGAGTTTGTCGTGGGGTGTTTCGGACATGAGGGCCTATCAGCAGAAAGGCCGCCAATCCGCAAGCTTTCAGACCGCGCTCAGCGCCTGCTCGAAATCGGCAATCAGATCGTCCGCATCCTCGATCCCGATGCTGATCCGCACCAGATTGTCGGTGATCCCCAGCGCCGCCTTGCGGTCATCGGGCACCGAAAGATGCGTCATCGCAGCGGGCAGGCTGGCCAGCGTCTCGGTCCCGCCAAGGCTGACCGCAAGTTTGGCGATCTTGAGTGTATCGAGGAAGCGGAAAGCCTCGGCCTCGCCGCCCTTGATATAGAGCGAGAAGGTGCTGCCAGCCCCGGTGCAGTGGCGATCGAAGATGTCCTGCTGGCGCGGGTCCTGAATATCGCCGAGATAGCCCAGCCCTTCGACCTTGGGGTGCGCCTTCAGATAAGCGCAGACTTTGGCGGCGTTTTCGCCAGCGCGGCTCATTCGAAGCTCGACCGTCTCAAGGCTGCGCAGCAGCATCCACGCGGTGTTGGGATCGGCAATCGTGCCCATGGTGTTGCGCAGCATCCGGATCGGATCCATCCACTTCTTTGCACCGGACAGCCCGCCCGCGACCAGATCGGAATGGCCGCCGACATATTTGGTGAGGCTATAGACCACGATATCCGCACCCTGCTTGATCGGCTGCTGCCACAGCGGCCCGAGGAACGTATTGTCGATCGCGATCGGCGCGCCCGGCGTCAGCGCATCGCGCGCGGCAGCCACCGCCTCGACATCGACCAGCGCATTGGTCGGGTTGGCGGGGCTTTCGAGGTAGACCATCGCCACCTTGCCGCCCTGCGCCTCGGCCAGCGCTATGCCCCGGGTCAACGCCGCCTCGATTTCATCGGGCATCGCCCCGGCGGGAAAATCGACGTAGCCGATGCCGAACCGCGATAGCGTCTTGGCGATGAAGCCTTCGGTTGCGGCATAAAGCGGGCCGGAATGGACGATCACATCGCCCTTGCTGCAATTGGCTAGCAGCAGCGTGGCGATTGCCGACATCCCGCTGGAGAAAACCAGCGCTTCCTCGGCCCCGTCCCAGATCGCGAGACGGCCTTCGAGGATCTGCTGGTTCGGCCCGTTGAAGCGCGAATAGACCAGGCCCTCGGCCCCGCCCGGACGCTTGCCGGTGATCCCCTCGAAGAACCGCTTGCCCTCGGCCGCATTGGCGAAAGCGAAGGTTGAGGTCAGGAAGATCGGAGGCTTGAGGCTGCCTTCGGACAACACCGGATCATAGCCGTGGCCCATCATCAGCGTCGCGGGCTTGAGCTGGTGATTGCCGATGGTCAGGACTTCGGCCTTGGGCTTGCGGGGCTGGGTCGGAGCAGATGCGGGGGTGTCGGGCATGGGATATCCTGCAGGAGAATGCGAAACTGGTTTCGTCTGTAACCGCCTTGCAGTGACTACGCCAGCTATCTCAGCGCGGTAATCCCCCAGACCACGCCGGCCAGCAGAAACACGCCGACAATATCGAGCAACAGCCCCGCGCGCAGCACCCTGGGCATGGCAATATGCCCGGTCGCCCAAGCAATCGCATTAGGCCCGGTTCCGGCGGGCAGCATGAAGCCCCAGCTGGCGGCGAGTGCGGCAGGGAGCGCGAGCAGGATCGGATCTGCGCCCAGCGCGACCACCAGCGCGCCGACTACCGGCATGATCCCGCTGGCGGCGGCGACATTGCTGGCAAATTCGGTCACCAGCACGACAAAACCGACCAGTACCAGCGCGACCAGCGGCAGCGGCACGGCCTTTAACGGCAGCAGCATCAGCCCGAGCCAGTCGGCAAGGCCCGAAGCGCCCATTCCCATCGCCAGCGCGAGGCCCCCGCCGAACATCAGGATCACGCCCCAGGGTGCCCGGTCAGTCTCCTGCCAGGTCAGCAGCGCGCGGCCGGTGCCATCGGGCAGGACGAACAGCGCGAGGCCCGCAATCGCAGCGATAGTGCCATCATCGAGCCCGCCCTTGGGGAAGTACCCCTCGGTCAGCGGGCGGGTGACCCACAGCAACACGGTGAGCAGGAACACCGGGAGCAGACGTTTCTCAGGCGTGGTCCAACCGGGCGGCAAATGGATTGCCGCCCGGGCTGCGATAGGATCGAAGCTGTCCCGATCGATCCGGTGAACCCGGGCCACGATCACCGCGGCGAGCGGAACCGCGAGCAACACCAGCGGCAGTCCGTAAAGGCTCCATTCGAGGAAGCCGATCTTCACCCCGAGGCTCTTGTCGAGCAGTGCGACGGCAATTGCATTGGTGGGCGTGCCGACAATCGTGCCAAAGCCGCCAAGCGTTGCCGCGAAAGCCACCCCCATCGGCAGCGCCCCGGCGATCCCGTGAGTCTCGCCCGCCTTGACCCCGCCGGCGGCGAGCATGGCCAGCGCCATCGGCATCATGATCAGCGCGGTCGAAGTATTGGCGATGAACATGGAGATCAGCGCGGTTGCCGTCATCACCGCCAGCAGCATCTGCCAGTTGGTATGTCCGGCGCGGGCCAGGATCGCTATCGCCAGCCGGCGGTGTAGCCCGGTCCGCTCGATCGCAAGCGCGAGGAACGCCCCGCCCAGGAACAGGAACATGATCGGCGAATAATAGGCCGCAGCGGTCTTGCCCGCATCGGCCACGCCCAGCAGCGGCAGGATGATGAAGGGCAGGAAAGCGGTGGCGGACAGCGGCAGCGCCTCGCTCATCCACCACGCCGCCATCCACCAGACCAGGCCAGCGGTGGCCCATGCCGTCTGCGGCATCCCCGCCGGGGCGGCCAATAGTAGGGTCAGCGCAAAGCCGAGCGGCCCGAGCCAGAAGCCGATGCGGCGTGCAGTCATCCCGATCCCCCTCGAAGCCCCGAACACACTTGAAGCCCCGAACTCACTTGAAGCAATGTCGCCTCCCGCCTAGCCTTATCGCCGCAGCAGCGAAAAGGAAGGCAGACATGGCGGCGGCGCACAACAATGACGCGGGCAACAATCGCGCGGGCAGAGTTCTGGGGCTGGGCGGAATTTTCTTTCGCGCCCGTGATCCCGAGGCACTCACCGCATGGTACCGCGACATGCTGGGGGTGGGCGCAGGCTGTTCTGGCACCGATGATCCAGCCGGCGAATGGACCTGGCACGCGGCGGGCGGCGAGACCGTGTTCGCCCCCTTCGCGCAGGACACCGATTATTTCGCCGCCGACAAGGTCTTCATGGTCAATTTTCGGGTCAGCGGTCTGGATGCGCTGGTGGCGCGGCTCGCGGCACAGGGCATCACCGCCGAACGCCGTGCTGAGTGGGATGATCCTGCCGTCGGCCGGTTTGCGCGAATCCACGATCCCGAAGGCAACGCGATCGAATTGTGGGAGCCCGCAGCCGCCTGACTGCGGGCAACCTTTTACTTACTTCGGCGACAGCACCATCAGCATCTGGCGGCCTTCCATGCGCGGCCAGGCTTCAACCTTGGCGACTTCGGCGATATCGTCCTGCACCCGCTTGAGCAGGTTCATGCCGAGCTGCTGGTGCGACAATTCGCGGCCGCGGAACCGCAGGGTAATTTTGACCTTGTCGCCCTCGTCGATGAAACGGCTGACGCTGCGCATTTTGACGTCGTAATCATGATCGTCGATATTGGGGCGCATCTTGATCTCTTTGATCTCTTGCGTCTTCTGCGATTTGCGGGCGAGATTGGCCTTTTTCTGCGCCTCGTAGCGGAACTTGCCGACATCGAGGAACTTGCACACCGGCGGATCGGCGTTGGGCGAGACTTCGACCAGATCAAGCCCCACGCCAGCGGCCTGTTCGATCGCCTCGCGGGTGTACATCACGCCGATATTCTCGCCGGTTTCGTCGATGACGCGGACTTTGTCGGAGGTGATCATGGTATTGAAGCGCGGCCCGCTCTTGACGGGGGGCTGCAGCATACGCCGGGGTGGGGGTGCTATAGTAGAATCTCCTGAAATTGAACTCTGCGCGCGTCCTTAGGGCGAATCGCGGCGAGTGGGAAGGGGCGTTTGATGCAGTGATCGGGGCCAGCAAGCAGGCCGGTGCCGCCTCCAGCCGCAAAGCTGGAAAACTAAACCGCAGCCCGCCACAAGGGGTATTGCACAAGCCGCCCCTGCGCGCTCAGCACCGCATCCACCGCTCGTGCAGGCTGCATCGCGGCGATGATCGCCGGATCGGCGGCATTCATCCCCCCGGTCAGCGCGCCAAAGGCGGGGAGGATCAGCTTGCGCTCGCTCATCACGGCGCAGGGCCGGGAAATGTTGCGGCCGCGCGCCACGATCCGCAGCTTGGGATGATAATGCCCGGAAAGCTCGGGCCGTGCCTCACCCGGCTGGGCCTCGTGGCGCAGCAGCAGCCCGTTCACCGCCAGCTCCGCCAGCTCGGTCCCGCCCGGCGCGGCATCGCTGCCCGCATCGTGATTCCCGGTGATCCACACCCAGTCGGTCGCGCGGGTCAGCGCGGCGAGCATTCCGGCGGCATAAGGCTCCAGCCGCTCGGCACCGCGCGCATCGTGGAAATTGTCACCGAGCGTGAACACCCGCCGTGCGCCGGTTTCGCGGATCGCCAGCGCAATCCGCTCCAGCGTCTCGCGGCTGTCATAGGGCGGGAGCATCTGGCCGTACCGGGCGAAAAAGCTTGCCTTTTCAAGGTGGAGATCGGCCACCAGCAGCGCATTTTCGCTGCGCCAGAATAGCGCGCGGCCCTGCACCAGCGCAAATTCCTGATTGGCGAACGAAAAGGGAACCATGCGTCACGCTTGCCCCAGCCCCGGCGATTTGGCAAGCGCATCCGATGACCGACTGGACCCCCTATACCGCCCGGGCCGCGACCTGGTTCGCTGCGCTGCGTGACCGGATTTGCGCCGAGTTCGAAACTATCGAGCGTGAAGCGGGGAGCGATGCTGCCTTCACCTATACCCCTTGGAATCGCGATACCGATGATGGATCGGACGGCGGCGGCGGCACCCAGGGGCTGATGAAGGGCCGGGTGTTCGAGAAGGTCGGCGTCAATATCTCGACCGCCAGCGGCGCTTTCGTTCCCGGTTTTGCCGCGACGATCAACGGCGCGAGCGACGAGAGCCCCGGTTTCACCGCAACCGGCATCAGCCTGGTCGCGCATATGGCCAACCCGCATGTTCCGGCCGTTCACATGAACACGCGGTTCCTCACCACGCGGCTGGCCTGGTTCGGCGGCGGCGGCGATCTCAACCCGCCGATCCCCTATGCTGAGGATACCGCCGATTTCCACGCCGCCTACAAAGCGGCCTGCGATGCCCACGGCGCGGATTATTATGACCGCTTCAAAAAGTGGGCCGATGACTATTTCTACATCCCTCACCGCGGCGTTCACCGCGGGGTCGGCGGAATTTTCTACGATCATCTGAATTGCGGCGACGAAGCCGAATGGGAGAAGAATTTCGCCTTCACCCGCGCGGTCGGCGAGGCGTTTCTGGCCTCATTCCCGATGCTGGTGAGGAGGCGGATGGGGCTCGAATGGACCGAGGCGGAAAAACGCCAGCAGCTGGAATGGCGCGGGCGCTATGCCGAGTTCAATCTGGTCTACGACCGGGGGACGCTGTTCGGCCTCAGGACCGGCGGCAACATCGACGCGATCCTGATGAGCCTGCCCCCCGTGGCGGTGTGGAGTTGAATGCGAAATCGAAGAAATATCGATTACGATGGAACTTTTGCCCGTGGCGCAGGTTGGCGTCCAGAGTGCGGCGATTGATCAAGCGGCACACGGGGGTGTTGTTGCTGTGCTGAATTCATTCCGGATGCCGATCTGATGGCCGTTATTCTAGCGGTAGAAGATGATGTTTTCATCCTCCAGAGCCTCGAGTGGGTGATCGAGGATATGGGCCACAACGCACTGCTGGCCAGCGATCTAGCCGGAGCGCTTTTGCACCTTGCGGCCCCGCAGCATATCGATGCCCTGTTCGTCGATATCCGCCTCCACGCTTTGGCGCTCGGCGGTTATGACGTGGCCAATCAGGCGATATCGCTCAGACCCGACTTGCCGGTGCTCTACACCTCGGGAAGCACGCTGACCGAAGAGATGAGCGATATGTTCGTGGCTGGCGGGCGCTTCTTGCAGAAGCCTTATTCGCCGGTGCAACTCGAATCCTACCTTGGTGAGCTTCTGCACTAGTATTTTCAACGGCTCTCGCGACGTTCTAACCGTCGGCAGCCGGACATTGAGTCAGGACAGATTATTACAGTTCCACTGCCACAACCGGTCGCAGCGAGCGCACCTCGGCTCGCTTCCGGCAATCCGGCTGGGCAGACCGATGAGTCGATCGTCAAGGCCGATGCGCTGCAGCGCGCCATCTTCAACAGCGCCAACTTCTCCAGCATCGCCACCGACGCCAAGGGCGTGATCCAGATCTTCAACGTCGGAGCCGAGCGGATGCTCGGCTATACCGCAGCCGAAGTGATGAACACGATCACCCCGGCGGACATCTCCGATCCGCAGGAATTGATCGCCCGCGCGCAGGCTTTGAGCGCGGAGCTGGAAACACCGATCGAACCGGGGTTCGAGGCGCTGGTGTTCAAGGCCTCGCGCGGGATCGAGGACATTTATGAGCTGACCTACATCCGCAAGGACGGGACCCGGTTTCCCGCCGTCGTCTCGGTCACCGCGCTGCGCGACGCGCAGAACGCCATCATCGGCTATCTGTTGATTGGCGCCGACAATACCGCGCGTAAGCAGGCGGAAACGGCGCTGGCTAAGGCCGCCGCCGAACTGGCTGCCATGCAGTCCGCAGTCTCCGAAGCAGCTATCGTCGCCATTACCGATGTGACCGGCAGGATTGAACAGGTTAACGATAATTTCGTGCGCATTTCCAAGTACTCGCGTAAAGAACTCATCGGCCAAGACCACCGTTTGTTGAACTCCGGCTTGCACCCCAAAGAGTTTATGAGTAAACTGTGGGCGACTATTGCTAACGGCAAAGTCTGGCGAAATGAACTCCGCAACCGCGCTAAAGACGGTTCACTCTATTGGGTAGATACTACGATCACACCCATCCGCAACGAGCGCGACAAGGTGATCAAGTACATGGCCGTGCGTTTCGACGTCACTGCGCGCAAGCTGGCGGAAGAGGCCCTGCTCCAGGCGGGGGCCCTGCAGAGCGCCATCTTCAACAGCGCCAATTTCTCCAGCATCGCCACCGATGCCCAGGGCGTGATCCAGATCTTCAACGTCGGGGCCGAACGGATGCTCGGCTATACGGCGGTGGAAGTGATGAACACGATCACACCGGCGGACATTTCCGATCCGCAGGAACTGATCGCGCGAGCCGAAGCGCTGAGCGTGGAACTCGGAACCCCGATCACGCCGGGCTTCGAGGCCTTGGTGTTCAAGGCCTCGCGCGGGATCGAGGACATCTACGAGCTGACCTACATCCGCAAGGATGGGACCCGGTTCCCGGCGGTGGTGTCGGTCACCGCGTTGCGCGACGCACCGGGCGCCATTATCGGATATCTGCTAATTGGCACCGAGCTCAAGGCGGGGGCTCTGCAGAGCGCGATCTTCAACAGCGCCAACTTCTCCAGCATTGCTACCGACGCCAAGGGCGTGATCCAGATCTTCAACGTCGGTGCCGAACGGATGCTCGGCTATACGGCAGCCGAAGTGATGAACAAGATCACGCCGGCCGACATCTCCGACCCGCAGGAGCTGATCGCCCGAGCCGAAGCGCTGAGCGTGGAACTCGCAACCTCGATCACGCCGGGCTTCGAGGCGCTGGTATTTAAGGCCTCGCGCGGGATCGAGGACATCTACGAGCTGACCTACATCCGCAAGGACGGCACCCGGCTTCCCGCTGTCGTCTCGGTCACCGCGCTGCGCGATGCTGCGGGCACCATCATCGGTTATCTGCTGATCGGCACTGACAACACGGCACGAAAAGCGGCCGAGGAAGCGCTTTTGCAGGCCGGGGCGCTGCAAAATGCCATCTTCAACAGCGCCAACTTCTCCAGCATCGCCACCGACGCCAAGGGCGTGATCCAGATCTTCAACGTCGGCGCTGAACGGATGCTCGGCTATACCGCAGCCGAAGTGATGAACACGATCACCCCGGCGGACATCTCAGATCCGCAGGAATTGATCGCCCGCGCGCAGGCCCTGAGCGCCGAACTGGCCACCGAGATAACCCCCGGCTTCGAAGCCCTTGTGTTCAAGGCTTCGCGCGGCATCGAAGACATCTATGAGCTGACCTATATCCGCAAGGACGGCACCCGGCTTCCGGCGGTCGTTTCGGTCACCGCGCTGCGCGATGCTGCGGGCACCATCATCGGCTATCTGCTGATCGGCACCGACAACACCGCCCGCAAGCTGGTCGAGGAGGAACAGAAGCAATCCGACCAGCGCCTGCGCGACCAGCAATTCTACACTCGCTCGCTGATCGAATCCAACATCGACGCGCTGATGACGACCGATCCAGCGGGCATCATTACCGACGTCAACAAGCAGATGGAGGCGCTGACCGGCTGCACCCGCGACGAGTTGATCGGGGCACCGTTCAAGGATTGTTTCACCGATCCGGACCGCGCCGAAGCGGGTATCAAGCGCGTGCTCAACGAAAAGTCGGTCACCGATTATGAGCTCACCGCGCGCACCCGTGACGGCAAACAAACCGTAGTGTCCTACAATGCGACGACGTTCTATGATCGCAGCCGCACCTTGCAAGGGGTGTTCGCCGCAGCCCGCGATGTCACCGAAAGCAAACGGGTTGAGCAGGAGTTGCAACAGGCCAAAGCTACCGCCGAGAGCGCCAGCCGGACCAAGTCGGATTTTCTCGCCAGCATGAGCCACGAAATTCGCACGCCGATGAATGCCATCATGGGGATTGCCGATCTGCTGGCAAAGACCTCGCTTACCCCCGAGCAGGACAAATATGTCCAGATCTTCCGTCGCTCGGGCGACAATCTGCTCAATCTCATCAACGATATTCTCGATCTCTCCAAGGTCGAGGCATCGCAACTCGATCTGGAGCGAACCGGCTTTTCGCTCAGTGATCACCTGGAAAAGGTGTTCGAGATGGTGGCGCCGCGCGCCGACGAGAAGAACCTCGAACTGGTCTGTGATATAGCCCCAACGGTTAGGAATGACCTCGTCGGCGATCCCACGCGGCTTCGGCAGGTGCTGCTCAACCTGCTGGGCAATGCGATCAAATTCACCAAGACTGGCCGGGTCTCCTTGCAGGTCCAACCGGATCTGGATCGCCCGGGAACGACCACCTTGCGGTTTACCGTCACCGACACGGGCATCGGCATTGCCGACGACAAGCTCGCCGCTATCTTCGAGCGCTTCACCCAGGCCGACTCTTCCACAACCCGCAGGTTCGGTGGCTCCGGCCTGGGATTGACGATCTCGAAGCGCCTGGTCGAATTGATGGGCGGACGCATTTGGGTCGACAGCGAAGTCGACAAGGGCAGCGTCTTCGGCTTTGCGGTCCCGTTCGAAATCTGGGCTACCGCCAACCAGCCGGTAAACGCGCCAACCGGCGGCGATACCGATGCGCCGCAGCAGGCCCTGCGCATCCTGATGGCCGAGGATTCGCCGGATAATTGCACGATCGCTTTGGCTTATCTCGAGGATACGCCCCACCAGATCGATGTCGCCGAAACCGGGTTGATCGCCTGCGAGATGTTCAAGGCCGGTCACTATGATTTGGTGCTGATGGATCGGCAGATGCCGGTGATGGACGGATTGACCGCGACGCGGACGCTGCGGGCGTGGGAGCAGGCCAATGGACGGCCGCCAACCCCGATCATCGCCCTGACCGCCTCCGCCTTGAAGGGCGATCGGGAGACCTGTCTGGCGGCGGGTTGCACGGCCTATCTGACCAAGCCGATCAAGCAGGAGGTGCTGCGTCAGGCGATCCGCGACTATTCTGCGGGCGGGGCGCTGCCGCCGCGAGACGAGGCCCGCCCGGAGGCTGCGACCTCGCGCTCGGCGCAAAGATGGGCGGAACGGATCCCCGCCTATCTGGAAAACTGCCGGCAGAATGTCATCGTCCTGCGCGAAGCCCTCGACCGGGCTGACTTTGCAGCCGTGACGGTTCTCGGGCACAATTTGCGCGGATCGGGTGGGAGTTTTGGCTTTCAGACGATCACCGACCTCGGTGCGGCCCTCGAGCAGGCCGCTGAAAACGCCGACCTCGACGGCGCAAGCCAGCTGTTGGCCGAGCTGTCGGGCTATCTCGACACTGTTGAAATCGCACGGTGATCCAAAGCCGCGCTGGCGGTGGCATGCGCAGGGCAAATGCGGTGACGACGCGAGCTTGAAACCACCCAAACCCGACAGGATCGTGCCGCTCCTCTCGCTATTCTCAGCTTAGCCCTTGCCCTTTCCCCCCCAATCCCGCCATCTAGGCGATAATGCTGCGCCAGTATGAACTTGTTGAACGCGTCAAAGCGTATGATCCGGACGCCGATGAGGCGGTGCTGAACCGGGCCTATGTCTACACGGTGCAGAAACACGGCTCCCAGAAACGCGCTTCGGGCGATCCCTATTTCAGCCATCCGGTCGAGGTGGCAGGGCTGATGACCGAGCTCAAGCTCGATATGGATACGGTCGTCACCGCGCTGCTCCACGATACGGTCGAGGATACGCTGGCGACGATCGAAGAGGTGGAAAAGCTGTTCGGGCCGGATATCGCCCGGCTGGTCGACGGGGTGACCAAGCTTTCCAAGATCGAGACGCTGACCGAGAATGAGCGCGCGGCGGAAAACCTGCGCAAGTTCTTCCTCGCAATGAGCGAGGATCTGCGGGTGCTGCTGGTCAAGCTGGCTGACCGGCTCCACAACATGCGCACCCTCCACTTCATCAAGAGCGAAGACAAGCGCCGCCGGATTTCCCGGGAGACGATGGATATTTACGCGCCGCTCGCCGAACGCGTCGGCATGTATGAATATATGCGCGAGATGCAGCTGCTGGCGTTCGAGCAGCTCGAGCCCGAGGCCTATGCCACCATCACCGGGCGGCTGACCCAGATCCGCAGCCAGGAGGGCGGGCAGGTCGATGCGATTGCGCTGGCGATCAAACAGGCGCTCGCCGAGGCCGGGCTGAAGGTCGAAGTTTCGGGCCGCGAAAAGCATCCTTTCTCGATCTGGAAGAAGATGGCCGAACGGCATGTTTCGTTCGAGCAGATCACCGATATCATGGCGTTCCGGGTACTGACCGAAAGCGCCGCAGACAGCTATAAGGCGCTGGGGGTACTCCACCAGACCTGGCAGATGATCCCGGGGCGGTTCAAGGATTACATCTCGACCCCCAAATCGAACGGCTATCGCAGCCTGCACACCGCGCTGATCTATGAAAACTCGATGCGGATGGAGGTCCAGATCCGCGACCGATCGATGCACCGCACCAATGAATTCGGCCTGGCCGCGCATTGGGCCTACAAGCAGGGCGGGGTCCAGCCCGACGGGCAAGTCGGCTGGCTGCGCGACCTGATCGAGATCGTCGATGCCAGCCACGATGCCGAAGAGCTGCTCGAACACACCAAGCTGGCGATCTATCAGGACCGGATCTTCGCCTTCACCCCCAAGGGCGCGTTGCACCAGCTGCCCAAAGGCGCGACCTCGATCGATCTGGCCTACGATGTCCACACCGATCTTGGCAATCTGGCGGTCGGCGCCAAGATCAACGGGCGGCACATGCCGCTGCGCACCCCGCTGGGCAACGGTGATGTGGTGGAGATCATCAAAAGCCGCAGTGCCAGTCCGCAGCTGTCGTGGCTGGGCTTTGTTGTCACCGGCAAGGCGCGGGCCGCGATCCGCCGCGCGGTGCGCCAGAAAGAACGCCAGGAAGTCGCCGCGATCGGGCGCAAGCTCTATGACGAGATTACCGAACGGCTGCCGGCCAAGATCGGCAAGAAGGCGCTCAAGGATGCGGTCAAGCGGCTGGGCTTTACCCGCGAAGAGGACCTGATGATCGCCATCGGCACCGCCAAGCTGGATGACCGCGCGGTGATGGAAGCGCTCGTCCCGGGCAGCGCGGCGGGGCTGACCGAGCCCGATGTCTGGCCCAAGCAGGAACGCGCCATCTCGATCCGGGGGCTGACCCCGGGCAAGGCCTACCAGCTCGCCGAATGCTGCCATCCGGTGCCGGGCGACCGGATCGTCGGGCTGCGCCATCCCGGCAAGGGGGTGGAAGTCCATTCGATCGATTGCCTGACGCTGGCCAACGGGGTCGATGCCGATTGGCTTGATCTGTCCTGGGGCGACCGGTCCACCGGGGCGGTCGGGCGATTGCGCGCGGTGCTCTACAACCGCCCCGGCACGCTGGCTGAAATGACCGGGATTTTCGCCGGCAACCGCGCCAATATCGTGCATCTCCAGATGATCCAGCGCGACGAGATGTTCGGGACTTATGAGGTCGATCTGGAAGTGTCGGATCTGGCGCATCTGGCCCGGATCGTCAGCGCCATGCGGGCCAGCGATGCGGTGGCGCAGGCGGAGCGGATCTAGATTTCCAGCGTAACCGTCACGCTGTCCCGCTCGGCCAGACCCTCGGCCTGGCGAACAGCGACCTTGACCGGGAGCAGCCAGCCAGTGTTTTTTGCGGGAAAGACCGAGGTGCTGAACCGGCTTTCGCCGATCTGCGCTTCGACCTTGAGCGAGCCGAACCCCGCGCGGCGGCCCCGCTCCAGTCGCTGCATCAGTGCGGTGGCTGACAGCGCCTCGCCGGCCGCGCCGTCGATGGTCAGGAAGTGCCAGGTGCCGTTCGTTCCTCCGGTCCAGCGCCACAGCGGACCGGTATGGGTGATACGCTCGGTCAAGGTTTGGCGCGGCGCACCGGAACCGGGATATTGCAGATGTCCGCGCCGCCCGCAGGCCGGATGAAGAACGGATCGCGGCGATTGGCGCGGGCGTCAGCATAGGCGGCGAAGCTTTTGCTCTGGGTGGAGAGGTATTCGTAGCGCGGAAGCGGATCGACTTCCATCTCGCTGGCCAGCCGGATCGAGCGGATCGGCACCCGTTCTTCGGCGGTCTCGTAAAACCCCAGCCCCCCGGTTCCGCGCGGCAGGCTGGAGAGGTGATCGATCCCCTCGATCACCCGGCCGACGAGGGCGATATTCCGATCAAGATGCCGCGGCGCATGGCCGATCACCACGTAGAGCTCGGCCCCGCTGCCGGTATCGGGCGAGAGGTTCCGGCCGACGCCGACCATGCCATAGCAGTGGACCGGCCAATTATGCTTCAGCAGGTCCCGGCCAACCGGCCAGCCTCGCCAAAACGCGCTAATCCCATAAGGGCCGTCGAGCGCTCTTGAATCACCATATTTCGGATCGCGAGGAGGATATCTGGTCACGGCCTTGGTGAAGTACGCACTCTCCGGCACCACCGCCAGACCGCCGGGCAGCACCTTTTTCTCGCTCGCATCGCCCCACTGTACCACATAATTGTCCTGCACCCGGTTGACGCTGGTCCCGTCCCACCACTGCGCCGCAGCCAGCTTGCGGATGTTGTCGATCCATCCTTGCGAAAACGGCGGCGGCATCAGCTGGATCACCACGCGGCGTGGGTGTCCTTTCGCGTCGGGCGCAAGTTCCATAAGCAGCAGGTCCGACGGCGCGATCTTTACCCAGTCCGCGGAAGGGGCAGAGGTAACGATCTCACCCGGGGCAGGGGCGGCCGATTTTTCTGCTGCACCAAGCGGCGCGACAAGCAGGGCGATAGCGGCATAAGCGGCGGTGTTTTTCATGCCGCGCTTGTGCCAGCCATTCGCTGCGAGTGCCAGCCCTTCGCCGCTTGCGCCAGACACGTCGCGGCTTGCGGAAGTCCCACCGCACCGCTAGGGCGCGGCTTCCAGAGCAATGCGGAGCGGTGGCCGAGTGGTCGAAGGCGCTCGCCTGGAAAGTGAGTATACGCCAAAAGCGTATCGTGGGTTCGAATCCCACCCGCTCCGCCACACAGTCCCAGCACCAGTCTCCGTCTTCAGGGCGCCGCGTGAACGCGGCGGCGTTGGCGGGGTTACAGGGCCCAACCCGTTTCCAGCCAGGCGATATGCGCTGTCTCCGGCCTGCCTTCGGGCCAACCCCACGCCGGAGTCTCCGCGCGGATCGCAATCGGTTCGGTTTCCCTGTTTTGAAGCGATAACAGGGAAAAATTGAAAAAAACGGCCCCAAAACAGGGTTTCCGAGCTCTGGCTGGTAAATGCGTCGGTCTGGAACCGCGCAATTCTGCGGGATTCGGGGCCCAAAAACCCGTTTCCCTGTTATTCGCCGTAACAGGGTATTTAATCGGCCATAACAGGGGATTTAATCGACCATAACAGGCTATTTAATCGCTATTACAGGGTTTTAATAGCAGGCGGAAAACCCAGCGTTTCGCGCTGACGCGACCAGGCGATCGGCAGGTCCCGGTGGATCAATTGCTCGAGGTTGAGATTGCGCGGCTGGCGTCCGGCAAGGATCGTCTGCTGGATGTCCGGCGCAAGGAAAGCGAGCCGCAGCAGGCGCCGCTCATAAGGTGATGTCGGCGCGGTCACGATGATCGGCTGGCCCCGTTCATCGCGGCCCACCATCGCGTGCGCCTTGCGCAATGCGGTGATCAAGGTGGCATCATGGTCAGCTGCATCGGGCTGGCCCGCTACGATCGTTCGGCGTCCGCCTCGCAGCGGAAGGGATATCGGCACCGTGACCACGCATTTATGGTCGCGCAAAGCCACCGATGTTCCCCGTCAGCACCTATGAGACAGATATGCGGT
>JANNAE010000066.1:0-33604 GCA_031383985.1 Novosphingobium sp. | reverse complement strand
GCGGCCCACCTCGACCAGCCCCAGCTCGCGCATCAGGGCTATAAAGCGGTCGAGCTTGCCGGGATCGCCGGTCAGCTCGAAAATGAAGCTGCTCGTGGTGGTGTCGATCACCTTGGCGCGGAACACATCGGCCAGCCGCAGTGCTTCCACGCGCGCGTCGCCGGTGCCTGCCACCTTGACCAGCGCCAGCTCGCGCTCAACATGTTCGCCAAGCTCGGTCAAGTCGATCACCTTGTGGACCGGGACCAGCCGTTCGAGCTGGGCGTGGATCTGGTCGATCACCTCGGGCGGGCCGTGGGTGACGATGGTGATCCGGCTGATCGAGTGGTTCTCCGAGATGTCGGCCACGGTCAGGCTGTCTATGTTATAGCCGCGCGCGGTGAACAGCCCGGCGATCTTGGCGAGAATGCCGGCTTCATTGTCGACCGTGATGGTCAGCACATGGCGCTCGGACGCCTTGGTTTTGATTTTCATCATTCGGTATCCCTAATCCCCAGCCCGCTCACACCAGCGCTTTGGCTTCATCATCCATGGTCCCGGCAACGTTGTCGCCATAAAGGATCATGTCGGTATGCGCTGCTCCGCTCGGGATCATCGGATAGCAGTTGGCTTCCTTGGTGACGAGGCAATCGACGATCACCGGGCCATCATGGTCGATCATCGCCTGAATCCCGGCATCCAGATCGGCCTCGCTGGTGATGCGGATGCCCTTCCAGCCGTAAGCTTCGGCCAGCTTGACGAAATCGGGCAGGCTGTCCGAATAGGAGTTCGAATAGCGGCTTTCATAGGTTAGTTCCTGCCACTGGCGGACCATCCCCATCCATTCATTGTTGAGGATGAAGATCTTGACCGGGAGGCGGTATTGGGTCGCGGTGCCGAGTTCCTGGATGTTCATCTGGATCGAAGCATCGCCGGCAATGTCGATCACCAGAGCGTCCGGATTGCCGAGCTGCGCGCCGATCGCCGCCGGGAGCCCGTAACCCATGGTGCCGAGCCCGCCGGACGTCAGCCACTTGTTCGGGGCGAAGAAGGGGAAATACTGCGCCGCCCACATCTGGTGCTGGCCAACTTCGGTGGAGATGATCGGATCGCGCGATTTGGTCAGCGCATAGAGCCGCTCGACCGCCAACTGCGGCATGATCGCTTCATTGTTGGCGGGGTAGGCCAGACTGTCGCGCGCGCGCCAGCCGTTGATCCGGGCCTGCCATTCGGTCAGATCCTGAGCCTTGCGGCCGCTCCACGCCGCGATCAGCTGTTCGAGGACGCGGGCGCAATCGCCGATGATCGGCAGATCGACCCGGACAGTCTTGTTGATCGAGCTGCGATCGATATCGATGTGGATCTTGGTCGAGTTCGGCGAAAAAGCATCGAGCCTCCCAGTGACGCGGTCATCGAAGCGCGCGCCGATACAGACCATCACATCGGCGCGGTTCATCGCCATGTTGGCTTCATAGGTGCCGTGCATTCCCAGCATCCCCAGCCAGTCGGCGTGGTTGGCGGGAAAAGCGCCAAGGCCCATCAGCGTCGAGGTGACGGGAGCGCCGGTCAGCGTTTGCAGCTCGCGCAGCAATTCGGTGGCGCGCGGACCGGAGTTTATCACCCCGCCGCCGGTGTAGAAGATCGGTGCCTTGGCGTTGGCGATCAGCTCGATCGCGCGGGCGATGTCGCGGCTGCTGCCTTCAAGCTGCGGGGTGTAACGATTGCGGCGCTGCGGGGGCGCATCACTGAAGCTGGCGACGGCAACCTGCACATCCTTGGGGATGTCGATCAGCACCGGGCCGGGGCGGCCTTGGGTGGCGATCTGGAAGGCCTCGTCGATGGTCGCAGCGAGTTCGGCCGGGTCCTTCACCAGATAATTATGCTTGGTACAATGACGCGTGATGCCGACCGTATCAGCTTCCTGAAACGCATCGGAGCCGATCAGTCCGGTGGCGACCTGGCCGGTGATGATCACCAGCGGGATCGAATCCATGAAAGCGTCGGCAATCCCGGTGACGGCATTGGTTGCGCCGGGGCCGGAAGTGACCAACACCACGCCGGGCTTGCCGGTCGAACGCGCATAGCCTTCGGCCGCATGGGCCGCGCCGGCTTCGTGCCGGACAAGAATGTGGCGGATGCGGCTGTCGTTAAACAGGGCGTCATAGATCGGCAGCACCGCGCCGCCGGGGTAGCCGAACACGAATTCGACTCCCTGACGAACCAGGCTTTCAACCAGGATGCTGGCGCCGCTGCGCTCGTCGCTCACCGTAATAACCTTTCGATTTCGAATATGCAGTCCCCTGAAAGGGCCAACCCGGCACGGTGTAAACCATGCCGGGTCTGCTCTCCAGCTTGCACAAAGCCCGCGTGAACGGGTGTTGCGGGGCCTCTAGGAGACAGGAAATAACGTGTCAATCGTTAGTTGCGCAATAATAATGCGAAAATTCTATCAATATCGTAATGTTGTTCTGAAACTTGGTGCCAATCGGACGGGGGCTGGTGCCGGAACCAGGTATATTGGCGCTTGGCATAATTGCGGGTCGCCTGGGCTCCTTGCGCCGTGGTCTCGGCCAGAGAGGCTTCCCCGGCGAGATATGCGGCAATTTCGCGCACACCGATCGCACGCATCACTGGGAGCGTGGGGGCGAGGTTGCGGGCGAGCAGCAGCCGGACCTCCTCAACCGCGCCGTGTTCCAGCATCGCGGCAAAGCGGACATCGCAGCGGGCGTAAAGCTGCGCCCGGTCGGGCAGGAGCACAGCAGCTTGGAGCGCTACCGCACCGCCAATCCCGCCGCTGCGTTGTTCCTGCCAATCGGCTAGCGTCGTTCCGGTGGACCGCACAACCTCCAGCGCGCGCGAAATCCGCGCAGCGTCGGCCGGGGCGAGGGAGGCAGCGCGGTGCGGATCTTCAATCGTCAGCGCGGCATAGGCCAAGGCAAGGGGAAGCGCGCGGACTTCCGCCCGCACCGCCGGATCGATCGCCGGAACGGGCGCAATCCCATCGAGCAGCGTTTGGAGATAAAGCCCGGTCCCGCCGACCAGGATCGGCACGCCGCCGCCCTTGTGAACTTGCGCGATCGCCTCGCGCGCCCGGTCAGCCCAATCGGCGGCAGAGCAAGCCTCGGCCCCGTTGCATGTTCCGAACAGCAGATGCGGCACCCCGCGCATTTCTTCGGGCGACGGACGCGCGCTCAGCACTGCCAGATCGGCATAGACTTGCGCGCTGTCAGCATTGATCACCACGGCATTTTGCCCACGCGCGATCAGCGCCTGCGCCAGCCGCACCGCGCAATCGCTCTTGCCGCTCGCCGTCGGCCCTGCGATGAGCGCCAGCGGCGGTTTCGCCGCCCCCGATTCAGCCACCGATTCAGAGGATCCTCGCGTGCTCATTGCCCGGCTGATAGCAGAACCCGACGCGCTGTCCGCAAATCTTGGATCAGCGATCCGGCAAATCGAGGGGCAGGGGATGCGCCTCCACCGCGCCGAGTCGCGGCGCGATGATGTTGGGGTACTCCAGTTCGAGGCCGAGGGCGGCGCGTCGGCGGCGCTGCGCGCGATCCTCGATGAGGCTTTTGCCCCGGCGGACCTGCTGGTGGCCGATCATGCACCGCTGCTGCCGCGGGTGTTCGTCTCGGACATGGATTCGACCATGATCGGGCAGGAATGTATCGACGAGTTGGCCGATTTCGCCGGGATCAAGCCGCAGATCGCTGAAATTACTGAGCGGGCGATGCAGGGCGAGCTCGATTTTGCCGAGGCGCTGTCGATGCGCGTCCGGCTGCTGGGCGGTCTGGGTGAGGATGCGATCCAGCAATGCCTCGACCAGCGGATTTTCCCGATGCCCGGCGCCAAGACGCTGGTGGCGACGCTGAAAGCGCATGGTTGCCACACCGTGCTGGTGACCGGCGGCTTCCACCAATTTGCCGATCCGGTGGCCGAGCAGCTGGGGTTCGAGCGCGTGGTCGCCAATCGGCTAGCGGTGGAACAGGGCAAGCTTACCGGTGGGCTAACTGGCGCGATTGTCGATAGCGCAATCAAGCGGCAGGTGCTGCTGTCCGAGGCCGAGCGACTGAATGGCGCGGTAAGTCTGGCGACCGGCGACGGGGCCAATGACATTCCGATGTTGCAGGCTGCCAGCTATGGCATCGCCTATCACGCCAAGCCCAAGGCGCGGGCGGCGGCAGACGGCACAATCGACCGCGGCGATCTGACCAGCGTGCTGCGGCTGCTGGGGATAGCCCGGAGTGACTGGGTTTCAGGCTAGGCGCGCACGGCGAGATTTTACACTGGCCGCGATCCTCAGACCTAGCGCCGCAAACGCTATGCCCACGCAGATGCCGGAATACGGCATTTCCTCGCCCGCAGCGACGCCTCCGCCATAGGTCAAGACAAACACCGCCCACAGCCAGTGAACTCCGGCGGTGTGGAGGCGTTTCCAGTTCCTGCCCAACGCCCGCTGCGCCGCATCGCTGGAGGTCAGCGCCATGGCATAGAGCAGCGCATAGGCGAGGCCGCCGCCCAGTACAGTGCTCAGCAATGGCGGCTCTCCCACCAGCGACAGGTAAGTCACCAGCGCATAGAGATGCACCGTGTGACTAGCCGCAAAGCCCAATCCCCACCAGCGGCGATCCCGCACCAGCGCCTTGGTGATCGAACCGGGCCACAGGCGGAGCAGCGACGATGCCGAATAGGTCAGGATAAAGATCGGAAAGCCGACTCGGGCCGTCCAGCGTGCAGCCAGCTTCCAGCCCTCGATCCAGTCGGGCGTTGCCGACAGCCCGGCCTCCACCGCCAGCAGTGCCACCACGAGTCCCAAAGCAAGCGGCCAACGCCTGATCCGCATGGAAATTCCCCCTCGATCCTGGCGGCGTAGGCTAATCGGAAGGCTGGAATTGGTCCAGAGGGCGCATAGCTATTGACATTTATGTTAGTAAATGGCAACGAGGCGGCATGGACAGGCTCAGCTCTTCAACCGCCCCAGCCTTTGCCGCAGCCGCCAATGATTTTGGTGACGCTTCCGCAACTCCTGATTTTGACAGCCTGCCACTGTTCAACACGGCGCGCGCCGACCCGGTGCTGCGCCCGCTCAAAGCCTGGCGTCACTTCCGCGAATTGCTCAAGGACAAGGAAAACACCGAAGAGGTTTTCCACATCTTCGAATCGCTGCCGTGGAGGGGCATGGCTCCCGCTGCGGAAGCGTTCCTGACCAGCACCCGCGGCCAGGCAATCCGCGCCAGCGAGCCTTATCTCCCTGCGATCCTCGATGATCACGCCGCGCTGCGCAATTTGCCCGCGGGCAGCGTCGCTCATGCCTATTGCGATTTCATGGAGCGCGAAGGGCTGAGTGCGAAGGGTCTGGTCGATGAATTCGAACGCTTCAATAATGGCCGCTACCATTTCGGCGACCAGTTCGAATGGTACCTGGACCGTCTGCGCGATACCCACGATCTGCTCCACATCCTGACCGGCTATGGCCGCGACGCGCTGGGCGAACAATGCGTGCTGGCCTTTACCTACAGCCAGCAGCCAAGCCCGGCCCATCTGTTCATCGCCTATGCCGGCGGGATTAATCTGAAGAGCCGCGTTAAAAGCAGCGCCCCGGTGCTGCGGGCGGTTCGCGAAGGTCAGAAGCTGGGCAAGGCCTGCCCACGGATCGTCGAAACCTCGATCCGCGAACTGCTGGCGATGCAGGTGAACGAAGCGCGGGCGAAGCTTGGGATTTCGCCGACTCGTTATTATGCGCAGGCGCACCAGGTGTGGCGCGGGATGGGGATCGATCCCTACGATTTGCTGTCGGAAAAAGTGGCCTGAACGAAAACGCATCGGCCCGTCGCTTATCCTGCGAAGGCAAGGTCGAGGCGGTCGGCTTGTGTCCGCAAGTTTCGATCCTGGGTCAAGATGCAGCCGTTTATGAGCAGCTTTGCCGATAGCAGCAGATGCGTATCGACGAAGCCGATGCCAGTTCCGGTTAGCTTGCCCCACTGAATGAAGGCGGAAATCTCAGCGGCGCTTGCTACGGGCGCCAACGCGAGTTTGCCAAAGGCGTCGGTCGAGAATGGCCCTGATTTCGGCAAGCCGTTGAGCATGAGTTCGCCAAAAACGAATGGATGGAGCAGAATACGGCCTTGCCCCAGCAAATCTTCAACGGGTGTCGGCAATCCCCGGATATGATCGATCCATGCCAAGGTATCGACGATTACCATCAGTTGGGCACCATCAGTCGGGCACCACTAGGTCGGGAACCGGCGGCGTGGCACGGGAACTTTGCCAAAATCAGGAATCGAACCCTTGGCTTTGGCCATGCGCAACTCAGCGCGCTTTTGCACGAATTCCTCAAGCGCCATGCGCACGACAGCGCTGCGTTCCTTGACCCCGGAGTATTCGATCGCCGAGGAGATCAGCTCGTCATCTATGTTCATCGTGGTGCGCATGGGTCATTTTTAGCATCAATTGATGCTGAATTCAATGCCACTTAACCTTCCATCCAGTCGCGGAAGAAGCTGTCGCTGGCTTCGCGCAGGGTGGTGAGGGGGATCATATCCTGATCAAAGATGACCGAACCGTCATTGCTCTCAATCACGATAGCCGCCCCGCCGGTGCGCCCGATAAGCTCGAAAAATATCCCCGCTTGCGTCAGCGCTTCGATTATTGAATCAACATCGGCTACGGTGATGATATACCGCGATTGATCTTCACCGAACCATTCGGCTGCGCCTTCGTAAATGTCGCTCATAAGCGTGCAGCCGATGCCGCCCGCGAGCGACATTTCGGCCAGGGCAACCAGCAGCCCGCCATCCGAAACATCATGCACCGCGCTAGGCCTGCCCTGTTCCACCAGCTGGCGGACGAATTCGCCATGGCGGCGCTCGGTGGCCAGATCGACTGGCGGGGGCGGGCCTTCTTCGCGGCCATGCAGTTCGCGCAGCCAGAGTGACTGGCCAAGGTGACCGTGGGAATGACCGATCACGAAAATCGCCTCGCCCTCAGCCTTGAACGCGATCGTAGCCATCTTTTCATGGTCTTGCATCAGCCCGACGCCGCCGATCGCGGGCGTGGGGAGAATGGCCGAGCCGCCGCCGGTCGCCTTGCTCTCGTTATACAGCGACACATTCCCCGACACGATCGGGAAATCGAGCGCCCGGCAGGCATCGCCCATACCTTCAAGACAGCCGACGATCTGCCCCATGATCTCGGGGCGCTGCGGGTTGGCGAAGTTTAGACAATTGGTGATCGCCAACGGCAAAGCCCCAACCGCGCTGATGTTGCGATAACATTCGGCGACCGCCTGCTTGCCGCCCTCATAGGGATCGGCGTAGCAATAGCGCGGGGTGCAATCGGTGCTCATGGCGAGCGCCTTTTGAGTCCCGTGGATGCGGACCACTGCGGCATCGCCGCCCGATTTCTGCATCGTGTCCGCGCCGACCTGACTGTCATATTGTTCCCAGATCCAGCGGCGCGAGGCGAGGTCCGGGCAGGCCATCAGCTTGAGCAGATCCGCGCCGATATCGCGGCTGTCCGGGACATCCTTCAGCGGCGCGGGCGGGGGTGTCTTGATGTGGGGACGATCATACAGCGGCGCATCATCGGCCAGCGGACCCAGCGGAATATCGCAGACCACCACGCCATCGAACTCCAGCACCATGTGGCCGGTATCGGTCACTTCGCCGATCACCGCGAAGTCGAGCTCCCACTTCCTGAAAATCGCTTCGGCCATCGGCTCCTTGCCGGGCTTGAGCACCATCAGCATCCGCTCCTGGCTCTCGCTCAGCATCATCTCGTATGGCGTCATGCCCTCTTCGCGGACCGGGACCATATTCATGTTGAGCTTGATGCCCGCGCCGCCTTTGGAGGCCATTTCGACGCTGGAGGACGTCAGCCCCGCCGCGCCCATATCCTGGATTGCCACGATCGCATCGGTTGCCATCAGTTCCAGACACGCCTCGATCAGCAGCTTTTCGGTAAACGGATCGCCGACCTGCACGGTCGGGCGTTTTTCGTCCGAGTTTTCGTCAAAATCGGCGCTGGCCATGGTCGCGCCGTGGATCCCGTCGCGTCCGGTCTTGGAGCCGACATAGACGATCGGATTGCCAAGGCCCGTGGCGGCGGAGTAGAAGATTTTGTCCTGATCGGCGACGCCCACGGTCATCGCGTTGACCAGAATATTGCCGTCATAGGCCTTGTGGAAATTGGTCTCGCCGCCAACCGTCGGCACGCCGACGCAATTGCCATAACCGCCGATGCCCGCGACGACGCCTTTGACCAGCGACTTCATCTTGGGGTGATCGGGGCGGCCAAAGCGCAGCGCGTTGAGATTGGCGATCGGCCGTGCGCCCATGGTGAAGACATCGCGCAGGATGCCGCCGACGCCAGTGGCTGCGCCCTGGTAGGGCTCGATGTAGCTCGGGTGGTTGTGGCTCTCCATCTTGAAGATGCAGGCCAAATTGTCGCCGATGTCGATCACCCCGGCATTTTCGCCCGGGCCGCAGATCACCCATGGTGCCTTGGTCGGCAGCTTCATCAAATGCAGGCGGCTCGATTTATACGAACAATGCTCTGACCACATCACCGAGAATATGCCGAGCTCGACCAGATTCGGCGCGCGACCCAAAGCGTGCAGGACGCGGGCGTATTCCTCCTCGGACAGCCCATGGGCGGCGACGACTTCTGGCGTGATCGGAGCGGGGGATTCTGGCATTCCCGGCCCTTAGCGGCGCGAGGCGAGGACGGCTAGTCCGTCAAGGGCAGCTTTTGCGCGCTTTTCCCCACCCACCATGCCGCCAGCGTCGCAGCGCCATAGGCAAAGCCCGCCAGCAGGCTGGTGCCAAGGGTAACCTCGGGCTCAACCGGGCCGAACCAGTTGACCGCCTGAAGCAGCACCAGAACTGCCGCCAATACCGCCATGCGCGGCCCGGATGGCTGCATTTTGCGGGCATAAAACCACAACGCGGCGAAAGTGATACCTAGCTCTAGCGGCATTTCGATCCAGGGGTAATTCCACAGGCCCAGGCCCAGCTTGGGCGGGCTCCCTGCCAGCGTCAGATCGGGAACGTGGACCAAGAGATCGACGAACCAGTGCGACAGCACCACCGCGCCGCCGATTATCGCTGCAGTACGGTTCATCGTCACCAGCCATAGCAGCCCGGCAAACGCCAACGCAAAAATGGCAGTGCCGAGCAGGCTGTGGGTATAGGGCATGTTGTAGAGGTCCATGGGGTTCATCGCGCTGATTCCGGGCGAAAAGCGCATATGCTCTGCCCCGAATATCAGCAGGATAAAAAACGCCCAGTCGACCAGCTGGGCCGCAATGAACAGCGCCCCCAGTTTTGGCGCCTCTTTCTGCGCTGCCGCAACCAGTGCGGGCGCCCAATGACCGATGAACATGCCGCTGCCCCCTTATTGTGTTATGGCTGACCCTTGGCGAGAATCCCCACTGTCCAGGCGGCAATCCCGCTGGCAAGTGCCGTCGCCGCCGCGCCCCAGGCAATATCGATCACGGTGATCTGTGTGGGCCAGACTTTCATCGTCGCCTGATTGGTCAGATCATAAGTCGCGTAAGCGATTCCGCCGAGCAATGCTCCGTTGAGCACCGCGAACGGCACACCTTGCTCCAGCCCCGGCCGCACCGCGAACCAGACCATCGCCGCGATAAACAGCGCATAGAAGATTAACGCCGGTGCCGCGCGAAAGCTCGGGGCGAGCAGATCGCCCAGCGCCGGACGGTACAGATTGGGCCCGGCCCAACGCAGCCACAGAAAATCGAGCACGCCAAAAGACAGGCCGGCGGCGGCGTAGGCGGTAATCCACTTCATTTGTTCTATCCCTTGTTTCCTCACAGCTTGACCCTTGGCGCTTGCCCGGTCAATGCTCTGCGGTGATGAATGATATCGTTCCTGATATTTCGGCCCAGAGCTTCGAGGATGCGCTTCGTGCGCTGGAAGATGTCGTGCGCCGGCTGGAAAGCGGCGAAGTGCCACTGGACGATTCGATCACGCTTTACGAACGCGGTGAAGCCCTGCGCAAGCATTGCCAGGCGCGGCTTGATGCGGCGCAGGCGCGGATTGAGCGAATTGTGGCCGGGCCCGATGGGCTTGCCACCGGGACCCAGCCATTCGATGAAGCTCCGGAACGCTAAGTCGTGACTGTCGCCACCGCAGTCGATCCTCTGCTTGCCGAAGGTCTGGTGCGGATTGCCGGTGATATCGATGCGGCTTTTGATGCGTTGCTGCCGGTTCCCCAGGATTCGCGCGCGCGGCTAGTCGAGGCGATGCGCTATGCCGCGATTGGCGGGGGCAAGCGGGTCCGCCCGCTGCTGCTGAGCGCCACCGCCGAATTATACGGGGTCGACCGCGCGGTGGCGATCCGGGCCGGGGTCGCGATCGAATCGATCCATGTCTATTCGCTGATCCACGATGACCTGCCCTGCATGGACAATGATGCCTTGCGCCACGGCAAACCCACCGTCCACTGCGCGTTTGATGAGGCGACGGCGGTGCTGGCCGGTGATGCATTGCATGCCTTTGCCTTCGAAGTCCTCGCCGATCCGCTCAGCGGCGGCGATCCCTTCACCCGGATTGAACTGGTCCAGGCGCTGGCTGGGGCAAGCGGTGCCATCGGGATGGCTGGCGGTCAGATGATGGATATCGTCGCCGAAGGGACTGAATTCGATCTCCAGACAGTAACACGGTTGCAGCAATTGAAAACCGGTGCGCTGCTTGGGGCGGCGGTCGAAATGGGTGCGATCCTGGGCAAGGTGGCGATCGAAGGCCGGGCCCATTTGCGCGGCTATGCCCGCGACATCGGGCTGGCCTTCCAGATTGCCGACGATCTGCTTGATCATGATGGCAATGAACAGGCGGCGGGCAAAGCGCTGCGCAAGGATGCCCAGGCGGGCAAGCAGACCTTTGTCTCGCTACTCGGCCCAGATCGCGCGCGCGAACAGGCGCGGATGTTGGTCGATCAGGCTATCGCACATCTTGGCCAGCATGGCCCGGAAGCTGATCTGCTGCGCGCGCTGGCGCGGTATATCGTGGAGAGGGATCACTAAATGCTGCAACGCGTAGGGGTATATCCTGGCACTTTCGATCCGGTCACTTTGGGCCATGCCGATATCATCCGGCGCGGAGCGACGCTGGTCGACAAGCTGATCCTGGGGGTCACCACCAACCCATCGAAGAACCCGATGTTTTCGCCTGCCGAGCGGATGGCAATGGTCACCCGTGAAGTGGCTGCAATGGGCATCGACAATGTCAAAGTTGTCGGCTTCAATGCGCTGTTGATGCGCTTTGCCGAGAAGCAGGGGGCAAACCTGATTATCCGCGGGCTGCGGGCGGTGGCAGACTTCGAATATGAATATCAGATGGCGGGGATGAACCAGCAAATCAACGACAGTATCGAAACGGTGTTCCTGATGGCCGACGTCTGCCTGCAACCGATCGCCTCCAAGCTGGTCAAGGAAATCGCTCTATTCGGCGGTGATATCTCGCCCTTTGTCAGCCCGGCGGTGCGCGATGATGTGACGGCACGGATCGCGCAGACCGGCACACTGGGCGATTATTAGAGCGTGATGCAAAAAAGTGGGAACCGGTTTTTCGCAATCGATCACGCGACACCGGGGAATCGCCGGTCGTAATACGATTCAGATTTATCGGATCATGCTTCAATGCTGTTCATTGCCACGACAGTGTTGGCTCGCTATCTCGCCGCGACAATCTTTCCACTTATGAAATCCGAGGCCAACGCCCCATGAAACGTCGCTCGCTTATCGCCCTTGCTGTCGGCCTGACGCTGATATCCGTGCCGGTATACGCCAAGAAGGCCCCGCCGGTTGCGCAGACGGCTCCGGCGTCGCCAGTTAGCGCGCTGGTCGATCCCAATCTCGAGCATGAACCCGATAATGTGCTTTACCTCGATCTGTCGACCGGGGGCCGCGTTGCAATCAGGCTGGTTCCAGCCTGGGCCCCGGCCCATATCGAGCGGATCAAGAGCCTGACCCGCGAGGGTTTCTACAACGGGATTGTCTTTCACCGCGTAATTGACGGCTTCATGGCCCAGACCGGCGACCCTTCGGGGACGGGTGCTGGCGGATCGAAGTTGCCGGACCTCAAGGCAGAGTTCAATCGCGTCCCCCATATGCGCGGCAGCGTTTCGATGGCCCGGACCGATTCGCCTGACAGTGCCAACAGCCAGTTCTTCATCGTGTTCTATCCGCGGCTGATGCTTGATCACAAATACACCAATTTCGGACGGGTGATCGCTGGCATGGATGTCGCCGACGCGATCGAACGCGGTGAACCGCCAGCCAGCCCGACGCGGATCGTTCAGGCTTCGCTCGCCTCGGACAACAAGCCCCGTCCAGTCGTTGCGCAACCGGCTGTTGCTCGGCCGATTTCCACCGCAGACCTCAACAGTTCGAAGTCGAACTGAGCCCCGTTTGCCGCCAGGGACGCGCTGATGCGCGTTGATCTGTTCGATTTTGAGCTCCCGCCTGAGCGGATTGCCCTGCGACCCGCGCGGCCGCGCGACGCGGCGCGGATGTTGCTGGTGCCCGGCGCGCGAACCTTGCAGAACCATCACGTAAGCGATCTGCCGGCGCTGCTCCGGGCTGGCGATGTCCTCGTCTTCAACGATACAAAGGTCATCCCTGCGCAGCTCGAAGGACGGCGAGGCGAAGCACGGATCGGCGCGACGCTGCACAAGCGGATCGATCTGCGCCGCTGGCAGGCCTTCGTCCGCAATGGCAAGCGGCTCCATGTCGGCGATGTCATCGCTTTTCCTGCCGAAGTGTCAGCCCTTGCCGAAGCGCGGCATGATGATGGCAGCTGGACGCTGGCCTTCGCCGGTGACGAGCCAGTCGAAGTTTTGCTCGAACGCGCCGGAACCATGCCGCTGCCCCCCTATATCGCCCAGAAGCGCGGTACCGATGAAGCGGATCGGCTCGATTACCAGACAATGTTCGCGGTCCGGGAAGGCGCCGTTGCTGCGCCCACAGCGGCGCTGCATTTTACCCCCGAGTTGATGGTCGGGCTGGCCAAGAGCGGAGTGCGCCATGAAACGCTGACACTGCATGTTGGAGCCGGGACCTTCCTGCCGGTCAAGGTCGAGGACACCCAAGCCCATGCGATGCACGCCGAATGGGGGCGGATCGAGGCGGAAACCGCGGCGCGGCTGAATGCCGTTCGCGCTGCCGGGGGCAGGGTGATTGCGGTCGGCACTACCAGCCTGCGCCTGCTTGAGAGTGCCACCGGTGAAGACGGGGTGATCAAGCCGTTCGCTGGCGACACGGCGATCTTCATCACCCCGGGCTATCGCTTTCGCGCCATCGACGGGCTGATGACCAACTTCCATCTGCCGCGCTCCACCTTGTTCATGCTGGTCAGCGCGCTGATGGGACGCGAGCGTATGCAGGCCGTCTATACCCATGCCATTGCAGAGGAATACCGGTTCTACAGCTATGGCGATGCTTCGCTGTTGCTGCCCGGCTAGCTTTTCACCGTCAGAGCGCTATATTTCAGTTTCGATTGAAAACGGAGCGAGGAAAATGGCGAGCGTCGTCGAAAACACTATCCGCAGCGTAGTTGGCAAGGGCATCGAAACGCTGGCCGGATTCAATCGCCGCCGGATGGATGAGGAGCAGCCACATCCGTTCCTAACCGGCATCCACGCCCCGCTGCATGACGAGCGGACGCTCACCGATCTCACGGTCACCGGAGCAATTCCGGCAGAACTCTCTGGCCGGTATGTCCGGATCGGGCCAAACCCCTATCGGCCCGATCCGCGTGGCCACCACTGGTTTACGGGCGACGGCATGGTCCACGGAGTGCGCCTGTCGGGCGGCAAGGCCGAATGGTACCGCAACCGCTACATCCGCAGCCAGGTGCTCGAAAGCGTCGGCGGACCGGTTGCAGCTCCGGGCCCGCGCCGCAGCCCGCGTGATGGGGTCAATACCAATGTCATCCAGATGGCTGGCAAGACCATGGCGCTGGTCGAGGCGGGATCTTTTCCAGTTGAGCTGTCGAACGAGCTCGAAAGCGTTGCCTACAGCAACTTCGGCGGCGGCCTCAAAGGCCCATTTACCGCTCACCCGCACCATGATCCTAAAACCGGTGAGTTCCATGCGATTACCTATGATGCCATGACGCCGACCGAGGTCTATCACGTCGCTCTGGATGCTAGCGGCAAGGTGCTGCGCGAGATTGCCATTCCCGTCGATCACGGCCCATCAATCCATGATTGCACCATCACCGATCGTTTCGTGCTGATCTTCGATCTGCCGGTGACCTTCTCGATGAAGGCACTGCTCGCCGGGCACAGCTTTCCCTACCGCTGGAACCCGCAGCACCGCGCCCGCGTCGGCTTGCTGCCGCGGGACGGCGGGGCGGATCAGGTTATCTGGTGCGATATCGATCCGTGCTATGTCTTCCACGTCGCCAACAGTTTCGATCGCGCAGACGGCAAGGTCGTGGTCGATCTGGCCGCCTATGACACGATGTTCAAGGACGGCTTTGACGGTCCCAACGGCAAGTCGCTGGGCTTTGAACGCTGGGTAATCGATCCGGCCGGTGGCAAGGTTGGGCGCGAGACAATGGACTCCGCACCGCAGGAGTTTCCCCGCCCGGATGAGCGGTTCTTCGGTCAATCCTATCGCTATGTCTGGTCGATCGGCCTGCCGGAAGAATTCGATCCGCAGTTCGTGGGCGCGATGCCGCTCTACCACCATGACCTCAAGACCGGGGCACGCACCGCGCATGATTTTGGCTCGGGCCGGGTGCCCGGCGAATTCGTCTTCGTCCCCCGCAGCGCCGCTGCGCCCGAGGGTGACGGCTGGGTGATGGGCTATGTCATCGATAGTGCTGCCGAGACGAGCGAGCTGGTCATCCTCGATGCAGGCGATATGGCAGCCGAGCCGGTGGCGCGGGTCCATATTCCGCACCGCATTCCCCCCGGCTTCCACGGCAACTGGCTGGCCGATGCAGGCTGAACTCGACTAGTCGGGCGCGGATGGCTAGGGGCGGGCGGGATATGAACCGCTTTGCCTTCACCATTTCCGCTAATGACGGCAAAGCCCGCACCGGAACCATCCAAATGCGCCGGGGCGAGATCCGCACGCCCGCGTTTATGCCGGTCGGCACCGCAGCCACAGTCAAGGCAATGAAGCCCGAGACCGTCCGCGCGACCGGCGCGGACATCATCCTGGGCAATACCTATCATCTGATGCTCCGCCCGGGTGCAGAGCGGGTGGCGCGATTGGGCGGGCTGCACAAGTTCATGAACTGGGATCGCCCGATCCTGACCGACAGCGGCGGCTATCAGGTGATGAGCTTGAGCGAGCTGCGCAAGATTACCGAGGACGGCGTGACCTTCGCCAGCCACCTCGATGGCTCGAAGCATCTGCTCACCCCGGAACGCTCGATGGAAATCCAGCGGCTGCTGGGCAGCGACATCGTCATGGCGTTTGACGAATGCCCCCGCGCCGATGCCGACCGCGAGGTGTTCGCCGCCTCGATGCAGATGAGCATGCGCTGGGCAAAGCGCAGCCGCGCCGGGTTCGACAGCGGCGGCGACCATGCTGAGGGTGCGGCGCTGTTCGGGATCCAGCAGGGCGCGCTCCACGAGGATTTGCGCCGGGAGAGCGCCGATGCGCTGAAGGACATCGGTTTCGATGGCTATGCGATCGGCGGGCTAGCGGTGGGTGAGGGGCAGGAAGCGATGTTCGCCACGCTCGATTTTGCCCCCGGTCAATTGCCCGAGGATCGCCCCCGCTATTTGATGGGGGTGGGCAAGCCCGATGATCTGGTCGGCGCGGTGATGCGGGGCATTGATATGTTCGATTGCGTCCTCCCCAGCCGCTCGGGCCGCAACGGCCAGGCCTTCACCTGGAACGGCCCGCTCAACCTGCGCAACGCCAGACACGCCGAAGACCTCGCCCCGCTGGACGAACGCTGCCCGTGCGAGGCTTGCGCAAAATATAGCCGGGCCTATCTCCACCATCTGACCAAATCCGGCGAAATCCTCGGCGCGATGCTGCTGACCGAGCACAACCTCACCTTCTACCAGCAGCTGATGCAGGCGATGCGCGATGCGATTGGGGAGGGGCGGTTTGTTGCATTCGCAGGCGAGTTTCGGCGGAATTATCGTCCGCATTAGCCGGGCCGCTCGCCCGACTTTACGCAGATGGGAAGACGCGATGTTTAGCTTGCTGGTTTTCCGCCACTAGAGCAGACTTGTACCCGGTTATTCAGGGGAATCGGGGGATGCAACGCAGGTGGAAGCTGGCATCGGGAGCGGCGCTGTGGCTGGTTTGGACAACACCGGGTCTGGCGCAGGATGCGGCGGCACTGGCAGCGAAGTTCGGGGCGCTTGAATCGGTCCAGGATATCAGTCTGTCACCCGATGGCAGCAAGGTCGCGGTAGTTGTTCCAGACCGGCATCAAGGCGCCAGGGTTTTTGTCGCCGATCTGACATCAGGCGGCACACTCAAGCCGATCATCAAGGCCGGCAGCAAAGGGGAAACGCTACGCTGGTGCAGTTGGGCCACCGACACCCGGATCGTCTGCCAGATCTTTGTTATCTATAATGATGCAGGGCAATTGCTTGGCTTCTCGCGGATGGTCGCGCTCAACAGCGATGGCAGTGGGCAAATCATGCTCACTCCCCGCAACAACAGCCGCTCGCTTGGATTTGCCCAGAATGGCGGAACAATCATCGATTGGGACCTGCCCGGAAAGCCGGGCCATGTGCTGATGACCCGTGAGGCAGTCCCCGAAACCTCGATCGGCTCCAATACTTCCCGGAACGAAGAGGGGCTAGGGGTCGATGATCTCAATCTGACCACGCTGGCGCGCAAGCCGGTCGAACGGCCTCGCAGCGATGCGATCGAGTATATCAGCGATGGCCGCGGTAATGTCAGGATCATGGGCACGCAGCAGCGCGATCCCGGCGGCTATCTGCGGTCGACGATCAATTATTATTTCCGCAAACAGGGTGAACGGGAATGGGATTCCCTGTCGCGTGTGGATATCGGCAACTCGGGCGCGACCAGTTCATTCAATCCCTACGCGGTCGATAGCGCCAAGGACGTTGTCTATGGTTTCGATGACAACAACGGCTTCCAGGCGCTCTACAGCGTTTCGCTCGATGGCAATGAGACACGGCAATTGCTGCTTTCGCGCCCTGATGTCGATGTGGACAAGCTGATCCGGATCGGGCGCGACAATCGCGTGGTCGGTGCCAGCTATGCCACTGAGCGGCGGACCACCGAATTCTTCGACCCTGAATTGCGCAAGCTTGGTGCGGCGCTGGGCAAGGCGCTGCCAGGCCAGCCAACCGTTTCGTTTATCGATGCGAGCGCCAATGAAACCAAATTGCTGTTGTTCGCGTCCAGCGATGTCCTGCCGGGCACCTTCTATCGCTATGACAAAGTGACGCGGCAACTGGGTGAAGTCCTCCCGGTGCGGACTGAGCTTGACGGCGTGACCATGGGCCAGATGAAACCGATCACTTTCACCGCTTCTGATGGAACGAAGATTCCAGGCTACCTCACGCTACCCCCGGGGAGCAGTGGCAAAGGGGTTCCCGCAATTGTCATGCCGCATGGCGGACCGGGATCGCGGGACGAGTGGGGTTTTGACTGGTTGGTTCAGTATTTTGCGGTGCGCGGCTTTGCAGTGCTCCAGCCCAATTTCCGCGGTTCGACCGGCTATGGCTCAGCCTGGTATCAACGCAATGGTTTTCAATCGTGGCGCGTGGCGATCGGCGATGTCAACGATGCCGGGCGCTGGCTGGTTTCGCAGGGAATTGCTGCGCCTGATCGCCTGGCAATCGTCGGCTGGTCCTACGGGGGCTATGCTGCGCTGCAAAGCGCCGTGGTCGATCCGGCGTTGTTCAAGGCGATTGTCGCGATTGCGCCGGTTACCGATCTTGAACGGCTGCGTCAGGAATCAGCGGGTTTTGTCAATTTTCCGCAGGTTGACCGGTTCATCGGCAATGGTCCGCACGTCCGCGCGGGCTCGCCGGCGCAGAATGCGGCGCGGATAGTTGCACCGGTGCTGCTGTTCCACGGCGACCGCGATCAGAATGTCGGGGTCGGCGAATCCCGGCTGATGGCCGACAAGCTGCGCGATGCTGGAAAGTCGGTTCAATTCGTCGAATTCACCGGGCTCGATCACCAACTCGCCAACGCGGCCGCACGCACCCGGCTGTTGAGCGAAAGCGATGCATTCATCCGCAAGGCGCTTGGAATGTAGCCCAACAGTCCGATCAATCAGCGCGAATCTCCAAATCCCACAAACACCGCCGCCTCATCAACGCTCTTGCGCTCTGATACCACCGCGTTGGCCGGAAAGTCCTCATCCGGCCAGCCCAGCGCGATGCTTTTCATGATGATCTGATCATCGGGGATGCCGGCGTGTTCGCGCACGACGGGGCTTTGCATGATCCCCTGGCTGTTGATCACCGCGCCGAGCCCGCGGGACCAGGCGGCGTTGACCAGTGCGGTGGCGACGGCGCCGCAATCGAACGGGGTATCGTCGCTTTCGCTCAGCACCCGGTCATAGGTCACGATCACGCAGACCGGGGCGTCGAACTGGCGAAAGCCGCGCAGAACCCAGTCCTGCCTCCCGGCCGGATCGTCGCGGGCGATCCCCATCGCGGAGAACAGCTGCTTGGCGACACCGACCTGCCGCTCGCGGTGCGGGCCGGAAAAGGGCTGACCCTTGCGAAACTCGCGCGAATCGGGCTCGCCGGCGAGGATGCGCTCGGTATTGCCGTGGCGGATTCGGCTCAGCGGCTCGCCGGTGATCACGTAGAAGCTCCACGGCTGGGTGTTCATCGACGAAGGCGCGCGCATCGCGAGGCCCAGAATCTCCTCGATCAGTTCGCGCGGCACCGGATCGGGCTTGTACCCGCGGATGCTGCGGCGGCCGAGAATAACGTCGTCGAATTCCATGAGGGTCCCCGATTACTGGTTTGCGCTCGATCGGTAGCGGATTGTGCAGCAGTGGGAAGCCCCCGGTTGCGGAAAAGCCCACACAAAAAAGGGCGGCCCCTTTGGACCGCCCCTTCGTATTCGGTAGTTCGATACCAGATCAGCGCGAGTAGAACTCGACGACCAGATTTGGCTCCATCTTTACCGGATAGGGCACTTCATCCAGCGTGGGGACACGAACGAACGTGATCTTGTCGGTGCCATCGGGCGCGACATAATCAGGGATTTCCCGTTCAGCCAGGCCCTGAGCTTCGATGATTAGCGCCATTTCCTTGGCCTTGGTGCCAAGGCTGACGATGTCACCGGGGCGGACGCGGCGGCTGGCGATGTTGCAGGTCACACCGTTGACGCGGATATGGCAATGCGAGACGATCTGGCGGGCCGAAAAAATCGTCGGTGCAAACTTGGCGCGGTACACAACCATGTCGAGGCGCTGCTCCAGCAGGCCGATCAGGTTCTGGCCGGTATCGCCCTTCAAACGGGCAGCTTCGGCATAGGTGCGCTTGAACTGCTTTTCGGTGACGTCGCCGTAATAGCCCTTGAGCTTCTGCTTGGCGCGGAGCTGGATGCCGAAATCGGAAACCTTGCTCTTGCGGCGCTGGCCGTGCTGGCCGGGGCCATAGGCGCGGCGGTTAACCGCGCTTTTCGGGCGGCCCCAGATGTTTTCACCCATCCGGCGGTCAAGTTTATACTTCGATGCCTTGCGCTTCGACATGCGTTCATCCTTCAATTTGCTGCCCATGAGCCCGAGCCCACGTGGTGTGTGATGTCAGGCTGAAACCGCCTGATCTATGTTTCCGGAACCGCACCATCCTGCCAATTTACAGAATGCGACCGCTGCTTCACCGGAGTGCAGGGTCAATTGCGAAGGCGGGCCATTGGCGGGACCGGGCCGCAAAGTCAAGCTTTGTCGGGTTAGTCAGCCTTCCTTGGGCGGCGTGGCGGGCGAAAGTTCGGATCGCGGGCCATTGCGGTGAGCACACCGCGCAAGGTTCTGACTTCCAGATGATTCCAGCCCGGTTTGGTCAGGATGGTCCGCAGGGTCCGCTTGGTCGATCCAGCGCGGGCAACTGGCAGGAAATAGTCACGCGGCTCAAGCAGGGCGATGAACTGGGCGATCATCCCTTCCAACTCGTCCTGCGGGGCGGGGGGGAGGATTTCCTCGACCGTCGGCTGCACCAGCCCCTGATCCCGCGACCATTCATAAGCGCAGAGCATCACCGCCTGAGCCAGGTTCAGCGAAGCGAATTCGGGGTTGATCGGCACGGTAATGATCGCACGGGCGAGCGCAACATCGTCGGTATCCAGCCCCGATCGTTCCGGACCGAACACAAATGCCGAACGGCCGACATCGCGATGGATCGCCTGTGCCGCCTGTTCGGGGGTCAGCACCGGCTTGGTGACCCCGCGCTTGCGCACCGTGGTGGCATAGACATGGGCGCAATCGGCGACTGCACCGGCCAATGTCTCGAACACCGTCGCGCGTTCAAGTACGACGTTGGCACCGGCTGCCGATGGTCCGGCCGATGGATTGGGCCAGCCATCACGCGGGGAAACCAGGCGCAGTTCGGTCAGCCCGAAATTGAGCATTGCCCGCGCCGCCTTGCCGATGTTCTCGCCTAGTTGGGGGCGCACGAGGACGATGACGGGTTTGCGTTGCTCGCCCGACTGTTCAGTCCTTGCCGACATTGCTCACCGAACTGGCAAATTCCTCGAAATCGCGGGCTTCGCTGAAATCGCGGTACACGCTGGCGAAGCGGATATAGGCGACGCTATCCAGCTGACGCAGACCGTCCATCACCATTTCGCCGATTGTCTTGGCGGGGACTTCGCTATCGCCCAAAGTTTCGATCTGGCGCTGGATACCGGAAACCAGCTGATCGAGCCGCTCCTGCGCAATCCCGCGTTTGCGGCAGGCGAGCGCGACCGATTGCTCGATCTTGGCGCGATCGAAAGCCTCACGCTTTTCACCGCTCTTGATCACGATAATGTCGCGCAATTGCACCCGTTCGAACGTGGTGAACCGCGCGCCGCAACTCTCGCATTGGCGGCGGCGGCGGATCGCGGTGTTGTCCTCGGTGGGACGGCTGTCCTTCACCTGGCTGTCATCATGCGCGCAGAACGGACAGCGCATGCGTTAAGGGCGCAGGCGCTTGTAGAGCATAAAGGCGGCACCGCCGAGCAGGCCGATTGGCACACTCAGCACTGGCAGGATGAAGCCTGCCGCCGCGCCCACTGCTGCGCCGATCAGTACCGGCTTGGTCGAGGGGTGGTGCATGCCTTGCTTGGCCATGCCGACGATTTCTTCGCGGGCATCGCCGATCAGGTCATCGCCTTGGTTCGGGTCTTGAGGAGCGTTCATGGCTTACATCTCCGGGTAAATGGGGAACCGGCTGCACAACTCTTCCACTTGGGCCCGCACCCGCGTTTCGACCTGAGCATCACCATCGTCGCCGTTGTGCGCCAGCCCGTCAACCACTTCGGCGATCAGCCTGCCGATGGTGGTGAACTCCTCCACGCCGAAGCCGCGCGTCGTGCCCGCCGGAGTGCCAAGGCGGATGCCCGAGGTGACAAAGGGTGAGCGGGTGTCAAATGGTACACCGTTCTTGTTGCAGGTGAGCCAGGCGCGGCCGAGGCCCTTCTCGGCCGACTTTCCGGTCACGTTGCGGGCGGTCAGATCGACCAGCATAAGATGGTTGTCGGTCCCGCCCGAAACGATCCTGAGACCATTGTCGGCCAGCGATGCTGCCAGCGCCCGGGCATTAGTGACCACCTGCGCAGCATAGGCCTTGAATTCCGGCTTGAGTGCCTGACCAAAGGCAACGGCCTTGGCAGCGATGACATGCATCATCGGGCCGCCCTGCATGCCGGGAAACACCGCGGTGTTGAACTTCTTGGCCAGGTCCTCGTCATTGGTCAGGATCACGCCCGAACGCGGGCCCCGAAGGCTCTTGTGCGTGGTGGTGGTCACGACATGAGCGTGAGGGAAGGGGCTGGGGTGCGCTCCGCCCGCGACCAGGCCTGAAAAATGCGACATATCGACCATCAGCCACGCGCCGATCTCGTCGGCAATTTCGCGGAAAGCCGCGAAATCCCAAACCCGCGAATAGGCGGTCCCGCCGGCAATGATCAGCTTGGGCTTGTGCTCGCGCGCCAACCGCGCGACCGCATCCATATCGAGCAGCTCATTCTCGGCGCGCACGCCATAGGGGATGGGCTTGAACCACTTGCCGCTCATATTGACCGGCGAACCGTGGGTCAGATGCCCGCCCGAATTGAGATCCAGCCCCATGAAGCTGTCGCCGGGACTCAGCAGAGCGAGGAACACTGCCTGATTCATCTGGCTGCCCGAATTGGGCTGCACATTGGCAAAGGTGCATCCAAATAGCTGCTTGGCGCGGTCAATTGCCAAGGTTTCGACCACATCGGCAAACTCGCAGCCGCCGTAATACCGCTTGCCCGGATAGCCTTCGGCATATTTGTTGGTGAAGACCGATCCGGTTGCCTCCAGCACAGCCAGGCTGGCGATGTTCTCGCTGGCGATCAGCTCGATCTTGTGTTGCTGACGACCGAGTTCACCGCGGATCGCGGCGTAAACGTCGGGATCGGCCGAAGACAGCGTTTCGGTGAAGAAGCCGGCAGAGCGGATGGCAGTCGGGGCCACGGCGGTCAGGGTCATGCGGAAACTCCAGCGGTTGGATTGCTCAATTTATTGACGCGGCGGATGTGGCGATCGCCACCGAAGGGCGTAGCGAGGAAAGCTTCTACGCAGGCTTTGGCCATGTCGGTCCCGGTCAATCGCGCGCCCATCGCGATTATGTTGGCATCGTTGTGTTCGCGCGCAAGCCGGGCTGAAAGCGGTTCAGACACCAAGGCGCAGCGAACCTGGGCATTGCGGTTGACCGCGATCGAAATGCCGATGCCCGAGCCACACAGCGCGATGCCGCGTTCGGCCTGATCGGAGGCGATGAAAGCTGCCAGTCTGTAGCCGAAATCGGGATAATCGACCGAAGCCTCACTGTCCGGGCCGAGGTCAGTAACCTCATGCCCCAGCCCGGCCAGCCAGGTCGCAAGTTCGCCCTTGAGGACAAAGGCGGCATGATCGGAGGTTATTGCAATGCGCATGGGGATGCGGCCTGTACCTATGGGAGAATCGCTGCGGTCCCCTTAGTCGCGAGCGGCTCGCTTTGCCAGCACAGCCCGCGTCACTTTCCCAATTCTCCCCCTTGAAAGTAGCTAAGCTAATTTCTTGATCAAGCAAAATGCTGAGATGCCGGTTTGACTCCGGACGAAGCTCGGTACAGCATCTGCGGAGACGGGGGATGGCTATGACCAAGCACGGGACTTTTGTGGCAGTGCTTGTCGCCGCGATGGCACTGGCCATTTTCGGCACAACACCGCCTGCACCGCAAGGCGCGGACATTCCGTCCAGCAGCTTCTCGGCCGCGCGGGCAATGGCCGATGTGAGGGTGGTTGCCAGCACGCCTCATCCGACCGGTTCTGCCGAGAACGCCGCGGTGCGCGCCCACCTGATCCGCCGGATGCAGTCGATGGGCATGGAAGTCACCACCAGCGCAGGCATGATCGACGAGCGCGGAACTGCCAAATATGCGCGGTGGAATGGCCGGAATGATCCACCCAAACCACTGGTCAACCTGATCGGCATCCTGCCCGGCAAGGATCGCGCTTTGCCCGCAGTCATGCTGATGTCGCATCATGATACCGTTTGGGGTTCGCCCGGTGCGGCGGACGATACAGCTGGCCTCGCGGCAAGCCTTGAAGTGGTGCGCGCGGTCAGCGCACAGGGCGAGCCGCAGCGCGATCTGATGGTGCTCATCACCGATGGCGAGGAACTGGGACTGCAGGGCGCGCGACAGTTCTTTGCCAGCCATCCGTTGCGCGAGAAAATCGGTGCAATCGTAAACCTCGAGGCGCGCGGCGGGGGTGGCCGATCGACCATGTTCCAGACATCGGCGGGCAATGGCGCTGCGATGGCACTGTTTGCGGATAATGTGCCGCGTCCGGCGGCGTCTTCGCTGGCGGCTTACATCTACAGCGTCCTGCCCAATGATACCGACCTGACCCCGGCGCTCAAAGGACCATACGCGGCCTATAACTTCGCCTTCATCGGGCGTCCGGGACTCTATCATTCGCCGCTTTCGACGCCCGATCGGCTCGATCAGGGTGCGCTGCAGGACATGGGCGATCAAGTACTCGGACTGACCCGGGGACTGCTGGTGGCACAGCAACTGCCTGCCCCGGCGCAGGACGCGGTGTTCTTCGATCTGTTTGGCTTGCTTCTGGTGATCTACCCGGCGTGGCTTGGTTGGATCATGCTGCTTGTCGCGACAAGCGGATTTGCGCTGGCTTTGCGGCAGAATGGCCGAGCAGGAGTGGCGGCAGGGGTCGGCCGCATGAGCGGATTGATCGTGACTGCAGGAGTGCTGCTTTACGCTTTTAACTGGCTCTCGCTCGGGGCAGGGCCGCCCAACTACTACGACCGGCTGGCGGCGATCCCGCTGCTGGAAGTCCAGGCTGGATTGGTCCTGATGGCGGTATATATGTTCACCTTGGGAAGACAACGGGCTGCACCGGGCACAGTTGTGGGGGCGGCGCTGCCGCTGCTGCTGATCGCCCTTGCGGGACAGGCTCTCGCGCCGACGGCAGCCTATTTCATTGTCGTGCCGATCATGCTGACAGGGCTGGTAATGGCGGCGCGGGGCCACATGCCAGCGCGGGCAGGGGCGGCGCTGATTGCAGCAAGCGCTGTCGCCGTGACCGGCTTTATGCTCGCGCTCGGGCATCAGGTGATGCAAGGCGTGGGGCCAACCATGCCGATGGCGGCAGTTTTGCCGTTTTCGCTCGCAGTGGTGACGTTGCTGCCGCTGTGGCGAGGTCTAGCCCAGCGCACCGCGCGGATTACCGGCATCTGCTTGTTGCTGATGGCAGGGGGTGTGGCGCTATGGGTCCAGCTTGATCCGGTGGCGGATTCTGTGCCAGCCTATGCCGATACCAAGATTTGATGCGAAAAGGCCCCGGTGAACGGGGCCTCTTACACTACTGATCCAGGAAACTGCGCATCTTGCGTGACCGGCTCGGGTGCTTGAGTTTCCTCAGCGCCTTGGCTTCGATCTGACGGATCCGTTCGCGCGTCACCGAAAACTGCTGGCCGACTTCTTCCAGCGTGTGATCGGTGTTCATGCCGATGCCGAACCGCATGCGGAGCACGCGTTCTTCGCGCGGGGTCAGGCTGGCAAGGACCCGGGTGACGGTTTCCTTGAGGTTGGCCTGGATTGCGGCATCGACCGGGATCACCGCGTTCTTGTCCTCGATGAAATCACCCAGATGCGAATCTTCCTCGTCGCCAATCGGCGTTTCGAGCGAAATCGGCTCCTTGGCGATCTTCATCACCTTGCGGACCTTTTCGAGCGGCATCGAGAGGCGCTCGGCCATTTCCTCAGGGGTCGGCTCGCGGCCTTGCTCGTGGAGGAACTGACGGCTGGTGCGGACCAGCTTGTTGATCGTCTCGATCATGTGGACCGGGATGCGGATCGTGCGCGCCTGATCGGCGATCGAACGGGTGATCGCCTGCCGGATCCACCAGGTTGCATAGGTGGAGAATTTGTAGCCGCGGCGATATTCGAACTTGTCGACCGCCTTCATCAGGCCGATGTTGCCTTCCTGAATAAGATCAAGGAATTGCAAGCCTCTGTTGGTATATTTTTTAGCAATCGAGATCACCAGCCGCAGGTTTGCTTCCACCATTTCCTTCTTGGCGATGCGGGCTTCGCGCTCGCCCTTCTGGACCATGTTGACGATCCGGCGGAACTCATTGAGGCTCATCCCGGTGGCCGAGGCGATATCGGCGATTTCGGCCCGGATCCGCTCAACCGGGTCTGCCTCGTTTTCAACGAAAGCCGCCCATTTCTTGTCCCGGTTGGACATGGTCGCCAGCCAGCCATCGTCAAGTTCGTGCCCGATATAGCTATCGAGGAAATCCTTGCGCGGAACTTTGTGGCGTTCAGCCAGACGCAGCATCTGCCCGCCCAGCGCAGTCAGCCGGCGGTTGAAGGCATAAAGGTTATCAACCAGATATTCGATCTTGCTGGCATGGAACTTCACGCTTTCAACCTGCGCGGTCAGCTCTTCGCGCAGGGAATGGTACTGCTTTTCCTTGGCGGCCGGGAAATCGTTACCCAGGCCCAGCGCTTCAAGCCGGTTCAGCTGGGCCTTCTCAAACTTCCTGAAAATCTGCGTGATGAACGCAAATTTTTCGAGCGCTTCGGGCTTAAGTTGCGCTTCCATCTGGGCGAGGGAGAGGGTGTTGTCCTCTTCCTCTTCCTCAACCGGACGGCGCGCACGGCGTTCTACGCCCTCCTCGTCCTCGTCCTCGGCTTCGGGCTCTTCCTCGACGTCTTCTTCTTCCTTGAACGATGGACCAGCGGTTTTCTCGCTGATTTCACCGTCTTCGGCTTCGGCGTCACTGCCTTCGGCCATCGCCTCGGGGGCTGGTTCCTTCGAGAGCATGGCGTCAAGATCGAGAATCTCGCGCAGCTGCATTTCGCCCGCGTTCAGCGCATCGGACCACATGATGATCGCATGGAAAGTGATCGGGCTTTCGCACAATCCCAGGATCATCGTGTCGCGGCCCGATTCGATCCGCTTGGCGATCGCGATTTCGCCCTCGCGGCTGAGCAGTTCGACCGCGCCCATTTCGCGCAGGTACATCCGCACCGGATCATCGGTACGTTCGATGGTTTCTTTCTTTTTGACGAGATCCGGACGATCGGCCGGGTTGTCGGCATCGTCTATTTCGTCAACTGCGGGATCCTCGGATTCGGCCGCATCGTCGTCGCTTTCGACGATATTGACGCCCATTTCCGAGATCGCCGACATCACATCTTCGATCTGTTCGGACGACATCTGATCCTGCGGCAAGGCCGCATTCAATTCGTCATAGGTAATCACCCCGCGGCGCTTGGCCCGGGCAATCAGCTTCTTGATCGAGGCTTCGTTGAGATCGATCAACGGTGCATCTCCGTTGTCGCCCTTGTCGTCGCCGATAAGTTCTTCGTCCATTAGTCCGCCATAGGTTCAGTGGCCTCGCCCGAAGGTTTGGCCGCACGCTCGCTGGCCACTTGGCGCAGACGGGCATTTAATTCCAGCTTTCTCTTGCGCAACCGATCAACCTCGGCAAGCGCGCCTTCTCCGTCGCTCTCGAACCGGGCCATTGCCGTGGCAATTGCCTGGTCCAGTGCCGGCCCTTCGACCAGCACCGAAATCGCGGTTTTCAGCGCATCGACCGCTTCTGTCGCGGCGATATCGTCGCGCAGGAAACTATATTTGATGTTGCCGTATTCCGCAGGTTCCGGGGCAGCCAGCCCTTGCGCATTTAATATGGTGGCAAATGCGCCGCTTTCAAGCGGGTCGCCTGTATCGGCGGCGTCAATCAACGCATCGAATCGCGGATCGGGAAGATTGGCCCGGCTAAGCAGTTCGCCGTGGCGCAAAATCTCGGACGGCCAGCGCAGCAATCCAGCGATTACTGCGGAGGCCAGCGCCGCGCGCGCGCCGCCGCCCAGCGATCGCCGCAGCTTCTGGACACTGGCTGACGACGGCCCCTGGGTTGGCGCAGAAGCCCATTTGCCCGGCACTCGTCCTTGTCCGCGCGCCGCTGGAGCTTGCCATTCCCGTTCGCGCCGAGGGAACGCGAAGGTGGAGAACCGTTCGAGCAATTCGCGCCGGTACAGCGCCTTGATATCGGGATCTGCGATGGTTTCGACATGAGCCATCAGCCGGGCCTTCAGCCCCGCCTTGTCCTCCGGCGTCTCCAGCGGCACGGCTGCATGCTCATGTTCCCACAGCGTGTCGAGCAGCCCTTGCGCCTGCCCTAGCAGCGTCTCCATCGCCTTGGCGCCATCGCGCCGGAGCAGATCGTCGGGGTCCATGCCCGCGGGCAGGCGCACGATCCGCAGGCTATGCGCCGGGCGGAGCAGGGGGAGCGCACGGGTGACCACGCGCATCGCGGCGCGCTGGCCTGCTGTGTCGCCGTCAAAACACAGGATCGGCGTTTCGACCAGCCGCCACAGCATTTCGATCTGCCGCTCGGTCAGCGCGGTACCGAGCGGGGCGACCGCATCGGTGATCCCGGCCGCGGCCAGCGCGATCACGTCCATATAGCCTTCGACCACGATGATCCGCCCGCTCTGCCGCGAGGCAGGCCCGGCGCGGTGAAGGTTGTAAAGCGTGCGGCCTTTGTCGAACAACGGGGTATCGGGCGAATTCAGATACTTCGGAGCGTCAGTTTTCACTGTGTCGAGAATCCGGCCCCCGAACGCGATCACCCGCCCGCGGGCATCCTCGATCGGCAGCATCAGCCGTCCGCGAAACCGGTCGTAAGGATCCTTGTCATCGACCACGATCCGCAGGCCCGCCTCGACCAGCTGCTCCTTGTCGAACCCGGCCAGCGCCTGGGCCAGCGCCTGACGGCCATCGGGCGCAAAGCCAAAGCCGAACCGCGCCGCCGTATGCGCATCGAAGCCGCGGGTTGCGAGATAGGCGCGCGCCTTGGCCCCCTCCGGCGCGGCCAGCATCTGCACGAACCAAGCCTGCGCTGCCGCCATGACGTCGTGCAAGGAGTTACGCTGTTCCGCCGCCTGGGCTGCGCGCGGATCGGCGGCGGGAACTTCCAGCCCCGCCTCAGACGCCAGCTCTTTCACCGCATCCATAAAGGCCAGCCCGCGCTGATCGGTCATCCAGCGAATCGCATCGCCATGCGCCCCGCAGCCGAAGCAATGGTAGAAGCCCTTCAGGTCGTTGACCGTAAAGCTGGGCGACTTCTCGTTGTGGAACGGGCAGCAGGCCTTGAACTCATGCCCCGCCTTGGTCAGCCGCGTCGTCCGCCCGATTACGCTCGACAGCGTGATCCGGGCGCGCAGTTCGTCCAGCCATTGCGGGGAGAGGCTCATTTCAGTTCAGCGCGGCCTTCACCAGCCCGCTGGCCTTGCTCATATCGAGCTGGCTGCCGTGGCGCGCTTTGAGCTCGGCTATGACGCGCCCCATGTCCTTGACGGTCGAAGCGCCAAGTTCCGCCTTGATCGCCTCGATCGCGGCGCTGGTTTCAGCTTCGCTCATCTGTGCGGGCAGAAAGCTTTCGATCACTGCCAGCTCGGCTGCTTCCGCGTCGGCCAGTTCGGGGCGGCCGCCTTGTTCATACAGCGTGATCGATTCGCGGCGCTGTTTGCCCATCTTCTGCAGCACTTCGACCACCAGCGTATCGTCGTCTGGCACCTGCGAGGATGTCCTGAGCTCGATGTCGCGATCCTTGAGCTTGGCGAGGATCAGGCGGACAGCGCCCAGCCGCGGCTTGTCACCGGCTTTCATCGCCGCAATCTGCGCGGACTTGATCTCATCGCGGAGCATTCTTTGTGATTCCTGTGGATTGCGGCCCGGTGGCGGCGGAAAGCGCCCTTCTAACCGGGATTTTCCGGAATTTCTAGGTGGGCGTGGGGTTGACCATCGGGGACCATAGGTCTAGCCGCCATCCCTTAGCAACATCGCCAGAATCCCTGCTTACGGAGCGCCTCAACCATGGCCGACCCCGCCCCCTCGCTTGCGCCCAAACCCGATGGCGCGACGGGCGTTCTGGTGCTGGCCGATGGCTCGGTCGCGTGGGGCAAGGGTTTTGGCGCGCAGGGCACCGCAGTGGGTGAGGTCTGCTTCAACACCGCGATGACCGGCTATCAGGAAGTGATGACCGATCCCTCCTATGCGGCGCAGATCGTCACCTTCACCTTCCCGCATATCGGCAACGTCGGCACCAATGACGAAGATCTTGAGGCCCATGTCGATGGCGCGGTGGGCTGCGTGGTGCGCGAAGACGTCACGCCTTCGTCCAACTTCCGCGCAGCTGGCGAGTTTGGCGAGTGGTTGGCGCGCAAGGGCAAGATCGGCCTTTCGGGCATCGACACCCGCGCTCTGACCCGGCGTATCAGGCTGTCGGGCGCACCCAACGCGATGATTGCGCATTCGCATGACGGCAAGTTCGATATTCCCGCACTGATCAAGCGCGCCGCCGACTGGCCGGGGCTGGAAGGCATGGACCTCGCCCGCGTCGTCACCCGCGCCGAGGTGGAGAACTGGGAAGGGGGCATCTGGACGCTGGGCAAGGGCTATGCGCGCTCACCGCATGACAAGCGCCCCCACGTGGTCGCGGTCGATTACGGCGCTAAGGACAATATCTTCCGCAGCCTCGTAAAAGCGGGCGCGAAGGTCACCATCGTGCCGGCGCAGACCAGTCTTGATGGCGTGCTGGCGCTGGAGCCGGACGGGGTGTTCCTCTCCAACGGTCCGGGCGATCCGGCCGCGACCGGCGCTTATGCGGTACCGATGATCCAGGGGCTGATGGCGCGCGACATCCCGATCTTCGGGATCTGTCTGGGCCACCAGATGCTTGGGCTTGCCGCAGGCGCGAGCACCACCAAGATGCACCAGGGCCACCGCGGCGCGAACCACCCGGTCCAGCGCAAGTCTGACGGGGTGGTGGAGATAACCAGCATGAACCACGGCTTCGCGGTGGATAATACCTCGCTGCCCGATAGCGTGGAGGAAACCCACGTCTCGCTGTTCGATGGGTCGAACTGCGGGATCGCGGTCAAGGGCAAGCGGGCGTTTGGGGTGCAGTATCACCCCGAGGCATCGCCGGGGCCGCAGGATAGCTTCTATCTGTTTGAGCGGTTTGTGGGGATGTTGGGGTGAGCGCCAAACTTCCTCCTGATGAATTCGAGGACGCTCTGTTTTTGGCGATGCTTGAGCTAAGTCGAACTGGAGCCGGGCCTGAGTTCGACCTTGTAGAGGTTTGTCGAAACAAGAATCTTGCTGCGGATGCGCCAGATATGTCGAGGTTCGCCAATGACAACGACGGACTAAGAGGGCAAAAAATTTCAACTTTTCAGTCGTTTCGTTTCATTTTGAACGCAGAAGGTCGCCGCCACGCTTTGCAACTCGAAAGAAGCAAGAAGCCCCGGACAGTTCGTGATCGCCTCGCTGACATTCCTATAGGCAAGGGTCTGTGGGATGTGGTGAAAATTGGGCTCGGTGCGCTCTTAGGTGTCCTCATCACCAAGTATTCTGGAATATTCTAAATGCCCAAACGCACTGACATTTCCTCGATCCTCGTCATTGGCGCTGGTCCGATCATTATCGGCCAGGCCTGCGAGTTCGACTATTCGGGCACGCAGGCGATCAAGGCGTTGAAGGAGGAGGGCTACCGGGTCGTCCTGGTCAACTCCAACCCCGCCACGATCATGACCGATCCCGAATTTGCCGACGCCACCTATATCGAGCCGATCACCCCTGAGGTGGTCGCCAAGATCATCGAGAAGGAACGCCCTGACGCGGTGCTGCCGACGATGGGCGGGCAAACCGCGCTCAACACCGCGCTGGCGCTGTTCAACGATGGCACGCTGGCGAAATACGGCTGCATCATGATCGGCGCCGATGCCGAGGCGATCGACATGGCCGAGGACCGGATGAAATTCCGCGACGCGATGGACCGGATCGGCCTCGAATCCGCGCGCTCCGGGATTGCCCACAATGTTGACGAGGCGTTCGCGGTGCTGGAGCGCACCGGCTTGCCCTCGATCATTCGCCCCAGCTTCACGCTCGGCGGGACCGGCGGCGGCGTCGCCTATAACAAGGCCGAGTTCGAGGCGATTGTCCGCTCGGGCATCGATGCCTCGCCCACCAATGAGGTGCTGATCGAGGAATCGCTACTCGGCTGGAAAGAGTTCGAGATGGAAGTGGTGCGTGATCGCGCCGACAATTGCATCATCATCTGCGCGATCGAAAACGTCGATCCGATGGGGGTCCATACCGGCGATTCGATCACCGTCGCCCCGGCGTTGACGCTGACCGACAAGGAATACCAGATCATGCGCAACGCATCGATCGCGGTATTGCGGGAAATCGGCGTAGAAACAGGCGGTTCCAACGTACAGTTCGCAGTCAACCCCGCCGATGGCCGGTTGATTGTGATCGAGATGAACCCGCGCGTCTCGCGGTCATCCGCGCTTGCCTCCAAGGCCACCGGCTTCCCGATCGCCCGCGTCGCGGCCAAGCTTGCGGTCGGCTATACGCTCGACGAGCTGACCAACGAGATCACCGGGGCGACGCCGGCCAGCTTCGAGCCGAGCCTCGATTACGTCGTCACCAAAATCCCGCGGTTCGCGTTTGAAAAGTTCAAGGGCGCCGAACCGCTGCTCTCCACCGCGATGAAATCGGTCGGCGAGGTGATGGCGATTGGCCGCAGCTTCAAGGAATCGATGCAAAAGGCGCTGCGCGGGCTGGAAACCGGGCTGGACGGCTTCAACCGCGTGGCGCACCTCGATGGCGCGGGCCGCGACGAGATCACCGCCGAACTCTCCCGCCAGACGCCAGACCGGCTGCTGATCGTCGGCCAGGCCTTCCGCGAGGGCTTCACGGTCGAGGAAGTGAACGCAATCACCCATTATGATCCGTGGTTCCTGCGCCAGATCGAAGAGATCATCGCCGAAGAAGCCCGGATCATGGAAGATGGCTTGCCCAACGATGCGGCCGGACTGCGCCGGGTCAAGGCGATGGGCTTTTCCGACAAGCGGCTGGCAACGCTGGCGGTGCGCGGGATTGGCGTGGCCGGAGGCTATGCCGAAACCTCGGCGCGCCGGTCGGGCCTGCTCCACGATGCGCTGCGCGCGATGGCGGGGGCGACCAGTGAGGATGAGGTTCGCGCGTTGCGAGGCCGGCTGGGTGTCCACCCGGTGTTCAAGCGGATCGACAGCTGCGCCGCCGAGTTCGAGGCGATCACGCCTTATATGTACTCGACCTATGAAACGCCGATGTTCGGTGAGCCCGAGAACGAGGCCATGCCTTCCGATCGGCGCAAGATCGTCATTCTGGGCGGCGGGCCGAACCGGATTGGGCAAGGGATCGAGTTCGATTACTGCTGCGTCCACGCCTGCTTCAGCCTGGCCGAGGCGGGTTATGAGACGATCATGATCAACTGCAACCCGGAAACCGTCAGCACCGATTATGATACATCCGACCGGCTCTACTTCGAGCCGCTGACCGGCGAGGATGTGCTGGAGATCCTGCGGGTTGAACAGCAGAATGGCGAACTGGTCGGCGTGATCGTCCAGTTTGGCGGGCAGACCCCACTGAAGCTGGCGCAGACGCTGGAGGATGCCGGAATCCCGATCCTTGGGACTTCGCCCGATGCGATCGATCTGGCCGAAGACCGCGAGCGGTTTGCCAAGCTGGTCAACGATCTGAAGCTCAAACAGCCCGAAAACGGCATCGCCCGCAGCCGCGACGAGGCGGTGGCGGTGGCCAACCGGATCGGCTTCCCGGTGCTGATGCGGCCGTCATACGTGCTGGGCGGCCGGGCGATGGAAATCGTCGACAGCGTGGCGCAGCTCGATGATTACATCACAACGGCGGTGCAGGTTTCGGGTGATAGCCCGGTGCTGATCGACCAATATCTGCGCGATGCGATCGAATGCGATGTCGATGCGCTGTGCGATGGCGAGGTCGTTGTCGTGGCGGGTGTGATGCAACACATCGAGGAAGCGGGCATCCATTCGGGCGACAGTGCCTGCACCCTGCCGC
>JANNAE010000064.1:0-20223 GCA_031383985.1 Novosphingobium sp. | reverse complement strand
TTGCTTCTCGGTGCGTTCTTTCTTTTTTTTTTTATAATAACAACCCACCCCCCCCCCCTCCGTTGGTTTCCTTCCTCTCCCCACCCCCCGCGCCGGGGCCCCCCTCTCCCCCCCCCACGAACGGGGGAGTTGATTCCAGTTAAAAGGAACAACTCTAGTATCCTTAAGGTCTAATCGGCCCCGCTGACGGCATCGAGCGGGCCAGCCAATCCCGGCTATGCCGCTTCGGCGGCTGGATTGCTCGCCCGGAAACCGGCGGTAACTTCGTCCTTGTGCGCGGCGAAAGCGGCCAGAACCTCGCCGGTTTCCGGCGCGGCGACTTTGAAGGTGGCAAGGGTTCTGCCCAGTTCGGCGGCAACCTCATCGAATTCAGCGGGTGAAATCTTGAGATCGCGGTGCGCAACTTCGAGGCCGACCGGAGTGCTGCCGGGCTTCGTGGCGGTGTATGTGAACGGCCCGCCGGCGACATTGCAGACCCATAAGGTCCGCATGAATTTGAGGCCCGGCAGCCGGGCAAGATTGTTGGTGTGCCATTCGCGCAGGGCAGGATTGGATGATTCTGCACCAACCTTTGGATTTTTCACCACGGCGTCGCTGAAATGGTCGATCACCGCAGCAATCGCGAATGCGCCGCCAAGCCGGTCGAAGAGAGTGGGATCTGCCATAGCCGAATCCTCGAATCATGCGTCAGGCGGGGTTGCTTGGCGCTGCTAGGCCGAAGTCTGCGGACAGCTCTCTGACCTGCCGAGATAACGCAGGGGTCCTCGCTTGGTTCCCTCGCCTTACCGGAACGGCGGCTCGTTGAAGGCGCGCAATTTGCGGCTGTGCAGCCGCGCCCCCTCGGCGCGGAGCAGTTCGCAAGCCGAGGTGCCGATCGCAAGGTGAGCGGCGATCGCCTCTTCGTAAAAGCGATTGGCCTGGCCCGGCAGCTTGATCTCGCCGTGGAGCGGCTTGTCCGAGACGCATAGCAGCGTTCCATAGGGCACGCGGAACCGGTAGCCTTGGGCGGCGATGGTCGCGCTTTCCATATCGATCCCGACCGCGCGGCTTAGGCTGAGGCGGCGCGCCGAGCTGGTGTAGCGCAGCTCCCAGTTGCGATCGTCGGTGGTGACGACGGTGCCGGTGCGCATCCGCTTCTTGAGGTCGGCACCGCCGGTCCCGCTGACCATCTCTGCTGCCTTGGCCAATGCAACCTGAACTTCGGCAATCGCCGGGATCGGGATTTCGGGGGGGAGCACCGGATCGAGCACATGATCATCGCGCAGATAGGCGTGGGCCAGCACATAATCGCCAATCCGCTGGGTATCGCGCAGGCCGCCGCAGTGGCCGATCATCAACCAGGCCTCGGGGCGCAGCACGGCGAGGTGATCGCAGATCGTCTTGGCGTTGGACGGGCCGACCCCGATATTGACCAGGGTGATGCCCGAACGGTCCGGGCGGGCGAGGTGATAGGCGGGCATCTGGTGACGGCGCCAGGCGGTGTCTGACAGCATAAGGCGCGCATCCTCGACCGGCGCTTCCAGATAGAGTCCGCCTGCGCCGGCCAATGCGGTGTACCCGTCCTTGCCGAGTTGCTGCCCGGCCCAGCCGACGAATTCATCGACGTAGCGGTGATAGTTGGTGAACAGGATGTAGCGCTGGAAATGCTCGTTGGCGGTGCCGGTGTAATGAGCGAGGCGCGCGAGGCTGAAATCTGTCCGCAACCCATCGAACAGCGCCAGCGGGATGACATCATCGGGGCCGCCCAGATCGATCCCGTCGGCCAGCTCGTCGCCGATCGCGGCGAGCTCGGTCGAGGGGAAGTGGCGAGCCAACTCTTGCGGGCTAAGCGTGCCAAGGCCGGAACTGGCATCGATGACATAAGGGAAAGGGATTTCCTGGGCCGAGCGGCAAACTTCGACGGAGATGTCATAGTCGTTAGCCAGCAGGGATAGCTGTTCGGTCAGGTAATCGGCAAACATCACCGGGCGGGTGATTGTGGTCGCATAGGTGCCGCGGTGCGACAACCGGCCGAATGCGCGGGCGAGGTCTGGCCGGGTTTCGCGGCCCGCATAATGCACCCTCAGCTCGGGATAGCACCAGGCGCGGCTCTCACGGCGATCAGCGGGGGGGAGGGTGCCGCTTGCGGCGAAGGTTTCAATGTCCGTGCGCAGGGTGGTGACTGCGGCGTCGTAAACGCGGACCAATTCCGCGATGATCGTTTCTGTATCTTGCATCGCAGGCCTATAGACTGCGGGACAAGACAATTCAAATCGGCCAACGAAAAGGGGGCGCCGAAGCACCCCCTGAACGTCCAAGACTGCCTGAACAGTCCAACCTGATCGTGGGATCAGGCTTCGGCCCCGCCTTCGCCTTCGACCGGCTCTTCGAGCATGTCGGCCGGAATTTCGCCCGGTTCGGCATTCGGATCGTAAGCTTCGGTGAAGCCCGACGCATCGCTGTCGAACATCGCCGACATGACATCGACGCCCTGCGATTGCAGTGCGGCTTCATCGGGCGAGCGAGCCACGTTGACCTTCACGCCAACCGAAACTTCCGGGTGGAGGGTGACGCGAACGTCGAACACGCCGATAGTCTTGATCGGGCGTTCCAGCACGACCATCGACTTATGCAGCTTGGCACCGTCTTCATTAAGGGCATCGACGATGTCGCGCACCGAAACCGAACCATAAAGCTGGCCCGAATTCGATGAAGCGCGGATCAGGATGACCTGCTTGCCTTCGACATCCTTGCCGTGAATTTCGGCTTCGCCGCGACGTGAGGCGTTGTCGGATTCGATCCTGGCGCGGTTGCCTTCGAAGACCTTGCGGTTGGCGTCATTGGCGCGCAGCGCCTTCTTGTTCGGCAGCAGAAAGTTACGGGCGTAGCCGTCCTTGACGGTTACGACGTCACCAATGGTGCCGAGCTTCTCGATACGTTCGAGGAGGATGATTTGCATGGGTCGGACCCTCCTTACTTAACGAGATACGGCAAGAGGCCGATCTGGCGCGCACGCTTGATAGCCTGGCCCAGTTCACGCTGCTTCTTGGCAGAAACGGCGGTGATCCGGCTCGGCACGATCTTGCCACGTTCGGACATGAAGCCCTGCAGCAGGCGCACGTCCTTGAAATCGATCTTGGGAGCATTCTTGCCCGAGAAGGGGCATGACTTGCGGCGGCGGAAAAACGGACGAGCCATGGCTTAAAACTCCTCGCGGTCACGGCGACGCGGGCGCTCGCGATCGGTCTTGCGCATCATCACCGAAGGGCCGCTCTCATGCTCATCAACCCGGACGGTCATGAAACGGATCACATCTTCGTTGATCGAAGTCTGGCGCTCCAGCTCGGCTACGACGCCCGGGGGGGCTTCGATGTTGAGCAGGACGAAATGCGCCTTGCGGTTGCGCTTGATCTTGTAGGCGAGGCTCTTGAGGCCCCAAGGTTCGGTCTTGGTGACCTTGCCCTTGTTGGTCTCGACAATCTCGGTGGCGGTGGCGGCCAGCGCATCAACCTGCGCTTGGCTCAGATCCTGGCGGGCCAGGAAGACATGCTCATAGAGCGGCATGTAGTGCCTTTCACTTCGTAACCGATCGCTGGCTGATCCGCGGTATTGCGGGGCCCCTCCGGCTTTCTTGGATTCCCCGATTGCTTGAGGAAGTGGCGCGCTTAGCGGGTTCTGAGCGAAATGCAAGGCAGAGATCGCTTGAATAGCGTGGGGGCTTGCCTCAATAGGCCGCAGCGGCCGGTGCTGCCGCGCTGGTGCCAATCTTTCCCCGGGAGCTTCCTGCCGTGCCCTCTGGCCTTGTTGCCCTGCTTGATGACATCGCGGTGATCGCCAAGCTGGCCGCTGCTTCGCTCGACGATGTTGGCGCGGCTGCCGGCAAGGCCGGATCGAAAGCGGCCGGGGTGGTGATCGACGATGCGGCGGTGACGCCAAGCTACGTCACCAACTTCACACCAGACCGCGAACTGCCAATCATCTGGTCAATCACCAAGGGCAGCTTGCGCAACAAGCTGCTGTTCCTGCTGCCCGGCGCACTGCTGCTGAGCGAGTTCGTGCCATGGGCAATTGTCCCGCTGCTGATGCTGGGCGGCTTGTACCTATGTTTCGAGGGCGCCGAAAAGGTGCTGGAAAAGCTGGGCGGGGCCAAGCATGGCAAGACGCTTGAGGACCCGATCGAGGATCTGGCTGCGTTCGAGCGCGAGCGGATTGCCGGCGCGGTGCGAACCGACTTCATCCTCTCGGCCGAGATCATGGCAATCGCGCTCGCCGATGTGGCGGCGTCGCCGCTGCTGCAACGCGCAATTATCCTCGCGCTGGTCGGGGTGGTCATCACTGCCGCGGTCTATGGCACGGTCGCGCTGATCGTGAAGATGGACGACATCGGCCTGCATCTGGCCGAACGCAAGGGCACAGCGTCACAGCGGCTCGGGCGGCTTCTGTTGCTGGCGATGCCAAAGGTGCTGACGGCGCTGTCGTCGCTGGGCACGGTGGCGATGTTGTGGGTCGGCGGCGGGATCATCCTGCATGGATTGCATGAGCTGGGACTGCACGCTCCATCGGATGCAGCCCATGCGATCCAGCATGCCGTCGAACTTGCCGCAGGGCAGCTCGGCGGTGCACTCGGCTGGCTGAGTTATGCGACGCTCTCGGCGCTGGTCGGGCTGCTGCTGGGCGCGCTGGTGGCCTTCGTGGTCCACCTGCTCAGCAAAGCTGCACACGCCAAGGTCTAGCTGAGTAACGCCTGATCTCGCGCGCCATCGGCAGAGCCGCAGCTGTGTAACCAGACGGTAACGGACCACCGTCATACGGTGGTCCCAATTGCAAATTTCGCGGAGGTTGGCCACAGCGGCTCGGCATGACAGCCCTCACCATCTCGATCAAACAGGCAGAGCCGATCGCCGTGCTTCGCTGCACGGCCAGGGTGATCCTGATTGCGATACCGCTGCTCGTGCTGCTGCCGCTGCATGTGGTCTGGCACGTCCTGCGTCTGCCCTCCCCTTGGGCCATGCTGTTCCTGCGGATCGCGGCCCGGGTGCTGGGGGTAAGGGTGAAAGTTCAGGGCGAGTCGCTGCGCCATGACGTGTTCTTTGTCGCCAATCATGTGTCATGGATCGATATTCCGATCCTCGCCGGGATCAATGGCACCGCCTTTGTCGCCCAGGAAGGGGTCCGGGCATGGCCGATCATCGGCTGGTTGGCGACGCTGAATCGCACCGTCTTCATATCCCGGACTGACCGCCAGAACGTGGGCGAGCAAGTGGCGGAGCTGCGTGCCGCCATGGCCGAGAACTGGTCTGTCACCCTGTTTCCCGAAGGAACGACGTCTGACGGACAAGGATTATTGCCGTTCAAGCCGGCGCTGTTCGAAACGCTGGTGCCGCCGCCCAGGCCGATGCTGATCCAGCCGGTGCTGCTCGATTTCGGGGATGCCGGACCGGAAGTTGGCTGGCTGGGCGAGGAGACCGGCTGGGAAAGCGCATGGAAGGCCTTTACCCGCAAAGGCAGCTACCCGGTTAACGTGCACTTCCTCGAGCCGTTCGATCCTGCGCTGTGCAAAGGCCGTAAGGAAATCAGCGCTTTGGCCCGGGATCGGATCCTCACCGCCCTGGGTGCAGCGCACGCATGATCAGGCAAGTTGGTCAAGCAAGATCTTGGCAAATTCAGCGAGCGTATCGTCGCGCGCGCCCATGATAACGATCCGGTCCCCCGGCCGCGCGATCTCCGTGATGCGTCGCCCGCAATCCTCGCGCGCGGCGACATATTCGGCGCTCCCGCCCGCCGCCTTGATCAGCCCGATAATCCGCTCGCTGCCCTGACTGCGATCGACCGTGCCGCCAAAATAGACCGGATCGCACAGGATCGTGAGATCATCGGGCGAAAGCTTCGCCGCAAAAACCTCGGCCAGTTCCGCCCCCATCTGGCGCAGCGGGCCATAACCGTGGGGTTGAAAAAAGGCGATCACCCTTCCGGGATGCGCTTTAAGTGTATCGAGCGTGGCGGAGACCTTGTCCGGATTGTGGCCGAAATCATCTATCACCGTGATGCCTGACGGGCTGGTGCCAACAATGTCGAACCGCCGGGCCAGACCCTCGAACGAAGCGAGTGCGGCCACGGCCTCACCCACTGCCACGCCCGCCGCATTGGCTCCAGCTATCGCCGCCAGCGCATTGGCAAGGTTATGGCGGCCGGGAACCTTGAGCGAGAGTGCACATGAGGTGCCATCACGGCGGTCAATGACGGTGGCGGACAGGGCGGTCGCAGCTTCATTGATGCTGCCGGGGACAACCCCGATCATCGCCTCACCGCTTTCGATCCCGAAAGTCACCAGCGAGCGAGCGCAGGGGCCGAGCGCCGCAGTTTCAGCATCATCGAGATTGATCGCCGCCACTTCTGCCGCGCCAAGAAAATCACCGAACAAGGCGCGCAATTCCTCGAGGCTCTTGTGATCGAGGCTGACATTGCCAAGCACCGCTACTTCTGGCCGGTAGAGAGTGATCGAACCGTCGCTCTCATCGACTTCCGACACGAAGATCTTGCCCGCGCCAACCCGCGCCGAGGCAAATGGCGCATCGGGGGTTGCGAAATTCTTCATCACCGCGCCGTTCATGATCGTCGGGTCGCGGCCGGTCACGGTCATGATCCAGCCGAGCATGCCAGTGACGGTGCTTTTGCCGCTGGTTCCGCCGATCCCGATCCCGACAGGAGCAGCGTTGAACAGCGCGGCAAGCAATTCGGCCCGGCTCATTCGCGGGCAGCCCAGGTCTTTCGCCCGGACCAACTCGGGCACGCTATGCTCGACCGCTGCGGAAGCAACCAGTGTCTGCTCTGCGCTGGAAATCCCGCTGCCGTCTTGCGGGAATAGCTGGCAGCCCAGGCTCTCCAGCCAGTCAAATTTCTCGGGCGTGCGGCCCTGATCGCGGCTGCGGTCTGACCCGGCAATGGTCGCGCCGTGGCCATGCAGGATCAGTGCAAGCGGCAGCATCCCCGATCCGCCGATGCCGCAGAAGAACCAGGGGTGCAAGGTCAGTGAGTCTGGCGAAGTCATGTCGTTGCGGTAAAAGCCCCGGCGGCATCTGACAACCAGGTCATCCCGGCTTTCGCCTTGATGGCGAATTGGGCTAAGGCGGGTAAATGACCCGCATCGCAATCTGCGCCCCGTCCACTCCGTTCACGCATGAGGATGCCGCGCGCGTTTCGGCGCTGGCGGCGGCAGAGTTTCCGGGTCTCACGCTCGATTTTCATCCGCAGTGCTTCCTGGTTGACGGGCATTTCGCCGGGCCGGACGAACTGCGCCTTGCTGCCTTGCTTGACTGCGCCAATGATCCTGGGTTTGACGCGGTGTGGTTTGCGCGCGGCGGCTATGGCGCGAACCGGATTGCGGAAGCTGCGATCGCCCGGCTGGGCCCGGCGGCACGGGACAAGCGCTTTCTGGGCTATTCGGACAGCGGCACCTTGCTGGGCGGGCTCTATCGCGAAAAGATCGGCCACTCGGTCCACGCGCCAATGCCCGCCGATATCCGCCGCGAAGGCGGCGCGGATGCGGTGCGGCGCACGCTCGATTTTCTCAGCGGCAATCTGCGCGGGCTGGAGCCCTCGCTGGATAAGCATCCCACCGTGGCCTTTAATCTGATGACGCTGGCAATGCTGTGCGGGACGCCGCTGATGCCGGGGCTGGCGGGGCACATTGTGATGGTTGAGGAGGTGGCCGAATATCTTTATGCGGTTGACCGGCTGTTCTTCCATGTCACCGCGCATCTTGGCGGGATCGCGGGGCTGAGGCTGGGCCGGGTGAGTGATGTGCCGGAGAACGACCGGGCGTTCGGGACGGATGCGGAGCAGATTGCGCGTTACTGGTGCGATCGTCATGCCATTCGTTTTCTGGGCGAGGCCGATATCGGCCATGACGCTGCCAACAAGATCGTACCCTTCGGGCTTGCGAGAGCGGTGCGGTCCTAATAACCGCCTGCGCTGAGGAGAGTTTCATGCGTGCATTCGTGTTTCCGGGTCAGGGTAGCCAGAAGGTTGGGATGGGGGTCGAGCTGGCGTTGGCCAGCGTTGCCGCGCGCGAAGTTTTCCAGGAAGTGGACGATGCGCTGGGCCAGAAGCTGTTCGCGATCATGCGCGATGGCCCCGACGATCAATTGATGCTGACCGAAAATGCGCAAGCTGCAATCATGGCCAATGCCATCGCCACGCTGCGGGTGCTGGAACGTGAAGGCGGGATCGAGCTGGCCGACAAGGGCGATTTCGTCGCCGGGCACAGCCTGGGCGAATATACGGCGCTTTGTGCCGCCGGGGCGTTCTCGCTCGCAGACACGGCCCGGCTGCTTAAACTGCGAGGCCAAGCGATGCAGGCGGCGGTGCCGGTCGGCGTGGGCGCGATGTGTGCGCTGCTCGGCGCGGATATCGACAAGGCGCAAAAGCTGGCGGATGCGGCATCGGCAGGTGAAGTTTGCACCATCGCCAACGACAACGATCCGACCCAGGTCGTGCTTTCGGGCCATCTCGGCGCGATCGAGCGGGCGATTGCCATGGTCAAGGAGTTCGAGATCAAGCGCGGCGTGTCGCTGCCGGTTTCCGCGCCGTTCCATTGCGCGTTGATGCAAGGCGCCGCCGATGCCATGGCCGAAGCTCTTGCTAAGACACCGCCTAGTGCGCTGCGCTTGCCGCTTTATGCCAATGTAACCGCCGACGTGGTTACCGATCCCGCTGAGGTTCAGCGCCTGCTGATCGATCAGGTCTGCGGCCGGGTGCGCTGGCGTGAAAGCGTGATTGCGATGAAAGACGCCGGGGTAGATCAGTTCATCGAACTGGGCGGCAAGGTGCTCAGCCCGATGATCGGCCGCACCGTGGCCGATGTGAATGTGACCAGCGTGGTGACAATGGCCGATATCGAAGCGCTGGCGAAGGAGTTCTAGTGGTTTAGCGCAGAGACGCAGAGTAGGCTGAGATCGCGGAGAGATAACTTGAATCGGATCGACCAGATCAGTGCAAACGTAATCGATCAGGCGATCAGGATCCACCGTGAACTGGGGCCCGGTCTTTTTGAGAATATCTATGAAGTTGTTCTTGCGGGTCGCCTCGAACGTTTGGGATACAGCATTGCGAGGCAGGTTCCCATAGGGCTGGAGTTTGAAGGACAAGCCTTCGATCTTGCGTTTCGGATCGATATTCTCGTCGAAGATTGCTTGATTCTCGAAATCAAGGCGGTTGAACAAATGAGCAAGGCACATGCCCGCCAGCTCTTGACCTACCTTCGTCTGACGAAGCAGCCCGTCGGGCTGCTTTTGAATTTTTCCGGAGCGACTACGAAGGAAGGCATTCGCCGAATGGTCAACGATTACCGACCCGAAGAATGACTCTTTGCGTTCTCCCTTCCCTTTGCGTCTCTGCGAGAAACCTTCCAAGGAGTGAAAAATGTTCGACCTGACTGGAATGACCGCGCTTGTCACCGGAGCATCGGGCGGGATCGGCTCGGCTATTGCCCGCGCTCTGGCCGCCCAGGGTGCGCGGTTGGCGCTCTCGGGCTCCAACGCCTCCAAATTGCGCAGCTTTCGCGATGAACTGGATGAGCATACGCCGCAGCACCTGCAAAAGGTCGATCATGTTGCGATTACCTGCGATTTGGCGAATGCCGAGGACGTTGAAAAACTGGTCCCGGCGGCGGTCGATACGATGGGCAAGCTCGATATTCTGGTCAACAACGCCGGGATCACGCGCGATAACCTCGCGATGCGGATGAAGGACGAGGAATGGGATGCGGTGATCCGGATCAACCTGGAAGCCGCCTTCCGCCTGATGCGCGCTGCGGCCAAGCCGATGATGAAGGCGCGGTTCGGGCGGATCATCTCGATCACCAGCGTGGTTGGCGCCACCGGCAATCCCGGCCAGATCAACTATGCCGCCGCCAAGGGCGGGCTGGTCGCCATGTCAAAGTCGCTCGGGCAGGAACTGGCCAGCCGGGGTGTTACCGTGAATTGCGTCGCGCCCGGGTTTATCCGCACCGCGATGACTGAAATTCTGCCCGATGCGCAGAAAGACGCGCTCAACGCCCGGATCCCGATGGGCCGGATGGGCGAGGGCGAGGATATTGGCGCAGCGGTCGCCTATCTCGCCAGCCGCGAGGCGGGTTACATCACCGGCCAAACGCTGCATGTGAACGGCGGGATGGCGATGATTTCATGAGACAGAGGTCTGGATTTCATGAGACAGAGGTTTGCGGGGTGAATTATCCCCAGATTCCCCTTGATTCAGGCGCTTGATGCTTGCCGCGACAAGCGGTCACGTTAAGGAAGATGGTCCCCATTGACGGCGCGCTGCCGATTCCGGCGATGCGTCTGATCCGGGGCACACGAGGACGGGACACGAGACGACCATGAAGGCCACTATCGAACGAGCAACGCTGTTGCGGTGCCTGTCTCACATCCAATCGGTTGTCGAACGGCGCAATACCATCCCTATCCTGTCGAACGTGCTGATCGAGGCGGCGGCAGATGGAACCGTCAGGATCATGGCGACCGATCTTGACCTGCAAGTGGTGGAAACCATGAGCGCGGTCTCGGTGGAAGGCGCCGGCGCAATCACCGTCTCCGCCCATTTGCTGTTCGATATTGCCCGCAAGTTGCCCGATGGCAGCCAGGTCAGCCTGGAAACCGCCGACAACCGGATGACGGTGAAGGCCGGACGCAGCCGCTTCTCGCTACCGACGCTGCCGCGCGACGATTTCCAGATGATCGTCGAAGGCGATCTGCCGACCAGCTTCGAGCTGCCGGCCGCCACGCTCGCCCAGATGGTCGATCGCACCCGCTTTGCGATCTCGACCGAGGAAACCCGCTATTACCTCAACGGGATCTTCCTCCATGTCTCGGATGAAGACCAGCCGACGCTGAAGGCTGCTGCGACCGACGGCCACCGCCTAGCTCGTTTCACCCTGGCCCGCCCCGATGGCGCAGAAGGCATGCCCGATGTGATCGTGCCGCGCAAATGTGTGGCTGAACTGCGCAAGCTGCTCGAAGAATCGCTCGATACCAATGTGTTGATTGATTTGTCGGCGAGCAAGATCCGCTTCACTATGGGCGGCGAACACGGCGTGGTCCTGACCAGCAAGTTGATTGATGGCACTTTCCCCGATTACAGCCGGGTCATTCCCACCGGCAACGACAAGCTGCTGCGGCTCGATCCCAAGAGCTTCTATGAAGGCGTTGACCGGGTCGCCACTATCGCCACCGAAAAGACCCGGGCAGTCAAAATGGCGCTGGAGATGGACAAGGTCACGCTCTCGGTCACCTCACCCGACAATGGCACCGCAGCTGAAGAAGTCCCAGCCGACTACAAGTCGGACGGGTTCGAGATCGGCTTTAACGCCAACTACCTCAAGGACATCCTTGCCCAGATCGAAGGCGATACCGTCGAACTGCACCTGGCCGACGCCGGTGCCCCGACGCTGATCCGCCAGGATGAGAAATCGCCAGCGTTATATGTGCTGATGCCGATGCGGGTGTAACCTCAACTTGTTGGGAGGCCCGGCAGCCGCTAATGTATTGGGCAGGAAGTGTGGCCCATGCACAATGTGCTGCAAAATTATGGAAATTCCAGAAGTAGAGACTGAAAAAAATAGCTGGTGCAGACACTGCCAAATCGGAAAAGGCTGCTCCATATACAAGCTGCGACCAGCGCGTTGCCAGGCATTTCTTTGTGGCTACTTGGCCTGGGATATTGTGCCTGACTACTGGTTTCCAGCGAAGTCAAAGATTGTCATTGTCAATGAATTGGACGGTCGGAGAATCGCATTTCATGTTGATGCGAGTGTGCCGAGCCGGTGGAAACAGCATCCATACTACGATGACATCAAGAGCTTGGCAATTCGAGCTCTAAATGATGACTGTCAAGTCCTCGTGTGTATCGGTTTTCGAGCGATCGCGATCCTGCCCGACCGAGATGTTGATTTAGGTAGGATTGATCCCGATGAGCGGATTGTGACCGCGCAACGAGCAGACCAAACTTGGGATGCTTTCAAGCTTCATAAGGACGACCCTCGTATCGCTATGATGCAAGTCGGAGTTCCATTCTATGGGTAGTTCGATTGAACTCCCTCAAGCGGGTTGATCGAGACACGCAATCCTATACGTTTGATCGATGTTTCGGGGTCAAGCCATCGCTCAGGCTAAAACGTTCACTCGACGGGTGACCAAGCTTGCGTTGAAGTTGGCGCGTGGTGTTCGCGCTCGCGCCGCTGGAGAGTCACAGACGGGAACCTTTGATTGCTTTGAAGAATGGTCCAGCGATGCGGATTGCAAGGCGTTCGATTGCCGCTAGCTACCACTGCTTTCTGAGCGGTATTTGCGTACCCATAATCATTTAAGGGAGAGAGACATGCACCAGACAGTCCAGGTTGCCCGCAACAACATCGCCCAGACGCGCCTGGTTTCGCGTGATTTGCCACCGCTGGCCGAAAATGCCGTGCGCCTGCGGATCGAGAGCTTTGCGGTGACCGCCAACAATGTCACCTACGCGGTGGTCGGCGATGCGTTTGGCTACTGGAACTTCTTTCCGGGTGAGGACGAGTGGGGCGTGGTGCCGATGTGGGGGCACGGCGTGGTCGAGGCTTCCAACCATCCCGACATCGCAGTGGGTGAGCGGGTCTATGGCTATCTGCCGATGGCAACGCATCTCGATGTGTTGCCGGTGAATATCTCCGTCTCCGGCTTTAGCGACGGCGCGGCCCACCGCCAGCCGATGAGCCCGATCTACAACCAGTACAGCCGCCTGGCCGCCGATCCCGAACACGATCCGGCGCGAGAAGCACAGCGGATGATCTTCGGCCCGCTGTTCAAGACCGGCTTCCTGATCGAAGCGATGCTGCGGCGCGAGGACTGGTTCGGCGCGGAGGCGGTGATCCTCACCAGTGCCTCGTCCAAGACCGCGCTGGCATTGGCCAGCGTCGCGCGCGACAAATCGCCGCAGGTCAAGCGGATCGGATTGACCTCAGCGGGCAATGTCGATTTCGTGAAGGCGACCGGTCTGTATGACGCGGTGCTGGCCTATGGCGACATTGCCAGCCTGCCGCAGCTACCCAGCGTCTCGGTTGATTTTGCCGGCAACGCGGCGGTGCTGCGCGCCATCCATACCGCGCTGGGGGACCAGCTGAAATACTCCTGCACCGTGGGGGCCACCCATGTCGGCGAAGGCTTCGGGCGCGACAACGGGCCGCTCCCCGGACCCAAGCCCATCCTGTTCTTCGCCCCCGATCATGCGGTAGCGACGATCAAGGAGCTTGGCCCCAAGGGCTTTGGTGAGGCTGTCGCGGCCAGCTGGAGCATCTTCCTGCGCGAGACCGAGGGCACGGTGAGCGTGGACGAGCGTTCAGGCCTTGCCGCAGCCGAGCAGGCCTTTGCCGATACAGTCAAAGGGACAGCCGATCCCGCCGTGGGGATCGTAATCCGGCCCTAGATCTCGACCACGATCTTGCCGAAATGCTTGCCGCTCTCCTGATGGCGGAAGGCGGCAGCAAGGTCTGCCAGCGGGAAGTGCCGGTCGAGCACCGGGCGAATGCCAGTCGCCTCGATCCCGGCGATCATTGCCAGCTGCTGGGCCCGGCTGCCCACAGTAAGTCCTTGCACCCGCAAGCTTTTGCGCATTAGCAGAACGGTCTGGACCGGACCCGCATAGCCCGCCAGGATGCCGATCAACGCGACATGTCCGCCAACCCGGGTAGCCATCATCGATTGATCGAGTGTGCCTGCGCCGCCGATTTCGACCACGGTATCGACACCGTGCCCGCCGGTCAGTTCAAGCGTCTTCAGGCCCCAGTCGGGAACCTCCTTGTAGTTGATCAGCTCATCCGCGCCGAGCGCTTTCAGCCGTTCCAGCTTTGCATCGGATGAACTTGTCGCAATCACCCGCGCGCCTGCCGCCTTGGCAAACTGCAGCGCGAAGATCGAAACCCCGCCAGTGCCCTGCACCAGCACGGTCGAGCCGGGCCTGGTCTCGCCGTCTTCAAACAGCGCGCGCCAGGCGGTAAGCCCGGCGCAGGTGAGCGTCGCGGCTTCGGTGGCGGAATAGCCCTTGGGCGCGTGAGTGAACCAGTGATCGGGGGTGACCACGGCTTCGCAGGCATAGCCGTCGATCCCGTCGCCCGGGACGCGGGTGAAGGCGGTGGCCGGGGTCGCGCCGTCGATCCAGTCGGGGAAGAACAGCGATACGACCAAGTCGCCCGGCTTGAACTGGGTCACGCCAGCGCCAACCGCCTCGATCGTGCCAGCGCCGTCCGACATCGGGATGCGTCCAGCCTCTGCCGGGATCATCCCCATGACCACAGCATAGTCGTGATAATTCAGCGAGGAGGCCGCCAGTCTGACCCGGATCTGGCCCGGTCCGGGCTGGCCGGGATCTGCTGCGGTGGCGGGAAGCAACGTGTCAAGATTGGCGGGCGAGCCGATGCGGATGGCGGCAATACTCATTCTGCGGCCTCCAGCATTTCGGCGCGTTGCGGCCCGCGGATCAGCCCGCCGGGGGTGGCGCCGGTCCACGTCCCGTTGCGGAAAGTCACCTCGCCGCCCTTGATCGTGGCGACATAGCCGTCCGCTTTTTGCAGCAGGCGCTTGCCGCCCGCAGGCAGATCGAACGCCAACCACGGACGGCCGAGCTTGATCTGGTCCATATCGATGATGTTGATATCGGCGAGATAGCCCGGCGCGAGGATACCGCGATCATCCAGCCCATAGAGCCGGGCGGTGTCATGGCACTGGCGCTTGATGGCATTTTCGAGGCTGATCCGCACCCCGTCGCGATCACGGACCCAATATTGGAGCATGAAAGTGGGCGAGGCAGCATCGCAGATCGTCCCGCAATGCGCGCCGCCATCTGACAGCGAATTGACGCAGTCGTCGCTGTTCTGCAGCGCCTCGAGGAAGTTGAGGTTGCCATCGGCATAGTTGAGGATCGGGTAATAGATCAGCCCGGTCCCATCGTTTTCCATCAGCGTGTCATAGGCGAATTCCGCCCCGCTTTTGCCCGCTTTGGCGGCCAGCGCTGCAATGGTCTCGTCGGCTTGTGGCTCGTAATTGAAGTTGTCGTCCATCCCGAACTGCAGCTGGAACACTCCGGCGATCACTTGCAGCAGCGGCAGGATGTCGCTTACTGGGAACACGCTTACTTCAGCGAGGATGTGCGCCTTGAACGCGGGGTCTTTGAGGTGGGCCATTTGCTCGTTCCACGGCAATTCCGAAATAGCCACCCAGCTTGGCTTGAAGCGGAACGGATGGACCGTGCCGCGCCAGTTCATGATGATGCCATTGCCGCGCAGCGCAATCTGGGCGACGATATTCGCGCCATTGTCATTCTGCGCCCGCATTTGCGAAATCTGCTCGTCCAGCGGCAGTTCCTTGGCGATCGATTGGAGCGCGGCGAAGGTCACCGGCAGTCCGGTTTCGCGGCTGAGCGCGCCCATCCATTCGAACTCGTTCCATTCGCGTTTGAGATCGGACGCCATCTCGAACACGCCAAATCCGACCCGGCCCATCGCTCGGCCGATCTGGATCAGCTCTTCTGCAGTTGCCGTGGTTCCCGGCACCAATTCGCCATCGATTGACTTGTGGAGAATCGTCCGGCTGGTCGAGAATCCCAGCGCCCCCGCGCGCAGGCCTTCTTCGACAATCGCCGACATTTTTTCGATGTCATCGGCGGTCGGCACCGCGCCGGGCTGCTCGCGGTCACCCAGCACATAGGCGCGGACCGCGCCGTGGGGGACATGGGTGCCGACATCGATACTGCGCGGCATCGCTTCCAGCGCGTCGAGATATTCGGGGAAGGTCTCCCAGTTCCACTTCATCCCCTCGGCCAGAGCGGTGCCGGGGATGTCCTCCACCCCTTCCATCAGGCTGATCAGCCATTCGTGCCGATCGGGCGCAGCAGGGGCAAAGCCGACCCCGCAATTGCCCATGACGACCGTGGTGACGCCGTGCCAGCTGGACGGCGCCATTTCCGCATCCCAGGTGGCTTGACCATCATAATGAGTGTGAATATCGACCCAGCCGGGGGCGATGATTTTGCCGCCCGCATCGATTTCGCTGGACGCATCGCCCTCAACCCTGCCGACCCGGGCGATCAGCCCGTCCTTTAAGGCCACGTCACCGGCAAAGCGGGGCGCGCCAGTTCCATCGACGATGATGCCGTTGCGGATGATCAGATCGAAAGCGGGCATGGACTCTCTCCGGTTTGCTTGACCGCAGAATGTCAGTGAATTTCGCGTGAGTCGAGTTTAATTGATCGCTTAAACCGAACCGCGTGCGGCAATCATCGCCGCCACATCGACGAATTTTTCGCGCGGAGCACCGGTCCGGGCGCGGGCCTCTTCGGCCTCCTCGATCTTTTTCCAGTCTCGGAACGTCACCACGTCGAGCCTGCGCTCTTGTGCCAGTCTATCAAAGCCGGGGCGGCCCGATTTGCTGGTGCCGCTGGCAAAATCTTCGGCGATCTTCTCGACGATGGCAAAGCCGTCGGGACGGTTGGTGCCGATCGTGCCTGACGGACCGCGCCGCGCCCAGCCGACACAATAAAGTCCGGGCAGGATGCGGCCCTCGTCATTGGCGAAGCGCCCGGCGCGTTCGTCAAACGGCACCCCGGGGATCGGCGAGGTCTGATAGCCGATGCAGCTCACCACCAAGCCGGCAGGGATGGAATAGATCTCGCCCGTACCAACCGCGCGGCCACCTTCGATCACCGTGCGCTCCACCTCAAGCGCCTCGACCTTGCCATTGCCGAGCATCGCCCTGGGGGCGGCGAAGAAATCGAATTCGATTTCGATCGCAATATCGGCGAAGTGACTTTCCGGGGTGGCCGCGAAGCTGCGCAGGTGCGTGACCGACTTGCGGATGCCCGGCTCGAGCAACGCATCGTCGCCTGGATCGGGCAAATCCTGCGGATCGACCCGCGGTGCCGCGCGCGCCAGGTGCGATAGTTCGCCCAGTTCTTTCGGCGTCATCATGATCTGGTGCGGCCCGCGGCGCCCGAGGAGCACTATGCGGCGCAGCTTGGACCCGTCGAGCCGGTCAAGGGCATGGCCGACAATATCGCTGCCATCGAATTCAGCCCGGGTTTTGGCGAGGATCCGGGCTACATCCAGCGCGACGTTGCCCATCCCGATGACAACTGCGGTATGTCCGGTGAGATCGGGATCTAGCCCGGCGAACTGGGGATGTCCGTTATACCAGCCGACGAAGGCTGCGCTGCCGAAGACATTGCCCAGATCCTCACCCGGCAGGCCGATCGGACGGTCATTGGGCGCACCGGTGGCAAGCACCACCGCGTCATACAGCTCCTGAAGTTCGGCAATCGACACATCCGGGCCGATGGTGACATTGCCGACGAACCGGACATTGTCCGACAGGGCCGTGGCTTCATAGCGCCGCGAGACGCCCTTGATCGACTGGTGATCGGGCGCAACCCCGCTGCGGATCAGGCCATAGGGTACGGGCAGTTTGTCAAAAATGTCGACGCGAACATCATCGCCCCAGCGCTTTTGCGCGGCCTCAGCTGTGTAATAACCCGCAGGACCCGAGCCGATGATGGCGATATGGCGCATCAGGGCGCCTTGGCCGATTGTGCCGACTCAGATTCCATCGGCGCGCTCCCCTTGACCAACTCTCAAACCTGCATTCGGTGCCATAGTCAGCGCGAGCATGCACTGCCGCCGCTGGCATTTCAAGCATGGCTCGCCGTGGTGCCTAACCGAATGCCATGCGGCCGTTAGGTAATCCGCAATCAAGTTTGGCTAAGGCTGCAAGGATAAGCAGCAATTTCACGAAGAAAGTGGCCAATTGAGCGGTACTGAAGGCAATGGTTTGGGAAGGCTTCGCTCCCTGCTTGGTCACAAAGCCGAGCGGAGTGAGCAGCCTACCGCGCCGGTGCTCACCGGCACTGAACTTGAGCAGGCCATGCTGCTGCTGCGCGATTATGAACAATCGGGCAATGGCTGGTTCTGGGCAAGCGACGCCAACGGGCAGATCACCTACATCTCCGAATGCGTTGCTGTTCAATTGAATAAGCCGCGCGGTGAAATCCTTGGCCGCGTGGTCCAGTCGTTGTTCATCCTTGATCGCGATGAAGATGATACGATCGAGCGCACACTTCCGCTGATCCTGAGTTCGCGCAAGACTTTCATCGATCTGTCGGTCCGCGCCGCGCTGGAAGCCAAAGAAGTGTGGTGGTCGATTTCGGGCCGCCCGCAGTTCAGCTCGGCGGGTAAATTTATCGGCTATCGCGGCAACGGGACCGATGTCACCGCAACCCGCCAGTCACAGCGCGATGCGTCGCGGCTGGCAATGTATGACTCGCTCACCGGTCTGGCGAACCGTCACAAGATGGAAACGCGCCTGGCCTCGACCTTGATCGCCTACAAGGTCGCCAAACGCAGCTGCACGATCATGATGATCGATCTGGACCGGTTCAAGCAGGTCAATGATACGCTGGGTCACCCGGCCGGTGACGAGCTGCTCAAACAGGTGTCGCAGCGGCTTCAGCGCGTCGTAAAGGAAAACGGCTGCGAGATCGGCCGTTTGGGCGGGGACGAGTTCCAGGTCTTTCTGCCTGACATCGACGATCGCGGCAGGCTTGGGGAAATCGCCAAGACGATCATTGCGATCGTTTCGCAACCCTATTCGATCGATGGCAGCCGTTGTGTCATCGGTGCCTCGATCGGCATAGCAATCGCGCCTTATGATGGGGTCAACAGCGAAGAGCTGGTGCGCAGTGCCGACCTTGCGCTTTATGCTTCCAAAGGCGGCGGGCGCGGCCAGTTCCGGTTTTATTCGAGCGATTTGCACAGCGAGGCCGAGCGCCGCCGCCTGATCGAAGACGATCTCCGCGATGCGTTGCAGGCGGATCAGATCAAGCTGGCTTACCAGCCCATCGTCGATGCCCAGTCAAACCAGGTGGTCACGCTGGAAGCGCTGATGCGCTGGGATCATCCGGAACTGGGACCGGTTTCGCCAGCCCTGTTCATTCCGATTGCCGAAGATTGCAACCTGATCGCCGCATTGGGCGACTGGGCTTTGCGCCGCGCGTGCGAGGAAGTCATGCGGCTGCCCGGCACGTTCCGCATCGCGGTCAATGTGTCGCCGGCGCAGTTCAGCAATACCTCCTTCCCCACAATTGTCGCCCAAGCGCTCGCCAATTCAGGGATTGCTCCGGATCGGCTTGAGCTGGAGTTGACCGAATCGATCTTTCTGGCCGACGACGCAGCGACCGAAACGATGTTTACTGCGCTCAAGAACCTAGGCGTTCGGCTGGTATTGGACGATTTCGGCACCGGTTATTCGTCGCTGGCGTATCTGCGCAAGGCACCGTTCGACAAGATCAAAATCGATCAGGGCTTTATCCGCGGCGTCACCGAACCGGGTAATCGCAACGGCGCGATCATCAAGGCGATTGTCAGCCTTGCCGAAGCGCTCGATATGGACACCACCGCCGAGGGCATCGAGGCGCTGGACGAGCTGGAAATGATGCGCAAGCTCAACGTCGGCCAGATTCAGGGTTTCGTCTATTCCCGCGCGGTCTCATTCGACGAAGTATCCGCAGCGATGACCAGCGGTGATTGGGTGATCGAGCCGAGTGGGCCGGGCAAGTATCGTGCCGGTCGGCGGACAATGTTCCGCAAGATCGGCGTGATCCACGAGGATCACCGTTACGAAGTCACCATGCGCAATCTTTCGTGCAACGGAGCGATGATCGAAGGGCTGATGGATGTGCCAAGCGGAACCCAGTTCGTGGTCGATTTCGGCGAGGGGCAGCTTGCTGTTGCAAGGGTAAGGCGTTCAACGGCGTCAACGCAGGGGCTGGAGTTCGAGAGTCCGCTGGTTGACGACGGCGCCGGCGGGCTCTGCACTCGCCATCGCATTTCGCCCTATGTGCTGGCCGCGGCGGGGATGCCGGTGGCGGCGCTGACGCCAGGAATGCAGCTGCCCACCCAGCTTGGCGGTGGCAACGCTTTCTCGCTTCCCAAGTTCGGCCAGGTCACTCCGAAACCCAAGGCCAGACGCGCTGCCTGAATGGGCTGCTGACAGTTGATCGCAGCGCTGCTAACGGCTCGGGATGACTGAGCTTTCCCTGATCCGTAACTTCTCCATTATCGCCCATATTGACCATGGCAAGTCGACCCTGGCTGACCGGCTGATCCAGCTGACCGGCGGGCTGACCGAGCGTGAGATGAGCGCGCAAGTCCTTGATAACATGGACATTGAGAAA
>JANNAE010000059.1:0-28769 GCA_031383985.1 Novosphingobium sp. | reverse complement strand
GTTGCAGATCTGGTTGATCCGGCGCGGCACGCCGCCCGACGCTTCGTAAAGCTCAGCAAAGATCCGCGGTTCAAACGCGGGATTGCCATCCCAGCCGACGCATTTGAGGCGGTGCTCGACATAGGGCTGCACTTCGCCGGTTTCCATCGCATCGAGGTGATGTGCGGCGATCACCCGCTGACGCAGCTGTTCAAGCAGCGGATGATCCTGAATCAGGCTGCGGAATTCGGGCTGCCCCAGCAACAGCGTCTGGAGCAGCGGATGCGCGCCCAGCTGGAAGTTCGAAAGCATCCGCAGCTCTTCCAGTGCCTCGATCGAAAGGTTCTGCGATTCGTCGACCACCAGCAAGCAGCGGCGGCCCGCCCGGGCCTCGTCATGGAGGAAAGCTTCAATCGCGCCAAGCGCGGAGGCCTTGTCATGGCCTGCGACGATCAGACCGAACGCCTGTGCCACGACATGAACCAGCTCCTCACCATCAAGCTTGCTGGTAACGACCTGAGCCGCAGTCAATCGCGCTGGATCGATCGTCGCCATCAGATGCGCGACCAAGGTGGACTTGCCCGCGCCAACCTCTCCGGTGATCACCACGAAGCCCTCACCCTGAGCCAGGCCATAGCCCAGATAGGACAGCGCCTTGCGGTGCGTCAGGCTCTCGAAATAAAACGCCGGATCGGGGGTAAGCTGGAACGGCCGCCCGGAGAGCCCGTAGAAATCATCGAACATTACAATTCACTCCATCAGGCTTAGAAGGAATAACGCACGCCAACCAGCGCCGAGGCTGACCAGACGTCCTGCAGCTTTTCGCGGTTGACCCCATCGATACCCAGGGCCGCGGTGGCGGTCAGGTGATTGGTGATCGAGCGATAATAGGCGGCGGTTGCGCCAATTGCGCTGACTTGACCAGCCAAGGCGTCTCCGCTTTGGTACCAGTTGGAGTACAGATTGGTGCTGAATTTCGAATTGCGATCGATCACACCGTTGAGATAGGCCGCCGCCCAGTAGTTCTCATCGATCACCCCATTGGCGACCGCGAGGATCGTACCGGGGGCACCGATGAACTTGCGCCGGTCATAGCCGGCTCCGACCCCGGCCTGAAACCGGCCAAGGCTCACGCCATAGCTGGCCATCACCCCGCGTGAGCGGAACACCGAGGAGCGAACCGAACCGAGTGCCCCGGCGAGGCAGTTACCTTGCGCCTGCGCTATGACACAGCCGTTGATATCGCCGGTCAGCGGGTTTCGCGCAGCTTCGAACTGAGTAGGCAGTCCCGCCAGTGCGGCGTTCATCTGGCTGCCAAAGCCGCTGATACTGTCATAGACCGAGACATTCAGGCTGCTGCGCGCGCTTGGAGCATAGGCGAAGCTGCCATAATAGGTGGTGCTGCCATAGCGCCGGCCGACATGTGCTTCGAAAGCCGTGCGGCGGCTCGGCCGCCAGACCACCCCTGCATCCCAGATCAGCCCGCTGACGTCATAGGCCAAAACCCGCGGCACCGATTTGTCGGTGATCAGGCGGCCATCGCCCCCCACCAGCGGAACGCCATTGATATCGCGCGCCGCATCGCGGCTGGAAACCTGGACCTTTTCCCAGCCAACCCCGCCAACCAGCGCCACTTCGCTGGTGACCGGCACTGTGACATCGGCACGCGCGTGGAAATCTTCGATCCGTTGATCGAGATTGGAGATATCTTCGCGATTATAGCCTGCCCCTGCCCCGATACCGACCGGCAGGACATCACCCACCTTGGTCCCGGCATGGATATTCGCGCTGTGGACGATGCTATCATCAAACACATCCACCGGCGTCTGCCCGGGGGCCGAAATCACCGCATCGGGGCTCTCCACGCGGGTATAGCCGATCCGGTACCCGCCGCTCACTGCAACATCGCCAACCTGCGTGGATAGCGAAGGCCCAGCGTAGACCGAATAGACCTGCGTCACCGCATCGCTTAGATCAAGCGGGCCGAACACAGCCGCGCCGTTGTTCTCTACCTTGCTGCGCGCCGCAATCGCACCCGCCTCGATAGTCAGCATCCGGGGAACGACAGCGGCAGAAACGCGGGCGATGCCGCTGATCGTATCGCCATTGTTCGAGGTGTTGGCCCAGCCGATCCGCCGTTCATAACGCAGCGAGACCGAACCTTGGTTGTTACGGCCCCTGATTGCAGCATCGACGCCAGCGGTGATGATCGAATAGGTTACCGTATCATTGCCCGGTGAAAGCTCCGCCGTCGCGACCTGTCCGGCCTCGATATAAGGCGTGATCTTGACCCGGTCCAATCGGCGCGGCTGAGCGGATGTGACGGCGTCACCATCCTCGCCGCTCGCCGGAGCAGCGGTGTCGCCATAAGGCAAGGTCTGGGCCCGGACCGCGACGGGCGCGCCAAGCACGAGGCAAACTGCCAGTGTGGCCAGCCGGTTCGACAGGCGTGACAAGGTGATCATCCCCGATATCCGTAATACGAGCCGAAGCGGCGACCGCTCGGGCTGAAGTGAACGGCGTTGAGCAGCAGCTGCATGTTCGGACATCCCGACAGCAGCGAAACGGCATCTTCGAGCGCGCCCTGGCCAGTCCGGTCAGCGCGGGCCACCAGGACTGCCTGACCAACGTATTTGGCCAGTTCCGCTGCGGGCGAAGCGGCCAGTACCGGGGGCGAATCGAAGATTACGAAGCGATTGGGTGCACCTTCAGTGAGGCGGTTGAGCACGGACTCGGTGCGTGCGGAGGAGAGGAATTCACTGTCCGAATTGGTCGCATTGCCCGCAGGCAGCACCCACAGGCCAGGGATATCGGTCCCGAGCACGCAATCCGCCACATCGATTGAGGGGTCAGCCAGCGCATCCATCAATCCGGGTCCGCCCGGCAAACCCAGCACAGACAAGATCGAAGGTTTGGCAAAGTCGGCATCGACCAGCAGCACTTCGCTGTCCTTCTCGGCTGCAATCGACAGCGCGAGATTGACCGACGTGTAAGTCTTGCCTTCACCGGGATGAGGCGAGCAGATCAGCACGCGCTGCGCCGCGGCACTCATGCCGTGCTGGCTAAGCTCGGCCGCGGCGAGCAGCAGCTGGCGCTTGACGATCCGAAACTCTTCGAGCAGCGCGGTGATGCTGCCTTCGGGCACGATCAAACCCTGATCGCGCAGGTGTTGGCGGCTGATTTTGTGGCGCGGTCCGGCAAACTGCAAGGGCACCGTTTTGGCGGCCGCCGCGCCTTGCGGCGCCGGTGCGTTGCTGATGACTTCGGCCATAACCGCTTCGAGTGGCTCAGTATCTGCGCCAGCCTCACGGCGATAGCGCCCGACTCGCTGGGCGGAATATGCCAACACCGCCTCCGGGATCGGTGGCGGGCTCAGCCGCACCAGATCGTAGTTGCGAACAACCCGTTCGATCAATGTTGCCTTGTTGCCCCCTGTTTCAGGGCCTTGCTCGCTGGGCGGGGGCACCGGGATCTTGCTCTGTTCGGTCATGCTTACCCCCTCACGCGACCATGCCGCGCTGAACGAATTCGGCCGTCAGCAGCACAACAAACAATCCGCCCAGCGCAGAACTGCCAGCGATGAAATATTTGAGCCGCTTCGCGCGGATGTCCCGGCCTGCGTCGGTCAGCGTCCGGGTGATTGCACCGAGCACCGGTAGGCCCATCGCGCGTTCCAGCTTGGCGGTGGTGGCAAAGGTCGAGCGCAATTGCCCCATGGCGAAGGCCCCGCCGATACCAGCCCCGATGCCGGCAATCAGCACGCCGAACAGCACCAGCGGGCGATTGGGCGCGACCGGCGCCCGCGGGCTGGTCGGTGGATCGATGATCTGGAACTTCACCGCATTGCGTTCAGTCTCAACCTGCCCGCGCAGCCGCAGCTGTTCGCGGTCCTGCAGCAGCTTGTCATATTGCTGTTTAAGCACATCATAGTCGCGATTGATCCGTTGCTGTTCCGCCGCCACTTGGGGATTGGAAAACTGCTGCGCCGTAATTTGCGATAGTTCTGCCTGGACCGACGCCCGCCGAGCGCTGAGCGCCTGAACGTTGGCCTGACGTTCGCCCTTGATCGACTGCAGCGAGCTATGCGCCGGATTGGGTATCCTCCCTCCGCCGCCATTGCCTTCGGCTGCGGCCGCAGCACGGAGCGCATTGACTTGGTTTTTGGCCGAAATCACATCGGGATGGTTTTCGGTCAGGCCGCGCGCGCGCATCGCCGCAAGGTCGGCCTGGGCCTGAGCCAGTGCGCCGCGCGCACCGCCCATCGGACCAACGCCGACAAGGGTGGAGGGCGTTCCGGCAAGCTGGCCGTTGATTGCGGCAAGGGCGCTCTGCGCCGCAGCCAGATCGGCATCGATCCCGCGCAATTCGGCGCGGCTCGCCTCAAGCCGCTGGATCACCGAAGTCCCGCCCTGAGCCAGCATCGGGTTCTGCGCTTCGAAGATCAGGCGTTTCTGTTCAGCCGATTCCAGCTGCTTTTGCCGATCGGCCAGCTGTTGATCCATGAAATCGATCGTGCCCGACATTTCGCCGCGCCCGCCAGACAGGTTTTCCTCGCGGAAGATGTCGATCATCTTCTGGACGATTTCCTGCGCCAGCTTGGCGTTTTCGGCATCGGACAGCGAACCATCGCTGGAAATGGCGGTGATCTCGAACAGGTTTTCCTGCTCACTTCTGACCTTGATCCGCTTGGCCAAGGAGAGGACCGTGTTCTCCATCTGCTTGGGCGTGGTCACAGTCTCGTTGATCTTGGTCGAACGGACGACCTTTTCGAGGTTGACCGCGCTGGTCAGCGTCTGCCTTACGCGCTCGATATCGCGCTTGCGATCACCCGTGCCGATACCGATTTGTTCGGCCAGCGCGTCATCAAGCTGGATGAAGATGCGCGCCCGCGATTCATAGGTGTTGGGCACCATCGCAACCACCAGCCAGCCCAGCAAGCAAATCAGCCAGGCGACGCCAAGCGCCAGCCAGCGGCGGTGCCAGACCGAATGCAGCGCTGCGCGCAATTCATCAAACATGCTGTTCATCGTTGCGGACCTGTCGGCGCCTTCCTCAGAATGTGCTTTCAGGAATGATGATGACGTCGCCCGGCATCAGCATGACATTGGCACTGCTGTTGCCCTTGCGCAGCAAATCACCCAGCCGCAGCGCATATTCCTTTTGCCGCCCGCTTTCCTTGTCGAAGCGGATCAGCTTGGCCCGGTTTCCTGCGGCAAATTCCGACAGGCCGCCAACCGAGATCATCGCGTCGAGCAGGGTCATAGTGGCCCGGTAAGGTAGCGAAGCAGGTTTTTCCGTCGCACCGACAACCCGGACCTGCTGCGAAAACGTGCCCGCGAACTTGTTCACGATCACCGACACCAGCGGCTCCTGGATATATTGCGAAAGCTGAAGCTTGAGGTCTTCGGCCAGCATCGAGGGGGTCTTGCCCACCGCCGGCATGTCGGTGATCAGCGGCGTGGTAATCCGCCCGTCGGGCCGGACCTGCACGCTCGCACCCAGTTCGGGATTGCGCCAGACGAAGATCGTCAGCTCATCCAGGGGACCGATGACATAGGCTTCTCCCGGACCTTCCTGCATCGCCACAAAGGACGCGGCGGGCAATTGCGGTCCGCTCGACGAGCCGGCACAGCCGGTCAGCGACAAGCTCAGCACCGCACTACTGGCGAGCAGGCTGGAGAGACGGATCTTAGGCATCGGGTATTTCCTCAATCACTGCCGCGCCGCCGCTTGGGCATGCCCTTCCCGCACGAAGGCCCGGCTATTCGGTCTCCGCTATCGCCAAAAAGGGTGAATATTGCGTTAGTCTTGAGGAGATTCCGCAGAATTCCGGCGGTTTCCTTCGCCTGGTCCCAAATCGGGACACGATGCGGGGCAATCGTTAAATCAGCAGCTCAGTGGCCGGACCCTGGCCAAGGAACATCGCCGGACTGGCGGTGGCACCATAAGCTCCCGCACAGAACACCGCGACCAGATCGCCTTCCTGGGCGGTGGGGAAGCCAGCTTTGTCGGCCAAACGGTCAAGCGGTGTGCACAGGCACCCGACCACCGAGGCCTGTTCTTCCACCGGCGCGTCAAACCGGCTCGCAATCGCCACCGGGTAGTTGCGGCGGATTACTGTCCCGAAATTGCCCGAAGCGGCCAGCTGGTGATGGAGACCGCCATCGGTGACCAGGAATATTTCCCCGTGACTATGCTTGCGATCGATAATCCGGGTTAGATAAACGCCAGCCTCACCGATTAGATAGCGACCCAACTCAATACCGAATCGAGTTTCCTTGAGGATTTCGGGAAGCACCGCGAACCGATCCGCCAACGCCGCGCCGATCTGTTCGATGTCGATTGGCTTGTCACCGGGGAAATAGGGGATTCCGAAGCCCCCGCCCAGATTGCAATGCGGCAAGGCAATCCCGATGTCTTCAGCGAGCCGCGCTGCCAAATCGAGCGTTTGGCGCTGCGTTTCGATGATCGCCGCGGTATCGAGCGACTGGCTACCGGCAAAAATATGAAACCCGCGCCATTCCGCACCGCTGGCAATGATTTGGCGGACCAGAGCGGGTACTCGCTCCGCATCGACGCCAAACGGTTTGGCCCCGCCGCCCATCTTCATGCCCGAACCCTTGAGATCGAAATCGGGATTGACCCTCACCGCCAACCGCGGGGATTGGCCCAATCGATCGGCGATCCGCAACGCCCGCGTCGCTTCACCTTCGGATTCAAGATTGAGTGTAACGCCAGCGGCAATAGCCGACTCCAGCTCATCATCGCGCTTGCCCGGACCGGCAAAGCTGACCAGCGACGGGGCAATTCCGGCATCCTTGACCAGCGCCAACTCTCCGCCAGAGGCAATATCGAAGCCGTCTACCAGCTCTGACATCACTTGAAGCAGAGGCCTGAATGGATTTGCTTTCACGGCATAATGTATCGCCAATCGCTCCGGCATGGCGGCGCGCAGAGCGGCGACGCGCTGGCGCAGAAGCGCGGCGGAATAGACGAACAATGGCGTTGATCCTGCCTGTGCCACCAGGGCCGAGACTTTGCGGCCATCGATCACCAGTTCACCATCAATCGCGGTAAATCCTGCCGGGATCGGCCCAAGCGGCTTCATGCCGCCAGTTCCGCATAGAGGCCGGTCCGGTCAATCTTGCCATTGGGTCCGATCGGCATGGCCACGCGCCAATGAATCTGTTTCGGTTGCATAAAATTCGGAAGTTCCTGCAATAGAATACGCGGCAAAGATAGCATGGCATCTGAACTATCGGGCGCGGCCCGGACGATCAAGTGAACTGCCTGCCCCAGCCGCGCATCGGGAAGACCCAACGCCACCGCCTCAGCCACCAGGCCGCTGGCCAGCGCTGCATCCTCAATTTCCTGCGGGCTGATCCGGTTGCCTGCGCTCTTGATCATCGCATCGCGGCGACCGACGAAATAGTGCAGTCCGTCCGCCTCGCGCCTGACCCGGTCGCCAGACCATGCCGCCGTGCCGCCATAGCGCGACAACGCCGGAGCCGGCCTGAACCGCTCGGCTGTGCGCTCCGGATCCTGCCAATAGCCTTGTGCCACCAATGGCCCGCAGTGAACCAGCTCACCCTCCTCACCGTCGCGGGCGAGTGTACCATCATCGGCCATCACCAGGATTTCGGCATGCGGGATCGCCTTGCCGATCGAGGTCGGGTGCCGATCCACCAGTGAGGGATCCAGATAGGTCGAGCGGAACGCTTCGGTCAGCCCGTACATCGCGAACAGCCGCGCCTCCGGGAACATCGAGCGCAATCGTGTAACCAGATCCGGCGTCAGCGCCCCGCCGGTATTGGTCAGGCGCCGCAGCATTGCCGCAGCTTCGGGCGGCCAGTCCTGCTCCGCCAGCTGGATCCACAGTGGCGGCACGGCAGCAAGCGTGGTCACACCGTGGCGCCCAACGGCTTTCACCACATCGCGCGGCGTGAGGTAATCGAGCGGCACGACGCTCGCCCCGGCATACCAGCTGGAAAATAGCTGGTTCTGGCCGTAATCGAACGACAGCGGCAGCACGGCCAGCGTGCAATCATCGCTGGAAATTCCAAGGTAGGTGGCCACACTTTCGGCACCCAGCCACATATTGGCGTGGCTGAGCATCACCCCTTTGGGCCGCCCGGTCGAGCCACTGGTATACAGAATCGCCGCCAGATCATCGGGGTTGGCCGACGATGGAGGTAGCTCTGTCTGGCCAGTCAGCGCTGCTGCTTCGGGCAAGACGGTACAACCATCGGGCACATCGCCCGGTTCGAGCGACGCCAGCCGCGAGGGTGTAGCAACCAGCAAGCTGGCGCCGCTATCGGCGAGGATATGAGCGACTTGTGCCCGCTTGAGCAGCGGATTTGCCGGGACATGGACCAAGCCAGCCCGCGCCGCAGCCAGCGGCAGTAAGCATGTCAGTTCACCCTTTGCCGCCCAGCTCGCCACGCGTCCGCCTGCTTGCGGCACTTGCCCGCGCAGCCACCCGGCCAGGCGGGAGACACGCATCCTTAAGTCCTTGTAGCTAAGCACCTCCTTGCGCAGAACGAGCGCGGGGGCGTCGTCGGCTCCGCGCAGCACGAGGTGGTCAAGCGGCCGGATCGGATTGTCAGCTTCGACGCGCACGGTTTGGGTGAGGCTCCAGGCAGGGGGATCGGGCGGTTGATCGCCATCGAATATCACGATGATCTTAAAGAAGTGCAAGCCGATGCGCAGCTTGCTGCCCTGCTTGGTGCGGGGCCATGCTCGGTGCCGTTTGATCGGCTGGGATGGTGGCAGGCGCTGGAGGCGGAATGCGGCCTTGTCCCGATGCTCGCGGTCGCCCGTGAGGGCATCGATTTGGCTGTTCTTCCGCTGCAAGCCGGTACCGGGCACCTCCACGGCCTCACCAACTGGTACAGCTTCACCCTGCGTCCGATAATCAGCGAGGGGGCAAATGGCCGAGCCCTGCTCTGTGCGCTCGCGCGCGACCTGAAACGCCGGGCGTGGCGGATCACCCTGGCCCCGCTGCCGGACGAAGGCGGCGAGGCGAGTCTTGTGGCGCAGGCCTTTGCCGATGCTGGCTGGCAGATGCAGCGCAAGGCTTGCGACTTGAATCACATTCTCGTTGTAAACAACTATAATTATGCCGAATTCATATCCGCACGGCCCGGCCAGCTACGCACCACCTTGCGGCGCAAGGCCGGCAAGGTTGCCGTGTCAATTCACACCACCTTCGACGAGGGCGCCTGGGCAGATTACGCCAAGATTTATACAGACAGCTGGAAACCCGGCGAGGGTTCACCCGCATTCCTGCGCCGCTTTGCCATGGAGGAAGGCGCGGCTGGTCGTCTCCGCCTTGCTGTCGCGCACCACGAAGGCCGCGCCGTGGCCGCGCAGCTTTGGACCGTCGAGGGCGGGACCGCCTATATCCACAAACTTGCTCATACCGACCAAGCCAAACCGCTTTCGCCTGGGACAACGCTGTCGGCAGCGCTGTTTGCCCACGTCATCGACCGCGACGCGGTGAGGATGATCGATTTCGGCACCGGCGACGATGGCTATAAGCGTGACTGGATGGAACACGTCCGCCCGCGCTACCGGCTCGATCTTTTTAATCCAGCCCGCCCGCGCAGCTGGCCGCATCTCGCCAGATCTGCACTGTGCCGCCTTGCACGCAGGCACGTCGATGGCTAGACCGCGCCGCGTCAGCCAAACGAACGCCCGGGAGGGGATATGCGCTCCGAAATCGATACATTGTTGCGCCGGATCCTGACCGACGTGCTTGGCCTCAAAACTGGCCAGGCGGAGCATTTTACCGCCGGCACCGGCTTGTTTGGCCATCTGCCCGAACTCGATTCGATGGCAGTGGCGGGGTTGCTGACCGAACTGGAGGACCGGCTCGACATCGTCATCGACGATGATGAGGTCGATGGCGATCTGCTGGAGAGCTTTGGCTCGCTGCTCGCTTTTGCCGAGGCCAAGCGGGCTGCCTGATGAAAGTTTCCAGCTACCTCTGCCCGCTGCCTTCTGGCGGTTCAGCTGAGGAACTGGCTGTCGCGTTCGATCAGGGCCGCTCTCAGCGGCTGCTAATCATCCCTGCGCTGTTTGATGAAGCCAACCGGATGCGCCGGTTCACCGCCGAGGTGATGCGGCGGCTGGACGGTGCAGGAGTTGAGAGCTTTTTGCCTGACCTTCCGGGTTGCAACGAAAGCCTCCAGAATCTGAGTGAAATGACCTCGGTCGACTGGTCCGATGCGATGCAGGCGGCGGCGGCGCAGTTCGGCGCGACCCGGCTGCTGGCAATCCGCGGCGGCGGGCTGGTCATGCCGGGCGGACTGCCTGGCTGGCATTATGCTCCCGTCAAAGGGGCCACAATCCTGCGGCAACTGCTACGCGCCCGGATCTTCTCCTCACGCGAGGCGGGGCGGGAGGAAAACTCGGAACAGCTGCTCGCGGCGGGGCTGGAAAGCGGGCTCGACCTGGGCGGCTATCCGCTGTCGGCCGGGATGCTCCGCGATCTGCAGGGGCTGCTCCCTCGCGCCTCGGACCAACTGGTGACACTCGATCAGGAACTGATCGGCGGCGGCGGACTGTGGCTGCGCGCAGAACCTGGTGAAGACCGCGCCCAGGCCGATGCGCTGGCGGCGGTTATTGCGATGGGAATCGGTGGATGAGCCGCAGGATTGTCAGTATTTCTTGCGAAAGCAACAATTTGCTCGGGACACTTGATATATCGTCTAGTTCTACTGGATTGCTGATCGTCAGCGGCGGCAACGAAATTCGCTCTGGCCCGTGGGGCAGCCAGGCCTTGTTGGCTAAAGCGATTGCGGCAGCGGGTTTTCCGGTGTTCCGCTTTGACCGGCGCGGAGTGGGCGATAGCGACGGGCCGAATGGCGGCTATCGCAGCGCCGCGCCTGACATTGCCGCGGCACTCAGCGCCTTTCGCGCTCATGTCCCCGTCCTTCGCCGCGTCGTGGGCTACGGCAATTGCGATGGAGCAAGCGCGCTCATGCTGGCCAGCGGCGGCGGCTGCGATGGATTGGTCCTCGCCAATCCCTGGACGATCGATGAAATGCCGAGCGGCGAGGCGACGGACGGGAACACCGCGCTGCCGTCTGCTGCGGTTCGCTCGCATTATCTGCGCCGCCTGAGGGACCCGGGTGCGCTGCTTCGGCTTGTGAAGGGCAAAATCTCACTTGCCCAGTTGCTTGGCAGCCTGCGGGATGCTGCCCGCCCTGCCCCGCCGCCCAGCACTTTGGCACGGGAACTGACGCAAAAGCTGGATGAATTTGCCGGGCCGACGACGATCCTGCTGGCGGAGCGTGATCGCACGGCGCAAGAATTCCTCACTCATTGGGACAAGCGCGACGCGCGGTTGCGGATCTGTCCCCAAGCTTCGCACAGCTTCGTCGAACCGTCAGCGCAAGCGTGGTTGCGTGAGCAGCTTGTGGCAGCGCTGCGCGATTAGGCTTCTGCCAAGGCTTTCGCAGCGGCAAAATCCCGCTCTGCGAGGAAGCGTTCTGCATCGAGCGCCGCCATGCAACCGGTGCCCGCCGCCGTCACTGCCTGACGATAAACGTGATCCATGACATCCCCGCAGGCGAAAACGCCGGGAATCTCGGTCTTGGGCGTGCCCGGGGTAACCAGCAAATAACCGCTCTCGTCCATCTCAAGCTTACCCTTGAATAGCTCGGTCGCTGGAGCATGGCCGATTGCGACGAACGCGCCGTCGGTCGGTTCGATCGACCTCAATCCGGTCGCCGTGTCGATCAGCGCAACGCTGCTCAACCCGCCATTGGCCGCTTCGCCGATGAAGTGATCTACCAGCTTGTTCCATAATACCTTGATGTGGGGATGGGCAAACAGGCGGTCCTGAAGGATCTTCTCAGCGCGAAAACTATCGCGGCGGTGGATTACGGTGACGTCTTGGCTGTGATTGGTGAGGTACAGCGCCTCCTCCACCGCGGTGTTGCCGCCGCCGATTACCACCACTTTCTTGCCGCGGTAGAAAAACCCGTCGCAAGTGGCGCAGGCCGATACGCCCTTACCGGAAAGTTCCTGCTCACCCGGCGCCCCCAGCCATTTGGCTTGCGCGCCGGTGGCGATCACCAGCGTATCGCCTTCATAAATGTCGCCGCTGTCGCCAATCGCGCGGAAGGGCGATCCGGAAAGATCGACGGAGATTATCGTGTCCCACAACATCCGCGTGCCAACGTGCTCGGCCTGGGCCTGCATTTCTTCCATCAGCCATGGGCCCTGAATCACATCGCGGAAGCCAGGGTAGTTCTCGACATCTGTGGTAATGGTCAATTGCCCGCCGGGTTGAAGCCCCTGCACTACAATCGGCAGCATGCCCGCCCGCGCACCATAAATTGCGGCGGAAAGCCCGGCAGGCCCCGAACCGATTATCAGCATCCGCGTTGTGTGCGTGGTCATAGTTACTCTCGTTCTCGGGTTGACCCGGCCATGTCGGCCCGGTCATGTAGGGATGCACGCTGCTCGACGCAAACTGCACGTCGCTGGTTTTACCCGGCACATTGACGCCGCCGCCCTCAGCGCGCAAAGCCACGCGCCATGACCCCACACGGCCCGACCTCGAACAGTTTCACCTCCCAGCGCCTGCGGCTTCATTATGTCGATTGGGGCAACCCTGAGGCGCCCAAGCTGATTCTCCAGCATGGCGGGCGCGATCATTGCCGCAGCTGGGATTGGGTGGCGCAAGAGCTGGCCAAGGATTGGCACGTCATTGCGCCCGATTTGCGCGGCCATGGCGACAGTGCCTGGGCGCCTGACGGCAATTACGACATGAACGCCTTCGTCTGTGATTTCGCCCAGCTGGTCCACACGCTGGGGCAGGATGAGGTGACGATTGTCGGCCATTCGCTGGGCGGCAACATCGCGACGCGTTTCGTCGGGCTTTATCCCGAGAAGGTGCGCAAATTCGTCAATATCGAAGGACTAGGCCCTTCCCCCAAGGTTCGCGCTGAGCGCGAGGCAGCGGGTTATGCCAGCCGGTTCCGCAACTGGATCGAGGATCGCCGCAAGGCCGCAGGACGAATCCCGCGCCGCTATCCGACAATCGAGGCGGCCTATGCCCGGATGAAGGAGGAAAACGCCTTCCTGACCGACGAACAGGCCCGCCACCTCACCATCCATGGCGCCAGCCGGAACGAGGACGGCACCTGGAGCTGGAAGTTCGATCCCTATCTCAACGTCTGGCCGTTTGACGATTTGCCGGAAGAGCGGACTAACGATCTATGGAAGGCAATAACTTGTCAGATGCTGCTGCTTTACGGGGCGGATAGCTGGGCCTCCAACCCGAAGAAGGATGGAAGGGCCGATGTCTTCACGACCGCTCGGGTTGTCGAATTCGAAAACGCCGGCCACTGGCTTCACCACGATCAGTACGACCGGTTCATGGGCGAGCTGCGCGACTTCCTGTGATCAGGCCTCGATGAAGCGATCTGCCAAAGCGGAACGAGCTTCTCCATCGAGCCCCAGAACTTCGGCCAGATAGGCATCGACGCTGGCATGGCGCTGCTGGATAGCGGCGAAGCTGGCGTCCAGATATTCCGCCTCGACCCCCATCAGGGTGCGAATGGTGGCATCGCTGATCTGGTCGTGCCGTTCACGAATGGCAGACGAGCCGGCGGCAATCCGGCGATCAATGTTCCCTGCGATATTGGTCAGCATGTAATCAGCCATGATGTCATCGCGGTGCACGCCAAGCGCATGATGCAGCATCGCCACGGCAAAGCCGGTGCGATCCTTGCCGGCCAGGCAATGGACCACACTCGCCCCGTCACGCCGGGCCAGACCCTCAAAATAGCGCCGGAGGATCGGGACCAGATTGGGCCGAAAGGCGATGTCGCGATAGAGCCGCTGCATCGCCGTCCGCGCGCCGGCTTGGTCGATCACGCCCGTGGCTGCCTCGACATGCAGCGCCAGACCGGCGGTTTCGCCATCGTGGAACACGACCTCGGCCGCGAAACCTGCAGGGCGGCGGCAGGGATTCGCAGCGCGCTCGCCATTGCCGCGCAGATCGTAGACTGTGGCCAGGCCAAGCGCGCCAATTGCTGCAAGATCCGCTTCGGTTGCCCCGCCATGTTCGCCAGAACGCCACAGCAATCCGTGTTTTACCCGGCCACCACCAGCAACGGTGTAGCCGCCATAATCACGGAAGTTGTGAACGTTTTCGAGGGGGAGGACGCGGGTTTCATGCATGGCTGTGCGATTGGCAGCATCGTCGGCGCGGCGCAACGGATTCCTCTTGCGATACGACCCAGCCAGGATTAATCGTCCGGTTAAACCCCGATCAAGGAACAACCCATGGCCGAAGCCTATATTATCGACGCAGTCCGAACCCCGCGCGGGGTTGGCAAACCAGGCAAGGGCGCGCTTTCGCACCTCCACCCACAGCATCTTGCAGCGACTGTTCTCAAGGCGATCAAGGAGCGGAACAACCTCGATACCGCGACAGTCGACGACATCATCTGGTCAACGTCAACGCAAAAAGGCAAGCAGGGCGGCGATCTGGGCCGGATGGCAGCCCTTGCAGCTGGCTATGACACCAGGGCCAGTGGCACTACGCTTGACCGGTTCTGCGGCGGCGGGATCAGCTCGGTTAATTTCGCGACGGCAACGGTCATGTCGGGGATGGAAGATTGCGTCATCGCCGGCGGAACCGAGATGATGAGCTATACTTCGGCGATGGGCGCGGCAGAAGCCAATGCCGGGATCAAGCCACTGGGGATGGGCTCGGGCAACGCGGCGCTCGATGAAATTCACCCCCAATCGCACCAGGGTGTCTGCGGCGATGCGATTGCCGCGCGCGAGGGGATTGGCCGTCATGAACTCGACGCGCTGGCGCTGGTCAGCCAGGAACGCGCCGACCGCGCGATTCGCGAAGGCCGGTTCGATAAATCGCTGATCACCGTTTACAATGACGATGGCTCGGTTGCGCTGGATCACGAGGAGTTCCCCCGCCCTGAAACCACCGCCGAGGGCCTTGCCGCGCTGAAGGCCAGCTTTGATGGCATCGCCGATTTCGATCTGGGCGGCGGGACCACCTTCCGCAAGCAGATCCAGCGGCGCTACCCTGAACTTGAATGGAAAGGCGTCCACCATGCTGGCAACAGCTCGGGCGTGGTCGATGGTGCAGCCGCACTGCTAATCACCTCAAAGGAATATGCTGACAAGCATGGCCTTAAGCCGCGGGCCAGGATCGTGGCCTATGCTAACCAGGGCGATGATCCCACGCTAATGCTCAACGCGCCGGTTCCGGCTGCGCAAAAGGTGCTAGAAAAAGCTGGCCTGACTACCGCCGATATCGATGTGTGGGAAATCAACGAGGCTTTTGCGGTGGTCGCCGAAAAATTCATCCGCGACCTCAAATTGGATCGCGACAAGGTCAACATCAACGGGGGTGCCTGTGCGCTCGGCCATCCGATCGGCGCGACCGGATCGATCTTGATCGGCACCGCGCTGGATGAGTTGGAACGGTCTGGAGGTCGCTACGGCTTGGTCACCATGTGCGCGGCTGGCGGCATGGCCCCAGCGATCATCATCGAGCGGATCTGAATTCGCGACCAAAAAACAACGGGGCGGGTCGCGTTGCGGCTCGCCCCGTTTTTGTCCGCTTATCCCAGCGTTAGTTGACGCGAAACACGTCTGAGGACGACAGAAGTTGGTTCGAGAACCCGCGTCTATTATCCGATCATTTGAGATCAATAATCGCCCGGCGGTTTGCCCGAGACATGAACAATTTCGGCCGCGTTGCAGCAGCCGAGTAGGTTGCAACCGTTACCGCCACTGCGGCGATCAGAATCGCGTGGCCAACCATGCTTGCGACCAAGAACGTGTAACTTCCGATCGCAAGCGAAAACGCCAACGCCCACATCCAGCCAAGCATTTGCAGGACCATTTGCCTTACGCCAAAATCAGGGATGTGGCGCAGTGGGCTAACCTCATGGTCAAAAATGTAATTCCATACAAAGACAATAAAATTTCTCATGCCACTTCTCCCATTTTGCGGAGAGGTTTCTCGCGGAACTGTTCACTGGCTCACCACAATAACTTCTCTGCCGATCAGTCGATCTGTTTTCGACTAAACTTCTTTATTGTTATCGGTTACTAGCTGGTATGCCCGCCATCAATATGGCCTTTGGACCATGTTACGGATGCTGCTTGAGCGGGCTCTCAAAATACGGCGAAAAAGTCGCCTCGCAAAGGCACCGCCCGCGCGGGCGCTCGACCAGTCACTCGATCTTCCCGGCCGGAGCGAGCAATCCAGGCGGCGTAGCGCTTGCCCCATCGGTCGCCTCCCCTGACCCGATACAACGGTTGGCCAGCATCTGGCCCGAGAGCCATGCGCATTCGACGCGGGGACCAAGCAGCCAGTCTCCGCAAACCCCGAGCCCGATGCTCTGGTTCCACAGGGCGCCGTCCCCAGTGCCGGCCGAGAGCGCGTAGCGCCAGCGGTGCGAGGCGGCAGCAACCGGTTCGGGGATCACGCAACCAGCCGCTTGCGACCACGCGGCCCGAAGCTCCGCCGATATGTCTTCTTGCGAGGCATCGATCCGCCCTTGGGACCATGATGCGCTGGCCTGCACGACCCATGCTTCAGGACCTGAGCGGCCGGGTTTCGCGCTGTTGCGGGCTGCCCAGACTAGATCGCCGCCGCTACGCATCACCAGCGGCAGGCCGTCCAGCGGGCGATCGAACACGAACATACTGGTCCAGGAGGGCTGCGATCGCGCCATGAGCGCAATCCGCATCATGGCAAAATCATGCAACGATAGAATGGCAGCCGCCTGTTCGGCCGGGATAGCCAGAACGACGGCATTGTAAGGTCCCACGCGGCCGGCCTTACCCATCAGCCACCATTCGCGATCGGTGCGAACCAGGCCTGTGACAGCGTGACCCCAGGCAACGGCGTGAGATTGCGCCATGTGCTTGATAATCTCATTCATCGCAGGCACGCCAACCCAGGCGTCTGGCCCGGCAGCCGGCCAAAGCGCCGCAATCCCAAGGCCTGCCCATTCGCCAACCAACCGCCGGAAAGCGGGATTCCGCGCCGTGAAATACTGCGCACCATGATCAAACGCCACCGCACCCAGCGGTGTTTGCAACCGCCGGGTCGACATGCGTCCGCCGGGGCCGCGGCCCTTGTCGAAAACTGCGACCGAATGCCCTGCGTCCTTGAGTGACTCTGCGCAGCTTAGCCCGGCCATGCCGGCGCCGATCACCGCAATTTTCATCTGCGTATTAGCCAACACAACAACCGGATCACTCAACGATTGCTCATCAGCGACAGCACTTCTTTGCGGCTGTCCGGATTGTTCAGGAAGCAGCCCAGCATCCGGCTCGTCACCATTCCGACACCGTGGGTCTTGACCCCGCGTCCGGTCATGCAGCCGTGCTGTGCTTCGATAACGACAGCAACGCCTTGCGGCTTCAGATTGTCCCAGATGGATTGCGCGACCTGCGCGGTCAGTCGCTCCTGGACTTGCAACCTCTCGGCATAGCCGTGCAGAACCCGGGCGAGTTTCGATATTCCGACGACCCGTTCGGAAGGGAGATAAGCGATCGATGCGGTGCCAATGATTGGCGCCATGTGGTGCTCGCAGTGCGACTGGAAAGGTATATTCTTGAGAAGCACTATCTCGTCATAGCCGCCCACCTCTTCAAAGGTTCTGGCTAGGTGCAGACCGGGATTTTCATCATAGCCCTGACAATATTCCCGCCAGGCGCGGGCAACGCGATTGGGGGTATCGGCCAAACCTTCCCGATCGGGATCATCGCCTGCCCAGCGGATCAGATTGCGGATCGATTCCTGAATCTCTTCAGGGACAAAGAGTTTCCCTTCAAGGGGATCAAATCCGCCATTGCTCGCGATATAGTTCATGGCCTCAGCCCCTTTCGTTGCCGCAGTTATGGCCTCAACTCTGGCCGGCGAGCGCTCCGACCAGCGCGATCAGAGCGATGGCAATGCCTTGAAAAAGGACCCGCTGCGTCATCATCCGGTTTTGCTGGACGCCGAAGGCTTCAGGCATAGCCGTGCCATTCTGACGGATATGTTCAGCGTCGCGGAAGAACGCCATCAGCCCCCTGACCAGCGCCGTGGCCGCCGCGATTGCAAAGCCCCCGATCAGCAGTACCAATAGAAATGTCATGACCGAATACTCCGGAGGGCTTGATCGGATGCGCCAAGAAAGAGATAGCGCCTTTGTAAGGCTGTCTCTCTCGCAAAAGCCGGGCGAAAACCAACATGGCTAAAAGGGCACTTCACGTCCGGTCTGCAATCGACTACTTCAAAAGCAACCATGTCACTGTCTGCCATTATCGGGACAAGTCCCATTGCAGCCGTCATCAGCAACCCGCGGCTGCCGGACAATCCAATCGTCGAATGTAATGACGCGTTTGTTGCGCTGACCGGCTACCGCAGCGACGAGATTATCGGTCATAATTGCCGGTTTCTGACCGGTCCTGACACCGAGCCATGGCTGATCGAAATGCTCCGCAATGGCATCCGCCGCCGCCAGCCGGTGATGGTCGAAATCCTGAATTACAAAAAGGATGGAACCCCGTTTCGCAATGCCGTCATGGTAGCCCCGATCTTCGATGCAGCAGGTGAGCTTGAGTATTTTCTCGGCTCGCAGGTTGAAATTGCCGAAGATGTCGCGCGGGCGAACGATGCGCGGCGTGAGGTTGCCTATGACCGCGTAGCAGCACTAAGCCGCCGTCAGCGGGAAGTTTTGATTCAGCTGGCAGCTGGGAAGCTCAACAAGCAGATCGCTTATGAGCTAGGTCTTAGCGAACGCACGGTCAAAATGCATCGCGCAGCGGTTTTTGCAGCGCTGGGCGTGCGAACCAGCGCCGATGCGATCCGTCTGGCGATCGAGGCCGGGTATTAGGGCCAGCATCGACCTGACCAAAGAGACAGGTTTTGGCTAAACGCCGTTTCGGCCATACCGAAGTTCCGACGTGGCTGGCCTAGACCTAATCTCTTCCCCAGCCAGCCGCGTGGGGTCGCGGAAATGCGGTTCCGGCTCCCTCTCAATTTGGCTGGGACCGCATTTTTCCGGAGCGTTTCAACACAAGACAATCTGTTCCGTTCAGGCAGGACCTCGTCGCGATGTTCAACCCGCCCCTGCAGCAGCCAGTCAAATCCAGTGATCGCAGAAAATCCCTTGGCGGTGCTCGCGAGTACCCATGGACTAACCTGGGATGACGGCTTCGCGCGCTGTCATCTTCGGGGCAACTGGTGGTATCGGAGCGGCCCTTACCCGGCAGTTGGTGGGATCGGGGAACTTTAGCGTCGTCTACGCCGGGGCGCGCAACCTGCCTTGCGTTGAGCGGCCGGCGAGTGTTCCTTTCAGGTTCGATCTGACCGATGAGTCCTCGATAGAGCAAGCCGCCAGTGTGATCGGCGCATCCGGTCCTATCGATCTGGCGATCGTGGCGACCGGAATGCTGCACAGTCCGGGACAGGCACTGCCGGAGAAAAGCTGGCGGGCGATTGATGGGCAGGCGATGGCAGTACTCTTTGCCGTCAACACAATTGGACCCGCGCTGATCGCCAAACACTTCCTGCCGCTGATGCGGCGGGACGGACGCTGCGTCTTTGCGGTGCTGTCCGCAAGGGTGGGCTCAATTTCCGACAATCGGCTCGGCGGGTGGCACAGCTATCGCGCTTCCAAGGCAGCACTCAACATGCTGGTCCGCAATTTCGCGGTCGAGCTCACGACCCGAAACGCGCAGGCGATTGCCGTTGCGATCCATCCAGGCACGGTGGATACGGCGCTTACCAAGCCATTCCAGCACGGCGTGCCCGCTGGCAAACTTTTCGCGCCGGATCACAGCGCAGCGCATATATTGGTAGCAATCGATCGGCTTTCTGCGGCCGATTCGGGCGGGCTCTTTGCCTGGGATGGCGAGCGAATTCCTTACTGATGCCAGCCGCATCAACCGAAATTCGGCACCACGTCTTGCTTCAATGCAAAGATCCGCCGTAATCCCACAATCCCAGTCTTTGCTCAGTGCGGTATTTCACGTTTCACCGCCGAGGTCGGTCCTGGTGCTCGCATCAGCAGCGTCAGCGGAATCGCAGCAAGGCTGAGCCACATCATCAGGTAGAAATTATCGATGTAGGCAATCATGGCTGCCTGACGATTGACTTCGACGTCAATCGCACTGAGCACGGTAATCCCGAGCTGCTGAAACCGGTCGACGGTCGAAAAGTCGATCGCGTCAGTAATCGAAGCGGTTACATGACTAGCCAGATCGGCATGGCTGCGCTGAAGGTTCTGGCCAAGCAGCGCGGTGACTATCGAGATACCAACCGAGGCCCCAATCGAGCGCATCAGATTGAGCAAGCTGGAACCCTCGGTGCGAAGTAGCGGTGCCAGAGTGGCAAAGGCGCTGGAATTGAGAGGGATGAACACAAGTCCCATGCCAATCCCCTGCACGAAGCCGGATGTCATAACATGGGTATTGTCGACGGCAAGCGACCAGCTGGCCATTTCCCAAAGCGAAAAACCGGCAATCGCAAAGCCAGCGCCGATCAGCACTCGGCCGTCCACCCCGCGCCTGATCATAAGTCCGGCAAGCTGCATACTGATCAGCGTACCGATTCCACGCGGCATCAGTGCCATGCCAGTGCCGATCACCGAATAATTGAACAATCGCTGCAACATTGGCGGAAGAAGCGCCATGGTGGCGAACATGACCACCCCCACTACCACCATGATAAACAGCGCGACAATGAAGTTGCGGTCCGCAAACAGCTTCCGGTTGAACAATGGCTGTGATGCGCTGGAAAGGTGGATAGCGCCGACCCAGGTCGCTGCAACGGCAATTACGACATAAATCCAGGTTTCCCCCGAATCGAACCAGTCGATGTGGTTGCCTCGATCCAACAGCAACTGGATGGAGGAAAGTGCGATGGCAACCATGGCAAAACCAAACAGGTCAAACCGTCGCCGCGCAATCGGCCGCGATGGCAAGCTGGTGATCAGGATCGCCAGCGAGATCGCCCCGAGCGGCACATTGACATAGAACACCCATCGCCAGTTCCAGTTTTCGGTGAGCCAACCGCCCAGAATCGGTCCCAGGATCGGGCCGATCATGATCCCCATCCCCCAAAGCGCCATCATTTGCGGTTGGCGCGACGGCTTGTTGGTATCGATCATCGCTGTCTGGCTGAGCGGTGAAATAAAGGCTCCCGTCGCGCCTTGCAGTGCGCGGAAAAACACCATCTGGGTTAGGTTCTGCGCCATGCCGCACAGCATCGAGGACACCACGAAGGCGGCGACCGATGCGATGAACAGCCGCCGTGAACCGATCCGATCCGCCAGCCAGCCGGTAATAGGCATGCAGATCGCCATGGCAATAATATAGCTGGTCAGGACCCAGTTGATCGTTTCAGGCGTTGACCCAAGCGAGGATTGCATATGCGGGATCGCAACATTGGCGATTGTCGAATCCAGAATCTGCAACAGCGATGCGGTCATGATCCCGATTGTCAGCAGCAAGCTATTGCCAACTGGCAGCAGTGCGATATCGTCTGTAGGGACTGATGCGGAAGCGGTTGCCATGCAGGGCTTTCTAGTGCTTCTGGCCGTCGGTATAGACCTTCACCCTGGCCGAAAGTCCCGCGATCAGTTGGCGCGGACTCAACTCATCAATCGCTATCCGAACCGGCACGCGCTGGGTTACCTTAACCCAATTGCCAGTCGCGTTCTGCGCGGGCAGCACGGAAAACTCGCTGCCGGTGCCCGCCCCGATCGAAGCGACGTGTCCTTTGAGCCTCAACTCGGGATAGGCGTCGAACTCTAGCCGTGCAAGCTGGCCAACTCGCATTTCGGCCAGATCCGTTTCCTTGAAGTTTGCCTCGACGTAACTCCGCTCATTGGCAACGATAGTGACTACGGGCAGTCCGGTAACCAGTTGCTGGCCCACAAGCAGACGATCAGCCTGCGAGATGCGTCCGGCCATTGGTGCCCGCACCACGGTCCGGGCAAGGTTGAGCTCGGCTGCTCGGCGCTGCGCCTGCGCGGCTGCTATTGCGGGGAGGACACCGGGCACCTGCGATCCTGTCGCCAGCTTCGCGCGCGCTTCGGCTTGCATGGCTTCGGCCATCCGCAATTCCTCGCGTGCTTGCGCGAGCTGATGCTGCGCTGCTTCATAATCGACCCGGGTGGTAAAGCCGCGGCTCCACAGTACGCGTTGCCGCTCATATCTGGCTTGGGCAAAACCGATATCCTCGCGTGCCCCGGCGATGTCCGCACCCGAAAGGGCAGAAGAGTTCGCCAGCGCGGTTGCGTTGGCTTGCGCCGACGCAATCGCTGCGTCCGCCTGGACCGTCTCGATTCGATAAGGCTCAGGATCCACCACGAACAAGATTTCGCCCGCCTTGACCAATTGGCCTTCACGCACCGCAACACTGACAATTTGCCCGCCGACCTCGGCACTGACCGAGACCTTGTCCTGTTGAACATAGGCGTTGTCGGTCGAGACCTTGCCTTGCAGGCTTTGCCAATAGATCAGCGCTCCGCCGCTCAAAAGCAGCGGGACTATCGCCATAAGCGCTATTCGCCGCCAACGAGTGCGCGGCTTGGGAAATGCTTCACCCTCCGCTTGCGTCGAGTTTGCGACATCAGTGTAGGGCTTAAGCTCAGCCATCAGAGGCCGATTGTTCGCTTTGGCGCCGCGAAAGATTCTCTCGAACTTGCTCAAGCAGGCGCAAGAGTGTCGCACGCTCTCCAGCGTCGATACTTTCGAGCGCCTCTTCAATCATCACCTCGGCGAGCGGCCGCAACCGAGCAAGCAGGCCATGCGCGCGCGGCGTCAGGTGAAGTCGCCAAGACCGCCGATCGGCGAGATCGGCGCGGCGTTCCACAAGGCCGGCTTCCTGAAGCCGGTCAATCATCCGGCAAACGGAAATAGGTTCCACATCCAGTTGTTCGGCAAGACCGCCTTGATTGATCCCTTCATGCCGAACCAAGACACTAAGCACCTGCCACTGGGGCCGTGTGACGCCAATCACCCGCGCTCGGGCATCGAACGCACGGCGCATCATGCGTGAAGTATCGGCCATGACAGAGCCAAGGTTTTCCATATCCACATGCTATATATGGGTGCTTATAATCGTCAACGTTAAAGTCAGTAGAGCGATTATAATGGATCTAGCCCAGATTCGACTACGGTGCCAAGGAGCACTGCGAGCGATTCGTGGCGTGCCGAGGGGCTCGGACCTCAATTTGAAGTCGCATTTCGTTCGCTTGGATCGGCACGGGCGTTCAAGCAAGTGCTTTACCGATGCCTTCCAACGGCGACACCAGCGACGTAATCTCGGCGGCGACAGGGCGATAGCCGAGAGACTGACTCTGGTACTTCATTACGATGAACAAGCCATCTAGGCACCGCCGCCATGGTGCAGAATGGGCGCGTGCCAACCCAGACCCGTATCCTCAATCCGCTGCACAGCTTGTTCGATCGCGAAGACGTGCCGCGACGCGGTGAAGGTCAGCGGCAAACCGCGCTTCTTCCGCATCTCGCGCAGCGCCCTCAAGCCGAAGCAGATAAGCCGGATGAGTGGTCAACCACAGTTCGCCACCGCCATCGAGCGCCAAAGCTTGACCACGCACCTTCTGGATGCTGACGGTTTTGCCAAGCATTGATCGTGCCGCGCTGGCTCCTAGGCCCAGCACCAGTTTCGGCTTCACCAACGCGCGCTCGCTTTCAATCCACCAGCGGCAAATATCGATCTCCTTGGCTGAGGGCGACTGATGCAAACGCTGCTTGCCGCGCCTGCTGTCTATTTGAGGCAGGAATTTGAAATGCTTGACCGCGTTGGTGATGTAGCTGCGATCCTCGATCAGTCCGGCCTTGGCCGTATGCGCGCGTAGCAATTCCCCGGCGGGACCGACGAAGGGCCGGCCATGTTGCTCCTCGATATCGCCGGGCTGCTCGCCCACGATCATCAACGCTGCATCGACCGGTCCCTGGCCCATCACTGCGCGGGTTCCGTTGCAGCCGATCTCGCAGCGACGGCAAGTCTGGATCGCGTCGCCAATTGCCGCGAGGCTTGCGGGCCGCTCATCTCCGAACCGCGCTGCCCCCTGTTCGACCATCGCCGCCTCGCGCGCCTGTGCTCCGGCAACCAGCGCAGGAATGAGCGCTGCCTCGGGCATGTTCTTCCAGTATTTGCGGGGCATTTCCTTGAGCATGGCGCCGACTTTCAAGCGCGCGGGATTGAAAATCGAGGCATAATATTTTCGCCACAAATCTTCTGCCGGGTCGTCCGCCGGAGCATCGCTGCACCGCGCCGGGGGGCCTTCGCGCAACGCCTCCCCATCCCAATGGATCGAGCCCATTGGTGTCAGGATAGACCAGCGCATATTGGTAAACCGCCCCACAAAAAACGCTGCATTGGCGCGCAGCACGTGATGTTCCGGCTCAAACCAGGCGACGTAGCGTGCATTGCCGCCCGCCTCCTTGACCTCGCGAAAGCGAACGAACGCCCGCATCTTGTGAATCTCGCGGCGCACCGTTCGTGCCAGTCCGCCGATCCGTCTGACGTCGCTATCAGCTGCGTCCTCCATCATACGCGGATTTTTCTGAAGCCGCCAGAGCAGCCGGTAAAGCACCTCGAAGCGCAACGGATCGGAATGCAGGATGGCCTTCCGGGCCAGATCGAGAAACGCGCGCGAACCGCGGGGCACCGGCCCATCCGCGGACGGCATCGGCAGGGTGCTATCGGCTTGCACAAACAAATCTGCCCTGCCCTCGCCCAACATACTCCACATCACCCGGTCAGGCGGCACGTCGGCCATCAGCAGCCGCCGCGCAAGTTCGCGCCAGGCCTCGAAATCATCGGGTGCAGCCAACGTTGCACTGATGCTTGGCGCACTGGCCGGGCTGCGTAGCGGGGTCATTCCGCGAACAGTTCGAGCTGTTGCTCGCGCCGGGGGCTGAGGAGGCTGCGCAAGTCTGTGCTGTCAGTCAGCGTCAGAGGTCGCCAATCCGCCGTGATCAGAAAAGGGCGCAGCTTGGCGACCGAGACGGTTAGCTTAGCCACATCGTCCAGACGAAGCGTCCGGTGCCGCCGGGCGGCGAGGATCGCGCCGACCGCGCGCACCCCCAGCCCCGGCACCCGCAGCAACGCCTCACGCGGGGCGCGGTTGACATCGACCGGAAACCGCTCGCGGAACTTGAGCGCCCAGGCCAGTTTGGGGTCGATGTCGAGCGGCAGCATTCCGGCGGCGTCGGTCGCCTGCATCACTTCACCGGGCGCAAACCCATAGAACCGCATGAGCCAGTCGGATTGATAAAGCCGATGCTCGCGGATCAGCGGCGGGCGCTTGAGCGGTAGAACCGCGCTGGCATCCGGGATCGGGCTGAATGCCGAATAATACACACGGCGCAGGCCGAAAGCGCTGTAAAGGCCACTCGACTTTTTGACGATATCGGCATCGCTGGCCGCGTCGGCACCGACAATCATCTGGGTCGATTGGCCGGCCGGGGCAAACCGCGGCGCGGACCTGAAACGTTTGCGCGCATCCTTGTTTTCAATAATCGCGCTTTTCACATCACCCATCGCCGTTTCGATCTGCCGTGCTGACTTGTCCGGGGCGAGGCGCAGAAGCCCGGCATCGGTCGGCAATTCGACGTTGATCGAAACGCGGTCGGCATACAGGCCTGCCTGGGCAACTAGTCCGGGATCAGCCTCGGGAATTGTCTTGAGGTGGATGTAACCACGAAAATCATGCTCTTCTCGCAGAATTCGGGCAACTTCAACGATCTGCTCCATTGTGTGGTTCGAGCTTTTGACGATGCCCGATGACAGGAACAGTCCTTCGATATAATTTCGACGGTAGAAACTCAGTGTCAGGTCGACCACTTCCTGCGGGGTAAACCGGGCGCGCCGCGCATTAGAGCTCTTGCGATTGATGCAATAATGGCAGTCGAATATGCAGTGGTTAGTCAGCAGGATCTTGAGCAGCGAGATGCAGCGGCCATCCGGGGCGTAAGCATGACAAATCCCCATCCCCCCGGCTGAACCGATGCCATTGCCACCTTGGCTTGTGCGCTTCACAGTGCCTGAAGAGGCGCAGGAGGCATCATATTTTGCTGCGTCAGCAAGGATTTCAAGACGCTCGACAAGGCTGGCTTTGGACACGGGTTCTATATATGTTCCTTATCCAGGATTGACAAGCGACTTCCTTTGGCAAGCCTCTGCGCCTAGTCACGGCGAACCATGCCTGCACGCCTCATCCTTGTTCTCGGCGATCAACTGACGCCAACGCTGTCATCCTTATCGGCGGGTAATCCCGCGCAAGACGTGGTCCTGATGGCCGAGGTGATGGAAGAGGCCAGCTATGTGCGCCATCACGTCAAGAAGATTGCCTTTGTCTTTGCCGCCATGCGCCACTTTGCCGAGGAATTGCGAGGCGCAGGCTGGCAGGTCGATTACGTGCACCTCGATGATCCTGGCAATACCGGCACGCTGGGCGGCGAGGCAGAGCGCGCGAAGGCTCGCCATGGACTGACGCAGACGCTGGTAACTGAACCCGGTGAATGGCGGCTGCTCGATGCGATGCAACACTGGGGCAATATCGAACTGCTGCCCGATGACCGCTTTGTGGCGGACCGGCATGGCTTTGTCACCTGGGCGGAAGACCGCAAGAGTCTGCGCATGGAGCATTTCTACCGGTTGATGCGCCGCAAGACCGGCCTGCTGATGGAGGGCGACCAGCCGGCAGGCGGCCAGTGGAATTACGATGCCGACAACCGCAACCCGGCGAGCGCCGCGCTATTGCTGCCCCAGCCGCTGCGCTTCACACCCGATGCGATCACGCGCGAGGTGCTCGATCTAGTCACTGTGCGGTTTGCCGATCATTTCGGCGATCTGGAACCCTTTTGGTTTGGCGCCACGCGGGAGGATGCCGAAGCGGCCTTTGCTCACTTCCTGCGCACCGGGCTGAAGGATTTCGGCACTTTTCAGGACGCCATGCTCGCGGAGCACAAGTTCCTCTGCCATGCAGTCGTTTCTGTCTATCTCAACGTCGGCCTGCTCGATCCGCTTGCGATGTGCCGCGCCGTTGAAGCCGAATGGCGCGCGGGCCGGGTTCCGCTCAACAGTGCTGAAGGGTTCATCCGCCAGATCATCGGCTGGCGCGAGTTCGTGCGCGGAGTCTATTGGTGGCGCATGCCGGGATACGCCGCGAGCAACGCGCTGGAGGCTCACCGTTCGCTGCCCGGCTTCTACTGGAGCGCGGATACGCCGATGGCCTGTTTGCGCGCCTGCATCACTCAGACCCGCGAGGATGCCTATGCTCACCATATTCAGCGCCTGATGGTAACCGGCAATTTCGCGCTGCTCGCCGGGATCGATCCCCATGAGCTCCACGAATGGTATCTGGCCGTCTATGCCGACGCCTATGAATGGGTGGAAATGCCCAACACCCTTGGCATGAGCCAGTTCGCCGATGGCGGGCTGCTGGCCAGCAAACCCTATGCCGCAAGCGGCGCCTATATCAACCGGATGAGCGATTATTGCCGCGGGTGCAGCTATGATGTGAAGCTGAAGGAGGGGCCAAAAGCGTGCCCGTTCAACCTGCTCTATTGGCATTTCATCGCCCGCCACCGCGAGCGCCTGGCCAAGAACCCGCGCATGGTACAGATGGTCCGCACCTGGGATCGCTTCGCGCCTGAACGCCAGGCACAGCTAGGGCGCGATGCCGCGGCCTTTCTCGCCACCCTTGACTGAGCGGCAGCGATCCGAGCAATATTTCACCTGGTCCCAGTCACGCGCCCATTTCTTGCGCCATGCAAAAGGCCTGCCGCAGCACAGGCAGACCTTGGTCGGCAGAGCGTCTTTGCGCACCATTCTGGCCAATGCAGATCTCCCGCGATTCTCGTTATCACCCGATCCGACAGCTACTCGAACTACGCGATTTGCAAAAGGTCAGGCGGATGTGGGCGCCTCGGCGCGGCCCATTTCGGTGGCGAGCATCGCCGTCGTGCGCACTGCGGCAACCGAAAGTGGCGCGCCTTCGATCACTTCGCGGGCGAGTTCCAGTGCCGCGTCCAATAACGCCGCAGGTTCTGCGAGGCGGTTGACCAGCCCGGCTTCATAGGCGCGCTGGGCCGTGATCGGCTTTCCGGTGAGCACGATTTCCATGAAAATCCGCGGCGGGATCATGTGGATCAAGGGTGGCGCCCACGGTAAGCCGCGCCCGACCTTGACCTCGAAAATCGCCCTGAATTACCTCGATTGTGACCACCCCTGCAGTCGCCGCGCTGAGTACGGCAGGCGCTGCTGACCGAGCCGGATATAATCAACGGCGATTATTCGATTAAATGGCTGGAGGAATGGTTGGCTAAGCAGGCGGTCTAGAGCAAGTTGAGTATCACAAAATTCTCCCCGGAACGGGGACCATTTTGATGCGGAAAGCGTGAATTTCAACAGGCCGTGGGCCAGCGTTTTGCGTGTGCTTCGACAGGCGCAGGACGCCCCGAGAGTTAACCCCTACTCCAGCGGTACCCCGGGCAGCTGCTTCGCCGTCCGGATCGTCAGGCTGGTCTTCACACTCGCAACGTTAGGCGCGGGGGTCAGCTTGCTGGTCAGGAACTCCTGAAAGCTCTGCAAATCCTTGCTCACCACCTTCAGGATGAAATCGATCTCGCCATTCAGCATGTGGCATTCGCGGACTTCGGGCAGATCCTTCATGTGATCTTCGAACTGGCGGAGCGAGTCTTCGGCCTGGCTCTTGAGGCTGACCAGCGCGAAAACGGTGATCGCAAAGCCC
>JANNAE010000021.1:0-13822 GCA_031383985.1 Novosphingobium sp. | reverse complement strand
GCAATGTTTTGATCGCTGCCGACTATAGCCAGATCGAACTGCGGCTTGCCGCACATATGGCCGATGTTCCGCAGCTGAAGGAAGCGTTCGCGCAAGGCGCGGATATCCACAGCCGCACCGCGATAGAGCTGTTCGGCGAGGTCAATCGAGACACCCGTGCCAAGGCTAAGACGGTCAATTTCGCCATCCTCTATGGCATTTCGCGTTGGGGGCTGGCGGGGCGTCTGGAGATCCCAGCGGACGAGGCGCAGGCGATCATCAGCCGGTATTTCGAGCGTTTCCCGGGCATCAGCGATTATATGCAGCGCACGCTCGAAGACGCGCGCAGCAAGGGGTATACCGAGACATTGTTCGGGCGGAAAACATGGTTCCCGCGCATCAACAGCAAGAATCAGAACGAACGTGCCGGCTCCGAGCGGGCGGCGATCAATGCGCCAATTCAGGGAACTAGTGCCGACATCATCAAGCGGGCGATGGCGCGGATGATGCCGGCGCTGGAAGCGGCTGGTCTGGGGCACGTGCGGATGCTGTTGCAGGTTCACGACGAGCTGGTCTTCGAGCTGCCCGAAGGCGATGTCGCCGCCGCCCGCCCGGTGATCGAGCGGGTCATGGCCGAGGCGGCGTTGCCCTCGGTGACGCTCGACGTGCCGCTGGGGATCGAGATCGGCACCGGGCCAAGCTGGGGGGCGGCGCATTGAACCTGCCTGTATCGACCACAATCGCGGGCCGGTTCGGCATGCTGACCGACAGCGCTTTGGCCGTCGCCATCGCGGTGGGCGCGGCGCTGGTCCTGCATCTGCTGCTGTTCGCGCTGCTCAGCCGGTTTGCCAGACTGTCGCATCTTGATTCCGATCAGGTTGTGGTCGACCGCTTGCGCCATCCGCTGCGCTGGTCATTCGTCGCCATTGGCATTTCGCTGGCGGCGGAGATCGACCCGGCATTGTCGCGGGGCTGGCTTGCGATCGACCGTTTCCTCGTCCCGGCGCTGCTCGGCTGGGTCGCCTTTGCGCTGGTCAAGGCTTTCGCCCGGGTGGTGGAAAGCCGCGCCGAGCTCTCCAGCGACGAGTTCGCCGCGCGCAGCCGCCGCACCCGGGTGGCGATCCTTTCGCGCACTGCCGGCTTCATCATCGTATTCGTCACCGTGGCGCTGATCCTGCTCGGCATTCCGGGCGTGCGCAATGTCGGGGTGACGCTGATCGCCTCGGCCAGCCTGGTCGGCCTCGCGGTGGGCGCGGCGGCGCAACCGGCGCTCAAATCAGTGCTGGCCGGCATGCAGATGGCGCTGACCGAGCCGATCCGGATCGACGATTTCGTGGTGATCGACGGCGAAGGCGGGCGGGTCGAAGACATCCGCATGAGCTATGTGGTGATCCGCACCAGCGATGAGCGCCGCCTGATCGTTCCGACCACCAAATTCCTCGACACCACCTTCCAGAACTGGACCCGGGTGGCGGGCGGGATCACCGGATCGGTGGTCTTTCCGATCAAGCCCGGCATTGCGATCGCTCCGGTGCGCAGTGCTTATCTCGCGACGATCAAGGCGCACGAAAGCTGGGACGGACGGATCGCGATGCTGCAGGTCAGCGAGAGCCGGGTCGGCTCGATCGACCTCAAGCTGGTGATGAGCGCGAACGATCCCGCCGCGCTGGCGCAGCTGCGCCTTGCGATGCGCGAAGAACTGCTGGAATGGCTCCGCGAAACCATGCCCGAGGCGCTGTGCACCGAGGCATAAACCCGTCATCCCGGGCTTGACCCGGGATGACGATCCATCAGCGGTGCTTCTTGTCCCGGGTTGATTCGACCATGCCGGGAGCAAGAAAGCCCACCGGCGCCACTTCCATCGCCCGCTTTTTCAGCTCGCCCTTCATCTTGGCATATTCGGCTTCCATCTCCGCCGTCACCGTGGCGCGGCTATCGGCCAGGGCCTCGGTGAAATCGGCTTTGGTTACCGACTTCACTTTTTCACCGCGGGTGCGAATTGCGATCAGGCCGGCGCGTCGCACCACATCTTCCAGGTCCGCCCCGGTGAAGCGGTCGGTGTCCTTGGCGATGGCCGCGAGATCGACATCCTTGGCGAGCGGCATGTTCCGGGTGTGGATCTTCAAGATATGGACCCGCCCGTCCTCGGTCGGGGTGCCGACATAGACCAGTTCATCGAACCGGCCCGGACGCAGCAACGCCGGATCGACCAGCGCCGGGCGGTTGGTTGCGCCAATCAGGATCACCGAGGAAAGCTCTTCCATCCCGTCCATTTCCGCCAGGATAGTATTGACCACGCGGGCCGTCACCTGCGGCTCGTTGCCGCTGGTGCCGCGCGCCGGGACCAGGCTGTCGATCTCGTCGATGAAGATCACGCAAGGGGCAACTTGCCGGGCGCGGGCGAACAGCCGGGCGATCTGCTGCTCGCTCTCACCGTACCATTTGCTGAGCAGGTCCGAGCTCTTGATCGCGATGAAATTGGCCTCGGCCTCCTTGGCGACCGCCTTGGCCAGCAAGGTCTTGCCGGTGCCGGGCGGGCCATAAAGCAGGAAGCCCTTGGCCGGGCGGATGCCGAGCCGGTGGAAGGCTTCGGGATTGCGCAGCGGCAGCTCGACCCCTTCGCGCAGCTTCATCTGGGCATCGTCGAGCCCGCCAATGTCGGCCCAGCCGATGTTGGGCACCTGAACCATGACCTCGCGCATCGCGCTGGGTTGGACCCGCTTCAGCGCGGCGAGGAAATCTTCGCGGGTGACCGAGAGATTATCGAGCACCTCCGCCGGGATCGTCTGCGCCTCCAGATCGAGCAGCGGCATGATCCGCCGCGTCGTCTCGATCGCCGCCTCACGCGCCAGCGCGGCCAGATCGGCGCCGACAAAGCCGTGGGTGGTGCGGGCCAGCTCGTCCAGACTGACCTCGTCGGCCAGCGGCATCCCGCGAGTGTGGATGCCCAGAATCTCGCGTCTACCGCTCTCGTCCGGCACGCCGATGATGATTTCGCGATCGAACCGCCCCGGTCGGCGCAGCGCCTCGTCGATCGCATCGGGGCGATTGGTGGCGGCGATCACGACGATGTTAGAGCGCGCCTGCAGCCCGTCCATCAGCGTCAGCAGCTGGGCAACCAGCCGCTTTTCCGCCTCGCCCTGTACCTGGCCGCGCTTGGGCGCGATTGAATCGATCTCGTCGATGAACACGATCGAGGGTGAAGCCTTGGCTGCCTCCTCGAACACTTCGCGCAGCCGCCGTTCGCTCTCGCCATAGGCCGAGCCCATGATTTCGGGGCCATTGATGGTGAAGAAGCTAGCCTCGCTTTCATTGGCGACCGCCTGCGCCAGCCGGGTCTTGCCGGTCCCCGGGGGCCCATGCAGCAACACCCCCTTGGGCGGATCGACTCCAAGGCGGGTGAACAGTTCGGGATAGCGCAGCGGCAGCTCGACCATTTCGCGCAGTTGGCGGATCGTGTCGCCCATTCCGCCGACGTCATCATAATTGACATCGCCGCGCCCGGTGCGCGCTTCCTCATATTCCTCACGCAGTTCGATCTCGGTATTCTCGTCGATATGGACGATGCCCTTGGGCACAGTCGAGACGACCGTGAGGCGGATCTGGGTGAGCGCATAGGCCGGGGTGTTGAACATCCTAGCCACTTGCGGCGGCATGTCGCGAACCTGCTGCTGACCGGTGGTTGCGACCAGATCGCCCGCCATCAGCGGCCGGGCGAAGAAATTGCGCTTAAGCGCCTGCGCCGGGCCTTGCAGCCGCATTTCGCGCTGGGCCGGGGCGAAGATCACCCGGCTCGCGGGGCGCGACTCGGATTTGCTGACCTGGACATGATCGCCCGAGCCTACTTCGGCATTGGCACGCTGAAGCCCGTCGAGCCGGATCACCTCCAGCCCCTCATCCTCGGGATAGGCCAGCACGGCGCGAGCTGCAGTGGTGCGCTTGCCAACGATCTCGATCACATCGCCTTCGGCGATCCCCAGCAAACCCATGGTTACCTTGGGCAAGCGGGCGATGCCATGGCCACTTTCTTCCTGCCGTGCCGCCGCTACCTGGAGCCGCACCGTCTTGTCATCCACCTTCACGCCCGCATCGGCCATATGATCAATCCTGCCTCTGTCCCGGTGCAGCCGGGGAAGCAGGGAAGCTAGGAACTCGTTCCGGGGATTGCAAATCCTCCATTGACCTGTGGCCACGGCCAGCCCGGGCAGTGGGTTCTGGATGTGAGACAAAAAAGGTCCGAGCGTTGGGTCCTCCCGGGCAGGGACAACAAATGGCCCAGCCGTTGCCAACCCCCTCCCGGGCAGGGACAAAAAAGCCCGGGCGTTGCCGACCTCCTCCCGGGCAGGGACAAAAAAAGGCCCGGGCGTTGCCGACCGGGCCTTGTAAGTTTTGGGAGAGGATGCCTGAAAGGCCTGATCTAAGTGCCGTTTTGCCACTCATTGTGCAAGTGCGAAAAGCGCATCGGGTGTTGCGTAATTTGCAACTGACGATGCAATTCACTCATGGATAATTGAATTACAATAGAAAATGGTCCGATCTATCCTGAATCTCCGGATCGAAAATATCCTAGCCATGCAGATTTTTGCTGCACTGCAAAAGGCTGCTTTCACTCTCAACGACAAACCCGGCGGTGGCCATATCGGGCCTTCGCCTGGCCCATTCCTCCGGTCTCAATGCGCTAGCAGCAGCGCCGGCGATTGTGGCTCGTCGAGGAAGTAGCGCGTCACCCCGCCGAACAGCATTTCGCGGACCCGGCTGTGGCTATAGGCGCCCAGCGCGAGCAGCTGGGCACCAAGCCCAAGCGCCGCCCCCGCCAGTGCCTCCTCGGTCGACCCGCCGCGTTCGAGCTCGTGCAATTCGGCTTTGATGCCATGGCGCGACAGGTAGCGAAGCGCATTGGTGGAGGGGAAGCCGCCTTCCTGCACCCCAACCGTCAGCAGATGAACCGCCCCGCTTCCCGCCAACATCGGGGCGACACTGCGCAGCGCCAAGGCTGCCTCGTTGCCGCCGTCCCAGGCGATACAGGCACTGCGCACCGGGAAATCGAGCGCCACCTTGTCAGGCAAGGCCAGCACCGGACAGCGCCCCGCCAGCGCCAGATCGCCAGCAAAACCGCAACTGCGCGAGACAATCACCACATCGGCGAGCCGCGCGGCGATAGCCAACGCATCAAGCGGTCGCTGCTCGAACTGGACCACATCAAACGACACATCGTCGCGCTGGAGCCGATCGGTAACCGCAAGTGCCAGTTCATCATCGTCGGCCAGCGCCTCTTGCAGCGCTTCGCGCGCCACATAGGTGCCGCCATAGGGGTCAATGGTAACATAGCTGTCGATCGGAGTATCGATCAGCAGGGTTACATGGCCATCATTGGTCCGGGCGAGGGCAAGCGCGGTTTCGATCCGCGCATTCATCCCCGGATCGCGGCCGACCTGAACGAGAATCGAGCGCATGATACGTCTCCTTTCACTGCCCTTTTCCTCTCTTATTCAGCATCGCGCCATGATCTTGATCAAATTGGCCGCGCTTGCCCCGCACTGCGCGTTGCGCCACAGCCCTTTTCTGCAAACTTAAAGGGACAGCATGCCGCACACATATTCCACGGTGATCTTCGACTTTGGCGGCGTGATCACCTCCTCCCCGTTCGAGGCATTCAACCGGCTGGAAGCCGGTCGCGGTCTGCCGCAAGACTTCATCCGCCGCGTCAACAGCAGCGATCCCGACGGCAACGCCTGGGCGCGCTTTGAACGCGCCGAGATCGACGCCGCCACGTTCGATGCCTTGTTCGAAGAAGAGGCCGCCCGACTGGGCTATGCCTTGCCCGGGCGCGAGGTGCTGGCGGTGCTGGCGGGAAGCATCCGCCCCGCCATGATCACCGCGCTCGACCAGCTGAAGTGCGAAGGTTTCGGGCTTGGCTGCATCACAAACAATGTCCCCGCCGGGAAGGGTGCCGGGATGGCCGGGTCGGCAGACAAAGCCAGCGCCTATGCGGATATTTTCGCGCGGTTCGATCATGTCATCGAAAGTTCGAAGGCCGGGGTCCGCAAGCCCGATCCCCGGATTTACCAGATGATGTGCGCGGTGCTGACTGTCGTGCCGCAGGACTGCATCTACCTCGACGATCTGGGGATCAACTGCAAACCAGCCGCGCAATTGGGGATGCACGCGATCAAAGTGACAAGCGGCGAGCAGGCGCTGGCCGAACTGTCTGCCGCAGTGGGGTTCGTGCTGGGCTAATCGGTGCGTTTTGTGCAACTGCATCTGCGCCGGTTGCAATTGTCTGCTGACTGCTCTTCAACTAGGCGCGCAGGCTCGTCGAAGAGGATACGCGATGAACAAGCTTTTCCCTGATGCCAAGGCGGCGCTGTCCGGCCTGCTCCGCGATGACATGCTGATCGCCTGCGGGGGCTTTGGGCTGTGCGGCATCCCGGAGCGGCTGCTCGATGCGATGGTCGATAGCGGCGTGAGCGGGCTCACCTTCGCCAGCAACAACGCCGGGATCGACAATGAGGGCATCGGCAAGCTCCTCCGCACCCGGCAGGTCAAGAAGATGATCGCGAGCTACGTCGGCGAGAACAAGGAGTTTGAGCGGCAGTATCTTTCGGGCGAACTCGAAGTGGAATTCTCCCCCCAAGGCACGCTGGCCGAACGGATGCGTGCCGGCGGGGCCGGGATTCCCGGCTTCTACACCAAGACCGGCGTGGGGACTTTGGTGGCGGACGGCAAGGACGTGAAGAACTTCAATGGTGAGGATTACATCCTCGAAGCCGGAATCTTTGCCGATCTGGCGCTGGTCAAAGCGTGGAAAGCGGACACCACCGGCAATGTCGTATTCCGCAAGACCGCGCGCAATTTCAACGTGCCCGCCGCCCAATGCGGCAAGGTCTGCGTGGTCGAGGTCGAGGAAATTGTCCCGGCCGGCGCGCTCGACCCCGATTGCATCCATCTGCCGGGGGTTTACGTCCAGCGGCTGATCGTCGGCAGCCCCTATGACAAGAAGATTGAATTCCGTACCACTCGCACCACGGATGTCGGCTGATGACCCAACATGATGGCCTGACCAAGGGCTGGAGCCGTGACCAGATGGCCGCCCGCGCCGCGAAAGAGCTCGAGGACGGCTATTACGTCAACCTCGGCATCGGCATCCCGACGCTGGTGGCCAATCACGTTCCCACCGACATCACCGTCACGCTGCAATCCGAAAACGGGATGCTCGGGATCGGCCCGTTCCCGACCGAGGACGAGGTTGACGCGGATTTGGTCAACGCCGGCAAGCAGACCATCAGCGAGTTGCCGCACTCGGCCTATTTCGATAGCGCCGCCAGCTTCGCGATGATCCGCGGCGGGCATATCGACCTCACCGTATTGGGCGCGATGGAAGTGGCCGAGAATGGCGACATCGCCAACTGGATGGTGCCCGGCAAGATGATCAAGGGCATGGGCGGAGCGATGGATCTGGTCGCCGGCGTCAAAAAGATCATCGTGGTGATGGAACACTGCGCCAAGGATGGCAGCCCCAAGTTCATCCCTGCCTGCACACTCCCGCTCACCGGCAAGAATGTCGTCGATATGGTGATCACCGACCTTGCAGTCTTCCACCGCACCGACCACAATTCCCCCTTCCGCCTGACCGAGCTTGCGCCCGGAGTAACAGCGGAAGACATCGCCGCGAACACCACGGCGCATTATTTGACCTGAGGAGAGCATCGCCATGACAATCCGCGTGCATCATTTGCGCATTTCGCGTTCGACCCGGATCATCTGGCTGATGGAAGAGCTGGGCGTTCCTTACGAGCTGATCCAGCATGACCGGGATCCGGCCACTTTCCGCTCACCGCCATCGCTTTACGAGGTCCATCCGCTGGGCAAGGCTCCGGCGGTCGAGATCGATGGCCGGGTGATGGTCGAAAGCTCGGCGATCATCGAATATATCGTCGATCGCCACGGCGGCGGAAAGCTGCTGCCGCCAGGCGATTCCCGCGCCGAATATCTCGAATGGCTCCATTTTGCCGAAGGCACACTGGGCATGCCGACGATCATGCGGATGCTCGGTCCCCGGCTCGGGCTGAGCGAAGCCGCGCTGGGCTTCATGGACGCCGAACTCAAGAAGCAGCTCGACTGGATCGAGAGCGAGCTTGAGGGCAAGAGCTTCCTGTGCGGCGAGACCTTTACCGGTGCGGATATCAACCTGGAATATCTGCTCGAACATGCCGAGCAGATGGGCTTGCTCGCGGCCCGCCCGAATCTGGCCCGCTACCAGGCGTCGCTGACCGCGCGTCCGGCCTATAAAAAGGCGATCGAGCTGGGCGGTCCGGTCACCTTGCCGCGCCGCTGAAATGATGAACAGCGAGATCTGCCGCCAGACCGGCTGCGACTTTCCGCTATTCGCCTTCAGCCACTGCCGCGATGTGGTGGTGGCGGTGAGCAAGGCGGGCGGGTTTGGCGTGTTGGGAGCAACGCGGTTCAGCCCGGATCAGCTTGAGGAAGAGCTGGCTTGGATCGATGCCCATATCGATGGCAAGCCCTACGGCGTCGATGTGCTGGTGCCCGAAACGGTCGATCCGCGCGTCGCCGATCTCGCCAGCAATGTCGCCCGCGCCGCAGCCATTTCGCCTGAGCACAAGGCATTCGCCGCTGATTTGATGGCACGGTATGGCGTGGCAGGCAGCGACGAAGAAATTGTGCTGCGCGAGCGGATGGGGATTACGCCCGAAAACGGCATCGCGCTGATGGAGGTGGCCTTCCGCCATCCGATCCGGCTCATCGCCAATGCGCTTGGCATCGCCCCGGCAGCGATGATTGCCGGGGGCAAGGCGCGCGGGATTCCGGTTGCCGCGCTGGTCGGGGCCAAGGAGCATGCGCTGCGCCAGGCCGGTGCCGGGGTGGACATCATTGTCGCCCAAGGCGGCGAGGCCGGCGGGCATTGCGGCGAAGTTTCGACTTTGGTGCTGATCCCCGAGGTGGTCCGGGCGCTCAAGACAGCGGGCCATGACATTCCGGTGCTGGCCGCAGGCGGGATCATGACCGGGGCGCAGATGGCCGGGATGATGGCGGCGGGAGCGCAGGGCGCCTGGACCGGCTCGGTCTGGCTGGCGACCCCGGAGGCCGAAACCAGCGAAGCCTTCCGCGCCAAGATGATTGCCGCCCGCAGCCGCGATACGGTCCGCTCCAAAAGCCGCACCGGCAAACCCGCCCGCCAGCTGGGCACCGCCTGGCACTTGGCGTGGGACGGCGCCGACAGCCCCGGGACACTGCCGATGCCGCTGATGGGCATGGTTTCCGAGCCTTCGTTTGCCCGGATCGAGAAAGCGGTGGTGAACGGCAACCAGGCGGCGCGCGAACTGGTCAGCTATTTCGTCGGGCAGGGCGTCGGACTGATCGAGGCCGAGCGCAGCGCCCGGCAGGTGGTGCAGGATTTCCGCGAAGAATTTGCCGAGGCCGTCCTGAACCTGAATGCGATGGTCGGCGACGATTGATAGCCAACCGCCCGGTGATGTGACATTATAGCGTCATGCTTCAGTCACATGCGCTGCGGGATCGCTATCTCGACGTTCTCGCCTCGGTCTATATCTACAACGAGTTTCGCGGCTACACCTCGCTGGACCGCGTGCTTGAGGGTGTGCGCGCCCGCTGTCCCGATGACGCCCCGTTCATCGCCGAAGTGATCAAGCACCGCGCCGATGAGCAAAAACACTATGTCATGTTCAAGCGCTGGTTCGAACGGCAGGGGCGGATGCCGCTCAGAGTCGATCGCGCTTGCGGGCATATTGATCGCTTCATCCAGTGGATCTTCGGTTGCACCATCGAAGAAATGGATACCGAAGCGGTAATCGCAAATCCGGGCGAGTTCGAAAAACTCTGCCGGGTCATCATGCTGACCGAGCAGCGCGGCTTCACTCAGGTCGGGATTTTGCTCAAGAACCGCTTCGTCCGCTCCGATCCGGTCATGTTCAAGATCTTCCAGATCGTCCACAAGGACGAGCCCGATCATTTCCTGCCCTATCAACGCTGGCTGGAGCGCAACGGCAAGGCCACCGCAAAATGGAACGAGCGCGCGGCTGACTGGTGCATCCACAAATCGTTGATCCTGGCCAAACTGCCGACTATTTTCCTCGATCCGGCGACGCCACGGCTGGACCGCTGGCCGGATCAGGACGGAACGGTTTACGTGAATTGACGCGGCAGTTTCGTCACCCAAAACCTGTTTCAGGGTCCATTTCCCCCGCTCTTCGCAGGCGTGCTGGATCATAAAACAAGTTCAAGGGACGGGTTGTGAAATGGATAGCGAACACGCTACCTTCTCCCCCATGACCTACACGCTGATCACCGCCAACCGGAACTATTCCAGCTGGAGCCTGCGCCCCTGGGTGCTGATGAAAGCCCTCGGCATCGCTTTTTCGGACCGGCTGGAGCCCTTCACCAAGCCAGACAATTACGAGGATTTCCTCAAGTTCTCGCTTACCGGGCAGGTGCCGCTGCTGATCGACGGTACGCGAATGATCCCCGATTCGCTCGCCATCACGCTCTATCTAGCTGAACGTCATGATGGCATCTGGCCGGCCGAGCAAGAGGCGCGGATCTTCGCCCAAGGCACGGTAGCAGAAATGCACGGCGGGTTCGGGCATCTGCGTGCGTGTTGCACGATGAATGTCGGCGTGCGGGTCAGACCCAAGCCGATGTCCGAAGGCCTGCAACGCAACATCGCGCGGGTTCGTGAGATCTTCGAGACCGGCCTGGCCCGGTTCGGCGGTCCGTGGCTGGCCGGCGCCGAATTTTCGGCAGTGGACGCCTTCTACGCCCCGGTCGCCTTCCGCATCCGCACCTATGGGCTGGATGTCGGCAAGGGCCAGGCGTGGGTCGAGCGCGTGCTGGCGCATCCGGCGATGCTGCAATGGGAAGCCGAAGCCCTGGCCGAAGATTGGCGCGAGGAGAGCCACGAGGCTGATCTGGCGGCCTGCGGGGCGATTGTGGCGGATTATCGCAAGGGAGCTGTGCGAGTTCGAGATTCGACCCATTCAGATAGCCTGACTGGATCGTAGAGGGATCGCTGCTCGTGATGCAGTAAATGCGGGATCAGGCGCGCTTCGAACCGTTGCTGCCAGGCGGCAAGCTGTTTGGGGTCTGGCGTTCGAGCCTGGGCAATGGGGTGCAGCGCCATTGAGGCCGCGCGCAGCATCCGGCGCTCGCGGGCAAGGCCAGGCAGCGAAAAGCGCTCATCAACCAAGCCTAGCTGATGTCTTGCGGAACTGATGAGCACCGCCGCCGCCTGGGCTTCCTGCTGTTGTGCCATCCAACCAGCCGCTCGAATGGAGGCGCTGGTAAGAAACAGTCGCTGCTTGAGAGTTTGCGGCTGAACGGCCCGATCCGGGCAAGCTCGTACCGAGCGAACATATGCGGCAAGCGCGGCAAGGATTGCCCTGCTTGGCTCGCGGCCTGCGAACTCCTCCACAATCAAACCCGTCATGAAGCGTTCAAGTTCACCGTTGGCAGGATCGCGTGAGATCTTCCCGGGCATGGCCAAATCAGGGATTGGAGTGGGGTCGAAGCGCCCATTTGCTCTGACAACGCTGAAGAAGCTGGAACTGATGTCCGCAGTTCCGGGCACGGTTGAGACACCCGCCAGGTAAAAATGAGCATTGCGGCGGCCATTGGTGTGGCAACTCGCGCAGCTGACCCCGGCGCGTGCGGCTTGACCGCCAAGCAAATCGGGTGCGTTGAACAAGGCCTGCCCGACCGAGCTCTGGATGGTGTTGTCACCGGGACTCAGGCAAACCGCAGGTTCCCGAACGAGCGCCTCAAACTCGTGACCCTGAGCCGTCCAGGCCAAAGCACTGATCTTAGACCGTTCAACAGACTGGGCCGCGGCTGACGCAAGAGCGATGCCCGCACAAGCGATCAGGACGCGGATCGGTCGGCTTCCCTGATCCAGCGGCGTAGCTCATCGGCTTGCTGACACCCGAACGAGCACAAGGCATCAAGCCGTGCCAGATGCTGACGTGCGCCCTTCACATCATTGAGTTCAAGCTTGAGCTCGCCATAATATTCAAGCGCGCCGCGATGGTTTGGCGCGACTGCCAGCGCCTCTTCGTACCGTTCCCGCGCGGCATCGTATCGCTTGAGTTTGCGGTTGGCGAAACCCAGATAGGTCAGCAAGTCAGGATGCGGGCCGGTGGTCCAAAGGGCACTTTCCAGTTCGGTAATTGCTGCCTGATAGCGGCCTTCGTTGATCAGGCTTACGCTGGAAACGTAGACCGCATCAACTGAAGCATATGTGCCAAACCGTTGCTGCGGCGCGAGGCCCAGCGGCGTTCCCGCGAGTGCTGCATCGACCGCCCTGACTGCTTCGTCCAGTCGCGCCACAGTTGCGCATGGGTCTGCGCAACTGGTTTTCATCTGGATCAATGCATCTCGCTTGGAGGTCGCGCCCGCTACCTCGCCCAATTTGGCATAAGTAACGCCGAGATCACGCAAGCCATCAATCATTTCGGGGTCATATTTGACAGCGAGTTCGAGGGGCCGCTTGGCCTTTTTGAAATCGGCCATCTGGAGATAGCTTGAACCGAGCAGATACTGCGCCGGCGCGTGGCGCGGAACGACGCTTATGACATGCTTGAAGGCCGTAGCCGCCGCCTTGAAGTCTTGCGCCTGATACGCTGCGGCACCCTTTTGGTACTCGGCGGCGGGATCATATGCCGGAGTGCTTTCGCTCGGCATCGATCCACCTCCGCTTCCGCCACCTCCAGGAGCCGAAACAGCAGGTTGAGCCACCAGGAGGCTGATCGCCGTAGCGATCGATACACGGCCGCTGGCGCGGTAATTTCGCATGGTTTCCTCCGACTATCAGATGGTCCTGAGCGTGGTATACTACACGAGGCACGCCCCTAGAAGTGGTATATCCAGCTCCCGCCGTGCGGTCATCTGAATTCATCCGACAGGGCGGCGCGCGTGGTGCAAAGTCCCCGGCCGCCCAGCGCCAGATCAACAGCGCCGATAGCGGAAGTACCACATTTTGTGTCGGTTTTCAACCATCTATCTGACTCCGCTTCGTTTTTTGGTTGTTTCGCTGGACCTAGAACTGCTCCAGCAATCACCGGGTAATCACCGAATTCCCTGTCAGGATATCTTCCGCACTTCTGCTAGGCCTACCTCGAAGCCGAGCGGCAGCAGCAACTTGGAGATCAGCCGTGCCTGACTGGCGTGAAAAGAGTCGCTCGGTCCTTTAACCTCGACGAACTTGACCTTGCCGTCTTGCCATAGCGTGAGGTCAGGCCAGCCAGCCCGCAGGTCATAAGGAGCCGTTGCGAACACGGTGGCGATTTCGGCGAGACGATCAGGTCCCAGCGCATTGAACAGGCCGGTTACGTGATGCTCGCGCACGTTGGGGTAATATGCCGGAGAATTGCCGGCGCTCGCAGCAATGATTTTCCAGTTCCGCTCGATCTGGCGCCGGGTCGCATTCGAGACTGTTGCGATGAGTCGCTCCGGGGCGACGCGATCCTGTTCGAAGGCGACATTCCGGGCATAGAGCGCCTCGACGAAGGTGTCAGAATTGCGGGCATCTAGCGCTTCAAACGAAGCCGCTTTGATGAGCGTCAGGATCAGCCCGCCTTCCGATGCGGCACCGTCCCATCCGATTGACCGGTAGTGGTCGAGAGCGCCGGATTCGATTGTCGTCCACAGATGCTTTGCTCCGTGCCTCCAATCCTTGCCGTCTCCCTTTTCAAGCAGGACGACTTCGTGCTGGATTCCAAGCCGCCCAGCCTGTTGCTCGAAACGGCTCAGGCGTTTGGCACCCGGTTTGGCAACGGTTGTTCCCAGCGTTTTTCGGAGCTGCTCGACGCGG
>JANNAE010000082.1:0-15777 GCA_031383985.1 Novosphingobium sp. | reverse complement strand
CCCGCCGGTGAACGACACCGATTCGATCACGTCCGGATAAAGCGTGCCCTGCGCGAGGAAATCCGCCCCGCCGATCGCCTTGGCCTCAGCCTCGAACACATCGATGAAGGTCTTGCCGATGAATTTGCGCTTGGCTTCGGGATCGGTGATTCCGGCCAGCCCATCCATGAACCGGTCGCGCGCATCGACCACCACCAGCGGGATATTGTAGTGATCCCGGAACAGAGTCTCGACCTGCTCGCGCTCGTTCAATCGCAGGATCCCGCCATCGACGAACACGCAGGTCAGCTGTTCGCCGATGGCCTCGTGGATGAGAACTGCTGCAACTGCCGAATCAACCCCGCCAGACAGACCGCAGATGACCTTGCCCCCATTTGGGCCCACGCCAACCTGCGCCCGGATATCGGCGATCTTGGTGGCGCGGAATTCGGCCATGGTCCAATCTCCGGCCAGCCCGCAGATGCCATGGACGAAGTTGGAAATAAGCTTCGAGCCATCTGGCGTGTGGACCACCTCGGGATGGAACATGGTGGTGTAATAGCGGCGCGCTTCGTTGACGCAGATCGCGAAGGGCGCATTGGGTGATGTGCCGATGATTTCAAAACCCTCGGGCGCGCGCGTCACCCGGTCGCCGTGGCTCATCCATACCGGATATTTGCTGCCGACTTCCCAGAAGCCGTCAAACAACGGGCTGGATCTCAAGATCTCTACATCGGCCCGGCCGAACTCAGCCGCATGGCCACCTTCCACCGTGCCGCCCAGCTGGGTGCAGAGCGTCTGCTGGCCATAGCAGATCGCCAGGATCGGCACGCCGGCATCGATGATCACCTGGGGGCTGCGCGGACTGCCCTCATCGGTGACCGAGGCGGGTCCGCCCGAGAGGATCACGCCCTTGGGCTGCATCCGCGCGAACGCGGCTTCGGCCGAGTTGAACGGCGCGATTTCGGAATAGACCCCGGCTTCGCGCACCCGGCGCGCGATCAGCTGGGTGACCTGGCTGCCGAAGTCGACGATCAAGATGGAATCGCCAGTATGAATCGATGGGGGGTGGATGCTCATGGGCCGCCGATAAAGGGGGTGCGACAAGGGCGCAAGTCAGCCTTCTATGCTCCTCCCCGTTTTTGCGTCAGCGCAAATGGGGAGGATCGGGCGATGCTACTTCGCCTGTGCGTTCTCCCTGAGTTCAGTCTTGAGCAACTTGCCGATGTGGCTTCGTGGCATCTCGTCGATCAGGTAAAGCGCAGACAATCGCTGGGTCTTGCCAAGCCGCGCATTGGCGGTGGTGCGAATATCCTCCACCTCGCCCTCATGCCCCGGCCTGACCACCACGAAGCCCACCGGCGTCTCGCCCCATTGGTCGCTGGCAATCCCGACTACAGCAGCTTCGATAACGCGGGGATCCTTGGCCAGTTCCGTCTCCAGATCGATCGGGAAGATGTTGAACCCGCCCGAGATGATCACATCCTTGGTCCGCCCGACCAGCTCGACAAAGCCATCGGCGTCGATCCGCCCGATGTCGCCCATCCGCTGCCAGATGCTGCCGTCGGCAGGATCGGTCCAATAGCCCTCGCGGGTCTTTTCGGGCTGGTTCTTGTAGCCGAGCATCATCGCGCCCGAGCGGCCGACCAGCTCGCCCGCCTCGCCGGGGGGCAGTTCGCGGTCATCCTCGCCCAGCACCTTGAGGAAGTTGCCCGGCGCGGGAACCCCCACGGTATGGAGCTTGTCCGGATTTTCATGCGCGACCAGCAGGCACGAGACACCGCCCTCGGTCATGCCATAGATCTCGACCAGCCCGCCGGGCATCCGCCGCAGCACTTCGGCCTTGAGATCGGCAGGAAACGGAGCCGAGGTGCAATATTTGAGCTTCATCGCCGACAGATCGAACCGGTCAAAATCGGGATATTGCATCAACCGCCGGTATTGTACCGGCACCAGCATGGTGTGGGTTACATGCTCGTCCTGCGCTTTGTGCAGCCAGCTTGCGACATCGAACTTGCCCATGATCGAAACGCAGCCGCCCGAGTAGAGCGCGGGCAGGAACACCACCATTGTGGTGTTGGAATAGAGCGGGGTGGAGGTCAGCGCGCGGCTGCCGGCGCCGTAATTATTGGCCGCGCGGAAGGTCATCTGCCGCCAGCGCATGGCGTGGCTGTGGACGATCCCCTTAGGGGTGCCGGTGGTGCCCGAGGAATAGATGATGTTGAACGGATCGCGCTCAGTCGGCTCAAACGCATCAGCCCTGGTCCCGGCGGGGGCCATGAAGCCGCCGAGCTCTTCATCGAGCACGATCTGGTGCCGGGCGGGCAATTCGAAGTCACCCAGCTCGGTCAGCTTCGCCCGATCGACGAACAGATGGATCGCGCCAGAATCCGCCACCATGGCCGTCAGCTGCTGCGCGCTGGCGCTGGTGGTGAGCGGGGCAGCGCAGCCCCCGGCGCGGATCGCGGCCAGGAACACCAGCGCGTATTGGACGGTCGATGTGCCAAGGATCGCCACGGCCTGACCGCGCTCCAGCCCATCGGCCTGAAGCCGCGCGGCAATCCGTTCGACCAGGCTTGCGGTCTCGCGCCAGCCTAGCCGGGTTGTGCCGTCATCGAGCGCCGGCGCATCGCCGCGATATTCCCCCCAGGCGGCGACAAGCCCCGGAAAAGAACCAAACTCTGCCTCTAGCTGCACCGATGGATCTTCAATCATAGCCAATTCTTACCACTTCCCTAGCAAGTGAGTTGCAAATAATGCAACATCCGTCCCGGCCTTTGCACGTGCAATCTCTACCAGAATAGTTATGTTGCAAATGCGAACTGATTTCGCAATCGCAACAGGAGACTACCTATGCGCAGCATCGCTCTTATCGTGCTGCCGATCATCGCCGCAGTGTTCACTAGCGGCTTGATGTTTACCGCCACGCTCGCCTGATTTTTGGCGCCTGATTTTTGGCGCCTGTTTTCAGGCACCTGAGCGCCGCGGTAACGGCACACCCCACCAGAAACGCGGCCGCCGCGCCTTTGCAGGCACGGCGGTCGTTGTCCTGTCGGGCTATTTACCGCCCACATAAACTTTGATCAGATCGAACAGGAAGTCGCGCCCGACAAACAGCGAGCGCGCCTCGATCCGTTCGTTGAGCCCGTGGACACCATTGCCATCGGGATCGCCCCACGCGCCCGGAACGCCATAGGTCGGGATACCCACTGCGCCAAGGAAGGTGGCATCGGTGTAGCCGTTGGCCATCACCGGCACTAAGGGCACACCGGGGAAATAGCGGGCGACCAGCTTGCGTGCCGGTTCGACCACCTTGGGATCGAGCGGCGGGGCCGGCGGCGACGGGCGCAACGGTGCCAGTGCTGTAACCGTCACTCCGCTATCGCCAATGATTGCGGCCAGCTGATCGCGGATCGCCGCAACCGAATGGCCCGGGAATATCCGGCAATTGACGTAAGCTCCGGCCCGCTGCGCCAGCGCATTACGTGCATGGCCGCCGTCGAGCATCGTCGCGACGCAGGTGGTGCGCAAATTGGAATGGAGAAACGGGTCGGTATTAACCGCTGCTTTCGCCACCTTGTCGGCCGGATCGCTGGCCAGCGCCACCATCGCCGCGCCGGTCGCATCCTTGCGGCCCGCCCCGGCCTGACGGAAATAGGTGCGCGTGGTTTCGGTAAACTCGAGCGGGAATTCATGCGCCTCCAGTTTGGCGAGCGCATGGACCAGCTGATAGATTGCGTTGTCGGGCCGCGGCACCGAGCTGTGCCCGCCCGGATTGCGCGTTTCCAGGCGATAGGTGCCAAAGGTCTTTTCGCCGACCTGGATGGTCTGCTCAACCACATTGCCCTTGCCGTCGCTCGTCCCGCCGCCGCCTTCGTTCAGCGCGAATTCGGCATCGATCAGATCGCGGCGGTTAGCGGCGAGCCATTCGGCGCCGTTGAACGCGCCATTGGTCTCTTCGCCGCAGGTCAGCGCGATCTTGACCGTGCGCCGGGGCTTGTAGCCTGATTGCTGGAAGCGGATCAGCGTATCGACCAGCGCAGCGGCCATCGCCTTGTTGTCGGACGTGCCGCGCCCATACAAATAGCCGTTCTCCTCGATCAGCGTGAAGGGATCGCGGGTCCAGTCTTCGCGTTTGGCCTCGACCACGTCGATATGGGCGATGGCGAGGATCGGTTTAAGCGTTTTGGAAGTGCCCGGATAGACCGCGACCAGCCCACCTTCCTTGGGATGTTCGGGGGTGCTGAACAGTGTCAGCTGCTCATCGCGCAGCCCCGTAGCCCGCAGCCGCACCGCCATCCGCTCTGCCGCCAGCGTGCAGCTGCCGGATGAAAGCGTGGTGTTGGTTTCGACCAGCTCCTTGTATAGCGCGCGGAACGCTTCCTGATCGGGGCGGAGCTGAGGTGCCGGTTGGGCGAGCGCTTGCCCCGCCAGCAAGCTTGTACCAAGCAGCGCGGCGGCCAATATCTTCATGACAAATTCCCCTTCGATCTGACCGGCGGCGGCACTTCGCTGCGCGCAGCCTGTGCGATTATTTATTTGCCGCCCGCATAGACCTTGACCAGATCGAACAGATAGTCGCGGCCCTTGTAGAGTGAGCGCACTTCCAGCCGTTCATTGAGGCCGTGAATCCCATTGAGATCGGGATCGGCCCAGATCCCCGCCACGCCATAGGTCGGGATCCCGGCACTGCCGGTGTATTTGGCATCGGTCCCGCCGGTCGACATGGTCGGGATCAACGCGATCCCGGGGAAATGCCTGGCAGCAACCCGCTCCATCGGCCCGATGACCTTGGGGTCGAGCGGCGGCGGCGGGGCGATCGGGCGGACCGGCGGGGTGATGGTCACACTCATCTCCGGATCATTGACCGCCGCGATCAGCGCATCGCGGATCGTTTCGGCATTTTGCCCGGGGAATATCCGGCAGTTGATGTTGGCGCCGGCACGCTGGGGCAAGGCGTTGTTGGCATGGCCGCCATCGAGCAGCGTCGCCACGCAAGTGGTCCGCAGCATCGAGTGGAAGGTGCGATCGGTGTTGAGGATGGCTTCGGCGGCAGTGTCGTTCGGATTGGCTGCTATCGCCTGCATCGCCGCCCCCATCGGGCCGCCGCGCGCGGCACCGGACTTGGCGAAAAACACCCTTGTGGTATCGCTCAGGACCACAGCGAAGCGATGCTCGCGGATCCGCAGCAGCGCATCGGCCAGCTGATAGATCGCGTTGTCGCGGACCGGGATCGAGCTGTGCCCGCCCGGATTTGTCGCCTCGATCCGGTAGTTCTGCATGGCCTTCTCGCCGACTTGCACGGTCTGGACGGTCACCGTCCCGCCCTTTTTGTCAGTGCGTCCGCCGCCACCCTCATTCAATGCGAATTCGGCGTCGATCAGCTCGCGCTGGTTGTTTACCAGCCATTCGGCCCCGTTGAAGGCAAAGGTGGTCTCCTCGCCGCAGGTCAGCGCCAGCTTGACCGTGCGGGCCGGCTTGTAGCCATCGCGGGCAAAGCGGACCAGCGTATCGACCCAGACCGCGGCCATGCCCTTGTCGTCAAAAGTGCCGCGGCCGTAGAAATAGCCGTCCTCCTCGATCAGGGTGAAGGGATCGCGGGTCCAATCGGCGCGGTTGGCTTCGACCACGTCGATATGGGCGAGCAGCAGGATCGGCTTGAGCTTTTTCGAAGTACCGGGATAGACCGCGACCAGGCTGCCTTCCTTGGGATTTTTGCTGGTGAAGAACACATTCACCCGGTCTGCGGGCATCCCCGCCGCCTTCAGCCGCACCGCCATCCGTTCCGCCGCCAGCGTGCAGCTGCCCGCCGAAAGCGTGGTATTGGTCTCGACCAGCTCCTTGTAAAGCGCACGGAAGCTGGCCTGATCGGGGCGCAGCGGGGACGGTGCGGTTTGCGCCTGCGCCTGTGCCTGCCCTGCCAGCAGTGACGCCCCAAGCAATACCCCAACCCATTTCGCCATCACTGCCTCCTTGATCTGATTATTGCCGCGTTTGAGCAGGAATTCCCTGTGGATGGAAGGGGGAGAAATGGGTTCCGAAAACGCGCCGGAGTCCCTATATGCTGGGCATGGCCGATACACCCGAAAACACCCCCGACAGCATTCCCGTAAATATCCCCAACGCCAATGCTTATGGCGCGGATCAGATCAAGGTTCTCAAGGGCCTTGATGCCGTGCGCAAACGCCCGGGAATGTATATCGGCGATACCGACGATGGCTCGGGGCTGCATCACATGGTGTTCGAGGTTTCGGACAAAGCGATCGACGAAGCTCTGGCCGGGCACTGCGATCTGGTGACGATCGAGTTAAACCCCGATGGCTCGGTTTCGGTCGAGGATAACGGCCGCGGCATCCCGACCGGCATCCATGCCGAGGAAGGGGTATCGGCCGCCGAAGTGATCATGACCCAGCTCCATGCCGGCGGGAAGTTCGAGAATACCTCGGATGACAACGCCTACAAGGTTTCGGGCGGCCTCCACGGGGTCGGCGTCTCGGTGGTCAATGCCCTGTCCGAATGGCTCGAGCTGACGATCTGGCGCGACGGCGAAGAGCACTGGATGAAGTTCGCCCACGGCGATGCGGTAGCGCCGCTCCGCGTGGTTGGCCCCGCGCCAGCTGGCAAGAAGGGCACCCGCGTCACCTTCATCGCCTCGACCGACACGTTCAAGAATGTCCTCGAGTTCGATTTCGAAAAGCTTGAGCACCGCTACCGCGAGCTCGCCTTCCTCAATTCGGGTGTCCACATCCTGCTGCGCGACAAGCGCCATGAAGAGACCAAGGAACATGATCTGTTCTACGAAGGCGGGATCGGCGCCTTCGTCAGCTATCTTGATCGCAACAAGGTGCCGCTGCTGCCGCAGCCGGTGGCGATTGCCTCGGAACGCGACGGCATCGCGATCGAAGTCGCACTCGAATGGAACGACAGCTATTACGAAAACGTCCTGTGCTTCACCAACAACATCCCGCAGCGCGATGGCGGCACGCATCTGGCCGCGTTCCGCGCCGCGCTGACCCGCACGCTCAACAATTATGCCGAAAAATCGGGGATGATGAAGAAGGAAAAGGTCACGCTGACCGGCGATGACATGCGCGAGGGGCTGACCGCGATTGTCTCGGTCAAACTGCCCGACCCCAAGTTCTCCAGCCAGACCAAGGACAAGCTGGTTTCCTCCGAAGTGCGCCAACCGCTCGAAAGCCTGATGGCGGACCGGATGAGCGATTGGCTGGAAGAAAACCCCGCCCATGCCCGCGCCGTGGTCGGCAAGATCATAGATGCTGCCGCCGCCCGCGAAGCTGCCAAGCGGGCGCGTGAACTGACCCGGCGCAAGGGGGCGATGGATATTGCCAGCCTGCCGGGCAAGCTCGCCGATTGCCAGGAACGCGATCCCGCCAAGTCCGAGCTGTTTTTGGTCGAAGGCGATTCGGCCGGCGGCTCGGCCAAGCAGGGGCGTGACCGGCATTATCAGGCGATCCTGCCGCTCAAGGGCAAGATCCTCAATGTCGAACGCGCCCGGTTTGACCGGATCATTTCATCGAAGGAAGTCGGTACGCTGATCCAGGCGATGGGCACCGGGATCCGCGACGAATTCAACCTTGAGAAGCTGCGCTATCACAAGATCGTGATCATGACCGACGCCGATGTCGACGGCGCCCATATCCGCACGCTGCTGCTGACCTTCTTCCACCGCCAGATGCCCGACATCATCCGCGCCGGGCACCTGTTCATCGCCCAGCCGCCGCTCTACAAGGTCGCCAAGGGCCGCTCGGAAGTCTACCTCAAGGACAATGACGCGCTCGACCGCTATCTGGTCGAAGCGGGCCTCGCGGGCCGGATTTTGGAAACCGCCGGCGGCGCGCGCGGCGGCGCGGAGCTGGCCGGGCTGGTCGAACACGCGCGGCGGATGCGCAGCCTGATGGGCTTTGTCCCGCGCCGCTACGCTCCCGCGATTGTCGAAGCGCTGGCGCTGGCCGGCGTGCTCAATCCCGACATGGCCCCCGGCAAGCGCGAAGAGGCGCTGGTCAAGGCCGCGACCTGGCTCAATGTTGGCGACCGCGAGGCGAAATGGGCCGCGTCGATCACCGAGGACGGGAACGTTACGGTCCAGCGCCTGTGGCGCGGGGTGACCGATCATCATGTGATCGAAGCGGCCTTCCTGACCAGCGCCGAAGCCCGCAAGCTGGCGCGGCTGGCGGGCGAACAGGCCGAAGTCTATGCCGCCACCACCCATCTGGTAAAGGCCGGAACCGGCGTGGAAGAGCCCGAGCCCGAAACTGTGGACGAGGACGGCGAGGAAGAAGCCGAAGTCGTCGCCGTCCGCCCCAGCGCCCATGCCGGCGGGATCACTCGCCCGTCCGAGCTGCTCGACGCGGTGCTGGCGATCGGCCGCAAGGGCCTCGCGATCTCACGCTACAAGGGGCTGGGCGAAATGAACGCCGAACAGCTGTGGGAAACCACCCTCGACCCCGAAAACCGCGCGCTGCTGCAAGTCAAGGTCGAGGACGCCGACGTCACTGACGAAATCTTCACCCGCCTGATGGGCGACATCGTCGAGCCGCGCCGCGAGTTCATCCAGGAGAACGCGCTGAATGTGGCGAATCTGGACGTTTGAGGAAGAGGAGAAGTGCTGGGGGCGGCTTCCAGCCAAGGCCGCGTGCGCGGCCTAACCGGGCTTATCCAAGAAATTCTCAGAACTCTGCTGACTTTCCTTCCAGATGCGCCTTCATTGTCGCCAAGCCTGCGGCCATCAAGGGTGAAAAGACCTCGGTAAGTTCGGCAGGAAGGACATCGGCGGTCCAGGTGATGCGCGAGCCACTCTCGGCGTCAAACACCTGCATTGCGCCGTTGTGATGTTCAACGCTGGTGATCGACCAGACCAGACGCCGCCGCTGATCGTCGATTGAAACAATTGCTTCGTCCAGCACGTCACCGCTCGCGAACGTAACACGGCGCGTAGGCGTTGCGGTATGTGTCAGCATTTCTGTTGCCACGACGAACCCGGGCACAAGCCGGATGTGCAATTGGCCAACATCCCGAATTGCTTCCCACACCTTCTCAACAGGCAGTTCTACCAAAATCTCGTGGTGAATCGTTGGCATCGTTATTTTCCCCTGAGTTGATCCATTGCGCTGTTCAAGCAAGATTGATCATGCCGCCCGCAGCCCCGTCACACCCTGCGCCCCGCGATCAGCTGCGGACAGGCCATCGAACACCGCATCGATGATCCGGGCGAGCTTTTGCTCGCTCAGCTTGGGCATGAGGTATTGCATCACCCTGATGTTGCAATAGGTCTGGATCATCTGGTTGACGAGGCTGAGCGCTTCATCGACCGACAGCCCGGCGAAATAGCCATCTGCCATCGCCTCGCCGATGATCTCCGAGAGGTAGTGGTCACCCAGATCGATATAGCCGCGGATGACCTCGAAATGTTCGGTCGCCAGCTCGCAATAGGTGGCGAAGGCAATGGGATCGCGCTCCCATTCGGCCTTCATCCGCACAAACCGGCGGGCGAAGAATTCGTACATCTTGCGGCGCGGCGGCAGGTCTGAAGCGACCACCTCTTCCATGATCGCGACCTTGGGCTGGAACCAGCGTTCGGCCACCGCCTCGATCATCTGCTCCTTGCCTTCGAAATAGCGATAAAGATTGGCGGTCGACATGCCGGCACGGGCTGCCAGCTCGGTCATGGTCAGCGCAGCGCCGCCGCGTTCCTCGACAATTTCAATCACCAGATCGATCAATTTCTCGCGTCCGGCTTCAAGATCTGTCTGGGGGCGGGCCATCGCTGTTTACCTCATCGCGAGCGGGGACTTTTCATTTATGACTCTTTCCTGCGATTTTCAAGAAACTGTCTTATTGAAATGCAACACAGTGCCCGGATCTTCCGCCGCGCTTGCTCGCGGCGATGCTTGCGTTAGAACCTGAACCATGAAACTCCCACACCGCGCCGCCCTTGCCCTTCCCCTGCTGGCCGCCGCCTGCGCCGCACCGATGGCCAGCCGCGCCCCGATCCAGCCAGTCAGCGTGGGCATCATAGCAATCAACGATTTCCACGGCGCGCTGGAGCCGCCCAAGCAATCCATTGTGGCACCCGATGGCAAGGGGGGCTTCATCACCGTTCCCGCCGGCGGCGCGGCCTGGCTGGCCAGCGCGATCGACAGCGTAAGGGCGAAATATCCCCACCATCTGACCGTTTCGGCGGGCGATCTGATCGGCGGCACCCCGATCACCTCGGCGCTGTTCCTGGACGAGCCAGCGATCGGCGTGATGAACCGGATCGGGCTGGATTACAGCGCGGTCGGCAATCACGAATTCGATCTTGGGGTGGAGGAACTTCAACGCAAGCAGAAGGGCGGCTGCGCCCAGCATAGTGCGCGCAAACCATGCCAGGTCGAGCAATCCACCGGTGCCAAATTTCCGTTCCTGGCCGGCAATACGTTTAAGCCGGATGGCAGCACCTTGTTCCCGGCCACGGCGCTGCGCAGCTTCGGTTCGGGCCGCCGCAAGGTGAGCGTGGGCATCATCGGCCTGACCCTGAAAGACACCGCCGGGCTTATCCCGCCTGAGGCGTCAAAGGGCCTGACATTCGCGGATGAGGCCGACACCGCCAATGCACTGGTGCCGGGTCTGAAGGCGCAAGGCGCGGACGCGATTGTCCTGCTGATTCACCAGGGCGGACGCACCATGGGCGAGCCCGGTCCGGATCGCTGCAACGGGCTGGTCTATGAGATCGGCAAGATTCTCGACCGGCTCGATACCCGGGTCGATGTGGTCGTTTCGGGCCACACCCACTGGGAATATGTCTGCGATTATTCCGCCTATAATCCGGCCAAGCCGTTTCTGCTGACCAGTGCCGGGCTGTGGGGCAAGCTGGTGACCGACATCACGCTGGAGATCGATCCGGTCGCGGGCCGAGTGACAGCCAAACGCGCGCATAATGTGATCGTCCAGTCGCCCAGCTACGTCGCCTCGACTTCAAGGATCGAGAATACCGAGCTCTATCCCCGGTTTGAACCGCGCGCGGACATTGCCGCCTATGTGGCGCGCTATGTCGCGGCGGCAGCGGACTATTCACAGCGCAAGGTCGGCATGATCGCCGGGCCGATCGCCAAGGCCAGCGGGCCGCTTTCGAATACCGGCGGATCGCTCGGCATGCTGGTGGCCGACGCGCAGCTGGCTGCAACCGCCGGAGCAGGCGCGCAAATCGCGCTGATGAACCCCTTTGGCGTGCGCCGGACGCTGGGTGCAGCGCCCGACGGGACGGTCACTTTCGGTGACATCTATGCGGTCCAGCCGTTTGGCAATGAACTGGTCACCCAGAGCCTGACCGGAGCCGAGCTCAAGGACATCCTCGAGCAGGGCTTCGACACTGACGGGCCGGAACAGGTCCTGACGCCATCGGTGGGCTTTGCCTATAGCTACAATCGCAGCCGGGCCATGGGCTCGCGGATTTCCGGCATGACTTTGAACGGCACCCCGGTCGATCCGGCAGCAACCTATCGCGTCACCACCAGCGAATTTCTGGGCAATGGCGGCGACAGTTTCAGCGGATTCGGCAAAGCGCGTGACCGGGTGATCGGGATCAGTGATATTGCCGCGCTTGAGGCTTGGCTCAAAGCGGTCCCGCCGCGCGCCGGGCCAACCGAGGAGCGAACTGCCGACCTGCGGCCCGAGCTCAACCCCAACCGCGGCACCACCCCGCCGGGGCAGAAATACCGCTGAGCTTCCGCCCAAAAAGGCAAGGGGCGACAAATTGCGCCGCCCCTTCCTGTAATCTGGCCTGTAATCTCGCCTGCAATCTGGCTCGAATAGGTGAAGGCTTACATCCCCGGGGCGGCCGCGCGGCTCCACATCTGATCGGCAGTGAAGCCAGTGCGGGGCGCATCCTTGTCGGCAATCTTGTAAATCGCACCGTCGGCGATGGCATAAACACCCTTGCCGCCAGCCGCATCGAGCATGATGGTGCTGCCATCCTTGTACCAGCTGAAGCTGCCCTTTACGATTTTGCCATCGGCGTCGGTCCATTCATAGCTATCATCCGCGCTCAGCTTCAGAGACGTAATCTTACCGTCAACATTGGTCTGGTTGTAAGCACCGGCGTATTTCAGCGCGGTTCGGGCGTTGGCAGCGACCGCAGGCATAATCGGCGTTACAGCCGAAGTGGCGGCTTCGCTTTCAGTCACAACCGGAGTAGCTTCCTTTTTGCAGGCGGAAACCATGGCCAGCGCGGCGAGCGGCAGGATCAAACGGCGCATCGAGCATCTCCTCGGAAAATTGCGACTATTGGCCACGGCACTGCCGGACCGGGTTTAGACTATCGCCTCACCTAAACGCCGACCCCGGCTTTTTGTTTCGGCGGCAACGGGAAAAACCCTGATGTCCGCGCAACATAATCGGCATATCCAGGCCGGGTTTTGGCGAGGCCCTTTTCGAGCAGCGGCTTGCCCGACCATTTGGTCAAAGTGAAAGTCAGGAACACCGGCCCGATCAGACTGGCCAGCGCAACCCCGTAACCCGCATCCGCAGCGGCCAGCCAAATTCCCCACCAGACGCAGGTATCGCCGAAATAGTTGGGATGCCGGGTGTAGCGCCACAGACCACTATCGAGCACTTTGCCCTTGCTGGCGGGGTCGGCGCGGAACGCCTTGAGCTGCGCATCGCCGACCGTCTCGAACAGCATGCCGACCAGCCACAGCGCAAACCCGGCCCAGGCGAGCAGCCCGATCGGGGCGGGCGCGCTGCTCGCCAGCACGCCCAGCTGCGCGGGCAGGCAGGTGATGAACAGCAGTAAGGCTTGCGGCGCAAAAACAACGGTCAGCGCAGCCCGGGCGTAGCGCCCCTGTTCCTTGGCCTTGCCCAGCATCCGGGCATAGCGCGGATCCTCGCCGTGCGCTCGCCAGCGGGTGTAGAGGTGCAGCCCGAGCCGCACGCCCCAGATCAGCGCCATCGCGGCGATCAGAGTGGCGCGCGGGCCGGGATCGGCCAGTTGCACCCAGCTCACCACCGCAACAAGCGCCATGCCGGCACCCCACACCGCATCGATGAATGACACATCGCCAATCCGCGCCGCCACTTGCCACAACGCCAGCAGTACCGCCGCAATCACAGCGGCGTTGATCAATAGAGCCTCAACCATCCTTGCCATCCCCCAGCATCACGTTGAAATCAGTGATCGCCCAGTGCGGATTGCGCGGGCTGGACTTCCGATAAAACTCGACGATCCTGGCCATATCGGCCTGGTAATCCCCGGTCGGGATGATCGCCGGACCCAGCCCGCCGATCTTGTTTTTGTAGTCCATCATCCCGATCACCAGAGGCACCCCCGCCTCGCGGGCGATATGGTAGAACCCGGTCCGCCATTGATGCGCCGCCCGCCGCGTGCCTTCGGGCGCGATCACCAGCATGAACTCCTTGCGGCGCTTGAACTCATCGACCATCGCCTGGACATAATTGCCCCGCGAACTGCGATCGATCATGACCCCGCCCATATCGAACATGAAGCGCCGCAGCGGCCAGCGGAACAGGCTGGTCTTGGCCATGAAGTGGGCTTTGAGATCAAGATCGGCGAGCAGGCCGATCAGATTGACGAAATCCCAGTTCGAGGTGTGCGGCACGGCAATAATCACGCAGCGGCGATCCGCCGGCGCCCCGCCATGAGCCTTCCACCCGCGCATTCGGTAAAACGTCACCAGCACCCATCGCGCGATGCGTGACAGCAGCGCGGGGGCCGGGTCTTGGTAGTCTGGCATGTGTGCTCCCGTATTCTGCGTCGGAGCGTAGCAGTTTATCTGGTGAATGCGAGGGGGCAGGTCACATTCTGAACACCCCGAACGCCGGACGATCCGGGAACGGTGCTTCCAGCGCCGCCGCCAGCGCCAGCCCCAGCACATCGCGGGTCTGGGCCGGGTCGATCACGCCGTCGTCCCACAGGCGGGCGGTGGCGTGATACGGATTGCCTTCGTCTTCGTATTTCTGGCGGATCGGAGCTTTGAAGGCTTCGGTCTCGCGCGCATCCCATTTTTCGGCATCGCGGTGGACTGTCGCCAGTACGCTTGCCGCCTGTTCCCCGCCCATCACGCTGATGCGGGAATTGGGCCAGCTGAACAGGAAGCGCGGGCTGTAGGCGCGGCCGCACATCCCGTAATTGCCCGCGCCGAATGATCCACCGATCAGCACGGTCAGCTTGGGGACGGTGGCGGTCGCCACGGCGGTCACCAGCTTGGCCCCGTGCTTGGCGATCCCTTCGGCCTCATATTTGCCGCCGACCATGAAGCCCGAGATGTTCTGGAGGAACAACAGCGGGATTTTGCGCTGGCAGGCCAGCTCGACGAAATGCGCACCTTTGACCGCGCTTTCGCTGAACAGCACGCCGTTGTTGGCCAGGATCGCCACCGGCATCCCCCAGATATGGGCGAAGCCGCAAACCAGCGTGCTGCCGTAGAGCGCCTTGAACTCGTGAAATTCGCTGCCATCGACCAGCCGCGCGATCACTTCATGGACGTCATAGGGCGCGCGAACATCGTCGGGGACCACAGCGTAGAGGTCCTCAGCGTCGTATTTTGGAGGGCACGGTTCTTTAAGCGGGAGGCCGTGTTCATGCCTTGGGCCAAGGTGGCTGATGATATCGCGGACGATCGTCAGCGCGTGTTCATCATTCTCGGCCAGATGATCGACCACGCCCGATTTATGCGCATGGAGAGTGCCCCCGCCCAGATCCTCGGCGCTGATTTCCTCACCGGTCGCGGCCTTGACCAGCGGCGGCCCGGCGAGGAAAATGGTCCCCTGTCCCCGCACGATCACGCTTTCGTCACTCATCGCCGGAACATAAGCCCCGCCCGCCGTGCAGCTGCCCATCACACAGGCGATCAGGGGAATCCCCTTGGCAGACATCTGCGCCTGATTGTAAAAGATCCGCCCGAAGTGATCGCGGTCGGGGAAGACTTCGGCCTGGTGCGGCAGATTGGCCCCGCCGCTGTCGACCAGATAGATGCACGGCAGATGATTGGCCTCGGCAATTTCCTGGGCGCGGAGGTGCTTCTTGACCGTCATCGGGTAATAGGTGCCGCCCTTGACCGTCGCATCATTGGCGACGATCATGCACATCCGCCCCGAGACGCGGCCAATCGCGGTGATGATCCCGGCACCCGGAATCTCGCCATCGTACATGTCGCAAGCGGCGAGCTGCCCCAGTTCGAGCAAGGGCGAGCCGGGATCAAGCAGGCGCTCGACGCGCTCACGGGGCAGCAGCTTGCCGCGCGAAGTATGCCGCTCGCGCGACTTTTCGTTCCCGCCCAGAGCCGCCTCGGCCACCTTGGCGCGGAGTTCCTGCGCCAGAGCGCGGTTATGCGCGGCGCGGGCCTGCGACTCGGGACTGTCAGGGTTGAGACTGGTGGGGAGGACGGGCGCGCTCATGCACCGGCGCCGACAAGCGTGAGTATTCCGGCAAGGGAAAGCAGTGGCCAGCCGACATGTTTTCCGCGCGTAACGATGGCATCGAAGACACCGGCAACCAGCCAGGCCACACCAGTGATCTTGACCAGCGGTAGCGGCGCGCCGGGCCAAGCGACGAGCAGCGCAGTCACAACCATCAGGACACTGGTATAATGCCAGGCAAAGCGCACAAGCATCGACCGATATCCAGCGAGAAGGTCGATGTTTTGGGCCAGCAGCGGCGTGATCAGACGCCTTTCGCCCATCACTGAATGAGCAATGGCAGTAAGGATCATCACCGCCGCAGACAATTGTAGCAAGTTCATCATGCCGCCCCGATCAGTTCGCGCCCGATCAGCATCCGGCGGA
>JANNAE010000014.1:0-84449 GCA_031383985.1 Novosphingobium sp. | reverse complement strand
TACCAGTAATCATAGGGAAGTTCCTTTATCCCAGATAGTTCGGACATGTGCCGGTTGACACATTCCGGCTTCGGAAAGACTAGAAAGGGATAAAAGGGGGCCCAAAGGCGGCCCGATATCCGTCGCACGCGACGTCAGCCCGACTCTGGTAGGCTAAAACGCCGTGAAACGCAATGATTCTAATCGCCCTGCTCAATCAGAGCTACGAACCGCCTGTGTCACCATGCTTTCCTCGCGTCTGGTAAAGGCGCTGCGGCCGTTCCGTTCGTCATCGGGAACGGCGCTGGTGAAGAAGGCCAGCCCCTTGCCGGTCACCGGATCGAGCCACAGGCCGGAGCGCAGTCCATAGGCCTCGCCTGAATGGCCGCTGCGGATCACGCCATCGCCGAACAGATCGTCGCGGCAATTGGCGCCGCGCGTGCCGATGCGGTGGGTTCCAAGGCCATAGGCGCAGAAAAAGCCGTTCGCCGCGCCGTCCTCGCCGATCCCGTTGCCGCCATCAAAGCGCCATTGATCGCGGATCAGCTCGGCAAAGCTGGCGGGCTTGAGGAAGCCGTTGCCGCCGCTTCCCAACATCTGCCCGATCCTCGCCAACCCGCGCATCGAAATGCGCAGGCCGCCATGCGGCGAAAACAGCGCGCCATTCTCGCCGGGAACATAGGATGCCAGGTTGCAACTGCCATCGGCGGCGGCGACCACCAGACAGGCGGGTGCAGCGCCGCCCAGATCATCGCGGGCCACCTCGCCAGTGGCGCGATACAGCACGATTGCGCGGCGGACCGCCTTGGTGCTGCAGCCGGACCAGTTGAAGCAGGCGTCCAGCCGCAGCGGCCGCAGCACCAGCTGCTGCATCAGCCGGTCAAAGCGCTTGCCCGTCACCCGTTCCATCACGCTGGCGATCACCGGGAAATTGAGGTTGGTATAGGCGAACCAGCCGCTGCCGGGGGCGTGGCCGCTGTCCCAGGCGCGCGGATCGGCGAGCCGCTGGCGCAGCGTTTCACCCAGGGGCACAATGTAATCTGCGCTATCGGTCAGGCTCGATTGATGTGAGAGCAGTAAGCGGAGTGTAATCGGCCGGGCGGGAAAAGCCGGATTGCGCAGGCTCCAGCCAAGATAATCCGAAACGTCGCGATCGAGATCGAGCTTTCCGGCATCGACCAGCCGCATCGCTCCCAGCGCCGTGACCAGCTTGGAGACACTGGCGATACGGACTGGATCGTCGGCCAACGCCATGCGGCCGGTTGTGCGATTGGCCAGGCCTTCTGCAAAAGCAGGGCGGATGCTCGTCCGGTCGAAATTGACTGCGACGCTGGCGGGCGGCGCCTCTGCTTGTGCAGGCAAGGATGTCAGGCCGAGGAGAAGGGCAAAGATGCAACGCATGGGCCGGAGGATCGCCCGCTTGCGGTGCGCCGTCAATCCAGATTGGGCCGCAGCCAGCGTTCGGCCACGGCCAGCTCGATACTGCGCCGGGTGGCATAGTCTTCCAGTTGGTCGCGGCCGATCCGCGCGACGCCGAAATATGACGATTCGGGATGCGCAAAGTAGAACCCCGAGACTGCCGCAGTGGGCAGCATCGCCTGGCTTTCGGTCAGCGTGATCCCGGTGTTTGCGGTGGCGCCGAGCAGTTCGAACAGCACCGGCTTGAGGCTGTGATCGGGGCAGGCGGGATAGCCGGGGGCGGGGCGGATGCCGCGGTATTGCTCGCGGATCAATGCCTCGTTGGTCAGCTGCTCGCCCGGCGCATAGCCCCATAGCTGCGTGCGAACATGCGCGTGGAGCCGCTCGGCAAAGGCTTCGGCGAAACGGTCCGCCAGCGCTTTGAGCAGGATGTCGTTGTAATCGTCATGCCCGGCCTGAAAGCGCGCGAGGTGCGGTTCGATCCCGTGGATGCCCACTGCAAAACCGCCGATCCAGTCGCCATCGGGGTCGATGAAATCGGCCAGGCAGTAATTGGCGCGGTCGCGGCTCTTGCGGATCTGCTGGCGCAGGAACGGGAGACGGACGTGGCGCTCTTCCTCGATCAGATGAATTTCGACATCATCTCCGTCACGGGCGCAGGGCCAGAACCCGGCCACACCGCGCGCGGTCAGCCACTTCTCGCTCACGATCTGGTCGAGCATGGCCTGCGCATCGGCATAGAGGGCGCGGGCGCTTTCGCCGACGATCTCGTCCTCGAGGATCGCCGGGAAGTTTCCGGCCAGCTCCCAGGCGCGGAAAAACGGCGTCCAGTCAAAACATGCGCGCAGATCGGCCAGATCCCACGCGGCAAAACTGTGGATCCCCGGCTGCTCGGGTGGCGGTGCCTTGTCGGAAAAATCTGCCTTGAAGCCATTGGCGCGGGCGTCTTCGAGGCTGAGCAGGATCGATGGGTTCTTGCCGGCGCGGACATCGCGGACATGTTGGTATTCCACCGCCGTTGCTGCAACAAAGCCGTCGCGCTGGGTGTCGGAGAGCAGCTGGCTGGCAACGCCGACCGCGCGCGAGGCATCGAGCACATGAATCACCGGGCCCTTGTAGGCCGGTTCGATCCTCAGCGCCGTATGGACCTTGCTGGTGGTCGCCCCGCCGATCAGCAGCGGAATGGTGAAACCGGCGCGCTGCATTTCCTCGGCCACGGTGACCATTTCGTCGAGCGAGGGCGTGATCAGGCCGGACAGACCGATGATATCGGCATCATGCTCACGCGCGGTTTCGAGGATTCTGGTCCACGGGACCATCACGCCCAGATCGATCACCTCATAGCCGTTGCACTGGAGGACCACGCCGACGATGTTCTTGCCGATGTCGTGGACGTCGCCTTTGACCGTCGCCATCACGATCTTGCCCTTGGGCCGCGCGCCGACTTCCTTGGCCGCTTCGATGAAGGGGATCAGGTGAGCCACGGCCTTCTTCATCACCCGGGCTGATTTGACCACTTGCGGCAGGAACATCTTGCCCGCCCCGAACAGATCGCCAACCGTGTTCATCCCCGCCATCAGCGGACCTTCGATTACCTCGATCGGGCGCGGATAGAGTTGGCGGGCTTCCTCGGTATCGGCCACGACATGCGCGTCTATCCCGCGCACCAGCGCATGTTCGATCCGCCGGACAACGTCCCAGCCGCGCCATTCCTCGGCAGCCTTTTCGGCCGCAACGTCCTTGCCCTTATAGCTTTCGGCGAGCGCAATCAGCCGCTCGGTCGAGGTTTCCTCGCCTTCCAAGGATGGGCGGCGATGAAGGATCACATCCTCGCAAGCCTCGCGCAGGGCCGGGTCGATCTGGTCATAGATATCGAGTTGCCCGGCATTGACGATCGCCATGTCCATCCCGGCCGGGATCGCGTGGAACAGGAACACCGAATGCATCGCCCGGCGGACGATTTCGTTGCCGCGGAAGCTGAATGAGAGGTTGGACAGCCCGCCCGAGATATGGACGTGGGGGCAATTGGCCTTGATCTCGCGGATCGCCTCGATGAAGTCGAGCGCATAGCGATCATGGTCCTCGATCCCGGTTGCCACGGCGAAGACGTTGGGATCGAAGATGATGTCTTCGGCAGGGAACCCGATCCCGGTGAGCAGCGCATAGGCGCGGCTGCAGATCTCGACCTTGCGGGCCTTGGTATCGGCCTGGCCGGTTTCGTCAAAGGCCATCACAACCACCGCCGCGCCATAGGCCATGCACTTTCGCGCCTGGTCGAGGAACTGGGCTTCGCCTTCCTTCATGCTGATCGAATTGACGATCGGCTTGCCCGAGACGCATTTGAGCCCGGCTTCGATCACGTCCCATTTCGAACTGTCGACCATCACCGGAACCCGGGCAATATCCGGCTCGGCGGCAATCAGTTTGAGGAAGGTGGTCATGGCATAGACCGCATCAAGCAGACCTTCGTCCATGTTGACATCGATCACCTGGGCGCCGTTTTCGACCTGCTGGCGCGCGACTTCGACCGCGCGGGTGTAATCGCCCGCCATGATCAGCTTCTTGAACGCAGCGCTGCCAGTGACATTGGTGCGCTCGCCCACATTGACGAATTGCGAGCCGCTGGGGCGGGCGGCGGATGCGGCTTCGGTCATGGAATTCAGGCCGCCATGATAAAGGGTTCGAGACCGGCCAGCCGCGTTACCGGCTCCAGCGTGGGCAATTGCCGCGGGGGCAACTCCGCCACTGCCCTGGCCATCGCCGCGATATGCGCAGGGGTCGATCCGCAGCAACCGCCCAGGATGTTGACCTGGCCATGCGCCGCCCATTCCTCAACAAGAGCCGCGGTGGTTTCGGGCATTTCATCATATTCACCCAGCTCGTTAGGCAGGCCGGCGTTGGGATAGACCATGATCAGCGCATCGGCGATCGCGCTTAACACCCGGACATGCGGCCGCAGCTGGGCAGCGCCGAAGCTGCAATTGAGCCCGATGGTAACCGGTTTGGCATGGCGCACCGCACACCAGAAAGCCTCGACGGTATGGCCCGAAAGGTTGCGGCCCGAAAGGTCGGTCAGGGTCATCGACATCATGATCGGCAGATCGCGGCCCAGCGCCTGTTCGAGCTGGCGCACCGCCATGATTCCGGCCTTGGCGTTTAGCGTATCGAACACGGTCTCGATCAGGATGAAATCCACTCCGCCCGCAACCAGCGCTTCGGCCTGTTCGCGGTAGACTTCGGTCAGGTAATCGAAGTCGATTTCGCGGAAGCCGGGATCGTTGACATCGGGTGAGAGCGACAGGGTCTTGTTGGTCGGGCCGATTGCGCCTGCAACAAACCGCGGGCGGCCATCCTTGGCGGCGAATTCATCGGCGAGGCGGCGGGCGATCCGGGCCGAGGCCAGATTGATCTCTGCCACCAGCGCTTCTGCACCATAATCTGCCTGGCTGATCCGGTTGGCCGAAAAAGTATTGGTCGAGACGATGTCCGACCCGGCATCGAGATAGGCGCGGGTAATAATTTCCGGCACCTCGGGTTTCGACAGGGCGAGGATATCGTTATTGCCCTTTTGATCCTTGGCCAGGCCCAGCGAACCGGCATAGTCCGCCTCCGACAGCTTCCAATTCTGAATCTCGGTCCCGAATGCACCATCGGTGATCAGGATGCGCTGCGCAGCTTGGGCCAGCAAGGCTTGGCGTGGCGTCATGACGGGTTCTCCGTGGCGCGCATGCCCAGCAAGTGGCAAATCGCATAGGCCTGCTCGGCCCGGTTGAGCGTGTAAAAGTGGAAATCGCGCACGCCGCCCGCATAAAGCCGGCGGCAAAAGTCAGCTGCGACGGTCGCCGCAACCAAGGCGCGGGGACCGGGGCGATCGTCCAGCCCTTCGAACATCGCCTCCATCCAGGGCGGGATCGTGGTATTGGCCGACATCCGGCGGATCGCGGCAAAGCTGGTCACCGGCATGATCCCCGGGAGAATCGGCGCGGTAATCCCGGCTGCCAGCGCCTTGTCGAGAAAGCGGAAATAGGCGCCGGTTGAAAAGAAGAATTGGGTGATAGCTTGGCTCGCCCCTGCATCAAGCTTGCGCTTGAGGTTGTCGAGATCGGCCTCGGCGGTGGCGGCATCGGGGTGGACTTCGGGGTAGGCAGCAACCGAAATCTCAAAATCATTTCTCGCCTTGAGCCCGGCAACCAGCTCGGCCGCGCTGGCATAGCCATCGGGATGGGGAACAAACCCGGCATCGCTGGCCGGCGGATCACCGCGCAGAGCCACGATATGCCGGACCCCGGAGTCCCAATATTGATCGGCAATCTCGGCGATTTCAGCTTTGCTCGCCGCGACGCAGGTCAGATGCGCGGCGGGGATCAGGCTGGTCTCGCTGATGATCCGCGAGACGGTGGCATGGGTCCGCTCACGGGTTGAGCCGCCCGCGCCATAGGTCACCGAAACGAACCGCGGCGCCAGCGGAGCCAGTTCGGTGATCGCATTCCACAGCTGTTCTTCCATCTTGTCCGTCTTGGGGGGAAAGAATTCGAACGAGACCGAGAAATCGCCCGCCAGTCCCGCAAAAGGAGGCTCGGCAAAGGGTGGCGGTTCCGTTACGGTCATCGGATCAGCGCCTTTCGGGCTTTGGCAGGAATGGTGCAGGCGGGGCTGGTGCTGCGCTGCCCGGTCCAGATTTTCACGGTCAGCTGCTTGCCGGGTAACGCCACGGCGGGCTGGGCGGCAAAGCCCGCATCGGTCAGCAATGCGAGCATCTGCTCATCGGAAAACCCGAGGCGGGCATGGGCATGGGCGCTGCGCAGCTCCTCGCGGTCGTGTGCGGCGAAATCGGCGATCGCAATCCGGCCGCCGGCCCGGGTGACCCGCGCGGCTTCGGCCAGAACGGCTTCGGGCTCCTGCGCATAATGCAGCACCTGGTGGAACAGCACCGTATCGAACGAGGCATCGGCAAAGGGCAGCGCGCCAAAATCGCCCGGCACCAACCGCACCTTGTCAGCCGGCAAATGCTGAAGCCGGGCGCGGGCAATCCGGAGCATTTCCGGACTCTTGTCGAAAGCCGTTACATGGCCGGTGCGCGGCGCGAACAATTCGGCCATGCGGCCCGTGCCCGTACCCACATCGAGCAGCGCCCCGAGGCTGTCTTGCCCAAGCGCGCCGGCTAGCGCTGCCTCAACCAGATCGTCAGGGCTGTGGAGGCTGCGCAGCCGGTCCCACTCCTCGGCATGGCGGGAGAAATAGGTTTCGGCGCTGGTCTCGCGTGCGGCCCGGATCGCGGCGAGGTGGCGACGGTCCTCGGCGCAGCGCGCGGCAAACCCAGCGTCATCGCGCTCGGCAACTTCAAGCAAGCGGGCAGCAGCAGCGCCCAATGGGGGAGCGCGATCTTCGCCGATGGCGCTGCGCAGGAACACCCAGCTGCCTTCCTTGCGCCGTTCGGCAAGTCCCGCATCGCACAAGATCCGGATATGGCGCGAGACCCTGGGCTGGCTTTGTCCCAGCACCTGCGCAAGTTCGCCGACCGCCAGCTCCATCGCGCTGAGCAGACGCATGATGCGCAACCGGGTCTGGTCAGCCAGCGCGCCAAGGAGGGGATCGATCCGCATTGTGGGAACCATATAAAGAAATCTTTATATCTAAGCAAGGGCGGCTAAACGGGGAAATCCCGAACCGCGCATTTGCTTGTGCGTAGCGGCTGGCGTAAGAGTTCGCTCGGCTGCAGCCGTGGTGCTGTATGCGTCCAATTGCTGATTTGAGAGGCTTTTGCATGAAGAAGTTCGCTTTCGCCGCCTTCACCGCCGCCGCCGCGTTGGCGCTGTCCGCTTGCGGCAGTTCCGATAGCGCCAAGGAAGAAGCTGCGGCCGATAATGTCGAAATGCCGGCCGAAGAGGCCATGGGTAGCATCGAAGCTACTGCCGCACCGGTCGTTGAGGCTACCGCGACTGCAAGCGATGCGGGTGCTGCTGCCTCTGCCGCGCCAACGGATGCCGCCAAGGCCGCCGAAGATGCGACCACTGCGGCTGAAAAGAAGATGTAATCAGGCAATGGCTGCAATGCCATTGGGCCCGGACGAAAAATCGGCGGGTGGCTCGTTTGGTGCGAGCTGCCCGCTTTTTCTTTGGGCAGGACCCGCTATGCTGCGCTCATGTCCAGACTCGCAGCACTGCTCGCCCTGATGGTCCTGACCGCCTGCGGCAAGGCCGATCATGAGGCTGGCCCCGGCGGGGTCAGCATCGGCGAGGCCCGCGCGCTGGACGAGGCGGCAGACATGATCGAGGCGCAACGCCCGCCGCCCGAGGCGATCCCCGCAGCGGGCCAATCGGGTTCCGCTGTCCCTTTGGCCACCCCGCCAGGCCAAGCGGACAAGGCTTCAAAACCGGACAAGACGCGCAGTTGATTTTCAGGCCCGCTTTCGCCATGGAATTTTAATCGAGCGCTTAAACACGCGGAGTTGGACGCATGGGCATTCTAGACGGCAAGGTGGTTGCCATTACCGGCGCCGGTCGCGGGATCGGGCGCGAGATTGCCTTGCTGTGCGCGCGCGAAGGCGCCAGCGTCGTCGTCAATGATCCAGGTGTGGCGCAAGAAGGCGATGGCGGCGACGCCGGCCCCGCCGATACGACTGTGGCCGACATCATCGCGGCGGGCGGCAAGGCCTATGCCAACCTCGCCAATGTCGCCGATCCCAAGGCCGCAACCTCGATCATCGAGGATGCGGTCCAGCGCTTCGGGCGGATCGATGCGGTGGTCAACAACGCCGGGATCCTGCGCGATGCCATCTGGCACAAGCTGAGCTATGAGGACTGGACCAGCGTCATCGACGTCAATCTGACCGGAGCCTTCAACGTCTCCAAGGCGGCGACGCAGTATTTCCGCGAACAGCAATCGGGCAGCTTCGTCCACTTCACCTCGACCAGCGGTCTGATCGGCAATATCGGTCAGGCCAATTATTCGGCGGCCAAGTTGGGGCTTGTCGCGCTGTCGCAATCGATCGCGCTGGATATGGCGCGCGTGGGTGTGCGCTCAAATTGCATCGCACCGTTTGCGTGGAGCCGGATGACGGCCTCGATCCCGGCTGAAACGCCTGCCCAGAAAGAGCGGGTCGAGCGCTTGAAAACGATGAGCGCGGACAAGATCGCGCCGCTGGTGGTGTTCCTTGCTTCGGATGCGGCAAGCGATGTGACCAATCAGATTTTCGTAGTCCGCAAGAATGAGATCGTGCTGTTCTCCAAGCCGCGCCCGGTCCGCTCGATGACCAGGACTGAGGGCTGGACCGCGCAGTCGATTGCCGACGAGCTGATTCCCGCCTTCCGCCCCAGCTTCGCCCGCGCCGACGAAGTCTCCGCCGATGTTTTCCCTTACGATCCGATCTGAGGAGCTGCGCAAATGGCTGATACCGGAATGGACACCGATGTCTTTGATCAGTTCATAGAACAGCTCCATCGCTATGTCCGCGAGCGGCTGATTCCGGCGGAGAAGCATATCCTCGAAACCGATCTGATCCCCGACGAGATCCTCGCGGAAATGCGCGAGATGGGCCTGTTCGGCCTGACCATGCCTGAAGAGTTCGGCGGCGCGGGAATGAATATCAGCCAGTATGTCCGCACCATCCGCGAGCTGTCTTATGCAATGCCCTGCTTTCGCTCGATCACCTCGATCAATATCGGCATGGTCTGTTCTGCGCTCAAGAATGGGGGCACGGCCGAGCAAAAGGCCGAATGGCTGCCGCGGCTGGCGGCGGGCGAAATTGCCAGCTTTGGCCTGACTGAACCCGGGTCCGGTTCGGATTCGGCGGCGATGCAGACCACCGCGACCCGCTCGGGCAATGGCTATCTGCTGAGCGGTACCAAGCGTTACATCACCAATTCGCCCTTCGCCAAAGTGGCGCTGATCATGGCCCGGACAGCCAAGGACGCGCTGCCTAGGAACGCCCATGTTTCCGCCTTCATTGTGCCGATGGACAGCGCAGGCATTTCGGTCGGCAAGTCGGACAAGAAGATGGGGCAGGCGGGCAGCCACATCGCCGATATCGTCATGGACAACGTCTATGTGCCGGGCGAAGCATTGCTCGGCGGGGAAGAGGGCAAGGGCTTTGTCACCGCGATGCAGAGCCTCGACAACGGCCGTCTTTCGGTTGGCGCAGCCGCGGCAGGCTATGCGCGCCGCGCGCTCGATTCGGCGCTGCGCTATGCCAATGAACGCAAGGCGTTTGGCGAACCGATCGCCAACTTCCAGCTGATCCAGCAGATGCTCGCCGAAAGCGACATCGAGATCTATGCTGCCGAATGCATGTTGGAAGACGCCGCCCGGCGTGCAGATAGCGGCGAAAAAGTGCTGCGTCAGGCGGCGGCGGCCAAGGTCTTCGCGACCGAAATGTGCGGCCGCGTGGTTGACCGGGTGGTCCAGATTTACGGCGGTGCGGGGTATCTCGCCGAATATGAGGCCGAGCGGTTCTTTCGCGATGCCCGGGTCTACCGGATCTACGAAGGCACCACCCAGATTCTCCAGTTGCAGATCGCCAAGCATATGCTGCGCGAATGGGCGGCGGCGTAAGCGCCGATGTACGAGATCCTGTCAGGATTGTCGGTCGTCGAGGTTTCATCCTTTGTCGCCTCGCCGACCGCAGGGCTCTACCTCGCGCAGATGGGTGCGGAGGTAATCCGGGTCGATCAGATCGGCGGCGGGCTCGACTATCATCGCTATATGCAGACCGAGGGCGGCCGTTCGCTCTCCTGGGAAAACCTCAACCGGGCCAAAAAGAGCGTCGCGCTCGATCTGCGTATTCCGCGCGGGAGAGAGCTTGCGGTCCAGCTGGCGCAGGCGACCGGCCAGCTCATCACCAACGTGCCCGAGCATAGCTTTCTGGCGCATGCTGATCTTGCCGCGGGCCGGGCCGACATGATCACAGTGCGGATCATGGGCTGGTCCGACGGCCGCCAGGCGATGGATTTTACCGTCAATGCGGCGAGCGGCTATCCCCTGATGACCGGGCCGGTCGATCTGGCTGCCGATCCAAGCGGCGCAGTGCCGCCGGTTAATCAGGTGCTGCCCGCGTGGGATTTCATCACCGGGGCCTATAGCGCATTTGCGCTGCTCGCCGGCTTGCGTCACCGCGACGCCACCGGGCTTGGCGGCGAAATCCGCATTCCGCTGGGCGATGTCGCGCTGGGCACGCTCGCCAACAGCGGGGCAATGGCCGAAATGCTTTATCGCGGCGGCGACCGCGAGCGGCTCGGCAATGCCATCTGGGGCGCCTTCGGGCGCGACTTCCGGTCGCGCGACGGGGTGCGGTTCATGGTTGCCGCCTTGACTGGCAAGCAATGGGCTGCGCTGGTCGAGGCCTTTGGGGTAGCTGAGGGTGTCGCGGCACTGGAAGCACGGCACGGCGTGCGTTTTGCGGGCAGCGATCACAACCGCTTCACGCATCGTGATGCGCTGTTTGCGCTCATCCAGAATGCTGCGGGCGGGCTTGATTATGCGGAAATAGCAAAGCGCCTGACCGCCGCCGGGGCGACGTTCGAACACTATCGCACCGCCTATGAAGCGGCGCGCGATCCTGTGCTGGTCACGGAAAATCCGCTGTTCGGACCCTCGCCTGCGAACCCCAGCGGCTTTGTCTATCCCGCCGCCGGACCCTTTGCGAACTCACCTCAACTTGATCGCGGACCGCCCAAAGCCGCGCCCTATCTGGGTGAGCATAGCGAGCAAGTGCTGAGTGAGCGGCTGGGGCTCGGCTCGGGAGAAATTGGCGCGTTGATCGATGCCGGTGTCGTCGCCTCTAGTGATAGGGCCACCAGTGATAAGGAATCCCCATGACCAAACCTCTTCTGCGCCGCGCTGCGATTGTCGCCCCGATCCGCACTGCCGTGGGCAAGTTCGGTGGCGCGCTATCCGCGCTCACCGCAGGCGAACTTGGCGCGGTGGTGCTGAAAGCGCTGATCGAGCGCACCAGGATTGACCCATCGCGGGTCGACGATGTGGTTTTTGCGCAAGGCTATGGCAATGGCGAGGCGCCGTGCATCGCGCATTGGTCGTGGCTGCTGGCCGATCTGCCGCTCGAAGTCCCCGGCTACCAGCTCGATCGCCGCTGCGGTTCAGGCCTGCAGGCGATCGCCAATGCCGCGATGATGGTCCAGACCGGGGTTTCGGATGTGGTCGTCGCGGGCGGGGTGGAGAGCATGTCGAATGTCGAGCATTACAGCACCGACATCCGCAAGGGTGTGCGCGCCGGGAATTTGACGCTGCATGACCGGCTGACCCGCGGCCGGGTGATGTCGCAGCCGATAGAGCGATTCGGGGTGATCTCGGGCATGATCGAGACGGCGGAAAACCTCGCCAAGGATTACGGCATCAGCCGCGAAGCTTGCGATGCCTATGCGGCCCGCTCGCACCAGCGCGCTGCCGCTGCGTGGGACAAGGGGCTGTTTGCCGATGAGCTGGTGCCGGTTGCGGTGCCGCAGAAAAAGGGCGAGGCGCTGATCTTTGCTCATGATGAAGGCTACCGCGCCGATGCGACGCCGGAATCGCTGGGTAAGCTGCGGCCGCTGGAAGCCAAGATGCCTGGCGCTGTGGTGACGGCAGGCAACGCCAGCCAGCAGAACGATGCCGCCGCCGCCTGTCTGGTCGTCGCCGAGGACAAGCTCGAAGAACTCGGCCTCGAACCGATTGCCTGGTTCCATAGCTGGGCCGCAGCGGGCTGCGATCCGTCGCGGATGGGGATCGGCCCGGTCCCGGCGGTGGAGCGATTGTTCGCCCGCAATGGCCTTGGCTGGAGCGATATCGATCTGGTCGAGCTCAACGAAGCCTTCGCCCCGCAAGTCCTTTCCTGCCTCAAGGGTTGGGGCTGGAGCGCAGATGACAGCCGCCACGAAATCCTCAACGTCAACGGTTCGGGCATTTCGCTGGGCCACCCGATCGGCGCCACCGGCGGCCGGATCCTCGCCAATCTGACTCGCGAACTGCATCGGCGCGGCGGCAAATACGGCCTTGAGACCATGTGCATCGGCGGCGGGCAGGGCATTGCCGCGGTGTTCGAGCGGGCATGAGCGACTACGCCGCCTGGATCGGCCGCGAAGAGCGCCGCGCTGACCGGATCGATCCGGGATTGGTCGCACGCTGGCTCGCTACGCTTGATCGGGCGGACGCACTAGACGGAACCGTTCCGCAAGCGCTGCACTGGTGCCTGTGCACCCCCAATGCCGCCACCGCGCAGCTCGGGCCGGACGGCCATCCGTTGCGCGATGACAGCCGGGACAGCTTCCTCCCCCCGGTGCCGCTGCCGCGCCGGATGTGGGCCTCGAGCAAGGTTGAATTCTTCGCGCCCCTGCGTGTGGGCGAAGCGGTGACGCGGTGCTCCCGCGTGGCTTCGGTGACCGAAAAGCGGGGCGGTTCGGGCCTGCTGGTGTTCGTCGATGTGACTCACGAAACCAGCGGTGAGGCCGGCGTCGCGGTGCGCGAAGTGCAAACGATCGTCTATCGCGAGCCTGCTTGTGGTGGTGCGCCACCTGTCCCGCCAGCGCTGGGTGAGGCCCGGTTTGACGGTGCCGGATGGGATGCCCAACGCGTGATCGACCCGGGCGAACCGCTGCTGTTCCGGTTCTCCGCGCTGACCTTCAACAGCCACCGGATTCACTACGACCTGCCCTATGCCACTGGCGAAGAGGGCTATCGCGGCCTGGTCGTCCATGGCCCGCTGACGGCAACGCTGTTGCTCGATCTGGCGCAGCGCCAACTGGGCGACAATGCGCTGAGCAAGTTCGCCTTTCGCGGGCTCAGCCCGGCGATCTGCGGCGAAGCGCTGCATCTGGTGATGCGTGGGCTGGGTGCGGAGATTGAACTGGGTGCTTTTGCGGGCGATGGCCGTCAGGTGATGAGCGCGAGTGCCTCGGCCTAGTCGAAGCTGACCTTCCCGCGCGCTGCCTTGACCACGCCGCGCTTCTTCTTGCCGTCGAGCCGGGCGGCTTTGCCCACCCGGTTGAGCCGCGATTTGGCGCGTTTCCGGGGCAGATCATGCGCCTCGGTCAGCAGTTCGGACAGCCGCACCCGCGCATCTGCGCGGTTGGCTTCCTGGGTGCGAAAGCGCCGCGCGGTCAGCACCAGCTCGCCCCTGGCGGTCATCCGGCTCCCGGCGAGCAGCTTCAATCGGGCGAAAACTTCGGGTTCAAGACGCAAGCCGTAAATATCGAGCCGCAACTGCACTGCGGTTGCCACCTTGTTGACGTTTTGCCCGCCGGGGCCGGCAGCAGCGATGAAGCTCTCGCTCAGCAGTTCCAGCGCGCGGGCAATCGAGGCCTGCGCGTCACTCATCGTCGCCCATAAAGCCGAGGATGCCGAAATCGCTCGGCAATGGGGAAACAGCCACAATCGGGGGCTTGTCACCGCGATGCACCGTCAACGCCGAGGCATGGAGCATGGTCCGCCCGACCCGGCGATCGCCCTTGCCATAAATCGGATCGCCAACCAGCGGAAGACCAAGCCCGGCCAGCGCATGGATGCGGATCTGGTGAGTGCGGCCGGTCACCGGCATGAATTTGATCAGGCTGATCCCGTCGCGTACCACGATCCGCGTCCAGTGAGTTACGGCGGGCTTGCCCTTTTTGGCCGGGATCATCCGCCAGCCGTCCTTTTCGCTGCTGATTTTAATGAGCGAGAGCTCGATCGTGCCGCTTGGCTCGGCAACTTCGCCCGCGACAAGGCCAAGATAGGTCTTCTCGACCTGGCGCGCTTCGAAGGCTGCGGAAAAGCGTTTTAGCGCCTTGGGGTTGCGCGCCAATAGCAGGCAGCCCGAGGTATCGCGGTCAAGCCGGTGGACTGGGGAAGGCGCGCGCTGGAAGCCCAGTTTCAGCAGCTCGAGATAGTCCTCCAAAGCTTCACCCCCGGCGCGCGGGCGGTCAAGCGGCAGCCCGGCAGGCTTGTCGATCACCAGCGCTTCGCCGTCTTCGAAGAGTATTGGCAGATCCATCAGGAGAAGGCCTTTGCAATGCGGTTGAGTGCGTCTTCAAGCTTCGCTTCATCCGCCGCAAAGCTGATCCGAAAGCCATCATTTGCGCCGAATGCGCTTGACCCGACAATCGCCACGCCATTGTCGAGCAGATGCATGGCCAGAGCCTCATCGTCCGCGAACCGCGCCATCAGCGGCGCGGCATCGACCATGCAGTAGAACGCGCCATCGGGCACCGGAGTTGACAGGCCGGGGATGGCATTGATCGCGGCCACTACCATATCCCTGCGGCTGCGGAAACGCTCACACCAATCGCGCAGGAACCCTTGCGGGCCTTCGAAGGCCGCAACCGCCGCCGCCTGGCTGATCGACGAGGGATTGCCCGAGCTGTGCGATTGCAGCCGCGCCATCGCACCCACCAGCCACTCCGGGCCGGCGGATACCCCGATCCGGAAGCCGGTCATGGCATGGCTTTTGGAAACCCCCGAGACGGTCAGGATGCGGTCGGCCAGATGGGGGCATTCGGCGGCCAAGGTCGCGTGCGCGCCGGGGAGGTAGCGCAGCGGCGCATAGATATCGTCCGACATCACCAGCACCCGGGGATGACGCAACAGCACTTCGCCGAGCGCGCGCAGTTGCGCGGCGGAATAGATCGAGCCAGTGGGATTGCCGGGGCTGTTGAGCAGCAACCAGCGGGTCTGCGGCGTGATCGCCGCTTCCAATTGCGCAGCGGTGATACGAAAGCCGCCCCCGGCAGTTGTGGGCATCGCGACCACTTCGGCCCCGGCAAACCGCACGATCTCGGGATAACTTACCCACCACGGCGCTGGGATCAGCACCTGGTCGCCCGGATCGAGCGTGGCGAGCAGCGCGTGGAAGATTGCCTGTTTGCCCCCGGCGCTGACAATCACCTGCGCAGGCGGCACGCGGATGCCCAGATCCCGCTCGAAATGCAGCGCTGCTGCGCTGCGCAGGCGCGGGGTGCCGGCGACGGCGGTATATCTGGTCTCTCCGCTATCCAGCGCGGCCTTGGCGGCAGCGATGACATGCGGGGGTGAGGCGAAGTCAGGCTCACCCACCGACAACGAAATGATGTCGCGGCCTTCTGCGCGCAGGGCGGCAGCGCGGTCGGACATTGCGGAGGTTCGCGAAGCCTGGATGCGCGCCAGCGCGGCCGAGATCATGCGGCCATCAGCCGGGCCGGCATCAGGCCGCGCAAAGCATTGCCGATCAGGAAACCGTCCGCCAGATCGTCCAGCGTCAGCTCCGCCTCTTGCGCCCGGCCGCTTGCCAGCAGCGCAGCGCGCAAGACACCAGGCAGCAAGCCCAGCCGTGCAGGCGGGGTCAGCAGCTTGTCGCCGCGTTCGACGAACAGCGAGGTGAAACAGCCCTCGGTCAGCAGGCCATCATCACGCTGCAACAGTGCTTCCGCTGCCCCGGCCCCGCGCGCTGCTTTCAGCCCGGCATCATAGAAGCCGCGATCGCTGCTCTTGTGGCGCAGTCGCCAGTCGCCGCTATCCACCGGCAGGCGCATGACCGCGCACGGCGCGGGCATAGACAGGGCAGGCGGGAGCTGCGCCAGTTCAAGCGAGAAGGCTCCGCTTCGCGCTGCAACCAGTCGCAGCTTGGCCGCCCCGGTTGCTTCAAAGCACAATGCCTGGATCGCGTTGCGCACGGCATGGCGATCGAACGAAAAGCCCAGCTCCGCCGCGCTGGCCTTGATCCGCTCAAGGTGCAGTTCAAGCAGGGCAACCCCGTGGTCGGGAGTGAAGGCCATGGTTTCGATCAGATCGAAACCGCCCGCAGCTTGGCGCACAAAACTCCCCTTCACCAGACACTCGCGCCATTCGGCCACGCCTTCCGAATCGGCCACGATTGCCGAGCCGACCCCCAATACGGCCTTGCCCCAGCCATTCTCGATCGGTGTAACCCGCAAAGTGCGGATTGCCACATTGAAGGCGGCATCGCCACTAGCATCGATCCGCCCGATTGCACCGCAATAAGGCCCGCGGGCGTCGCGCTCTGTCCGGTCGATCAGCTCCATCGCCCGGATCTTGGGCGCGCCGGTGATCGAGCCGCACGGGAAGATCGCCCGGATCAGGTCGACCGCGCCGTGTCCGGGCTGAAGTACAGCGCGGACCGTGGTGACCATCTGGTGGACCGTGGGATAACTCTCAACCGCGAAGGCATTCTCAACCTTGACGCTGCCTGCCTCGGCCACGCGCGACAGATCATTGCGCATCAGATCGACGATCATCAGATTCTCGGCCCGGTCTTTGACCGATGACGCAAGCTCAGTGATTAACCGCGCGTCTTCAGCCGCATCGCGGCCGCGCGGACGCGTCCCCTTCATCGGCTTGACCATCGCCGCAGCATCTTTCAGCGCGAAGAACAGCTCGGGCGAGAAGCTGAGCAACCAATGCGCGCCATCGAACAGCACCCCGCCATAGCCAGCCCCGGCAGCCGGGCGAAGCGCCGCATACAGCGCTAGCGGATCGCCGCGAAAGGCCCCGGCCAGCGGGAAAGTGAGGTTGGCCTGATAGATATCGCCCGCCGCGATAGCCTCCTGCAACTGCGCGAAAGCGTGGGCATAGCCGCCAAGTGAAAGCTGCGGCTCAAGCGGACCAATCGTCGCCGCGCCGGTGCCGTGCCGGGAGAGCCAGGCGGGAACGTCTGTAGCCGGGATCACCTCGTGCCCGGAAAACGCCCCGAACCACAACAGCGGCCCGGTTGCGCCATTGCGCGCAGGCGCGAGCGGGGCCAGCCGGGGTTCCAGTGCAAGGCCAGCCTCATAGGCCAGAAATCCGGCCAGCTCATGGCCCTGACGGCGCAGCGCATCGATCCGTTCCAGCGCGGCTGCGACCTCTGCCACGTGCCGCGCCACTACGACTTCCAGCGGCGCGCGGTAAAGCCGTGCAGCGCTGGCGTCAGCGGGGCGGGCATCGTCCAGCAGGATGAAAGGCTCAAGCATCGAGGCCGGCTTCTAGCGGTCCTGCGGGCGAGTTGCAAAAAGCCTCTCGCACAACCTCGCTCGCCGCTCTATCTGTTTGGCCAAATCAGGATTTGGAGCGGGACATGGACGATATTTTTCTGGGCCTTGGTGCCAATGGCGAGCGGCAGGTGCTGCGCCTGTCCCGCTCGAACCGCCACGGGCTGATCGCAGGCGCGACCGGCACCGGCAAGACGGTGACCTTGCAATCGATCGCCGAACAGTTTTCCGCTCAAGGAGTCCCCGTGTTCCTCTCGGACGTGAAGGGCGACCTCTCCGGCATTTCGATGGCCGGGAGCCACGATTTCAAGCACTCCGCTTCGCTCGAGGCCCGGGCCAGGGAACTGAACATCACCGACTATGCCTATAAGGACAATTCGGCGATTTTCTGGGATCTTTACGGCGAGCAGGGCCATCCGATCCGCACCACCATATCGGAAATGGGTCCGCTGCTGCTGTCACGGCTGATGGGGCTCAACGAGACGCAGGAAGGCGTGCTTAATGTCGCCTTCCGCTATGCCGATGATCAGGGCCTGCTGCTGATCGACCTGGAAGATCTGCAAGCGGTGCTTGCGCATACCGCCGACAATGCCTCTGAACTGGCGAGCAAATACGGCAATATCACCAGGGCCAGCGTCGGCACGATCCAGCGCCAGCTGCTCGCGTTCGACAGCCAGGGCGCCAACCGCTTTTTCGGTGAACCGGCCTTCGAAATCGCCGATTTCATCAAATGCGATGACACCGGTAAGGGCTACATCAACATCCTTGCAGCCGACAGGCTGATGCAGAGCCCCAAGCTTTATGCCACCTTCCTGCTGTGGCTGCTGGCCGAACTGTTCGAATCGCTGCCCGAAGTGGGTGATCCCGAAAAACCCAAGCTGGTGTTCTTCTTCGATGAAGCGCACTTGCTGTTCGAAGATGCGCCGCAGGCCCTGTTCGACAAGGTCGAGCAGGTTGTCCGCCTGATCCGCTCCAAAGGCGTGGGCGTGTTCTTCATCACCCAGAACCCGATCGACATTCCTGAAAAGATCGCCGGCCAGCTGGGCAACCGGGTCCAGCACGCGCTGCGCGCCTTCACCCCGCGCGATCAGCGGGCGATCAAGGCGGCGGCGGAGACCTTCCGGATCAATCCCGATCTCGACGTTGAAACCGCGATCACCGAGCTTCGGGTGGGTGAGGCGCTGGTCTCGACGCTCGAAGTCGATGGTAGCCCCTCGATCGTCCAGCGCACGCTGATTGCTCCGCCGCGGTCACGGCTTGGTCCGGTCACGCCCAAGGAGCGCGCGATCATCCAGTCGATCAGCCCCTGCGATGGCAAATATGATACCGCGCTGGACCGGGACTCGGCCGCCGAAGTGCTTGAACAAAAGGCCAGGGATGCCGCCGCCGTGGCGCAGCAGGTCGAGGTTGAGGGCGAGGAAGCCGTCCGTGCCCAGCCGCGCCAATCGCCCAGCATGTGGGAAAGGGCCGGAAAGGCTGCGCTGGGCGCTGCTGCTGCCTCCGCCGGGACCATGGTCGCGCGCAATCTGACCGGGCGCAAGTCGGGCGGCTCGCCGGCCACTTCGGCCGCTTCGGCGGCAGCGGGCGCAATCGGAACGGCGCTGGGCGGCGCCGCATTTGGCCGTTTCGCCCGCGGCTTGCTCGGCGGCCTGCTGCGCTGACGGCGGCGAGGGACGTCGGTTCAGGGGGTCATCGGCAACCGTAGCGTTGCGGTCAGGCCAATTGTCGCCCCGGAAGGATCGCGCCGGTTGGACAGTGTCAGGGTTCCACCGTGCTGGTCGGCAATGGCCCGGGCCAGCGTCAGCCCCAGCCCGGCGCCGCCGGTTTCGCTGTTGCGCGACGGTTCGCCGCGGGTGAAGGGTTCGAGCATCCGGGCGATCTCATGTTGGGCGATGCCGGGGCCGTCGTCGTCGATCCGGACCTCCGCTGCCCCGCCAACGCGTTCGAGCGATACCCTTGCCGCGCCGCCATAGCGCAGCGCGTTACCGATCAGATTGCGCAAGGCGCGGCGCAGCCAGGTGGCGCGGACCGACAGCACCAGTCGCTCGCTTTGCGCCAGCGTTACCGGATCGCCGGTGTCCTCGAATTCTTCAACAATCGCGCCGACCAGAGCCGCCAGCTCGGTCGGCTCGCGCGGGTCGCTGGGCCGGCCGACCCGGGCCAGAGAGAGAATGTCGTCGAGCGAGCGGGCGAGATCTTCGATGGTTGCAGCCATCTTGGCGCGCTCACGCTCATCTTCGACATTTTCGATCCGCACCCGCAGCGCCGCGAGCGGGGTCTTGAGATCATGCCCGATCGCGCCGAGCATAACGTCTTTCTCGTCGATCAGCGCCGCAATGCGGGCTTCAAGGGCGTTATGCGCCACGATCAGCCGGCGCAAATCGTCGGGTCCCTGAGGTTCGAGCTGCCCGGCGGTATCGCGGGTTTCGGCAAAGCGTTCGACCCGCCGGGTCAGCGCGGCCAGTGGATGTGTCATCCGCCCCAGGATCAAGGCGATCGCTCCGACCAGTGCGGTATACAGCAGCAGCGTCTGGCCGATCAGCGTGGCGATCAGCATGCGTTCGGGACGCGCCGCAGGAACCCGCACAACCAGCCAGCCGCCATCCTGCTGCTCGACCGCCGCGAGGAGCAGGTGGTCGGATGGCGGCGCGGCGCGGTCACCGAGAATCGCGGAGCGACGAGCAGAATGGCGCCTTGCCCGGGGATCATCGGCCATGGCCCGTTGGACAACGATAACCTCGCCAATGGCGATGCCCTGATCGGTGAGAATCTGGCGCAGGGCCATTTCCGCCTCGGGAAGGCGAAGCTCGCCGCCGCGCAGCGGATTGGCTTCGATCCGTTCGATCCGCAGTCCGCGGGCCCGGCCGAACAGCTCGGGTGCATGGTGATGTTCCTGCATCGCAGGGGCAGCGCCATTGCGGCCCGCCATCACCAGCCTGATCGCAGCGGTGTGCAGGAGTGCCGCGTCGCGCCGTTCGGACTGGGCACGATAAAGCAGCCCGGCGCTGACCGTCTGGGCCAGCAACAGCGCCAGCGCGATGGCCAGCAGCAGCTGCCCCTGCAAGCTTTTCGGCCACAGTCGGTCCAGTCCCCGGCGAGCGGTCATGACGGGTCGGGGCGCAATCGCCGCACATCCGTGGCGAGCAGATATCCCCCGCCCCAGACCGTCTGGATCAGCACCGGGTTGCGGCTGTCGACTTCGATCTTGCGGCGCAGACGACTGACCTGATTGTCGACGGCGCGATCAAACAGATGAGCCTCGCGGCCTTGCACCATATCGAGCAGCCGGTCGCGATCGAGCACTTGGCGGGGATGCTCGACAAAGGCCAGCAGCAGCCGGAACTCGAGACTGGAAATGCTGACCAGCGCTCCTTCAGGATCAATCAGGCGGCGTTTCAGCGGATCGAGCCGCCAACCCTCAAACTCAAACAGCTCGTCGTCGGCTGGTGCGACGCTGCCTTTGCTGGCGCGGCGCAATACCGAGCGGATCCGGGCGACCAGCTCACGCGGTTCGAACGGTTTGACGACATAGTCATCGGCGCCGATTTCCAGTCCGACGATCCGATCGGTCGCCTCGCCCCGGGCAGTGAGCAGAATGGTGGGAATCGCCCGGATTTCGGCGATATGCCGGCAGAGCGACAGGCCGTCCTCACCCGGCATCATGATATCGAGCAGCACCAGATCGGGGGCATGATCACGTAGCACAGTGCGGGCTTCGGCGGCGCTGGCAGCCTCGGTAACAGTGAACCCCTGGCGCGTGAGATACTCCGCCAGGGGTTCACGCAAGCTTGCCTCGTCATCGACGAGCAGCAGGTGAGTTGGAACGCTATCGCTCATGCGCGAGGGTTATGCCGCTGCGCTTAGTTGGCAGGCGGCGGCGGGGCCATGTCATGCCCGCTCATCTTGTTTCCTATACCTTGCATGTGCGCCCGCATCTTTGCCTTCGCTGCCTGGCGCTCTTCGCGGGTCACGCTGCCGTCTTTGTTGGTATCGGCCATCGTGAAGTGCTGGAGATGCGCTGCCTCGAACTCGTCACGGCTGACGGCCTGGTCCTTGTTGGTATCGGCCATTTGCATCATCATCATAGCCCCGCCCATTCCGCCAAGACCACCGCCATGGCCCATCATCCCGCGCTTCATGCCGTGGCCGTCACCCATGCCGTGGCCCCGATCGGCTCCGCCGGAATGGGCAGCATCAAATTCCTGGCGTGAAATCGAACCGTCCTTGTTGGTATCGAGCTTGGCAAAGTGTTCGGCTCTCATTGTGCTTTCATGCGCCGCGCGGTCGGCCGCGTCGAGCTTGCCGTCCGTGTTGGCATCCATCTTCGCGAACATTTCGCCAGCATGGGTCTGCGCCTCGGCACGGGTAATGGTCCGGTTGTGGTCGGCATCGGCGCCATGCCCCTGATGATGGGTCGCATATGCGGCGCCAGCCAGCGTAAGGGCGGTGATCGAGATGCCCAGGGTTACCTTGTTCATTGCGAATACTCCTGTCGTAAGGCGGATGAAGCCGCGCCCGCCCGGATGGCGGGGAGGGGAGAATCCACCCGGAGTGCGCCGCTTGCAGTCGCGGTCATACCGCCACCTTGTCGCGCGGTTATGCCGCCTGACGGCCAGTTTGTCGCCAATTGTCGCAAGGGTCGGCTCACATTCATCGGCGGGCAAGCGGGCTCGCCCCTGATTCTAGCGGGGCCGATGTTGGGTGCCCATGCCTGCGGTGATGAACAATGCGCTAGCCTCTCCGCCGATATCGGCAGTGTGCCAGACGCCAGTTGGGTTTACGGCATAATCTCCCGGTCCAAGCACCAGCTGGCGGGTCTTCTCGTCAGCAAACTCCTGAATCAGGGTCATTTCACCCGCAATACATAGTACCAGTTCTTCGCCTGCGGGGTGCATTTCCCAGCTGTCCCACGATTCGGTAAAGCGAAAGAGGCTGACCAATCGCCCTTCCGCACCATCAGCGGCAGTGCGGGTGACATAACTCTCATACCACGCCATTCCGGTAAAAGCCGGTTGTGGGATCGCCCGCGCTCAGAGCCCAAGGTGGAGGGGAAACTCGAACAGTGAACGGATTTTCTGCATGGCGGATCACCCCATGATGAAGGCGGCAAGCTTGTTGCCATCGGGATCGCGGAAATACCCGGCGTAGAATCCGCCGTCACCGCGCGGGCCGGGCGCACCTTCATCGCTGCCGCCATTGGCGAGCGCGATGGCATGGAGCCGGTGGACCTGATCCTTGTCGCTGGCTTGGAGTGCCACCATAACCCCGTTTCCGACTGTGGCTGGATTACCATCGAACGGCTTGGTAAGGCCAATTCCAGCGCCACCGCCCGGCGTGCCCCAGGCGATGAACTCGCCAAATTCCATCATCCGGCCGGTTCCAAGTTCGGCTGCAAGCGCATCATAGAACTTGGCAGCGCGCGGCAGATCATTGGTGCCAAGGGTTACATAGCCGATCATCACATCTCTCCCATTCGAATCAATCCCCGGAACATTACAAGGGCGCGCATTGAGCTTTGAGCCAGTCGAGCGCCAGCCCGTCCAGCTGCGGTGCCAGAATTTCTTCGACCTTGGCATGATAGAGATTCCACCATGCCCGTTCATCCGCTGTGAGTAGCGCGAGGTCGACCAGACTGCGATCGATTGGCGCAAAAGTCAGCGTCTCGAAACCCAGGAAGTCACCCTCCGCCCCGGCAATGACGCGGGGCTCAACCAGGACCAGATTTTCGATCCGGATGCCGTATTCGCCGGCCTTGTAATAGCCCGGCTCGTTGGACAGGATCATTCCCGCAACCAGCTCCTGACCGGTGCCGGGCTGGCCGCCGCTGGATTTGGCAATCCGCTGCGGGCCTTCGTGGACCGAGAGGAAGCTGCCGACCCCGTGGCCGGTGCCATGGGCATAATCGAGCCCCGCTGCCCACAGGAACTGGCGGGCGAAACTGTCGAGCTGGCTGCCATTGGTGCCGGATGGGAATACCGCGCGAGCCAGCGCGATATGGCCCTTGAGTACCCGGGTGAAGCGGTCCTTCTGCTCGGCCGGGGGAGCATCGGGTCCGATCCAGACCGTGCGGGTGATGTCGGTCGTGCCGTCGGAATATTGTCCGCCCGAATCGACCAGATAGATGCTGCCGGGCGCGATCGGCAGGCTCGATTCCTCGCAGACCCGGTAATGCGGGATCGCCGCATTGGGCCCCGCGCCCGAGATCGTATCGAATGACAGGTCGCGCAGCACTCCCGTTTCGTCGCGCAAGCTGCGCAGCTTGGCGGCGGCGGAAAGCTCGGTCTCGCCGCCGCCTGGCGCTGCGATGCTGAGCCAGTGGAGGAATTTGGCAATCGCCGCGCCGTCGCGGGCCTGCGCCGCACGGTGGCCGGCTTGTTCGACCGGGTTCTTGATCGCTTTGGGCAATACGGTCGGATCGCGCAGCTCGGCGACCTTGGCTCCCGCTTCTTCGAGTGCGGCGAAAATCGCCTGGACCGAGCGTTCGGGATCCACCGCGACCGTCTTGCCCGCTAACGCCCTCAGCGCCGGGACCAAGGCCTCACGCGGCGAAATCCGCACGGCATTGCCCAGATGGGCGCGCAGTTCCGGCGTGACCTTCTCAGCGGCGATGAACAAATCCGCCGTGCCATCGGCGTGGGCGATCACGAAGGACAGCGCGACCGGCGTCCGATCCACATCCGCGCCCCGGATATTGAGCAGCCAGGCAACCCCATCGAGCGCCGAGATCACAGCAGCATCGAGCTGCTTCTCTCCGAGCCATTCAGCCACCATCGCCCGCTTGGCTTCACCCGATACGCCGGCAAACTCGGTCCGATGAACAATCGCCGGAGCCAGCGAGGGTTCGGGCCGATCGGCCCAGACGGCGTCGATCGGGTTGCTCTCCACCGCAACCAGACTGCCGCTCTTTTCGCCCAGCACCTTTGAAACCGCGCTGACCCAGCCCTTGCCATGGAGCCAGGGATCGTAGCCGATCCTCGCGCCTGCGGGGGCGTGCTCGCCCAGCCAGCCCGCGATGCTGGTCTGCGGTACCGAGACATAGCTGTAGAGCTTGCCATCGACCTGGTCGCGCACTTGCAGGGTGTAGCGCCCATCGACAAATATCGCCGCCTCATCGGCCAGCACCACCGCAGTTCCGGCCGAGCCGCCAAAGCCGGTCAGCCAGGCCAGTCGCTGGGCATAGGTTCCGACATATTCGCTCATATGTTCGTCGGAAATGGGCACGACAAAGCCATCGAGATTGCGGCGCTTCAATTCCTTGCGCAGCGCATCGAGGCGGGCTTCATGAGTCTGCATCAGCATTGTTCTGGGTATCCGACTTGCGGTGACAATAGCGCCAACATAGAGGCAGTGCATGACACTTACCACACCTCCGCCAGTTTTTGGCCCGATCGCCGCGAAGAAACCGCATAGCTCGACTCACCACGGGATCACCATCAGCGACGAATACGCCTGGCTGCGCGATCCCGGCTATCCCGAGGTGGCCGACACGGAAATCCTCGCCCATCTTGAGGCCGAGAACGCCTGGTTCGAGACTCGCATGGCCGGGCAGCAGGGCAAGATCGACGCGCTGTTCAAGGAAATGCGCGCGCGGATCAAGGAAGCGGACAAATCCGTGCCCCAGAAGGATGGCGACTTCCTCTACTGGATCGAGTTCGAGGAAGGGGCCGAATACAAGAAATGGTGGCGCAGGCCAGTCTGTGGCGGACCGGATGAGCTGATCCTCGACGAGACCCAGCTGGCTGAGGGTAAGGAATATTTCCGGCTCGGCGCGATTGCGGTGAGCATGGATGGCACGCTGCTGGCCTATTCGATCGACGACAACGGCTCCGAACGGTTCACCGCGCGGATCAAGGTGCTGGCCACAGGAGAACTGCTGCCAGACGAGATCCCGGGAACGCTGTCCAGCCTGGTCTGGGTCGCCGCAGACAAGGCGCTGGTCTATAGTCTCGCCAACGAACAATGGCGCACCGACAACGCCCGATTGCACTGGCTGGGCCAGCCTCTGAGCGCGGACGTAGAACTTTACCACGAGGACGACGAGGGCTTCCGGGTTGGCTCAGCGATGTCGGCCAATGAACAGTGGCTGATTATCGGTACCAGCGATCATGAAACCAGCGAGGTGCGGCTGATCCCCGCGATTGATCCGTTGGCCACGCCGATCCTCGTCCGTCCGCGCCACAAGGGCGTCGAATATGACGCCGATGAGCGCAATGGCATGCTCTACATCCACGCCAACGACACCCACGAAAACTTCTGCCTCGCCACCGCGCCGCTCGCCGATCCCGGGACATGGACCACCCTGATCGAGGGAACGGACGCGTTTTACCTGACCGGGTTCGAGCTGTTCCGCGATTTTTATGTGGCCGAAGGACGGCGCGGCGGTCTCGACCAGATCGAGGTCCGTTACTACGATGATCCGACAAGGATCGAGCCGATTGTCTTCCCCGAGGCGAGCTATGATGCCGGGCTTGGCGACAATCCCGAATGGGCGATAAGCAAGCTGCGCCTGTCCTATGAAAGCATGGTCAGCCCGGCGAGCGTGCTTGACTATGACGTCGCGGGCCGCAGCCTTGAGTTGCTCAAGGTGCAGGAGATCCCCTCGGGCTATGACGCTGCGCTCTATGTGACCGAGCGGCTGGAAATCCCGGCGCGCGATGGCACGCTGGTCCCGGTCAGCGTGGTGATGCGCAAGGACAGAATGCCCGGCGGCCCGCTCCACCTTTATGGCTACGGCGCTTATGGCATCGCAATCGAGCCGGGCTTTTCGACCACGCGACTTTCGCTGGTCGATCGCGGGTTTGCCTATGCCATCGCCCATATTCGCGGCGGCGATGATCTCGGCCGCGCCTGGTACAAGGCCGGCAAGCTGGAGCGGCGGACCAACACCTTCAATGATTTTGTCGATGTCGCCAAGGGTCTGATCGAACGCGGGCTCACGGCCCCGGAGCGGATCAGCATTTCCGGCGGCTCGGCAGGCGGCGAGCTGATGGGAGCGGTGATCAATTCGGACCCAGCTCTGTGGGGAGCGGTGGCGGCGCATGTGCCGTTCGTCGATGTGCTGGCAACGATGCTCGATGAAACTCTGCCGCTGACCCCGGGCGAGTGGCCCGAATGGGGCAATCCGATTGAGGACAGGGGCGCGTTCGAACTGATCCGCAGCTATTCGCCCTACGATCAGGTAAGCGCCCAACCCTATCCGCCGCTGTTGGTCACCGCCGGGCTTAACGATCCGCGCGTAACCTATTGGGAACCCGCCAAGTGGGTCGCCAAGCTCCGTGAACTCAAGACCGATGACAACGAGTTGCTGCTCAAGACCAACATGGGCGCGGGCCACGGCGGCAAGTCAGGACGGTTTGAGAGTTTGCGCGAAACCGCCGAGGAGTTTGCCTTCATCCTGTGGCAGCTGGGGGTGGCAAAGTGAGCGCGCCGCGGTGAGCAACCGCCACACTCTCACCTTTACCGCCGGCCCTGCACAGATCGACGAGCTTGGCCACGTCAACAATGCGGTATGGGTCCAGTGGGTCCAGGATATCGCCACCGCGCATTGGGCGGCCGTCGCCGCGCCCGAACACCAGGCCGCCTACTTCTGGGTCGTAACCCGGCACGAGATCGATTATCGCGGCAATATCGGCCTTGGCCAAAGCGTGCAGGCCGAGACCTTCATTCCTGAGCCGCCGACCGGTGCCCGGTTCGATCGCCGCGTCGATTTTCGCGTCATCGGCGAAGATGGGGCAGGCGGCAAGCTGATCGTCTCTGCTCGCACCACCTGGGCCATCATTGACCGCGCTTCGGGCCGGATCCTGCGGGTGCCGAAAGCCGTGGCGGAACCGTTCCGGCCGTTCGCGTCTGAGAGCGCTTAGGCCCGCGCGCGCGCCGACGGTGGTGCCAATCGGGTAAACCCGGTCAGCTTTTCACGCACGGTGCGATTGCGGCCGCCCCGCTTCGCTTCGTAAAGCAGCCGATCGCAATGCCGGTAGCATGCCGCGAAGCTCGGCGGCTCGTGCCCGACGATCTCGTTTTCAACCACTCCCATGCTGGCAGTGATCACCCGATCAAGGCCCGTGATCATCGCTGCAACCCGAACCGGGATTGCCTGACGCCGCCGTTCAGCGCGCTCCACCGAGTTCTTGCCGCGCAGCAGCAGCAGGAACTCCTCGCCGCCAATCCGAATGACCCGGGTGTCGGCGTCAGGTGCCAGCGCCTCTGCCACCGCCCGCAGCACGGCATCTCCCATCGCATGGCCCAGCGTGTCGTTGACCGCCTTGAAGTGATCGAGATCGACCACCGCCATGGTGCGGAAACCATCGCGATACCATTTGGTGAAATCATGGTCGAGGGCATGGCGGTTGCGCAGCCCGGTCAGCGCATCGTGTCCCGCCTGACCCTTGAGCTGTTCGACCTGCGTCTGCGCCTGGTCGCGCTCACGGCGCAGCATCGCAAAGCGGCTGATGATCGCCACCGCAGTGACCAGAACCTCAAAGGCGAGCGCCGCGTGAAAGCCGATTATGGTCTCGCTGGGCGTGTCGCTGAGTGCAAAGCTGGCAATCCGCCCCGCCGAGATCAGCATCAAAGGAGACCAGCCAACGATCAGAAAGATCACCGCCCGGCTGCCGCGCCGCCGCGCCATGCCCATCGCGGCAACCAACAGCACTATGCCCGGCACTAGCGCGAGGTGAACGATCAAAATCCCCCAGGGGCGCATTCCCGGGAGTAGCAAGGTGACGGCCGCGACGATGACGACCCCGCAGCCGGCCTGGATTAGCATCGCTTGGCGCAGTCGCGGCGCAAGCTTGCCCGGCTCGATGAACGAGCGAGCAAACATTAGCGAACCCGCGCCAAGAAAGGCGAAACTGAGATCAGAAATTGCGACCTCAATACGGAGCGGAAGGCGCAAAGCGAGGTTGAGCAGCCCCGTAACAACCGAGGTCTGAAGGAGTGTCGCCGAAACCATGACCAGATGCCACAGCACATAGCGTTCGGGCAGTGCGCGGTATAACGCCGCGTTGAGCAACAGCGGCACCAGCAGGATGCCGCAGATCATCGCCAGGCCTGCCATCTTTCCAATTGGCCAGCCGCTCCCGTCAGGCTGATCATCGAGTCTGGCTTCACTTAAAATATGATTGATCCACGGACGTTCGATCCGTGCGATAATCACGGCGGTGTTTGCGGTTACCTCGGGCAACGCAGCACTGAAGAAGGGGCCAGCGCTGACGCGATGAACCTCGGCAATAGGATAGTCGAGCGACCGCGCGGTGCCATCCTTATCAACAGCGGTCAGCGTGATCCGCTCAAACCGCCCATAGTGGCTGACAAAACTGCGCGGCGCCGATCGGTTGTCGCCATCTTCGAGGACGAAGCGGACGAACGTCACTTCGGGCAGCAGGCTGAAGTCTTTGTCCCGGCACATCCAGCGAGGCGAGTCTGCCGCAAGGTCGCGGTGGGTTTCGGCAATCGCGCCACCGGCATGACAGGTTGTGGCCGCCTGGAGCGGCCGCGCTGCTGCTGGAACGGCCAGCCCCAACAGGCCGGTCGCGATCAACAACAACAAGAATTTTGTGAAACCTCCCAATCCCATCAGGGATGATTAAACTATTGGACTTGCCGTAAGGTTAACTCCTTGGATCAGACAAGTAATTCGGAAACCGGGACGAAATTGTAGCCAAGCTCGATGGCCACTGCTTCATAGGTAACCTGGCCGGCGTGAACATTGAGCCCGGCGGCAAGGTGCGGATTGGCCTTGAGCGCGGCCTTCCAGCCCAGATCGGCGATCCGCAGCGCGTGCGGCAGCGTCACATTATTCAGTGCGTAAGTGCTGGTCCGCGCCACCGCGCCGGGCATGTTGGCAACACAATAATGGACGATGCCGTCGACCACGAAGGTCGGCTCGGCATGGGTCGTGGCGTGGCTGGTTTCAAAACAGCCGCCCTGATCGATCGCGACATCGACCAGCACCGCGCCCGGCTTCATGCAGGACAGCATTTCGCGGGTGACCAGTTTCGGCGCCGCGGCTCCCGGCACCAGCACCGCGCCGATCACCAGATCGGCCTCGGCCAGCATCTGCAGGATATTGGCGCGGCTGGAAAACAGGGTCTTGGCGCGGCTTTCGAAATGGGTGCCAAGTTTTTCCAGCACCTCGGGGTCGCGGTCGAGGATGGTGGTATCGGCACCCAGACCGACCGCCATCTGCGCCGCGTTAAACCCAACCACGCCGCCGCCGATCACCAGGACCTTGCCGGGCAACACGCCCGGAACCCCGCCCAACAGCACCCCGCGGCCACCATGCGCCTTTTCCAGTGCGGTCGCCCCGGCCTGGATCGACATGCGGCCCGCAACCTGGCTCATCGGCTTGAGCAGCGGCAGGACATTGCCCGGGCCAGTCACGGTTTCATAGGCGATCGCGGTGACGCCCGATCTGATCAGATCGGCCGTCTGCTCGGGATCGGGAGCGAGGTGGAGATAGGTATAGAGGATCTGCCCCTCGCGCAGCATGGCCCGCTCGCCCGGCTGCGGTTCCTTGACCTTGACCACCATTTCGCACCCGTCGAACACACTCGTCGCATCGGCCTTGATCGTCGCGCCGGCCGCAACATAGTCCTTGTCCGACGCGCCGATGCCATTTCCCGCGCCGGTTTCCACCCACACATCGTGGCCATGCGCCGCCAGCTCATGCGTGCTTTCGGGCGTCAGGCCGACGCGGTATTCGTGGTTCTTGATCTCACGGACGGTTCCGACGCGCATGGGGACTCTCCTGATTGGGTCTTGAACATACGTCAGTCAGGCCAGAAAGTTTCACCAGAATTGGGCTTTGCCAGAGCGATTTTTGCTGGTATTTCCCGAATATATGGCAATTTGCGGGAAAATTTACTATGGATCGGGCTGACACCGCCTTGCTTCAAGCGCTGCAACAGGATTCCTCGCGCTCGATCGCCGAATTGGCCGAAGTCGCCGGGCTCTCGCCATCGGCCTGCCACCGCCGGATCCGCGCACTCGAACAGGCGGCGATTGTCACCGGTTATGCAGCCCGCGTCGATCCGCGCCGCATGGGGCTGGCGGTCCAGGCCTATGTCGAGATCACCCTGACCAGCCAGAGCCGCGAGGCAATGGACCGGTTCGAAGCAGCCGTCGGCGATTTTGACGATATTCTGGAATGTGATCTGATGTCGGGCAGCGCGGACTACCTGCTGCGGGTGGCGGCCAGCGATCTTGACCAGTTCGATCATATCCACCGCGATTGCCTGTCGCGTTTGCCGGGGGTTTCCGCGATGCGCTCGAGCTTTTCGATCCGCCGGATCAAGCGCTGGTCTGGCTATCCGGTGCCGCGAGGCTGAGCCTTGGCTGGTTTGCCGCAGTCCGCCCGCTCAAATTGCGCCGGAATGCCCAAATTGCTCGGGAATGGACCCGACTCCGCTCAGCTCGCTCCGAATCCGCTCGACCTTGCCTGTCGCCTGATCAGGCGCGTCCTAGAACGGGGGCCTGGAGCTGTGCGGCCGATCCCCGATCGCAGCGGTTCGACCAAGCGAGAGGCAAGGCAATGGCGGCAGCAACGGCAGATCCGGCTCCGGCCCTGCGCGGCGGCGCATGGCAACCCAATGCCCGCGTGATCCGCTGGCTGCTGCGCCCGGTCCAGCTGGCATGGTATGTTCTCGCCTTCACCGTCTTGTTCGTGGCCTCCGGGCTCGCCTTGCTGCTGGTCGCCCGCAACAGCTGAGCTGAACCGGCCAGACTTCCCATGGGGCCGGTATAGGAAAATGGTTTATGCTGCTAGGCTGAGCCCGAACCACTATGCCCCCAACCCAGCCCCCCGATCCCACGCTCGTCGAAACGCTGGTCGCCGCGATCCTTCGCTGGCGCGGAGCAGGGCTGCTGACCGTGGGGATCTGCGGCGCGCAAGGATCGGGCAAATCGACCCTCTCCGCGGCTCTGGCTGAACGGTTGATACAATCCGGGGTGAGGGTAGCCACCCTCTCGCTCGACGATCTCTATCTCGGCCGCGCGGCGCGCCGCGCGCTGGCCGCCGCGATCCATCCGCTGTTCGCCACCAGAGGCCCGCCCGGCACTCACGATGTCGCGCTGGGCCTGGCGGTGCTGGACCGCCTCGCGCGCGGCGAGCCTGCGCCGCTCCCGCGGTTCGACAAGGCCGCCGATGACCGGGCGCCCGAGGCCAGCTGGCCGCATGCACCGGCGCAATGCCAGGTGCTGCTGCTGGAGGGCTGGTGTCTTGGCGCCCGGCCCGAGAGCGAGCAGGCCCTCGCCGCCCCGGCCAATGCGCTCGAGGCCAACGAGGACGCACTAGGCCACTGGCGCCGCCACGCCAACGCCGCGCTGGCGGGGGAATATCAGCAATTATGGGCGCAGATCGACCACCTGATCCTCCTCGCTGCCCCCGGCTGGGACGTGGTGCAAGCCTGGCGCGAGCAGCAGGAGGCGGAATTGCGGGAGAAAGTGAGAACCGATGCGCCCGGCGTGATGGATGCGGGCGAGGTGGCACGGTTCATCCAGCATTACGAGCGGCTGACCCGGCATATGCTGGTGGACCTGCCGGGGCGGGCGGATGTGGTGGTCAAGTTGGGGGAGGGGCGAGAGGTTTTGGGGGTGGAGGTTGGGTAGGGGATGATCGAGCGCGCGAACCTCTATTTCTCTATTTGTTTGAAATCCCATCAACATTCCGAGACACAATACGACAAACACTCCCTACCCCCGCACTACCGCCTCCAGCACTTGCCGGATGTGTCGATGAGGGCAGCGGTCCCGGGTCGAGCCCGGGACGACGTTAAAGCACCCCCCCATTCTCATCCCGATAAATATCCCGCCGCCCGACGTGGTTGGCCGGGCCGACATAGCCGTCGGCCTCCATCCGTTCGACCCACTTGCTCGCGGTATTATAGCCCACGCCCATCTGGCGCTGGATCCAGCTGGCCGAGACTTTTTGGTTTTCGAACACCAGCTGGCAGACCTGGCGGTATTTGCGCTCGTCTGGTGCATCGCTGGCGCTGTCGAAATCTTCGAAGCCGAAGCCGCCGTCCTCGGGCTCTTCGGTGACGCTGTCGATATATTCGGGCTTGCCCTGGCTGCGCCAGTAGGTGGCGATCCGCTCAACCTCGTCATCCGAGACGAACGGGCCGTGGACGCGTTTGATCGGGTCGGTGTTGGGCTTGTAGAGCATATCGCCCTTGCCGAGCAGCTGCTCGGCGCCTTGCTCGCCCAGAATGGTCCGACTGTCGATCCGGCTGGTCACCGCGAAGCTGATCCGGGTCGGCAAATTGGCCTTGATCACCCCGGTGATGACATCGACCGACGGGCGCTGAGTGGCCATGATCAGGTGAATCCCGGCGGCGCGGCTTTTCTGGGACAGCCGCTGGATCAGCACTTCGATTTCCTTGCCGACGGTGACCATCAGATCGGCCAGCTCGTCTACGATCACCACGATCTGCGGCAGCACCTGGTAATCGAGCTGCTGCTCCTCGAACAATTCCTCGCCGCTGTCGGGATCGAAGCCGATCTGAATGCGGCGGCCGAGCGGCTTGCCCTTGGCGGCGGCGCTGCGGACCTTGTCGTTGAAGCCCGAGATATTGCGGACCGACAGCCCGCTCATCATCCGGTAGCGGCGCTCCATTTCCTCGACCGCCCATTTGAGCGCGCGGACGGCCTTGGCCGGCTCGGTCACCACCGGGGAGAGGAGGTGGGGGATATCGTCGTAGCTTTTCAGCTCGAGCACCTTGGGATCGACCAGGATCAGGCGGCATTGCTGCGGGGTGAGCCGGTAGAGCAGCGACAGCAGGATACAGTTGAGCCCGACCGACTTGCCCGAGCCGGTGGTCCCCGCGACCAGCAGATGCGGCATCGCGGCCAGATCGGCGACGATCGGCTCGCCCGAGATGTCTTTGCCCAGGATGATCGGGAGCAGCGCCTTGGAAGCGGCGAACTGCTCACACGCGACCAGCTCCTTGAAGCTGACCATCTGGCGATCAACGTTAGGCAATTCGATGCCCATCACGGTGCGGCCGGGGATCGAGGAGACGCGGGCCGAAATCGCGCTCATGTTGCGGGCAATATCGTCGGCCAGGCCGATGACCCGGCTGGCCTTGATCCCGGGGGCGGGTTCCAGCTCGTACATCGTCACGACCGGGCCGGTGCGGACCGCGGTAATCTCACCCTTGACGTTGAAATCATCGAGCACGGTTTCGAGCAGGCGGGCGTTGCGTTCCAGCGCCAGCTTGTCGATCTTCTTATGCGTACCTTGCGGCGTATCGGCGAGGAGATCGAGGCTGGGCAGGACGTATCGATCGAACATATCGGCTTGGCGGCTGCTGCCCGAAATCTGCGCTGCCTTGACCGCGCGGGTCGGGTCGGAGATTTCAGGCGGCCGGCGTGGTGGGTGGATTTGCTCGCCCTGAACCTTGGTATCGCGCTGATCTGGACGTTCACGCAGTTTGGCGAAGGGGATCGCGCGGCCGGTGCCGGGCAAGGCCGGGCGCCGCTTGAGCGCACCGGGTAGCGTCATCAGGCTCCCCCAGTCGAGCGCAAAGACCCGTCCGGCTAGGATCGCCCCGCCGCCAAGGCAAGCGATCGCTGCGGCAAAGCTCGCCCAGCCGCGCGCCGCCTCGGGCAGCAGAGCAGCAAGCCCGCGCACCGCGCTCGCGCCCAGCAGCCCGGCAACGCCGCCCATCGAGGCGGGAAGCGAGCCGCCCGGGCGGGTGAAAGCAAGCGCCAGCACCGTGGCGAGCAGCGCCATGGCGAACAGCAGCACACCGATCGGGCGCCACCAGGCATGGTCGGCATGGGGCAGATCGGCGTTGTCCTCTTCCTCGACAAAGCGCCACAGCTTGCGGGCGAAGACATAGAGCAGCGGCAGGAACAGCGCGGCGACCGGGCCGAACAGGAACAGCGCACGTTCGGCCACCCAGGCACCCTTGCTGCCCATCCAGTTGAGCACCGGGCCGCCCGCCGCAGTTGAAACCGAAGGATCGGTCTGGTGGTAGCTGACCAGCGCCAGCGCGAAGAATATCATTCCCGCAAACAGCGCGGCCGCGCCGGCCAGCTCAAGGCTGCGGCGCAGGCTGCGGCGGAAAACCGCGCGCCAATTCGCGGCCGAAGCCGCCCCGCTTGCTCGTGAAGCCATAATTATCCCCTGGGTCCGGGATCCATCATGCGCCTTTGGGTGACTCCCCGTCAAGAATCCTTGGGAATCAGCCCGTCGATTGCCGCCCAGCGGGGCGCTCCGAGCTGGCAGGCGCGGGCACGGTCGATGCCGCCCAGCGCGATTACGGGTACGCGGGAATGGTGGGCGAGCAGGAGGAACCGGACCGCCCCGAGCACTGCGCCGCCGGCCATGCCGCCTTTGCCAGGGTGCGAACGGGTCGGAAAAACCGGGGAAAGCAGCACCGCGTCGGCGCGCTGTGCCTTGCCCAGTTCGCGCAGGGAATGGACGGTGACAAGGCGGATGGCCCGCGGTCCGCGCGCCAGTTTGCGCGCCGCTCCATAAGCCCCGTCCGCGCCCCACGCCCGCGCCTCGGCCGCAGTGCCCGCCAATATCACCAGATGCCCGCGGCTCCGCGCGATCCGGGCGAGCCGCTCGAACCGCGCGCGGCGGGCGGCGTCCGGCAGATGATAATGGCGATAGATCAGCCCGCTCCCGCGCGGCAGCCGCTTCAGCGAAGCCTCAAGCAGCGCATCGTTGCGCGCATCGCTGATCAGCCAGATATGCGGGATGGGCCAGTTGTGTGGGAAGAGCTGGCGCGGCGGCATCGCATCGCTATAGCAGCGCGCCATGAATGAGCCAGCCGCCCTGCTTGACCAGATCCGCGCCCGGATCGCCGCCGCCGCCCGGATCGCCGGACGCCGGCCCGATGACATCACGCTGATTGCGGTGAGCAAGACGCAACCCGTAAGCAGGATTGCCCCGCTGATTGCCGCCGGGCAGCGGGTGTTCGGTGAAAACCGGGTGCAGGAAGCCGCGGAAAAATGGCCCGCGCTGCGCCGCGCTCATCCCGGCCTTGCGCTCCACCTGATTGGCCAGCTTCAGTCCAACAAGGCGGATGAGGCAGTGGCGCTGTTCGATTGCATCCACTCGCTCGACCGGCCCTCGTTGGTCGCGGCGCTGGGCAAGGCGATGGCCAAGGCTGTGCGGCAGGTACCGTGCTTCGTCCAGGTCAATATCGGGGCCGAGGAACAGAAGGGCGGCTGTGCGATCGCCGATCTGCCCGCGCTGCTGGCGCAGGTGCGCGCCGCTGAGATCCCGATCGCCGGGCTGATGTGCGTGCCCCCTGCCGGTATCGAGCCCACGCCGTTCTTTGCGCTGACCGCCAAGCTGGCGGACGACAACGGGCTCGGCGGCCTGAGCATGGGGATGAGCGAGGACTTCGAGCTGGCGATCATGCAGGGCGCGACCCATGTCCGGGTCGGCAGCGCGTTGTTCGGGGCGCGAGGCTAACGTCATCTGGCGCTAAGCCAGGGCGGGCTCCGCTTTGGCGGCGCGGAGCGGTTCCTCGCCCGCCATCGCCGACAGACCCAGCCGGGCAAACAGCGCCGCATCGGCATCGTCGCCGGCATTGGCCGCGGTCAGCAAGCGGTCCCCGGTGAAGATCGAATTGGCTCCGGCGAGGAAGCACAAGGCTTGCGCCGCATCGGACATGCTCTCGCGCCCGGCGGACAACCGCACCATCGAAAGCGGCATGGTGATCCGCGCCACTGCGACGGTGCGGACAAATTCGATATCGTCGATTTTGGCGAGCGGCGTATCGGCCAGCATATCGCCCAGCACGGTGCCTTTGATCGGAACCAGCGCGTTGACCGGAACGCTTTCCGGATGCTGCGGCAGGGTTGCCAGCATGTGGATGAAGCCGACCCGATCGGCGCGGGTTTCGCCCATCCCGACGATCCCGCCCGAGCAGACGTTGATCCCGGCGCTGCGGACATGACCAAGCGTATCGAGCCGGTCCTGCATGGTCCGGGTGGTGATCGCCCGCTCGTAATATTCGGGGCTGCTGTCGATATTGTGGTTGTAGTAATCGAGCCCCGCTGCGGCGAGCTGGGCGGCCTGGTGCGGCTCGAGCATCCCCAGCGTCATGCAGGTTTCCATCCCCAACGCGCGCACGCCTTTGACGATCTCGACGATGGCCGGCATGTCGCGATCCTTGGGATTACGCCAGGCGGCACCCATGCAGAACCGCTGACTGCCCGAATCCTTCGCCTGTGCGGCCGACTGCAAGACCGCGCGGACATCCATCAGCTTGGTCGCGGCGACCCCGCTGTCGGCGTGAACCGACTGGGCGCAATAGCCGCAATCCTCGGGGCAACCGCCGGTCTTGATCGAGAGCAGCGTGCACAGCTGGACCGCGTCCGGGGCATGGTGCGCACGGTGGACCTGGGCGGCGCGAAACAGCAATTCGGTGAAGGGCAGATCGAACAGCGCGGCGATTTCCGCGCGGGTCCAGTCGATACGTACGCCGCTCATTGCAGAACCTCCCGTTTGGCCCGGCCTTAGGCCGCGGTCCGGAAATTGCAAAGGTTCAATCCCCCTTGTGGCCGTCCAGCTCGTCGCCCGACAGCGTTACGACATGCAGCAGGTTGGTTGAGCCCGGGGTGCCAAACGGAACTCCCGCCAGCGTGATCAGCTTCGAACCCTTGGCGCCAAAGCCGTGGCGCAGCGCCATCCGCTTGCCCTTGGCAATCATCTCTTCGAAGCTGCCGATATCCTTGGTGTGGACCGCATGCGCGCCCCATAGCAGCGCCAGCCGCCGCGCGGTTTTCTGCGACGGCGTCAGCACCAGCATCGGCACGGCGGGGCGTTCGCGCGCGACCCGCCGCGCGGTCGAGCCGGAGCCGGTGAAGACGATGATCCCTGCCACCGTCACCGTTTCGGCAATCGCCGCGCTGGCCTGCGCCAGGGCATCGGCGGTGGTCGCATCGGGCCGCACCTGGGTGAAATGGACCCGCGCTTTGTAACCGGGATCGTTTTCCACCTGCATCGCGATCCGGTGCATGATCGTCACCGCCTCGATCGGCCACTGGCCGCTGGCGGTTTCGGCCGAGAGCATCACGGCATCGGCCCCGTCATAGACCGCATTGGCGACATCGGACACTTCGGCGCGGGTTGGCGCCGGGCTCTCGATCATCGATTCGAGCATCTGGGTCGCCACGATCACCGGCTTGCCGCTGCGGCGGGTGATCTCGACGATCCGCTTTTGCAACGGGGGGACTTCCTCGGGGTTAAGTTCGACCCCCAGATCGCCGCGCGCCACCATGATCCCGTCGGAAAGCTCGATGATCGCGTCGAGCTGGTCAAGCGCCGCGGGCTTTTCGATTTTGGAAATGAGCGCACCATAACCGCCCATCAGTTTGCGCGCTTCGGCCACATCCTCGGGCCGCTGGACGAATGACAGCGCGATCCAGTCCGCACCGTTTTCCACCGCGAAGGCCAGATCGCGGCGGTCCTTTTCGGTCAGTGCCGGGATCGGTACGACCGCATCGGGGACGTTGACCCCCTTGCGATTGGAAATCACCCCGCCCACTTCGGCCGAGCACAGGATTTCATCGGCAGTGGCGCGGATCACTCTAAATCGCAGCTTGCCATCATCGATCAGCAGGCGCTGGCCGTTGGTCAACACCCCGAACAGTTCGGGATGCGGCAGGCAGACCCGTGTTTCGTCGCCCGGCTCTGGATTGCGGTCGAGGGTAAAGTGGCTGCCGTGGCGGATCACCGCGCGGTCATCCTTGAAGATGCCGACGCGCAGCTTGGGCCCTTGCAGATCGCACAGGATCCCGATCGGGCGGCCAAAGCCCTTTTCGGCGGCGCGGATGGCGGCGATGGTCTTGGCGTGAGTCGCCTGATCGCCGTGGCTCATATTAACACGGAAGGCATCGGCCCCGGCGCGCAGCAGCTTGGCGATCATTTCGGGCGCGCAGCTGGCTGGACCCAGCGTGGCGAGGATCTTGATTTTCCGGCCGCGCAAGCTGATGGGAGTGGGATCGGTCTTGGCCACGGAAATACCCTTCCAGAGTGAGCCTGCCCTATGGCAAAGGCTGCGACAAAACCCAAGGACCAACCCATGAGCTGCGATACTAATACGAATGCGGATGCTGCCGATCCGCTCGAAGCGCTGGACGATGCGATTGCCGCCGCCGCCTTTCGCCGGCTGGTGCGCCATTTGCGCCACCGTCACGATGCCCAGAACATCGAACTGATGGGGCTGGCGGGGTTCTGTCGCAATTGCCTCGGCGACTGGATCATCGATGCAGGCGCGCCGCTGGACAAGGCGGCCGCGCGCGAAGTGATCCACGGCATGGCAGCGCAGCCATGGAAAGCGCGCTTCCAGAGCGAGGCCACGCCCGTGCAATTGGAGCGAATGGCGCAGAGCATGAAGAAGAACGCAAGGTAACTCGTCGTCCCCGGCTCGCCCGGGGACGACGGATTGTTTCCACAGCCTCGCCTTTGCCCGAATCGCCTGCCCTCGCTATCAGCCCCCTCAACCGATTCACCCCTTACCTGGAGCCTCCCACGATGGCCGAAACCACCGATGATCGCCTGCGCCTGTTGATCGAGCGCGTTGAGCGGCTGGAAGAAGAAAAAAAGGGCATCGCCGACGATATCCGCGATGTTTATGCAGAGGCCAAGGCGGTCGGCTATGACGCCAAGATCATGCGGCAGATCGTTCGCCTGCGCAAAATGAAGCCCGATGACCGCGCCGAGATGGAAACCATCCTCGATCTCTACAAGGCGGCGCTCGGCCTGGGCTGATCGTGAACCGGGCTGATTGCCCGCGCCGCACTTGTCGGCTAGGGGCGGCGCAACTCCAATCCCTAGCTGACGGCAGTTTTCATGGCAGGCCATTCCAAATACAAGAACATCATGCACCGCAAGGGCGCGCAGGATAAGAAGCGCTCGGCGCAGTTCTCCAAGCTGTCCCGCGAAATCACCGTCGCGGCCAAGATGGGCATGCCCGATGTCGACATGAACCCGCGCCTGCGCGCGGCGGTCAATGCGGCCAAGGCGCAGTCGGTGCCCAAGGACAATATCCAGCGCGCGATCGACAAGGCGACCAAGGGCGAGGGCGATAATTACGAGGAAGTGCGCTATGAGGGCTATGGCCCCGGCGGCGTCTCGCTGATCGTCGAGGCCTTGACCGACAACCGCAACCGTACCGCCACCAATGTCCGTACCGCCTTTGCCAAGAACGGCGGCAATCTGGGAGCTTCTGGCGCAGTCAGCCACGGATTTGAGCGGCTCGGCCTGATCGAATATCCGGGTAAAGCCGGCGATGAGGACAAAGTCCTCGAAGCCGCGATCGAAGCCGGCGCCGACGATGTCGAAAGCGACGAAGACAGCCACGCGATCTGGACAGCGATCGAAAACCTCCACCCGGTCGCCCGCGAACTGGAAAAGGCGCTGGGCGAGGCCGAGGCGGTCAAGCTGGCATGGCGGCCCAGCCTCAAGGTCGATGTGGGTGAGGCCGACGCCGCAACGCTGTTCAAGCTGATCGACGTGCTCGACGATGATGATGACGTCCAGACCGTGTGGGGCAATTACGAAGTTTCCGACGCGGTGATGGAGAAGCTGGGCTGATCATAATCGGCCTCGATCCCGGCCTCGGCACGACCGGCTGGGGCGTGATCGCCAAGCAGGGCAACCGCCTTTCGCACATCGCCAATGGTCAGGTGAAAACCGATCCCAAGGCATCTTTGGCGCAGCGGCTGGTGGTGCTCGACCGGGAATTGGCCGACGTGATCCGCGCGCATCGGCCCGATAGCGGCGCGGTCGAGGAAGTATTCGTCAACTCCAACCCGCAATCGACCCTCAAACTCGGGCAAGCGAGGGGCGTCTGCCTGCTGGCGCTAGCCCGCGCCGGGCTGCCGGTGGCCGAATATGCCACGCGGCTGGTCAAGAAGGCAATCGTCGGCACCGGGGCTGCCGACAAGGCGCAGGTCCAGGCAATGCTGGGGGTGCTGCTGCCCGGGGTCAAGCTGGCCGGAGCCGACGCGGCCGATGCGCTCGCGGTGGCGATTGCGCATGCGCATATGATCCGGGGCTAGCGCGGATCAAACTTCCCTGCCATAGAACAAAGCATGATCGCCAAGCTCACCGGCACCCTCGATGATTTCGGCCCTGATTGGGCGGTTATCGATGTCGCGGGCGTGGGCTATCTGATTCATTGCTCGGCCCGTACGCTCGATGCGCTGGGGGTTCGAGGTGAAAGCGTCACCGCCTATACCCAGCTTCAGGTTTCCGAAAACGACATGCGGCTGATCGGCTTTGCCACTGCCGGTGAGCGCGAATGGTTTCGGCTGCTGACCGGCGTTCAGGGCGTCGGCAGCAAGATGGCGCTGGCAGTCCTCTCCGCGCTCCCGTCCGATGATTTGCAACGCGCGATTGGCGCAGGCGACGCGGCGATGGTGGCAAGGGCGCAAGGAGTCGGGCCGAAACTGGCGAGCCGGATCGTCAATGAGCTGAAGGAAAAGGTCGGCGCCTTGCCGGGCGTTGGCGGGTCGGCGATGGCGTCAGTCCCGGCGGGCTCAACCAGCGCGGACGCGGTTTCTGCTCTGCAGAACCTCGGGTTCAAACCGAACGTGGCGGCGTTGGCTGTGTCACGCGCGGTCGAGGAACTGGGCGATGGCGCTGGGCTGGATGCGTTGGTGCGGGTCGCATTGAAGAGGGCGGCGGGGTGATGGAACCGGAGAAAGATTCGAATGGAATCAACCGTGAGCTAGCCATTAAAGTGGCAGACCAACATTGGAATGAAGCCTCGGAGCGTCTAAAATATGCTACTGATTATGCGCAAGCAGGTCTCAAAGGCCTATTTCTTGCGAATGGTGCGGCGATCGTCGCGCTGCTGACATTTATCGGAAACGCAAAAGAGATGCGTTTCGACTCGCTAGGAATTTGGTGGGCCTTTGCTTGGTTCTCATCTGGCGTGGCCGCAGTATTGGCTACAAACATTCTTGGATACGTTTCACAAGCCTCATACATGCAGGCCAGTCTGCGCCTCTCATGGCAAGCAGAGAGTGACGCACACGAAACCGGCCAAACATTTAAACCTCAGAAGTATGAGGGCCTAGGGAGTTGGGCCGAAGGTGTCGGGATATTTTTGGCCGTCGCTTCTTTGATGGCCTTCGTGGCGCATTCGTTGCGCTTGATGCAATCACATGACCGATAATCCCCTCCTCACCCCCGCGCGGCACCCGGAAGACTCCGACGCGGCCCTGCGCCCTAAAACGCTGGCCGAATTCGTCGGGCAGGAGGCCGCCCGCGACAACATTCGGGTGTTTATCGAGGCGGCGAAATCGCGCGGCGAGGCGATGGATCATGTGTTGTTCTTTGGCCCGCCGGGGCTGGGCAAGACCACGCTGGCGCAGATTGTCGCGCGCGAATTGGGCGTGGGGTTCCGCGCCACATCAGGGCCAGTGATTGCCAAATCGGGCGATCTGGCCGCGCTGCTGACCAATCTGGAAGAGGGCGATGTCCTGTTCATCGACGAGATTCACCGGCTCAATCCGGTGATCGAGGAGGTGCTTTATCCGGCGATGGAGGACCGCGCGCTCGATCTGATCATCGGCGAGGGGCCATCGGCGCGCTCGGTGCGGATCGATCTGCCGGCGTTTACGCTGATCGGCGCGACCACCCGCCAGGGCCTGCTGACCACCCCGCTGCGTGACCGGTTCGGGATCCCGGTGCGATTGAATTTCTATACCGTGCCCGAACTGGAACGCGTCGTAACCCGCGCTTCGGCGCTGCTCGGCATGGCAATAGAGCCCGAAGGCGCGCGCGAGATTGCCCGCCGGGCGCGCGGTACGCCAAGGGTGGCCGGGCGATTGCTGCGCCGCGTGCGCGATTTCGCCCATGTCGCAGGCGACGGCGTGGTGAACCGCGCCATTGCCGACAATGCGCTGACCCGGCTCGAGGTCGACAAGCTGGGTCTCGATGCGATGGACCGGCGGTACCTCACCATGATTGCCGAGATCTACAAGGGCGGTCCGGTCGGGGTTGAGACGCTTGCCGCGGGGCTTTCCGAGCCGCGCGATACGGTGGAAGAGGTGATCGAGCCCTATTTGATCCAGCTGGGCCTGATCGCCCGCACCGCGCGCGGCCGCTGCCTCAATGACCGGGCCTGGCAGCACCTTGGCCTTGCCCCCCCCACCAATGTTCAGGGCGGCAGCCAGACCGCGTTGTTTGGCGAGGAAGAGTAATTTGCGGTTCCGATTTGGTCGCAATTACAATTCGATCGGTTCCAGAACGGGACAACTCCCCTTCGTCGCCAGTTGAACTGGCAAAAAACCCACCTCGGGACCAATGAATCAGGGTTAATGGCATTGTCGCTTTAGCTTCTCTCTGCGCTTTTGTTCCTACAGGGGTGCGCCGGCCAAGGGTAAATGGCCGGGAGCAAAGCCCCTCAAGGCAAAGAGAGCAGAGCTTATGTCGGTTCGGATGGCCCTTGCGAAATTGTCTGCCATCGCGGTGGGCGGCGCGGTTGTTGGCGGCGGAGCAGTGCATGTCGCCGAGGCTCCGGCTGCCCAGGTCCAATACGTCAAGCATGCGAAGAGCGCTGCTCCGCAAGTGCGCCGGCAGATTGTCCGCCGGTCTGAAACACCCGCGCCGCGCCAGGTGAAGCGGATCCGCCGCGTGGTAACCCGCAGCGTGACCTGCGCTCCGCCGCAGCAGATGGCGATGGCCGTCATGCCCGCCCCCTATTTGCCGCAACTGCCTCCGCAGCCCGGCGGTTCTTCGGGTGGCCCGGTGGTGATCGGCGGGTCGGGCGGCGGCTTCGGCGGCGGCTTTTTCGGCGGTTTCTTCGGCGGCGGCGGTTCGGGCGGCGGCAGCGTGGTCGTATCCTCGACCAGCAGTGGTTCGACCAGTACTTCGAGCGGTGGACTGACCACAACCGGCGGGTCGAGTTCGACCTCGACCGGCGGCGGTTCGACCAGCACTTCGAGCGGTGGCCTCACCACAACCGGTGGTTCGAGTTCGACATCGACTGGCGGCAGTTCGACCTCGACCGGTGGCAGCTCGACCAGCACCTCAAGCGGGGGGATTACCAGCTCGACCACCACTGGCGGCGTATCGACCTCGACCGGCGGTGTTTCCACTTCGACTGGGGGAGTCTCCACTTCGACCGGCGGTGTTTCGACTTCGACCGGCGGTGTTTCGACCTCGACCTCGACTTCGTCGGGCAACGTCAGCTCCAGCTCGGGCAACAATTCAACCTCATCGACTTCGGGCAACGTGAGCACCAGCTCGTCGACCAGTTCTTCGACCTCGGGCAACGTCACGTCGTCGGGTTCGACCAGCTCTTCGACTTCGGGCAATGTTACCTCGTCGGGTTCAACCAATTCCTCGAGCTCGTCCAGCACCAGTTCGTCGTCTTCGACCTCCTCATCGACCGGGGGGAGCTCTACCACGACCACCTCCGGTGGAACCGAAGTGCCTGCTCCGCCGATGCTGCTGCTGTTCGGCGCCGCTGCGGCGACGCTGTTCGGACGGCGCCGCCTGAGCAAAGCCAAGGCAGTCTGAACTGATTCGGCTCCCCGACGCGACCAGCGGGAGTTTAGCCTGAAAGGCGCGGGCCCCAGCCGGACCCGCGCCTTTTCTTGTATCAGCAGCGTCTCCTGAATGGTCAGGAGAGACGGCCTCTATGGTCCCGTATTTTTGTTGAACCGGCTTAGGCGGCCAGTTTCCTCAGCACGTAATGCAGGATCCCGCCGTTCATGAAATATTCGACCTCATTGGCAGTATCGATCCGGCATAGCGCGGTGAAGCTGAAGGTGGAGCCGTCTGCGCGGGTCACCTCCACGCTTACGTCTTGCTGCGGCTTTAGCGCCGCAACCCCGGTGATGGTGAAGCTGTCATCGCCGGTCAGGCCGAGGGTTGCGCGGGTATCGCCATCCTTGAACTGGAGCGGCAGCACGCCCATCCCGACCAGATTCGAGCGGTGGATGCGTTCGAAGCTTTCGACGATCACCGCGCGCACGCCCAGCAGATTGGTACCCTTGGCCGCCCAGTCGCGGCTCGAGCCGGTGCCATATTCCTTGCCCGCGACCACCACCAGCGCGGTGCCATCGGCTTTGTGCGCCATCGCCGCGTCATAGATCGACATGGTCTCACCCTGATAGAGGCTCATCCCGCCTTCGATGCCGGGGACCATTTCGTTCTTGATCCGGATATTGGCAAAGGTGCCGCGCATCATCACGTCGTGATGCCCGCGCCGCGCGCCATAGGAGTTGAAGTCCGCCCGGTTGACCTGATGTTCCATCAGCCACTTGCCCGCCGGAGAATCGGCCTTGATCGAGCCGGCCGGGCTGATGTGATCGGTGGTGATCGAATCGCCCAGGATCGCCAGCGGCCTCGCCTCGATGATGTCGCTCACCGGCGCCGGGGTCATGCTCATCCCCTCAAAATAGGGCGGGTTGGCAATATAGGTCGATCCGGCGCGCCACTGATAGGTTTCGCTGCCGGTCACATTGATCGCCTGCCAATGCGCATCGCCGGTGTAGACCGAGGCATAGCGGGTCTGGAACATGGCGCGATCGACGCATAGCGCGATGGTGGCGGAGATTTCATCGTTGGTCGGCCAGATGTCGCGCAGGTACACCGGATTGCCTTCCGTGCTGGTGCCGATCGGAGTGGTGGTGAAGTCCTCGATTACCGTACCCTTGAGGGCGTAGGCGACGACCAGCGGCGGGCTGGCGAGGAAGTTGGCGCGGACATCGGGTGATACCCGGCCTTCGAAGTTGCGGTTGCCCGAAATGACCGAGGCGGCGACGATGCTGTTGCCATTGATCGCAGCGCTGATCGGTTCGGCCAGCGGCCCGGAATTGCCGATGCAGGTGGTGCAGCCATAGCCGACCAGATTGAAGCCGAGCGCATCGAGGTGGCTCTGCAGGCCCGCCTTTATCAGATAGTCGGTGACGACCTGTGATCCCGGCGCCAGCGAGGTTTTGACCCAGGGCTTGGGCTTGAGGCCCAGCTCATTGGCCTTTTTGGCGACCAGGCCAGCGGCCACCAGCACGCCCGGGTTGGAGGTGTTGGTGCAGCTGGTGATCGCGGCGATCACCACATCGCCGTCGCCGATGTCGAAGTCCTTGCCCTCGACCGCGACGCGCGTTTGCGCCTTGTTGTAAGTGCTGGCCAGATCGGTGTTGAAGACATCGTCAACCTGCGTCAGCGCGACCTTGTCCTGCGGCCGTTTCGGCCCGGCCAGCGAGGGGACGACGGTGCCCATGTCGAGCTCCAGCGTATCGGTGAAGACCGGATCGGCGGCATTGGCATCGATCCACAGCCCCTGCTCCCTGGCATAGGCTTCAACCAGCGCGATCTGGTCTTCCTCGCGCCCGGTCAGGCGCAGATATTCCAGCGTCTTGTCATCGATCCCGAAGAAGCCGCAGGTCGCGCCATATTCGGGGGCCATATTGGCCAGCGTCGCGCGGTCGGCGAGGCTCAGCGAGGCGAGGCCCGGGCCGTAATATTCCACGAACCGCCCGACCACACCCTTGGCGCGGAGCATCTGGGTTGCGGTCAGCACCAGATCGGTGGCGGTGATCCCTTCGGCCATCCTGCCGGTCAATTTGAAGCCGACCACTTCGGGGATCAGCATCGAGACCGGCTGGCCGAGCATTGCGGCCTCAGCTTCGATCCCGCCGACGCCCCAGCCGAGCACCCCCAGCCCGTTGATCATGGTGGTGTGGCTGTCGGTCCCGACGCAAGTATCGGGATAGGCCACCAGATCGCCGTTCTGATCCTGCGAAGTCCACACGGTTTGCGCGATGTTTTCCAGATTGACCTGATGGCAAATACCGGTGCCGGGAGGGACAGCCTTGAAATTGTCGAGGCTTTTCGAGCCCCATTTGAGGAAGTCATAGCGCTCGATATTGCGCTGGTATTCGATCTCGACGTTCTGCTCGAACGCCTTGGGGTGGCCAAACTCGTCGACCATCACCGAGTGGTCGATCACCAGATGAACCGGGACCAGCGGATTGATCTTGCTGGTATCGCCGCCCAACTTGGCGATCGCATCGCGCATCGCCGCCAGATCCACCACGCAGGGCACTCCCGTGAAATCCTGCAGCAGCACCCGCGCTGGGCGATACTGGATTTCGCTGCCGGTCACCGGGTTATTTTGCCAATCGGCCAAAGCCTGGATATCGCTCACCGAAACGGTGAAGCCACCGTCTTCAAAGCGGAGCAAATTTTCCAGCAGCACCTTCATCGAGAAGGGCAGCCGCGAAATGTCGCCGATCCTGGTCGCCGCCTTCTTGAGCGAATAATAGGCCACCTCGCGGCCGCCCACTGTCATGGTGCTGCGGGTCTGAAGCGAGTCCTGTCCAACCTGGGTCATACGTGCTGTTCTCCTTGCGCTGGATGGGCCGTGTGTCGGCGCCGCCGATGCGCGTTCAGGGGCACAACGTCAAGGGGAGGAGAGCTTAAAAAAGCCCCGAAACCGCCCTAAAGCGCGGTCTGTTCGGTCCGGCGCGGGGCGGCGATCCAGCAGGCGGCGATGATCAGGATCACGCCCAGCACCGTCGCCACGGTTACCGCCTCGTCAAACCACCACCAGCCGACCAGCGCTCCCCACACAAAGGCGGTATATTCGATCGGCAACAGCGCCTGCGCCTCGGCTCGCGCGTAGGCCCAGCTCAGGAACATCAGCGATACGACGGTCAGCGCCGAACTGCCGACCAATTGTTGCACGATATCGGCCTCAGGCCAGACCAGCACCCAGGGCGCGGCCAGGCTCAGATAGCTGGCGACGAAAAAGGTCTGGAAGAACGCAATCTCGCGCGGGCCCGCCACTTGCGCCTGCTGTCGCTGGAGGATGATGTTCCAGGCATAGAGGACGGCGGAAAACAGCACGGCGACTATCCCCCAGCCCATTTCACTCGTGAAAGTGCTGGTCCCGATCCGCGCGATTGCAATCACCAGCACCCCGGCAAACCCCAGCAGCGAGGCCAGGATCGCTTTGCCCTGGATCCGCTCGCCCAGCATGACCGCGGCCAGATAGAGCGCGATCAGCGGGGCGATAAAGGAGATCGCGATCGCCTCTGCGATCGGCAGACGGACCAGTCCCCAGAAGAAACTGCTCGCCATCGCGGCGCTTACTGCGGCGCGGAGGGCATGAACCTTGAGCGTCGCCCGCCCGGGCCAGCGCCCGCCCGCCAGCCGCCAGACCGGCAGCATCATCATGGCCCCGAAAGCCGAGCGCAGCAGCATGGCGCTATAGACGCCCACGGCCAGCGAGGCGCTCTTCATCAGCCCGTCCATCAGGCTGAAGGTGAAGATACCTGCTGCGGCAGCAAGAAACGGGAGGATCGGATGGTGGCGCTGCATTATGCCGTCCCTAGGGCGGTTGCGGGGGCGCGTCATCTTTTTGCGCAATTCAGCTTGGCGACAGGGGGAATGCTTGAAGGCGGCCCGCGAAACAGGCACAGTAGCGATAAAGCCCGGGTACCGACCGGAATGGAGTTTATGACGTTGAGCAGCAGATTTAGGGGCAAGTTTGTGGCGAGCCGGGTCTGCCTGACTGCCGGAATTGGTGCAGCGCTGGTTTTGGGTGCCGCTTCGGCTGGCGCGAAAACCGTGCCTCCGCCGCCACCACCACCGGAGAGCATCCTGCCGTCGCCCCAGCCTCGCCCAGCGCCCACTGCCAATCCCAGCCCAGCACCCACGGCCCAGCCCAGCGCCGTACCCACGGCAAACACGCCGGTGCTCCCGGTTGAGCCATTGATCGCGCTTAATGAGCCGGTGATGAGCTGGAGGCTGAGCGATGCCCGCGCGCTGCTTGGGGTTATCGAAGGACTTGAGTCAGAAGGCCTGTTCCCGGCAGACTACCAGCCCGATGCCTTGCGCGCCGCGATTGCCGCGGGTGAGAGCGCGGCGCTTGATGGTCAGGCCAGCCGCTCGTTCAGCTGGCTGGCCGAGGATGTCCGTGATGGCCGCACAAGGATGGCCGCCCGGGTCCAGTGGTTCGCGGTCGATCCCGATGTCGATCAGTCGTCCAATACAGCCCTGATGAACCAGGCGCTGGCGGTGCATGATGTGGCCGGCGTGATTGCCAGCCTGACCCCGACCCATCCCGATTATGCCGCACTCAAGGCCGCTTTGGCCGCCACGCCGCGGACCGACCCCAAGACCCGCGATCAGATCCGCGTCAACATGGACCGCTGGCGCTGGCTGACGCGCGACATGGGGCCATTTTACCTCATCACCAATGTGCCGGAATTCCAGCTGCGGCTGACCGTCAAGAACGAGATAATCCGCAGCTATCGGACCATCGTCGGCAAGCCGGGCCGAACCGCCACGCCGCAACTGGCCGAGGTGGTGAAGGGGGTGATTTTCAACCCGACCTGGACGGTGCCGCAATCCATCGTCAAGGGCGAAGGGCTGGGTGCGCGACTGCTCGCCAATCCGGCGCAGGCCCGGCGCGAGAATTACAAGGTGACCAAATCTGCCGATGGCACGATCACCGTGGTCCAGCAGCCGGGGCCAGGCAATTCGCTGGGCTTGATGAAGCTCGACATGCCCAATCCGCATGCGATCTTCGTCCATGACACCCCCTCACGGCGGTTGTTCAATCTCGATGCACGGGCGCTGAGCCATGGCTGCATTCGCACCGAACGCGCGACCGAGCTGGGCATGACCATGGCGATCCTGGGTGCCGGCATGACCCCGGAAGTGGGCGTCGCCAACGCGACCTCGGGCAAATATACCTTGGTGCCGATGACCAAGACGTTCCCGATCTACATCACCTATTTCACCATGGCGACCGATGTAGCCGGAAAGATGCGCGCTTTTGGCGACCTCTACCAGCGCGATGCGCCGGTGCTTGCCAGCTTCGCCGCCGCGCGTCAGCCATGGGACGGCCAGCGAACCAGCAAGGAAGAGATCATCAAGCTGGATAATCCGCTATAGAGCCCAGTGCCGGACCACGCCGGGACAAGCCTCAGACGATCCCGAGTCGGTCGGCGAATAACAGACGTCCGCCCGACAGGTGCCACAAGGCTTCGTTGAAATCGCTTTCGCCCATTGCGAAGCAGCCGTCGCTGCGGCCCAGCTTGCCCCATTTGTCCAGCATATCGGGATTGGCGTACCACGCCGCGTGCATCACGATCGCCCGGTCAAGCGCGCGGGAATTGTCACCATCGACCCCGCCGAGGCGGATCGAGGTGCCATATTTGCCCTTGTACCATTCATAGGTAATGAACGCCCCGCGCGAGGTCGCGAGGCTGCCCGGCTCGTTGGAGAAATGCTTGAGAAATCCGTCATGCTCAGGGTCAGAGCCCTTGCCGTGAGCGACCAGGAACGAGCGGACCGTGCCGCTTTCCAGATTGGCAAAGTGAAACCGCGGCAGCGCCGAGGGCAAGCCGAAATCGGCCACCGCCACCACATCGGTCCGCCAGAGCTGGCCGCGCACCCGCTCCATCTCAAGCTTGGCAATATCGAGAATCTTGCGGTGCTGGGTACTGATCGCAAACGCTTGCGCGAAGCCCCGCGCGGGCAGCGCGAGCGCAGCACCCGCAGCCAGTCCGCCGGTCAAGAGTTCACGTCGTTTCATAAGCCCACCTTAGCGGCCGATGGATAACCAAAAGCTGAACGGGTCGCTAGCCTGAATCGGCAGAAACGCGCGAGGATGCGCCAAGCTGCTGCAGCGCGGCACCATCGACCCGCATTCCCGTCCAGCCATCCATCAGCCGCGCGCCAAGCTTGCGGTAAAAGCCGATCGCCGGATCGTTCCAGTCGAGCACTGACCATTCGAGCCGCGCGCAGCCGCGCTCCACCGCCAGCGCCGCAAGCCGCGCCAGCAGCGCCTTGCCAAGCCCGCTGCCGCGCGCTGCGGGCTGGACGAACAGATCCTCAAGGTAGATCCCGGGCAGCCCCTCAAAGGTCGAGAAATTGTGGAAGAACAACGCAAAACCCTGCGCTGCGCCATCGACTTCGCCAATGATTACTTCGGCGTATGGGCGACTTCCGAACAGCTTTTCCCCCAGCACCGCCTCGTCGAAGCGGACTTCGTGGGCGAGCTTTTCATACTCGGCCAGCGCGCGGATCAGCGCGGCGATCAGCGGCAGGTCGGTGAGCACGGCAGGGCGGATGGCGAGGGTCACGTCGGCATTCTCCGGGAAAAGCGGGGCCACAGCAGGCCGATTGTTAGCCCGGCCATGACCAGCGCAAAGGCGGCCAGTTTCCACGGCTGGAGCGATTCGCCCATGACCAGCGCCGAAGCGCCCATCCCGAAGACCGGGACCAGCAGCGCCAGCGGCGCAACCGAGGCAGCGGGATGTTGCGCCAAAAGCCAGCCCCAGGCGGCATAGCCGAACATGGTGTTGCCGACCGATTGCCACAGCACCGCCGCCCAGGTCTTGGTATCGGCTGACGCGATTCCGGCTGAAATACTGGGCCAGCCCTCGGTCAGCAGGGCAAGACCCAGCAGCGGCGGGACCGCGAAGATGCTCGACCACACGACATAGGCGAGCATGTTGACCGGGCCAGCGGCACGCGCGGTCATATTTCCCAGAGCCCAGCACACTGCGGCGCCGACCACCAGCGCCAGCCCGAGCGGGGTGGCGCTGCCATCGGTATGGAGCGCGATGACAACCAGCCCGCTGACCGCCAGCGCCATCGCCACCAGCTGAGAGGGCACGACCCGCTCACCGCTCAGCCGCATCGACAGACCGATGGTGAAGAAGACCTGGACCTGGACCACCAGCGAGGCGAGGCCGGGGGTGATGTCGCTGCGCATCGCGGTGAACAGCAGTCCGAACTGCCCCGCCCCGATCAACACGCCGTAGATCGCCAGATTGCGCCATGAAACGGCGGGCCGTTTGATGAACAACGCCAGCGGCAGGAACGCGAAAGCAAAGCGCAGCGCGGCCAGCGTCAGCGGCGGCAGATGTGCCAGGGCCAGCTTGATGACCACGAAATTGGTTCCCCACACTGCCATGACAGCCAGCGCCAGAAGCAAGTGAAGCAGGGGCAATCCCGGGCGCTGCGCGGTCATCATGGCGCGGCCCTAGACCATCGGATAGCCCGGCGGCAACGGGGTCAGTCGCTGCCGATCGTCATCTGGTCACCGTGAAGCTCGACCGGGCCGAGCTGGCGGAGCACGCTCTGGCCCAGCAGATTGGTCTTGAGCCCGTCGAGCACGACCACCTCGACGTTCTGGAACTCGTGCCCGGCGACAACAAATTCGCGCAGTTCGAGGGTCGTCCCGTAGCCTGTTCCGGACGCGGTTTCCATCATCGGCACGAAGCTCGCCCGATCCACCGGCAACTCCAGCCGCTCGGCCTCCTCGACCGAAAGGGCCACAACATCGGCCCCGGTATCGACCAGAAACACCGCGCTTTGGCCGTTGATCTGGGCCGAAAGGCGGAACTGACCGGTCTTGTCGCGATTGATCACCAGCGCAGATCCATCGGAAACCGGCGTTTCGTCCGGCCCATATTGCCGGGCCGTGCGCGGGACTGCGTCGCCGGCGCTGGCGGCGTCGATCAAGGCACCCGATCCCAGGGCCATGGCGGCCATGGTGAGCATTGCAATGAACGTCAGGACAAGGAGACGGGCCATGAGCGCAGTCTAGGCCAAGTTCGTTACCGTTTCCCCAACGCGGCTGCGGCCGGGCCGCGACAAGGCGCAGCGCCTATGCCTGAACGACAATATTCAGGCCGCTGCCACCGAAATTCCCGCCTCGATCTCCGCCGCCTTGGCCTCGACTAGTGCAACGATGTGTTCGAGCATGTCCTCGCTTTGGACATGATGGTCGGTCACGCCCGACAGATAGACCATATGTTTGCCGTTGCCGCCGCCGGTCAGGCCGATATCGGTCTCGCGCGCTTCGCCCGGGCCGTTGACGACGCAGCCGAGCACCGAGAGCGAGAGCGGGGTCTTAATATGGCTGAGCCGGGCCTCAAGCGCCTGGACGGTGCGGATCACGTCGAAGCCCTGGCGGGCGCAGCTCGGGCAGGAGACGACGCGCACCCCGCGGGTGCGCAAGCCCAGCGACTTGAGGATCTCGAACCCGACCCGGACTTCTTCTTCGGGTTCGGCCGAAAGGCTGACGCGGATCGTGTCGCCGATCCCGGCCCACAGCATATTGCCCATCCCGATCGCGCTTTTGACCGTGCCGCCGATCAGCCCGCCGGCCTCGGTAATCCCGAGATGGAGCGGGCAATCCACCGCATCGGCCAGTTGCATATAGGCCGCGACCGCCAGGAATACGTCGCTGGCTTTCACCGCCACCTTGTATTCGTGGAAATCATGATCCTGCAGCAGCTTGATATGATCGAGCGCGCTTTCGACCAGCGCCTCGGGGCAGGGTTCGCCGTATTTTTCGAGCAGGTCCTTCTCGAGGCTACCGGCGTTGACCCCGATGCGGATCGCGCAGCCGTTAGCTTTGGCGGCGCGGACCACTTCGGCGACGCGCTGGGACGAGCCGATGTTGCCGGGATTGATCCTGAGGCAGGCCGCACCGGCGTCGGCGGCTTCCAGGGCGCGTTTGTAGTGGAAATGAATGTCGGCAATGATCGGGATCCGCGCCGCGCGGACGATCTGCTTCAGCGCCGCGGTGCTTTCGACATCGGGACAGGAAACCCGGATCAGATCCGCCCCGGCATCTTCGCAGCGGCGAATCTGGTCGATCGTTGCCACCGGATCGCTGGTCAGCGTGTTGGTCATGGTCTGGACGGTAATCGGCGCATCGCCGCCTACCGGCACATTGCCGACCATGATCTGGCGGGATTGGCGGCGCGCGATATCGCGCCAGGGTCTGATCGAGGACATTCGTACCTCTTAGGGCATGGACCGGGTCAGGCAAAGCCTGATCCATGCCCAGAATTATTCATGTTCAGAATTATCCATGTCCAGAGTTCAAGCGCGGCGCTTGATAACAGGCACAGGCAAGCCGGGAGGAACAGCCTGGTCGGGTTCGGTCCGGCCCAGCAACAGCTGCTGTGCCGCAATGACCGGCATCGGGTGGCTGAACAGATAGCCCTGCGCGAATTGCACCTTAAGCTCGGCCAGGGTGCGGCGTTCGGCTTCGGTTTCCACACCCTCGGCCACCAGGCTGCAACCGATCGCCTGCGCGAAATGGACCAGCGCATGGGCCAACGCCTTGCGCGCCGGATCGCTCCCGATGTCGCGGGTCAGGCTCATGTCGAGTTTGAGGATGTCTGGTTGAAGATCGACGAGATGGCGCAGTCCGGCATAGCCAGCGCCAACATCGTCAATCGCGATCCGCGCATGACGGCGGAGCGGCTGCAGCGCGGCGCGCAACAGGGCATAGTCGCTGACCTGGTCGTGTTCGGTAACTTCGATCACCAGTCGTCCGGCGGGGACATCCTTGATCAGACCTTCCAGCGCACCAGAGATCACCGTGGCGGGAGAGACGTTGATGGCAACATAGCAAGGCGCTGGAACATGCCGCAGGGTCTGAAGGGCACTGCGCACTGCCATCAATTCCAGCTCGATCGCCAAGCCCACTTCGCCGGCTTCGGCAAACCAGCAATCCGGTCCTCGCTCGCTGCAGTCCGAGAACCGGGCGAGACATTCCACCCCGACTGGCGTTCCGCTGAGCAGATCATGGATCGGCTGGTGCACGATCGTGATACCCTCGCTTGAGAGCACTTCCCCGATTCGCCCGGAAATAGCAGCGCGCTGCCGGGTTTCGCACAGATCGCTCTCGATCAGATGCGAGGCGAGCTCGGCAAAGGCGCGCAGCGTTCCCATGTCGCGTTCGGTCAGGCTCCAGTCGGGCTGGCGGCTGACGCAGCAGAAAGTGCCATAGATGCTGCCATCGCTCAGCCGCAGCGGGACATTGAGGTGCGAGCCGACCGGCAGGCCCAGCGTGATCGGCATTGGCCGCGCGGCCTCATGCTGGCTGGCGTCGTGCATCAGCGCGGGCAGCACCCCGTCCAGCACCAGCTGGCACAGCGTCTGCTCAAGCGGCTCGGCGTCCCCCACCGCCACCGGCACCGGGCAATCGGCCCGCAGATGCGTGAACTCGCGCTTGCCGTCGGCAATGCGCGAGGCAAAGGCGATTTCCATTCCCAGGTGGTTGCGGACGGCATCGAGGATCCGGTCGATCGGGTTGAGCGTGTCCGTCGCCGCATCGCCCGGATCGGCTTGAAGATAGGCACTGAGCGGGCTGACATTGGTTTGGGCCATCCGCTGAAGTTAGGCTCACCGCACTAATAGGGCGTTAAAATGCAGCACCGGGCAGCGGCAGAATTTTGGCGAAGAGGAATTCCTCGTCGAGCTGTTGCCCGACTTGGAAAGTGACATCGGCCACCTTCTCGAAGCCATAGCGCTGGTAGAACCGCTGTGCGTCCAAATTGCCGCTGAACACCGAAATTTGCACCTCGTCAGCGCCGCGTGCGGCAAATTCGGCCATGGCCCATTCCATCAGTGCTCCGCCGATGCCCATGCCGGTAGCCTCCGCCAGCGCGTAGAGCTGCTTGAGTTCGAGCACATTGCTGCCGCGGGCAAACTGGGGGAAGCTGCAGCTGAGGCCAAGCTTGCAATAGGCGAGCAGCTTGCCGTCCTGCTCCGCCAGCCGGTAGAGCCGGTCCGGATTGGCGAGCTCTGCGGCGATCATCGGTTCAGCATAGCTCTGGGTCAGAAATGTGGAAAGATCATCGGCACTGTACAGATGACCGAATTTGGCCACGAAACTGTCGGTGCCGAGCCGTGAGAGCGCGGGGATATCGGCGGCGGTGGCGCCGCGCAGGATCAGTTCACTCATAGCGTCCTCGTCATGCAGATGCTGAAGTCATCCGCCACATAATCGGCGAACGGCGGGCATTGGCTGAATCCGTTGGCTTCGTAAAGACGGCGCGCTGCCAGAAACGGCTCGGGGCGTCCGGTTTCCAGGCTGACCCGCGAATATCCGCGCACCCTTGCCTCAGCCAGCAAATGGTCGAGGATCGCTCGGCCCACACCCGTGCCGCGATAATCCGGGTGGGCCCGCATCGATTTGAGCTCACCGTGGCTGGCATCGATCTGCTTAAGCGCGCCGCAGCCGGCCAGCACCGCGCCATCCCAGGCGGAATAGAAGGTCACGTCACGCGCCCGCAGCCGCTCGATCGGCATGGCATGGACGCTTTCCGGCGGCGACCACTGGTGCATCTCATCCAGATGCAGCCGCAGCAGCGCGGCGATCTGCGCGCCCGAAAGGTCGTCCTCGATAATGCGGAGTGCTTTTGCCATCACCGCTATCTGCTCCGCGTGAAGTTGTTATGGCAAGACGCAGGTACCTTGTTGCATGAAGCAGCGACCTGCGCTGGCGGGTAATTGACTCTCGTGACGATGGGGAATAGCCAGATGTCACTTGGCGCCGGCCTTTTAGGAGGGTCGCCCGACTCTGAGGAAACTGCCGCTGGTCAGCAGCTTCGAGCTGCCTGCAGCGGCCTCGAACCGGAGAGTAACCAATGAATAGTTTTCGTCGCGCGGCGTTTACGGCCGCTTTACTTACGCTGGCATTTGCGACCCCTGCACTTGCGCAGTCGGACCCGATGACCGGTGGTGACTATCTTGAAGTCGCGCAGATCACGATCGATGATGGGCATAGCCTCGATTATGCGAATTTTCTGGCTGGGACATGGCGCGCCCAGCGCGAATTCGCCAAATCGCAGGGCTGGATCAGCAGTTACGAAGTGCTGGCCAACGTTCATAAACGCGCTGGCGAGCCTGACCTGATCCTCGTCACCCGCTTCAAAACGATGGCGGACGGTGCTGAAGGTGAGCGGCGCGGCGCGCAGTTACGTGCCCATGTCAAGCAGTCGGATGCCCAGATGGAAGCCGCTTCGGGCGACCGGGCGAAGTATCGCCACGTGCTGGGCGCGCAGCTGTGGCAGGTGTTGAACTTCAAAAACTGACTTTGATCGATTGACTCCCGGGGGAGGTCAGCCTCCCCCGGGAGAAAATTTGCCCGCTTTATGCCCCGGCGATCGCTGCGCTTGCGGTGATCATCCGCGCGGACGGCCTTGCGGATAGCTGCCCAGCATGCGCAGTTCCTTGCAGTGGAACGCCAGCTCTTCCAGCGCACGATCGACCGCCGGATCGCCCGGCGCGCCGACGATATCGGCGTAGAAGGTGGTCGCGGAAAAGCTCGCCCCCTTCTGGTAGCTTTCCAGCTTGGTCATGTTGACCCCGTTAGTGGCAAAGCCGCCCATCGCCTTGTACAGCGCGGCGGGGATGTTCTTCACTTCGAAGACGAAGGTGGTCATCGCGGTCCGGCTACCCAATGTCGCCAGATCGCGCGGCTGCTGCGCCAGCATGACGAAGCGGGTGGTATTGTCGGCCGCGTCTTCAACCTTCTGGTCGATCACTTTCAGCCCATAAAGCTCGGCCGCCAGTATCGGCGCAACGGCGCAGGCCGCAGGATCGCCCTGTTCCGCAACGAACGCCGCTGCGCCCGCCGTATCGGCATAGGCCATCGGCACGATCCCGCGGGCGCGCAGATAAAAGCGCGACTGGCCCAGCGCCTGCGGGTGCGAATAGGCGGCGGTGAACGGCCCATCGGAAATTGCCATCAGCGCATGAGTGATCCCCATGAAATGCTCGGCGACGATCGCGAGGCCGCTTTCGGGCAGCAGAAAGTGAATGTCGGCGACCCGGCCATGCTGCGAATTTTCGATCGGGATGATTGCCCGGCCGGCGCGGCCATCCTTGACCGCTTCCAGCGCGTCTTCGAAGCTGAAGCAGGGCAGCGGCAGGCAGTTCGGATCGGCTTCCAGCGCGGCGCGGTGCGAATTGGCGCCGGGTGCGCCTTGAAACGCCACCGCGCGCGCCGGATCGGCAGCGGCGGCAGAGGCCATTTGCTCAACCAGGACGAGCGCGGGGGCGGGATAGGAATGCATTGCGAGTGCGCGCCTAGGCTGCGCGCGCCCGCGATGCAAGCTGGCGGCGCTGCCAGGGCGGGCGGAGTGTGCTTCGGGGCGGCGGAGTGATCGCCTCCCACAGGCCATGCAGCACATGCCACAGCTTGGCGAGGCCCGAGGTCGAGAGGCGGTGATCCCAGGCATGGGCCCCGGCCCGGTCGACCGCGCGGGCGATTTCGCCATAAATCCCGGCGGCGGCCATCACCGCCCAGCGCTGGCGGAAGGTCAGCTGCCCCGCGCCGATCCGGGCCGAAGCCTCATAGGCCCTTTCCATCTCGCACATCCGGTGGACCAGCGGCACCAGCGCGCGGCGGTAATGTGGCTTCATCTGCTCGCCGGGGGGGATATCCGCCTCGACCAGCCATTCGAGCGGCATATAGCAGCGCTCCGCCGCATCGTCCTCGCCCAGATCGCGGGCGATATTGGCGAGCTGAAACGCGAGACCCAGGTCGCAGGCCCGGTCGAGCGTGTCCTCGTCGGCCGGATCGACCCCCATCACCACCGCCATCATCACGCCCACCGCGCCCGCCACATGATAGCAATATTGCATCAGATCGGCTTCGCAGCGCGGCCGCCAATCGGCTGCATCAAGCGCGAAACCGGCGATGACATCGTCTGCCATCTGCGGGGTTATTCCGCATTCCAGTGCCACCAGTCCGAAGGCATCGAAACTGAGATCGCCGGTCGGCTCGCCGGCCAGAGCTTGCGCGGTGAGCGCGCGGATCGTGGCGAGGCGATTCTGCGCGCCTGCCTGGCTGCCCATTTCGCCGCCGTGGTCCTGCGCGTCGGCCAGATCGTCGCAGCGGCGGCACCAGGCGTAGAGCAGCCAGACGCGCTCGCGGGTGGTCCGGTCGAACAGGCGGCTGGCAGCGGCAAAGCTTTTAGAGCCGCGCATGATCGAAGCGCGGGCGTGAGCGAGCAGGGCGGTGCGGTCCGCCGCAGCGCTCACAGATCGCTCGTCTTCATCGCAAATATGGGCGTGTGCGGTTCATGCGCGGCCATCCGGGTCAGCAGCAGATCGAGCTCATGCTCGGCGATGATGATGCCCTGATGGGCCGGGCGGATGAAGCCGACTTCGGCCATGTGGTGATTGAAGGCGAGCAGATGATCGAAAAAGCCGAAGGCGTTGAGCAGCCCGACCGGCTTGGCGTGATAGCCCAGCTGCGCCCAGCTGACCGCCTCCCACAGCTCGTCCATGGTCCCCACTCCGCCGGGAATGGTCAGGAAGCCGTCTGAAAGATTGGTGAAAGCCAGCTTGCGCTCGTGCATCCCGGGGACGACATGCAGCGCGGTGCAGCCGCGATGTGCAACCTCGGAATTGACCAGCGCTTCGGGGATCACGCCGATGACCTCGCCGCCGGCCGCCAGTGTGCTATCTGCAAGCGCGCCCATCAGCCCCATCCGCCCGCCGCCATAGACCACGCCGATCCCGCGCCGGGCCAGGGTGTCGCCTACTTCGCGGGCCAGCGCGAGATAGCGCGGATCGGCCGGGCTGGCCGAGCCGCAATAGACCGCGAGGCGCTTCACCGCAGGTCTTCCAGCATCAGCTTCGCGGTCGCCTTGGCACTGCCGACCACGCCCGGGATCCCCGCGCCCGGATGGGTGCCCGCGCCGACCAGATAGAAGTTGCCGATCTTGTCATCGCGGTTGTGGCCGCGGAACCACGCGCTTTGCGTCAGGATCGGCTCAAGGCTGAAGGCACTGCCGAGATGCGCATTGAGATCCAGAGCGAAATCGCGCGGAGCATAGTGGAACTTGGTCACGATCCGGTCGTGGATGTCGGGGATCAGCCGCCGGCCGACCTCGTCGAGAATCCGCTTTTCCAGCATTGGCCCGATCACTTCCCAGTCAATCGGCAGCTTGCCCTGATTGGCGACCGGAATCAGCGCGTAAAAGGTGCTCTTGCCCTCAGGCGCCATGCCCGGATCGGTCACGGTCGGATGGTGGAGATAGATCGAAAAATCCTGCGGCAGCACGCCGTGCTCATAGATATCCTCAAGCAGGCCTTTGTAGCGCGGGCCGAACAGGATCATGTGGTGCGGAATACCGGGCCAGGTGCCCTCGATGCCGAAATGAACCACGAACAGACCGGGCGAGAAGCGCTTTTTCGCCAGGCTCTTCGCCATCTGCTTGCCCCGCGGGCTGTCACCCAGCAGATCGCGGTAACTGTGCATGATATCGGCATTGCTGGCGACGGCATCGAACCGCTCGATCCAGCCGCTGGCGGTTTCGACCTCGGTTACGCGGTTGCCCAGCGTGTGGATGTGCAGCACCGGATCGTGCAGGCGGAGCGTGCCGCCGAGCCGTTCGAAATGCTTGACCATGCCCGCGATCAGCTGATTGGTCCCGCCTTTGGCCCACCAGACGCCGCCGTCCATTTCCAGCTTGTGGATCAGCGCGTAAATCGCGCTGGTGGTCATCGGACTGCCGCCGACCAGCAGCGTATGGAAGCTCAAGGCCTCGCGCAGCTTCTCGCTTTTCACAAAGCTGGAGACCATCGAATAGACGCTGCGCCAGGCCTGATATTTGGCCAGCGCCGGGGCGGCCTTGATCATGCTGGCAAAGTCGAGGAACGGGACATGGCCCAGTTTGACATAGCCTTCGTGGTAAACCCCTGCAGCATAACGCAAAAAATCTTCGTAACCGGCTAGATCGCCGGGCGCGACGCGGGCGATCTCGCGCGGCAGGTTCACCGGGTCGTTCGAGTAATCGAAATTGGTCCCGTCGGGCCAATTGAGCCGGTAAAACGGCGAGACCGGCATCAGCGTGACGTCGTCGGCCATGTCATTCCCGGACAGTGCCCACAATTCCTGCAGGCATGGCGGATCGGTGATCACGGTCGGCCCGCCATCGAAGGTAAAGCCCTCGCGTTCCCAGAAATAGGCGCGGCCGCCCGGCTTGTCGCGGGCTTCGATTATGGTGGTCTCGATTCCGGCCGATTGCAGCCGGATCGCCAGGGCGAGACCGCCAAACCCGGCCCCGATTACGCAGGCGCGGCTCATCGCCGGGTCTCCGCCGGGTCGAGCGAGGCCAGCGGGCGGCCGCTGCCGGTCAGGCTGGCGATGGCTGCTCCGATCCGTACCGGCGGCTTGCCAACCAGGATCCGCGCCCGGTCTGGCCAGGTCGAGCGTCCGGCATAGAAGCGTTCGATCAGCCCCTGCGGCAGGAGATAGAACCGCTCGAGCACCTTGTAACGCCCTTTGGGACTGGCTGCTCCGAACAGCATCGTTGATAGCATGCGATAAAATCCTCCGCGCCGCCAATGAGCGCGAGCATGGCTATAGCTTGCTGCGGCGAGCGCGGCACCTGTAACTTCGGGCACCGCGGCCAATTCCACCGCCAGCCGGACCGCCAGCGGCAAAGAAAAGCTGGTCAGCGGATGGAGCAATCCGGCGCGGGCTCCGGCGCGGGCTGGACCGGGCGCAGGATCCTTGGCGGGGTCGGGCCAGAAGGTGGCAAAATCGCCCGCTGCCACTACCGGCAGTACCCCGGCTTCCTCGCGTAGCACCGCGATCACATCCCAGCGGTGCATCCGGCAATATTCGCCAATCCGCACTTCAAGCTGCGCGCGGTCCAGCACCGGACAGTCGGAGTAATAGGTGTCTTCGACGAAAATCTCGGTTGGGGAGAAAGGCAGGCAATAGACGAAGCGGTAGCCATCGCGTTGAGCGACCCGGGCATCCATCACCACCGGGTGCGTCAGCCCATGCGGCTCGGCCAGGCGCAGCATCTGCCCCATGAACTTCTGCCAGCCACCGCGCATGCCGGTCATGCCCCCGCCGCTGATACCCCCGCCGCCGCGCGCGTCGATCACGGCCCGCGCGGTAATCAATGTCCCATCGGCCAATGTTACACTGTCGGCCCCCACTGCCGTTGCCTCAGCGCCGCAGAGCACGGCTTGCGGCGGCAGGGCTGCGCGCACCACCTCGTCGAGCCGCTCGCTGGTGATGGTCCGGTAGGGAGTGGACAGCCGGCGCATATGGCGCGGAAAGCGGACAGTATAGCCTTGGTCCCAGCGCGCCACGATCAGTGGTTCGACCAGCCACTGGTCTTGCGCAGCGATATCGCTGGCGAAGAACGACCACAAATGATTGCCGCCCAGGCATTCGTCCCGCTCGATCAGCAGCACGGACAATTCGGGGCGATTCCGGGCATAGGCAAGCGCGATCAGCCCGCCAGCCAGTCCGCCGCCCACAATGGCAATATCAACTTCGCGCGCGGTCATTGCGGCCAGCCTTTAGCGCAAGGGCGGGGCAGTGCAAGGCGGGTGGTATTGCCGGACAGGTGGGGTTAGGCTGTGCCGCGATGAAGATTGTTCCCGCCGTTTTGGCTGATGTGCCCCAGATCGCCGCTATCTATGGCCATCATGTGGCCCACGGGACCGCCAGCTTTGAAACCGATCCGCCGAGCGAAGCCGAAATGGCGGCGCGGATGGCCAAGGTCCTGGATGCCGGATCGCCCTGGCTGGTGGCGCTTCACCGGCAGGCTCAGGATGAGCGGGAGGTTGCCGGCTATGCCTATGCCAGCCAGTTCCGCGATCGGCCGGCCTATCGCTTTGCCTGCGAGAACAGCATCTACATCCGCCATGATCTGCGCGGACGCGGGATCGGCAGCGCGCTGCTGACGGCACTGGTGGAGGCGGCGACCGCTGGCGGCTTTCGTCAGATGATCGCGGTAATCGGCGGAGCGGAGCCTGCCTCCGAAGCACTCCACGCCCGCGCCGGGTTTGTCCGGGCCGGGCAGATGCGCAGCGTCGGCCGCAAATATGGCCGCTGGCTAGATACGCTGTACATGCAACTTGCCCTGGGGGAGGGCGATGCCTCGCCGCCGCTCAAGGAGCCTGAATGAGGATTGCTTGACGCAGATCAATTACCCGCTTGGCAGACGCGACGAATGAGCGTTTAATCGAACGATTAAGCAATCTGGAGGAGAGCCCTATGGATGCCGTTGCAACCTTGCCCGTAACCCATGTTCCCGTAACCCATGTCGATGTGCTGATCGTCGGCGCGGGGATTTCGGGGATCGGTTCCGCCTATCATCTGCAAGATCAGTGCCCGGGCAAGAGCTATGCGATCCTCGAGATGAAGGACACCTTCGGCGGCACCTGGGATACCCATAAATATCCCGGCGTGCGCTCTGACTCCGATCTCTATACCTTCGGCTACCGCTTCAAGCCGTGGATCGGCCCGCCGATCGCCAGTGCGGCTGAGATCCTCAAATATATGGGCGAGGTGATCGAAGAGAACGGGATTGGCGATCACATCCGCTATGGCCGCCGCATTTCGCAGTGCAGCTGGTCAAGCGCGGACAAGCTCTGGACGGTCGAGGCAACGCGGCTGGCCGATGGCGCGACCGAACGCTTCACCTGCAATTTTCTGTGGATGTGTCAGGGCTATTACGATCACGAAAAGCCCTACATCCCCGATTGGGCCGGGCTGTCGGACTATCAGGGCCGGTTCGTCCACGCCCAGCTGTGGGACCCCTCGATCGATTATGCTGGCAAGCGCGTGCTGGTGATCGGATCGGGCGCTACTGCGGCCACGGTGATCCCGGCTTTTGCCGAAAAGGCCGGGCATGTGACCATGCTCCAACGCTCGCCGACCTATTACTTCTGCAGCCCCAATCAAAACGAGCTGGCTGACCGACTGCGCGAGGTCGGGATCGATGAGCCAACTATCCACCGCGTCGTCCGCGCCCAGGTCATGCATGACATGGATCTGCTGACCAAACGCTGCCTGTCCGAGCCCGATGCCGTGTTCGAAGAGCTGAAAGCGCTGATCCGCCAGTATGCCGGGGACGATTTCGAGTTCGAACCCCATTTCACCCCCAAATACCGTCCGTGGGAACAGCGCCTCGCGTTTGTGCCTGAAGGCGATATTTTTCAGGCCGCCAAGGCCGGCAAGCTGACCGTGGTGACCGACACGATCGAGCGCTTCACCCCAACCGGCGTGCGCACGTCTTCCGGAGGAGAGATCGAGGCGGATATCATCGTCGCCGCCACCGGTTTCCGGCTCTCGGTGATGGGCGACATTCCGTTCAGCGTCGATGGTCAGCCGGTCAAGTGGAATGAGGCCGTGACCTATCGCGGGATGATGTTCACCGGGGTCCCCAACATGGCCTGGGTGATGGGCTATTTCCGCGCGAGCTGGACGCTCAGGGTCGATATGCAGGGCGATTTTATCTGTAATCTGCTCAACCAAATGGACCAGCTTGGCGCCAAGCGGGTCGATGTCACGCTGCGGCCCGAAGACCAGGGCATGAAAATCCTGCCGTGGATCGAGCAGGACAATTTCAACCCCGGTTATCTGCAACGCGGGCTCGATCAAATGCCGCGCCGCGGGGATAATGCCGTGTGGCGGCATAATCAGGACTATTGGGCGGAGAAGGACGCATTCCCGGAGATCGATCTGACCGGCGCGGAATTCCTGTACGATGGCAAACCGGCTCCCGCCGCAAAGAGCGCTGAGGCCGTTCTCGCCTGAGTCGAATCCATTCGGCTGATCTACCGACCGATCCGGCGCTACTTGTGCCAAACGATTGAGTAACTCTGCGCTTAGCATAGTTCCGCTAAGTGAATGACCGGCCGCGTTGGCGGGTCTGACAAAAGGATCGGGTTACATGCGTTTGGGACCACTGAAGGCTTGCCTGTCGCTGCCCGCTCTTGCCCTCGCGGTGCCGGTAGCAGCGCAAGAGGTGACTGATCCGGTACAGGCGAGCAAGGATGGCTTTTCGGGCGACTATCTGGTCGTTGGTCTGGGCGTCGCCAGCGTGCCAAGCTACGAAGGCTCGAACGATAGTGCGATCATTGGCGCGGGCGGGGTAACCGGACGGATCGCTGGGATCGGGATCGGCGCGCGCTCAGGCGGGATTGCGCTCGATTTCGTGCCCGATGGGAAAGACGCCCGGGTCGGCTTTGGCCTTGGGCCGGTGGTGCGCTGGCACGGCAATCGAACTGCGCATATCAAAGACCCGGTAGTGGCTGCGCTCGGCAAGATCAAAGGCACGATCGAGGCCGGGGTGGCGGGCAGCGTCACGGTCAAGCGCGTTTTAACCCCGTTCGATACGCTGACGCTCAGCGCCGATATCCGCTGGGATGCTACCGGTTACGGCGGCGGCACGGTGGTTTCCACCTCGCTCAGCTATTTCACTGCGCTGAGCGAGGCTGCGGCATTCGGCCTGTCGGTCGCCTCGGACATTGTCGACACCCAGTATGCCAACTATAATTTCGCGGTAAGCCCGGTGGGCAGCCTGGCCAGCGGGCTGCCGGTATTCACCGCCAAAGGCGGGCTCAAGAATATCGGTCTGCGCGGCTTTGTCGGCTATGACCTTGATGGTAATCTGCGCAATGGCGGGCTGGCAGTGGTTGGCGGCCTCGGCTGGTCACGGCTTTACGGCAGCGCGGCTGAAAGCCCGCTCACTTCGATCCGGGGCAGCGCCAGCCAGTGGCTGTTCGGAGCCGGGATGGCTTATACGTTCTAGCCCTCACGCCTCCGCCACTTTGGCGCGCAGCGCAGGAAGCACCTCGCTTTCGAACCAGGGGTTCTTGCGCATCCATAAAGCTACCCGCCAACTTGGGTGGGGCAGCGGGAACAGCCCATCGGGCGCTTCGGCAAAGCGGCGCACCGCTTCGGTCATGCTCCGCCTTGGGCGGGCAGGGAGATAGCGGCCTTGCGCATATTGGCCGACCAGCAATGTCAGTCGAACTTTGGGAAGCGCAGCCCGCAGCCGTTCATGCCAAAGTGGCGCGCATTCGGGCCGGGGCGGCAGATCGCCCGAGCTGCCGGTGCCGGGGAAGCAGAAGCCCATCGGCATCAGGGCAATTTGCGCCGGATCATAGAAAGTCGCTCCGTCCAACCCCAGCCATTCGCGCAGCCGCGCCCCGCTGGCATCATCCCAGGGCACCCCGCTCTCGTGAACTCTGGTCCCCGGAGCCTGTCCAATGATCAGAATCCGCGCGTTTGATCCTGCCTGCACCACCGGGCGCGGGCCTTGGGACAGGTGCGCCGCACAATGGCGGCAGGCGCGGATTTCGGCAAGGAGGCTGGGCAGCGGTTCGCTCATCGCGCTGGCCTTATGTCATCCCGCATGGTCATCAGCGAGGAAGAATATGGCGCGACGAGCTTTTGCGCGCGGCCCCACTCGCCGCGCAGCCACAGATCGTGAGCGGTGCGATCGGGCGGAAGGATCACCGCCATGGTCTCGCGGCCTTCGGCGCGCAATGCGGCATTGGCCTCGCAGGTGAGCAGGGCAAAACTCGGCACTTCGCTGTCCTTCCAGACGGCGGCGAAGGAGAAGATCGGCTGATCGGCCACGCCAAACCAGCACTGCCGCCGCTTGCCGGTGGCGGGGTCGGTGCGGCCCCATTCCATGAAGCTCGTCGCCGGGATCAGGCAGCGGAATTCGCAGTTGCGCAAATTGCCGATCCAGAACGGACTTTCGAAATTGCGTACCGTCAGCACAGCGCGGCCCGTGTCACCGGCAGAAGGCGGCGGCACCCCCCACAGCCGCGGGATCATCCGCCGGACCGGCTCGCCAGCCGGGCGCGGCCCGGCGATGAACTCGCGCCCCGCCGTGATCACCGGCGCAAAGCTGCCGGGCGAGACATGGCCCCGCTCCCACGGATCATCCCCCGCCCCCGCCGCAAAGCGCGCCGCCACCTCCGCGGCGCAGGCATCGAGGCGATAGAGCATGGTCATGACTGGACTGTGTGGCGGCGGTGTCCTAATGTCGAGGCTATCCCCGGGGAGTCGTGTGACTGAGAGGTGAGCGTAACCAGCTCACGACCCGTTGAACCTGAACCCGTTAGCACGGGCGGAGGGAGGGCCGGTCAACGCAGCCGTTCCGCCTTTTGCCTACAGGAGCGCACATGGCCGACATTAACTCCAAACTTGAAATCGGCGTAACCACCGGGCCGATCCGGGGCAGCCGCAAGATCCACGTCGGGCCGCTCAAAGTGGCGATGCGGGCGATCGATCTGGAGCCCTCCTGCGGCGAGCCGCCGCTCAATGTCTATGATACCTCCGGACCTTACACCGATCCCGCCGCGACCATCGACATTGCCGCCGGCCTGCCGATGATCCGCCGCGACTGGCAGCTCGCCCGCGGCGATGTCGAGGAATATGCCCCGCGCGAGGTTCGCCCCGAGGACAACGGCCAGCTTGGCCCGGACCGCAGCGGCGGCGTGCCCGCCTTCCCCACCGCGCTGCGCCGTCCCTTGCGGGCCAAGGCCGGAGCCAACCTCAGCCAGATGTATTACGCCAAGCAAGGCATCATCACGCCCGAGATGGAATATGTCGCCTGCCGCGAAAACATCGGGCGCGAGGCCATCGCGGGTCACATCCGCGACGGGCAGGATTGGGGCGCGAGCATCCCCGATCACGTCACCCCTGAATTCGTCCGCGATGAAGTGGCGCGCGGCCGGGCGATCATCCCCAGCAACGTCAATCATCCCGAGTGTGAGCCGATGGCGATCGGCCGAAATTTCCTCGTCAAGATCAACGCCAATATCGGCAATTCCGCGGTCGCCAGCGATGTCGCGCAGGAAGTCGACAAGCTGGTTTGGTCGATCCGCTGGGGCGCGGATACGGTGATGGACCTCAGTACTGGTCGCAACATCCACGACACCCGCGAATGGATCGTCCGCAACAGCCCCGTGCCAATCGGCACCGTGCCGATCTATCAGGCGCTCGAGAAAGTCGGCGGCGTGGCCGAGGATCTGACCTGGGAGATATTCCGCGATACGCTGATCGAACAGGCCGAACAGGGGGTCGATTACTTCACCATCCATGCCGGGGTGCGGCTGCCCTATATTCCGATGACCGCTAAGCGCGTCACCGGGATCGTCAGTCGCGGCGGCAGCATCATGGCCAAATGGTGCCTCTCCCACCACAAGGAGAGCTTCCTCTATGAGCGGTTCGACGAGATCACCGAGATCATGAAGGCCTACGACATCGCCTATTCGCTGGGCGATGGCCTGCGCCCCGGATCGATTGCCGATGCCAATGACGAAGCCCAGTTTGCCGAGCTTTATACGCTGGGTGAGCTGACCAAGCGCGCTTGGGCGCAAGACGTCCAGGTGATGATCGAAGGGCCGGGGCATGTCCCCTTGCACAAGATCAAGGAGAACATGGACAAGCAGCTTGCAGTCTGCGGCGAAGCGCCGTTCTACACGCTCGGGCCGCTCGTCACCGATATTGCGCCGGGCTATGATCACATCACCAGCGGGATCGGCGCGGCAATGATCGGCTGGTTCGGCACCGCGATGCTGTGTTATGTCACGCCGAAGGAACACCTCGGCCTGCCCGACCGCGACGATGTGAAAGTCGGCGTCGTCACCTACAAGCTCGCCGCCCATGCGGCTGACCTCGCCAAAGGCCACCCGGCGGCCAAGCTGCGCGACGATGCGCTGAGCCGCTCGCGCTTCGAATTCCGCTGGCGCGATCAGTTCAACCTCTCGCTCGATCCCGATACCGCCGAGCAATACCATGATCAGACGCTGCCCGCAGAAGGCGCCAAGACGGCGCATTTCTGCAGCATGTGCGGACCCAAGTTCTGCAGCATGAAGATCACCCAGGAAGTCCGTGATTTTGCGGCGAAGCAGAATGCGGGCGTGGAGACGTTCGTAGCGGCCGAAGGCGGAACGCTCGATGCGGAGGCCGGGATGGCGGAGATGTCAGAGGTGTTCAAGGAGAAGGGCGGGGAGATTTACCTTCCGGCGGGGTAGGACTTGCCAATTTCCAGCGCCGGGCATACGTTATATGTAACGGAGATCATCGATGGGCGTGCACGAAAACCTTACCGGAGCGCAGCGTGCGGCCAGATACCGTGCGGCCAAGCGTGCCCAGGGGTTGCGGCTCAAGCAGATCTGGATGCCCGACCCGCGCAACCCCAAGCTGCGCGCCCGGATCGAGCGGGGTATTGCCGCGATAAACGCGAGCAAGGACGAAGCAGACTACAACCGGTGGCTGGACCAGAATTTTGATGAGCTGATGGCGTCCGAGCCGACTTATGATTTGGGCGGCAAAGCGCCGGAGTGAAACGCGGCGAGATATGGACCGTTTCGGGTGCGCCCGGATATGGCAGCAAGCCCCGGCCCGCGCTGATCGTGCAATCAGACCTGCTGGGCGGCGCTCAATCCGTGCTGACCTGCGGATTTACCACCCAGCCCAATCTCGACCTGCCCTTTCGGCCGTGGATCGAGCGTTCATCCGACAACGGGCTCGACCATTCGTCCAGCGTCATGGCCGACAAACTTGCAGCGGTTTCCCGAACGAAGCTGGGTGAACGGATCGGCGAATTGTCCGAAGGCGACATGACGCGGGTTGAACACGCGATGTTGCTGGCGCTGGGGTTTGAGGGGTGAGGAGGGTGATAATTGGTTTACTGGAGTTACGGTGCCAAGTGTAGTCCCGGCTTCGGATAGGCCGAGGGCGTTTCTTTCGCCACAACTGCCGGCACCGGGTCAACCGGACCAACATTATGTCCCGGCTCACTTGCATTTGCGAATCTCCCGCTAGCCCCGGAGCCGGGCGGTTAAACACGATTGATTGAGTGGAATCGTGTCACCACTGAATGGTCGAACCATTGGCCGCCCGATGTATGCACCCGCATGAAATTTTCCCACAGCAATTCGCTGGGACTCACGACTGTGATTTTGCGCTGCATATCCTGAGTGTCCGGCGATGCGGCGACTTGCCGGTAGTCGCCTGTCGCATCCTGCCATTCAAGAATGTTCCAGGTGCCCTTGGACAGCATCAAGCCGATCGACTTTGTGCGGATGAATCCCGTTTCGTTGTGAATCCGCGCTGGCGCACCATTTGCGGTTATGCGGCTGCGGCGGACATAGGAATAAGCGGTCGCAATATCGGTGGCCTCGATGCGGACATATTCGGTCGCTTCACCGGCCGGAAACGGTCCAAAGATGAATGGGCCACTCCCAATCCATTCTCCCTCGAGTTGTGCGAAATCTCCCTGCTCCATGGCGCTCTCCCCTGCTTGGTCACATTGGTACAGTCTATGCCAATGCCACAGGATTTCAATCTATTGTGGCGATCCCGGAGTTACAGTGACACGTGTAATGACCCTACCTCCGCCCCACCAGCCTTCGCACCATTTCCCGCACATGCGCGGGCGTATCGCCGCTGACTACCTCGACATAGCCGATCCCGGCGCGGCGCAGCGCTTCCTTCTTGACCGCGTCCCGTGCCGCTGCCGTGCCTTGGTGGTAGCCTTTGCCCTGGAATCCGGCCGCGTGGAGCGGGCGGAATTCCGCATCGATGATCAGCAGATCGACCCGTTTGGAATTGATCGCGAAATAGGCGTCACACCTCCCAAACCAAACCGCACCTCAGTCGAACAGTTCTTCCAGGAACGACTTGCGGCGCTTTTTGTGCGGGTATCCGTGGCCATAGCCCTGCTGGGGGTAGGCTTGCGGCGGATAGCCGGGCTGCTGCGGCGGCGGGGCGCTGGGGGCGGGGGGCGCTTCGGCGGCGCTGCGTTCGATGATCTTGTCGAGCTCGCCGCGGTCAAGCCAGACGCCGCGGCACTGCGGGCAATAATCGATCTCGACTCCCTGGCGGTCGCTCATCACCAGCGGCACTTTGCAAACGGGGCACGGCATTCCAGCGGCTTGGGTCATTTATCGGGACTCCTCAATATCACAGAAAACGATCCGACATCGCCATTCTTGATGAATGACCAGAGGGGCCCGGCTCGCCAGCCTCACTTGGGTGGGTGCGGAGGTTGATTCAAGGGGCGGGAAAGCAAAAAGCCGCCAAGGATCGCGGGTGACCGCTTGCCGGGCCATCACAGCTCCCCCTGATCGCCGATTTTCATGCCCGGTTTTGACTAGCCGAGCCGGAGATTTCGACATACCATCGTCCAGGCAAGGGTCGCACACTTTTCGTTAGGGGAATGTGCCTTGGACAATCATGCATCACAACTGAGCCGCCGGGGCTTTACCGGGGCGGCACTGGCCGCGCTGGTGGCCGCGCCGGGGGCGTTTGCAGCCCCTGCAACCACCGCTGGCTCTCCGCTCGGTCCGTTCTATCCGATCCGCCGGCTGGCTGAAAGCGATTGGGATATGACCCGGCTGAAGGGCCACAAGAACCGCGCCAAGGGCGAGGTGATCGAGGTCACGGGCCGGGTGCTCGATCGCTATGGCAAGCCGATCCGGGGGGCGAGCCTCGAGTTGTGGCAGTGCAATGCGGCCGGGCGCTATGCCCATGCCAATGAACAATCGGCGATGCCGCTCGATCCCGATTTTCAGGGTTATGCCAGCGTCACCACCGCGCGCGATGGCGAATGGCGGATCACCACGATCAAGCCGGCGTCCTACGCATCGCCGATCGGGCAGCGCTCGCCGCATATCCACTTCGATATTCGCGGGCGCGACGAGCGGCTGATCGCACAGATGTATTTCCCCGAGGATGCTCCGGCCAATGCTGATGACCAGCTGTACAAGGAGCTGGGCGGCGATGCCCCGACTTCGGTCGCAGGACGCGTGGGCGGCGGGCGCTATCGCTGGGATATCGTGCTGATGGATGGGTAGCTGGCGGGCGCAGTAGCACCGCCCCGACGGTTACCGCTTCATATTCTCGAGTCCTGGAAGAACGCCGGCCTTTTGCGATGGGTTGGAAGCGTTCTGCTTCTTGGGCTTTTCCGCCTTGGGCTTGCGGACTTCCTTGCTCGACTTCTTCTGACTTTTGGCCATGGTCTTTCTCCGGCGGGCAAATGCCCGGGGGAGAGGTTAGGCGTTCGGGCAGGAGATTGCGAGGAGGATCGCTTCCCCCCGTGCCCCGCCCATGCCATGCACCGGGCATGACAGCCGATTCCCAGCCAGAGCCGCCTGCAGCAAGCCGCCACGCGGTGGCCTTTGTGCTGATCACAATCTTCATCGATGCGATTGGCTTTGGTCTGATCATGCCGGTCCTGCCGCGTTTGCTGATGCAATTGGGCGGGCTCGGCCTCGATCGCGCGATCGAGATCGGGGCGTGGATGGGGCTGGCGATGGCGATTGCCGCATTCCTTGCCGCGCCGGTGCTGGGCAACCTCAGCGATGCCTATGGCCGCCGCCGGGTGCTGCTGATCGCGCTTGCCGGGCTGGCGCTGGATTATCTGCTGCTGGCGGTGGCACAAACTCTGCCGCTGATTTTCCTTGGTCGGGTGCTGTCGGGGCTGTTTGGCGGAAGCTTTGCCCCGGCGCAGGCGGCGCTGGCTGACATCACCCGGCCCGAAGAACGCGCCCGCACTTTCGGGCTGGTCAGTGCGGCTTTTGGGGTCGGTTTCGTGATTGGTCCGGCGATTGGCGGATTGCTGACCGCCTACGGCCCGCGTGCGCCATTCTATGTGGCGTCAGCGCTGGCTCTGACCAATTTCCTGTATGGCTGGATCGTGTTCCCCGAGACGCTCAAGCTTGAAAACCGCAGGCCCTTTACGCTTGCCCGGGCCAATCCGCTGGGGGCGTGGCGGACTTTGCGGGCAACCCCGCAAATGGCCCGGGTCGCGGTGGTCTTGCTGCTGTGGCAGATCGCCAGCCTGGTCTATCCGCTGACCTGGAGTTTCTGGGGCATCGCCCAGCTCGGCTGGTCAGACCGGATGATCGGGCTCAGCCTTGCGGCGGTGGGGGTTGTCATGGCGCTCAGCCAGACTTTCATCACTGGCCCCGCAGTCAAGCGGCTGGGCGAGCGCGATGCGGCAACGGTCGGGCTGATCGCGGCGACCTGCGGATTTGCCGCCTATGCCTTTACCAGTTCGACCGTGGTGGCGTTCGCCCTGCTCGGGTTTATCGCGCTGCAATCGCTGGTCCAGCCCAGCCTGATGGCGCTGATGTCGCGGCGGGCGACCCCCGAAACACAAGGCGAAGTTCAGGGGATTGCGGCGATGACCATGGGGATCGGATCGATCCTCGGTCCGCTGCTGCTGACCGCGCCGATGGCCTATTTTTCCGGGCCGCGCGCACCGGTTCACTTTCCCGGGGTGGCCTTTGTGGTGGCGGCGGCGTTTGGCCTGGCAGCGCTGGCGATGCTGCGGCACTTGCCGCGGGTGACGCAGCAAACTTAGCGCTTCCTGACGAATTCTGCGCGCAGGACCAGGCCCTTGATCAGCGTCATCTGATCGTCATCGGCCAGCCGATTACCGATCGGATCGCACACTTCGATGCTGCTCAAGCTGCTCGTCAGGACAGGAGAGCTTGTTTCTGCCTAGCGCAAAGCGCTAGAGCCAAATTCATGGCGGTTTTGAAGGAATTGATGATGCGGCGCATGCTCTTGCTCGCGGGTGCAGCGATGTTGGCATGTGCCGGACCTGCTGCGGCCCGCTCGCCCGAGGTGGTGGCCTGCGCGGCGCTCATGGCGGCGCCGGTATGGGACGGGCACAATGACGTTCCCGAACAGCTGCGCGAACGGCGCAAGAATTTGATCGCCGAGTTCGATTTCCGCGACACATCCAACACTGCTAACCCGGCCAGGCAGGTCGCGGCGATGCAGACCGATCTGATCCGGCTGCGCAAGGGGCGGGTCGGAGCGCAGTTCTGGTCGGTCTTTGTCTCGGCCAATCTGCCCGAACCGCAGGCGGTGCAGGCCACGCTCGAGCAGATCGACGTGACCCGGCGGCTCGTGGAACGCAATCAGGCCGACATGCAGCTCGCCACCTCCTCGGCCGAGGTCGAGCAAGCGATGCGGGCCGGCAAGATTGCCTCGCTGATCGGGCTGGAGGGCGGCCATTCGATCGGCGGCTCACTGGCAGTGCTGCGCCAGTTCCATGCGCTGGGCGCGCGGTATATGACATTGACTCACTTCAAGAACACCGCCTGGGCCGATAGCGCCACCGATACGCCGGCGCATGATGGCCTGACCGATTTTGGCCGCGATGTGGTGCGCGAAATGCAGCGTCTGGGGATGCTCGTCGATCTCAGCCATGTCAGCGAGACGGCGATGATCGATGCGCTGGCAGTGGCGCGCGCGCCGGTGATCTTCAGCCATTCCAATGCCCGCGCGATCAACACCCATCCGCGCAATGTGCCCGATAGCGTGCTTGCGCAGCTCGCGGCCAACGGCGGGATCGTGATGGTCAACGCCTATCCGGGCTATATCAACGAGCCGACCCGGCAGTGGACCATCCGCCGCGCGGGCGAGAAGGCACGGCTGGACGCGTTGTTCACCGGCAATCCGGCGGGCGCGGCGGCAGCACTGGCGGCATGGGAAAAGGCCAGCCCCGCACCCACCGGCGGCATTGCCGATGTCGCCAATCATATCGATCACATCGCCAAGCTGGCGGGGATTGATCACGTTGGGCTAGGCGGCGACTATGACGGGATCGAGACGACTGTGGCGGGGATGGAGGATGTCTCGACCTATCCGGCGCTGTTCACCGAACTCGCCCGGCGCGGCTATAGCCAAGCCGATCTGGAAAAGATCGCCAGCCGCAACATGATGCGGGTGTTCAAAGCGGCTGAGTTTTATGCGGCGGCGCACCGAAGCGATCCGCCGATCGAGAGCGCGACGACTTTTTAACCCCGGGGCGGGGCCTGGCCGCTGATATCGCCGATCGGGCGCGGTTGGTCGCTGTTGTGCGCGGCCGTGATCCAGATCAGCGTAAGAGCGCCGATCGCCAGAATCAGGCTGATTGCCAGAACATAACGCAAGATATGCGGGGTAGAACCGCCGCGCGCTTCGTCTGTATCGACGTGGATTTCTTCACCTTCGCGATGCATCTGGTTCGCCTTCTGTTTTGAACGAGGCCGATCTCTATTAGCAAACAAACCGGCAGCTAGGCAAGTTTGTTCCGCTGCTAATGCGGATCGATGCGTCCGATCATCCGAAAGAAGAAGGCGGTTGACCAGCCGAGCAAGATCACGCCCAGGATGCTCTCAAAGGCCCCGAGCAACCGCCAGGCGGGGTCGATATGGGAGTCGCTGTAACCAGCTGTCGAATAGCTGATGGTCGAGAAATAGAGTGCTCCCTCCAAAGTCGGCATCGCACCGAGCAGGAGATAGAGAAGTGCGAAGCACCAGATCTCGATCCCGTGGAGCGCGACAATTGCCAGCACGGTGCCCAGTGTGAACAACGTGCCGCGCGGTGACAGCGGATTGATATCGCGCAGCCGCTCGATCGACGCTTCGCTGCGGGCTGCCTTGTTGAGGCTGAACAATCCGATGCCGTGGATCACAACGCAGATCACAATCATCACCATCGTAATGGCGAACTGGCCGATGATCTGGTTGAATGAGGCCATTTTCAGTCGCGCAGCAGCTCGTTGATCCCGGTTTTGGAGCGGGTCTGGGCATCGACTGTCTTGACGATCACGGCGCAGTAGAGCGAAGGACCGGGGCTTCCGTCGGGCAAGGGCTTGCCCGGCAGCGCGCCGGGGACGACCACGGCATAAGGGGGTACCCGGCCGATGTGTATCTCGCCCGTGGCGCGGTCGACGATCTTGGTCGAAGCGCCCAGAAAGACCCCCATCGAAATCACCGCGCCAGTGCACACGACAACCCCTTCGGCCACTTCGCTACGCGCGCCAATGAAACAATTGTCTTCGATGATCACCGGCCCCGCTTGCAACGGCTCGAGCACGCCGCCGATCCCGGTACCACCTGAAATATGCACATTGCTGCCGATCTGGGCACAGCTGCCGACGGTCGCCCAGGTGTCGATCATGGTGTTTTCGCCGACATAAGCGCCGATATTGACGAAGCTCGGCATCAGCACCGCGCCGCGGGCGATATGCGCGCCTTGGCGGACCACGGCGCCCGGAACGACGCGGAAACCGGCCTCACGGAAGCGGTTTTCGCCCCAGCCGGCGAATTTGGACGGGACTTTGTCATACCAGGGACCGGGTTGCCATTCTGCGCCCGTGTAACGCGGGGTTGATTCGATGACGTGGTTGTCTTGCAAGCGGAACGACAGCAGCACTGCCTTTTTGAGCCATTGATTGACCTGCCAGCCGCCGTTTCCATCGGGCTCTGCCACCCGGGCGCGGCCTGAATCGAGCAGCGAGAGCGCCGCATCGACGGATTTGCGCACGTCGCTGCTCCCCGGAGTGACAGACTCGCGCAGCTCCCAGGCAGCATCGATGGCGGCGGCTAGATCGGCGGTCATGGCAGGCTCCCGGGCAGATATTGCTCTGGCTGCGCCTATCGTCTGGCTGCGGCAGGGGCAAGCAAAGAGCCGCAGCGCCGCATAAAAGAAATTCCGGTTTGATGGTTTCCATGACAAGATGCATAGCGGCAGCGGAGGGGGATCATTCCGTTCAGCTTTGCGCCAGACAGGCTGGACCATATCAGCTGCAACGATGTCATAGGGTCGGCAGGATTGATGGTATTTTCTCGGCAATCGCGCGTGTCAATGGGCGCGGCCATTCTGGCGCTTGTTCTGGTTGGCGGCTGCGGCGGCGGTGGTGGCGGCGCGGTGGGTGGCACCCCCGCACCTGCGCCCACTCCCACTCCCTCGCCTACGCCAACCCCCACGGCGACCCCGTCATCAGCCTTTGTCACCAGCGAGTATAATCGCTCCAGCGGTCCGTCGCTGCACAATGCGATTGCGGCCTGGCAGAACGGCACCAATGGCACCGGCGTCACGATCGCGATCATCGATTCTGGAATTGATACCGACAGCCCCGAATTTGCCGGACGCATTTCATCGGCATCGGCCGATGTTGCCGGAAACCGGGGCCTCGACAATGCTGAGAGCGATCACGGCACCAATGTTGCTCTGGTTGCCGCTGCGGCCCGTGACAACACCGGGGTTCTCGGGATCGCCTGGAATGCAACGATCGCGATGTTCCGGGCCGACACTTCCGGCACCTGCGCAACCGCCGATCCGGCCAAAGTCGATAGCGGCTGCACTTTCAATGACAACAATATCGCGATTGGGATCGATCGCGCGATTGCCGCCGGAGCGCGGGTGATCAACCTCTCGCTGGGTGGCTCACCGCCCAATACGGCGCTGCGCAATGCCGTCTCCCGCGCGGCGGCAGCAGGGATCGTGGTGGTGATCGCCGCCGGGAACGATGGCGATTCGACCGATGTCGCGATTGATCCCAACAACCCGGACCTGTTGGCTTCGGGCTTGCGCCAGATCGGCGGGGGCAATGTCATCATTGCCGGATCGGTCAACAAGGACGGGGTCTTCTCCGCCTTCAGCAACCGCGCCGGGACCGAGGCGGCATGGTTTCTGTCGGCCTTGGGCGAACGGGTTTGCTGTGTCTACGACAACGGCGTGCTCAAGATCGTCACCAATCCCGACGGTTCGCGCAGCCAGTTTGTCTTTTCGGGCACGAGCTTTTCGGCCCCGCAGATCGCCGGAGCGGTCGCCCTGCTGCGGCAGGCCTTCCCCAATCTGACCGGGACCCAGGTGGTCGACCTGTTGCTCCGCACCGCGCGCGATGCGGGCGCGGCGGGGACTGACTCCACCTATGGGCGGGGAATTCTCGATATTGCCGCCGCCTTCGCCCCGCAGGGGGCGGCCAAACTGGCCAACACTGCTGTCGCTATCCCGCTGAGCGATACCACGGTGGTTACCTCCGCGCCGATGGGCGATGCCGGGCAAGGGGCCACGCTCGGCGCGGTGATCCTTGACAGCTATGACCGCGCCTATGGGATCAATCTGGCTGCGGGCCTGCGCAGCGCGCACGTCAACCCGCGGCTTGCCAATGCGCTGGCGGGCGAAACCCGGCAGGTGGCGCTGGGCAATCGGCAGGTCAGCCTCGCCTTCTCGGTCGATGCTCAAGGCCGCACTGCACGGCTGCCGTGGAGTGGCCCGCTACGCCTGTCGCGCAGTGATGCCGACATTGCCCGCGTGCTTGCCGCCCGGATCATCGCCCAGACCGCGCCGGGGACCCAGCTCGGCTTCGCCTATGCGCAAGGGGCAGACGGGCTGGTCGCGCAGCTGCAAGGCCGCAGCCAGCCGGCGTTTCTCGTCTCAGGCTCGCCGCTCGATGATCTGGGCTTCGCCCAGTCAAACCAGACCAGCCTGGCACTGCGCCGGACACTTGGCCGCTGGGGCGTGACGCTCAGCGCACAGAACGGGACAGCCCTGAGCGCGGCGCCGGTCAATCAAGCCGACACGATCGGCGCGCGACGCCAGCAGGACCGGGCGATGCGCGTGGGTCTGTCGCTCGACCGCCGGTTTGGCGCGGTGGATACCGCTCTGGGGGCAAGCTGGCTCAGCGAAGACCGAACCGTGCTGGGCGCGCGGTTGCATCAAGCGCTGGGCAGCAGCGGGGCCGACACCCTGTTTCTTGATGCCAGCGCTGGCTGGAATGTCGCGCCCGAATGGCGGCTGGGCGCAGCCTGGCGGAGCGGTTTCAGCACCGCGCGGAGCGGCGGGACGGTGGCCGCTGGCTCGCGGCTGTTCACCAGTGCCTGGGCGCTCGACGCGAGTCGGCTCGGCGTATTGAAGCCGGGTGACAGCCTCAGTTTCCGCATTTCCCAGCCGCTCAGGGTCGAAAGCGGCGGGCTGCGCTTCACTCTGCCGGTGGACTATAGCTATACCACCCAGACCGCGACGCAGGGCCTGCGGATATTGTCGCTTGCCCCCCGGGGCCGCGAGCTGGCCAGCGAATTAACCTGGCGTGGCCCGCTGTGGAACGGCGCGGCGATGGCCAGCGTGTTTTACCGCAAGGACCCGGGCCATTACGCCAACCTGCCCGATGACAAGGGAATTGCGCTGAGCTGGAACCGCCAGTTCTAGACAGCGCGATTGCGCCCCGGCATGGGGTAGCGATGCAGCAGAACGATCAGCCAGCTCCCGCCCGCGCACTCGACGGGATCAAGGTCCTCGATCTCTCGCGGGTGCTGGCCGGGCCGTGGTCGACCCAGATCCTCGCCGATTTCGGCGCCGATGTGTTCAAGGTCGAGCTTCCGGGCAAAGGCGATGACACGCGCGGCTGGGGGCCGCCGTTCCTGAAACTGCTCGATGGATCGGACGATCCGCAGGAAAGTGCTTATTACCTCTGCACCAACCGCAACAAGCGTTCCGCCGCGATTGATCTGGCCTCGCCCACCGGCGCGGCGCTGATCCGGCGGCTGGCGGCGGAAGCCGACATTCTGGTCGAGAACTTCAAGGTCGGCGGCCTCGCCAAATACGGCCTCGATTATGCCAGCATAGCTGCGATCAACCCGCGAATTGTCTATTGTTCGATCACCGGGTTTGGCCAGAACGGGCCTTATGCGACACGCGGCGGCTATGATTTCGTCGCCCAAGGCATGGGCGGGTTCATGTCGGTCACCGGCGAAGAGGGTGGCGGACCCTTGCGCGCAGGGGTAGCCATGGCCGATCTTTCGACCGGCAATTTTGCCACCATCAGCATTCTGATGGCGCTGCGCCATGCCGAGCGGACCGGCGAGGGCCAGCAGATCGACATTTCGCTGCTCGATACCCAGATCGCGATGATGGCCAATCAGGGTTCAAGCTATCTGGTTGGCGGGGTAAATCCGGGGCGGATGGGCAATCGCCATCCCACCGTGGTGCCCTACAAAACCTTTGATGTGGCAGATGGGGTAGCCATCGTCGCGATTGGCAACGACAGTCAGTTCCGCGCTTTTTGCCATGAGATGGGCGCGCCTGACCTTGCCGAGGATGATCGGTTCAAGCTGGCCCGCAACCGGCAGATCCACCGCGATGCGATCGAGCAGATCGTGCAGGATCTGGTAGGGGACCAGCACCGCGATGTGCTGATCGCGCGGCTGGTCGCTTGCGGTGTGCCTGCGGGGCCGGTCAATACGCTGAAGGATGTGTTCGCCGACCCGTTTGTCGAGGCGCGCCAGACGGTGCACCGTTTCGTCCGCGATGACGGGGTTGAAATTCCGAGCGTCGCCTATCCGGGCAAGCTGTCCGCGACCCCGGCCGATTACCGCTACCAGCCGCCGAAAGTGGGCGAGCAGAGCCGCGAATTGCTGCATGACTGGCTGGGGCTGGACGGCGCAGAACTGGCCGCACTGGAAGCCGCAGGCGTGGTCAAGCAGGGATGAAAGAGGTCGCGGGAATCAGTCTCCGCTTGCTGCAGGCCGACGAGACAGACCTTGCTGCCGATATCCACAGGCGGGCCGGAGCGCTGATTCCCGGCTACGACACTTCGCTCCATTCGACCGATGAAACTCGGAAATTCTATGTCAACGAGGTCTTCCCGGCCGGGCCTCTCTGGGGCGCCTTTGCAGGATCGCAGCTCGTCGGCCATCTCGCATTGCGGCCAGGCTGGATTGACCATCTGTATGTGGAACCCGTTTGGCATGGGCAGGGCATTGGAAGCTGCTTGGTTGCATTGGCGCAGCGCGAGCAGGACGAATTACGCCTGTACACTTTTCAATCCAACTCCCGCGCCCGCAGATTCTACGAGCGCCACGGGTTTGTGATCGAGGAGTTGACGGACGGACTACGTAATGAGGAAAAGATGCCAGACATGACCTATTACTGGCAACTATCATTTCAGAATTGACGAGCCGTTATACCACCACACCGCCATCGATCACCAGGGTTTGCCCGGTCATGAAGCTCGACGCATCCGAGCCCAGAAATACCGCCGCACCCGCTAACTCGTGTGGTTCGCCGATCCGGCCAAGGCAGGCGTTTGATACCGAATGCTTCAGATTTTCCGGATTTTCCCACAGCGCTTTGGCGAAATCGGTTCGCACCAGCCCGGGGGCCAGCGCGTTGATCCGGACATTATCCGGGCCGAATTCGCGCGCCAGATTTTTGGCCATCTGGATGTCCGCCGCCTTGGTGATCGCATAGGCCCCCAGAATCGCCGAGCCGCGCAGGCCCCCGATCGAGGAAACCAGAATGATCGAGCCCGATTTGCGCGCGCGCATTTCGGGCGCGACCATGGTGATCAGCCAGTGCTGGGCAACGATATTAAGCTCCAGCGTCTTGCGGAATGCCTCGTCGGTGATCGTCTCCATCGGCCCATAATGCGGGTTTGATGCGGCGTTGCAGACCAGCACGTCGATCCGGCCAAACGCTGCGCGTCCCGCATCGATCATCGCCTGCAGCGATTGCTTCGACGACAGGCTGGAGGCGACTGCAATGGCTGCGCCCGGATGCTTGGCGTTGATCGCGGCAGCAACCGCTTCGCAGGGACCGATGTTACGGCTGGTGATCACCACCCTGGCGCCGTGATCGGCATAATCCTCTGCAATCGCCTGCCCGATCCCGCGGGATGATCCGGTGATGATCGCGACCTTTCCGGTCATGTCGAACTGGTTCATGGGTCTGCTTATCCTCCTGCTTACGCCCCTGCCTTCTGGGCAAAATTCCAGGCCATGTCGGCCAGCGGCTGAACCCGTTCGGACATCGTCTTGGCATGGGCGGATGAGGCGGTGCCTTCGATGACCCGCTTTTTGATGCCCTGAATGATCCCGGCGAGGCGGAAGAAATTATAGGCGAAATACCAGTTCATGTCGGGCACGCTGGTCCGGTCGGTCAAACCGCAATAGCGCTTCACGACATCCTCCAGCTCGGGGATACCCAGCGCCTTGCGGTCAAGATCCATCACCCCGGAACGGCCAGCGTTTTCGGTGACCCAGGCCATGCAGACATAGGTGAAATCGGCCAGCGGATCGCCTAGCGTCGAAAGCTCCCAATCGAGCACTGCCAGCACTTCCGGCCGGTCATGGGCGTAGATCAAATTGTCGATCCGGTAGTCACCATGGACCACCGAAATGCGGGTCTGCTCGGGCAGGGTGGCGGGGAGCCATTCGATCAGCCGCTCCATCGGCGCCATGGTCTCGGTCTCGGCCAGGCGGTATTGTCTGGTCCAGCGCTCGACCTGGCGGCCGAAGTAATTGCCGGGCTTGCCGTAGTCCGAAAGTCCAGCCGCCGCGACATCGACATTGTGCAGCGCGGCCAGCGTATCGATCATCGAATCATAGGTGGCGCGGCGATAGTCCGGGACCGAGCCGGGCATCGATCCGTCCCAGATCGTCCGGCCATCGACCATGCCCATCACATAGAACCAGCTGCCCAGCACGCTGTCATCGGTGCACAGGCCGTATTGCGGGGCAACGGTGAAGCCGACCTTGTGCAGCCCGGCCTGGACCTTGTATTCGCGGTCGACCGCGTGGGCCGAGGGCAGCAGCGGGCCATAGGGCTTGCGGCGCAGGACGTAATTTCCCGAGGACGCGGCGATCTTGTAGGTCGGGTTGGATTGCCCGCCCTTGAACTTGGTCAGCTCGATCGGACCCTTGAAGCCTGTGACATTGGCTTCGAGCCACTCGGTCAACCGCGCTTCGTCAAGCTTGTCGGCCCCTTCGGGCACGACCGTGCCGACGAACGCGGTTTCGGCATCGATCGGCGCTTCGCTCATTGCCAGTCCTTCATTGATCGAACACGATGACCGAACGCGCCGAATGACCGGCGCGCATCTTGTCAAAGCCTGCGTTCACCTCGCTCAGCGGGATCCGCTCGGCAATGATCGTGTCGAGATCGAGCAGCCCGCGCAGGTAAAAGTCGACCAGCCGCGGCAGATCGACCGGGAAGTGGTTACCACCCATGATCGCGCCTTGCAGCTTCTTGCCCGAGAGCAGGTCCATCGCGCTGAGCCCGACTCTCTGATCGAGCGGCATCATCCCCAGGATCGTCGCCGTGCCGCCGCGGCGCAGCGAGCTCACCGCAAGCGCAGCCGAAGCCGGCCGGCCGACAGCCTCGATCGCATGATCGACGCCGCCTTTGGTCAGATCGAGGATCTGCTGGGCCGCATCGGGATCGCTGGTATCGACCACATCGGTCGCACCGAGCTTGATCGCGAGCGCACGCTTTTCGGCAATCGGGTCCGCAGCGATAATCCGGCCGGCGCCAGCGATTTTCGCGGCGTTGATGGTGGCGAGGCCGACCCCGCCGCAGCCGATGACCGCAACAGTCTCACCCGGGGTGACCTTGCAGGAGTTAAAGATCGTACCCGCCCCGGTGGTTACCGCGCAGCCGATGATCGCCGCCCGGTCGAGCGGCATTTCGGGGTTGATCGCAACGCAAGCGTGTTCATGGACCAGCATCATCTCGGCAAAGGCCGACAAATTGAGCATCTGGGCCACCGGGCTGCCATCGCTGGCCCGGGTCAGGCGCGGCGCCTCACCCGCTCGGCGGCGGGTATCACCGCCAAGACACAGCGACATCCGCCCCGTGACGCAAAACTCGCAGTGGCCGCAGAATGCCGAGAGGCAGGTAACCACTGCATCGCCGACCTTGACCGTGCGAACCTCGCTGCCGACCGCCTCGACAATTCCGGCGGCCTCATGCCCCGGCACCGCCGGGAGCGGGTGAGGGTAGGCGCCATCGATGAAATGCAAGTCCGAATGGCAGAGCCCGCAGGCCGCGGTGCGGATCAGCACTTCATGCGGGCCGGGATTGGCGATGCCAAGTTCGCCAATAACGAGCGGACTGCCAGCTTGTTCGAGGATCGCGGCCTTCATTCCTGTCTCCAATTCAAATCCGTCAGCCCCGCAAAAGCGGGGTCGCTGGCCGCATCATTCCGAGCTCGCGTTGATGCGGCCAGCGGTCCCCGCTTTCGCGGGGACGACGATGTTTTTACCGCGCAACCCCGACATCGCCCGAGCTGAAGCTGGGTTCCTTCTTCGTGGCACCCGAATGACGAGCGAACTCGATCCGGGCGATGGCGCGTTCGTGGACTTCGTCCGGACCATCGGCCAGTCGCAGCGTCCGTTGATGCGCCCAGGCTTGGGCCAGGCCGAAATCTTCCGAAACGCCGCCCGCGCCATGCGCCTGGATGGCATCGTCGAGGATCCGCAGCGCCATATTGGGAGCCTGGACCTTGATCATCGCGATCTCGGCCGCAGCGGCCTTATTGCCGACCTTGTCCATCATGTCCGCCGCCTTGAGACACAGCAAGCGGGTCATTTCGATGTCTATCCGGGCCCGCGCGATCCGCGATTCCCACACCGATTGCTCGGCGATGGTCTTGCCAAAGGCAACCCGCGACTGGAGCCGCTTGGCCATTTTGCCCAGCGCCTCTTCGGCAACCCCGATGGTGCGCATGCAGTGGTGGATCCGGCCTGGCCCGAGCCGGCCTTGGGCGATCTCGAACCCTCGGCCTTCGCCCAGCAGCATGTTGGTGGCGGGAATCCGGACATTGGTGAGCTGGATTTCCATATGGCCATGCGGCGCATCGTCATAGCCGAACACCGGCAGATGACGCAGGATTTCGACCCCGGGCGAATCCAGTTCCATCAGCACCATCGATTGCTGGGCGTGGCGCTTGGCCTCGAAATCGGTCTTGCCCATGACGATGGCAATCTTGCAGCGTGGATCGCCCGCGCCCGACGACCACCACTTGCGGCCATTGATGACATATTCATCGCCTTCGCGGCGGATCGAGCATTCGATGTTGGTGGCATCCGACGAGGCAACCGCAGGTTCGGTCATCAGGAAGGCGGAGCGGATTTCGCCGCTCATCAGCGGCGCGAGCCATTTGTCCTTTTGATCGCGGGTGCCATAGCGGTGGAACACTTCCATGTTGCCGGTATCGGGCGCGGAGCAGTTGAAGGCTTCGCTGGCAAAGCCGACGCGGCCCATTTCCTCGGCGCAAAGCGCATATTCAAGGTTGGTCAGGCCGGGGCCATCGAATTCGAACGTATCGTCGACGTGCGTGCGGCCAAACTGCGGCGGCATGAACAGGTTCCAGATCCCCTGCGCCTTGGCGCGGGCCTTTTCCTCTTCGACCACCGGCAAGACTTTCCAGCGCTCACCCTCGGCGTTCTGGCTTTTGTAATCGCCGTAGCGGGGGCGAACGTGATTCTCGATGAACTGGCGCACGCGGTCGCGCCAATATACCTGCCGTTCGGTCGGTTCGAAATCCATGGCATCAACCTTTCATGAAAATGTCGAGTCTTGTGGAGCAACCCTGCCAGAGGCAAGCAGCCGCGCCAAGGGTGAATTAATCGTCCGGTTAAGTTGGCGGTGCAGTGATGGTCGCTGCTGCTGCCAGCTTTGCCACCCGCTGCTCATGATCGGAACGGGTAATTGGGAATCGCGAGATAAAGGCTATGCTGACAACCGCTATCGTTACCAAGGCGATCAGGAAATAGACGGCCAGGCTGCCAAGCACCGGCTCGGCAACCTCGCCGGGCCTGGCCTTGGCCGGAAACTCTGACGCGCTGATGATCACGCCGGTCAGAAAAATACCGACTCCGGTGGCGCATTTCTGGGTGAAGAAATAGGCCGAGAAAAATAGTCCTTCGGTCCGTTCGCCGGTTTTCTCCTGCGATGCCTCGATAATATCGGCAGCCATCGATTGGGATAGCATCACTGCTGCCACCGCAAGGGCGTT
>JANNAE010000090.1:0-8437 GCA_031383985.1 Novosphingobium sp. | reverse complement strand
TCGGCCCCGTCAACACCCCTGCGATAACAGGGCCCGGGTCCTTGGCCAAAGCCGCCTCCCGGTTGGTGATGGTGGAGCCGCCGGGTACTGCCCCCGGGTCCGCTGCATCTATTATGCGCAACAATTTATCGCCATATCCGGCCTGAACCGGCAACGAGCAATATAGGGCAGAATTGTTAAAAGAAAAGGGCGGAGGTTACCTTTGACCCCCACCCCTTCCGTTAAGCTCCTGAAATTCAGCTCTTCTTGAGCGAATCCCGGATCTGTGTAAGCAAATCGACCTCGCTTGGGCCGGGATCCGCTGCTGGCGGCGGCATCATTTTGTTGGCCTGACGGACAATCAGGAAGATCACAAACGCGAGGATCAGGAAGTTGATCACTGCGGTGATAAACGAGCCCCAACCCAGCACGTTTGCGCCAGCCTCCCGGGCCGCAGCCAGCGTTGCACCTTCCGCTACAGTGCCGCTCAGCACCATATACTTGTTGGTAAAATCCGTCCCGCCCGTGACCGCGCCGATCACTGGCATGATCACATCATCGGTGAGCGACGAAACGATCTTGCCAAAGCCCGCGCCGATAATCACACCGACCGCCAGATCCAGCACATTGCCGCGCGCGATAAACGCCTTGAATTCCTGTAACATCCCGTTTCCCTTTTATTATTGTGGGCGAACCCCAAGCCAATTTTGACACGGATTTCCGCGCTTCACAATAATCGATTGACTGGTCCGCACATTGTCGACCGCAAGTCCTTGATCCCGCGCCAACCCTCGCTACATTCCACGGCGTGCCCGCGATGTTCCGCCGGGTCGTTAAAGAGGGAATCGACGAATGTCCGCTTCGCTTACCAGTTTCGGGCGTTTCGCCATGGTCGCCGTTGGCGCCGCCAGCCTTGCTGGTTGCGGGATCAACAGCGTGCCGACTTCGGAAGAAAACGCCAAAGCCAAGTGGGGCGATGTCGAAAGCGCTTATCAGCGCCGCGCCGATCTGGTCCCCAATCTGGTCGCCACGGCCAAGGGCGCGGCCGCGTCGGAAACCACGATCCTGACCAATGTGACCAACGCCCGCGCTGCGGCGACATCGATCAACATCCGGACCGAGGACCTCTCCGACCCTGCAACGTTCGAGAAGTTCCAGGGTGCGCAGAACCAGCTGACTCAAGCTTTGGGCCAGCTGCGCACCGTGGTTGAAAACTATCCCCAGCTGCAAAGCCAGGCCCGGTTTGCCGATCTGATGACCCAGCTCGAAGGCACCGAGAACCAGATCAATGTCGCGCGTGTGCGCTACAACGAAGCGGTGCAGAGCTACAACACCACGATCCGCACCTTCCCCGATGCGATCGGGGCAAAGGTGATCTACGGGGCCAAGCCGATGGTTTCATTCAAGGCCGATGCAGGCGCAGCCAGCGCGCCCAAGGTCAACTTTGACATGAACGCGCCCGCTCCGGCGGCTCCGGTTGCCAATGACAACGCCGCCAGCCCGGCGGCCCCAGCGGCGGCAGCGAACTAGGAAGGGGCCAGAGCGGATAGGCCCATGCGGCGCTTCTTGGTTGGGCTAATGGCACTACTGGCATTTGCCGGTACGCCAGCCCATGCCGCTTTTCCGCCCCGCCCGACAGGGGCGGTCCTCGATCAGGCCGGGATCATTCCTGATGCGGACGAAGCAGCGCTCGATGCGCGGCTGCGCGAATACAATGCCCGCACCGGCCGCGCCGTTGTTGTCGCGACGGTATCGTCGCTCGATGGCGAAACCATCGAAATGTATTCCGTCCGCCTGTTTGAACAATGGGGCATTGGCGGCAAGGAGAGCGATCAGGGCCTCTTGTTGCTGGTCGCCCCGAGCGAGCGGAAGATGCGCATTGAAGTAGGCTATGGCCTCCATCAATATGTCACCGATGCCCTGTCAGGCCGGATTATCCGCAATGAGATTGCTCCACGCTTCAAGCAAGGCGACATCGCAGGCGGGATCAATGCCGGGGTCAATGCGCTGCTTACCCAGCTTGATCGCACGCCAGCAGAAGCAAAGGCGGTGGCCGAAGCGGCCGCAGCTGCCAAAGCCCAGAGCGGTTCCGGCGAAACTGCTGGCGCAGGTGCGGTGATTTTCTGGATCATGCTGATCCTGTTTTTCGTGACGATGTTCGGTCGGCGCCGGCATGGGACACGGCGCAGCGGCATCAATCCGGGCATCGTGCTGTGGGGAGTGAGCGAAGTACTCCACCATATGTCCGATGGGCGTGGTGGGGGTGGTGGCTTCGGAGGCGGTGGCGGAGGCGGCTTTGGTGGCTTTGGCGGCGGCATGTCGGGTGGCGGCGGCGCTTCGGGGAGCTGGTGATGGGACAAGCGCAACCTATCCTGCTGAGCGAGGAAGACCACATTCGCGTCTCACATGCCGTCGCGGCGGCCGAAGGGAACAGCGCGGGAGAGATCGTCACGATCCTGACCGACCGCTCCGATGGTTACGCCGATATCGCTTTGGCCTGGGCGGCACTGGCAGCGTTTACCGCGCTTACTGTTTTGTCACTCCTGCCGAATTTCTACCTTGGCCTATATGATCGGCTGTTCGGTAGCTGGGGCAACGAATGGACGCCTCGGGGGATATTCGCGCTTGCCGCCAGCGTCGCGATCCTCAAATTCCTTGGCGTTTTGCTTCTTCAATTTTGGCAACCGCTGAAGTTCGCGCTGATCCCCGGGATCATCAAATCAGCACGAGTCCGCGCTCGCGCCGTCACCTGCTTCAAGGTTGGCGCTGAGCGTCGCACCCATGGCCGAACGGGCATCCTCATCTACCTCTCAATGCGTGAGCACCGCGCCGAGATTGTTGCCGATGCTTCGATTGCGGCCAAGGTTTCCCCCGAGGTCTGGGGAGAGGCCATGGCGGCAATGTTGACCGAAATCCGGGTGGGCCGGATCGGTGACGGGATGATCGCGGCGGTTGAGCGGGTTGGCGCTGTCCTTGCCGAACATTTCCCCCGTCATGAAAACGACGTCAATGAACTCCCCGACCGGCTGATCGAAGTGTGATGAGCGACGCCGAAGCGCCGGAAGAAATTGTCTGGCAGGGCCGCTTTCTCACCACCAAAGTTCGGGGCAAGTGGGAATATGTCGCTCGCGCGCGCGGAATCCGCGCTGCCGTGATCCTGGCAATCGACGCTGATGATCACGTGCTGCTGGTCGAGCAATTCCGCGTTCCGCTCGGCAGAGCGTGCATTGAATTGCCGGCAGGATTGATCGGCGATCACGACATGGGTGAGGATGACATCGTCGCCGCCACGCGCGAACTGGAAGAAGAAACCGGCTATCGTGCGGCGCGAATGGAGGTGCTGGGCGAATTCTTTTCCTCCCCCGGAATGGTCAGCGAAAGCTTCACCATGCTGCGCGCGTTCGAGCTTCAACACGTTGGCCCGGGTGGCGGGTTGGACGGCGAGGATATCACTGTCCATCGTGTGCCACTGGCGGGAGTGGCGCGCTTCATCGATGAGCGCCGTGCGCTGGGCTGCGGCATCGATGTGAAATTGCTGATGCTGCTGGGTCCCGGAATTCTGCGAGGCATATGATTATGGTTGGACGGGTTGCGGGCACATAGGCGCGGCGCAAGGATTGGCCGCAGCAGGTCCCGCTGGGGGGCGTGGCTACGCCGATCGAGATTGCCAATGGCGCACTCTATCTCGCCAGCGACGAGAGCCGTTTCATGCCCAGTGCCGAGCTCAAGCTTGACGGCGGCATATCTGCAATGTGACAATGCTGCGGGATGGAGCCAGAAAGCCCAAAAGTCAGGCCGCCCCGCAGCTTTCGCGTAACGTCGTTTGATGTTGCCGCCGAAGCCGGGGTCAGCCAATCGACAGTGTCGCGCGCGCTGGCCGGCGACCCGGTGGTGAGCGAGGCAACCCGGCTGCGCGTGGCCGAGGCGGCGCGCAAGCTCAACTACCATGTCGACGAAAACGCCGCGCGCCTCCGCACCGGGCGCACCGGCACACTGGCGGTGGTGGTGATCTGCCGGGTGGGCGAGGACCGCAAAGACCTCAACCCGTTCACCTATGCCCTGCTCGGCACGATCTGCGCCGCTGCCTCGACCCGCGGTTTTGAAACGCTGGTCAGCTTTCAGGATGGGCCGCAGAATTTCTCGGGACGGTATGAGGAACAGCGCAAGGCCGATGGTCTGATCGTGATCGGCACCACGCAGAATTTGCCGGCCTGGGACTATTACCGCAGCCTGGGGCGGTCCAGTGAAGGCGGGGCGGGGATGCATTGGGTCTGTTGGGGTTCACCATTTGACGAGCTGGAATGGATCCGGAGTGACAATCACGCTGGCGCGCGGCTGGCGACCGGACATCTGCTCGATGCCGGCTATCGCCAGATCGCCTGCATCGGCTCCGAAGCCTCACCCCAGCGGCAATTCAAGGAACGGTTCGACGGCTACGCGGAACGGATGGGTGAAGCTGGTTTGGCGCCATGGCTGGTCGAGATCGAAGACGGCTGCTTCCGCGAGGAACAGGGCCGCCGCGCGATCCGTGCGCTGCGCGCCAGTGGCCGGGCAGTCGATGCGATCTTTGCGGTTTGTGACGAAATCGCACTGGGTGCGCTGCGTGAGCTGTCCGAGGGCGGCACACAGGTCCCCGGCGAAGTCGGGCTGATCGGCTTCGACGGGATCCGCGCCGCTGCCCATTCGATGCCGCCGCTGTCCTCGATCGAGCCCGATTTTTCGGCCGCCGGCGCGATGCTGGTGGACAAGTTGCTGGCGGTGATCGCCGGTGAGGCGAACGCGCAGCGCCGGGTGGCGGTAAAACTTGTCCCACGGGCCAGTTCGCAGCGCTGAGCGACTGATCCGGCCATTGCACCCCACGCCAACATTCGCCATTGCCCGTGCAGGGTGCAGCCAGCGGGGACGGTCAATTGAGTGAAATGGGAATCGAGCCGGCGACCTTCCGGCAAGTCCTCGGCTCTTACCCGACTGGCGTCTGCGTGGTCACCGCGCTGGACCAGGCGGGCGCGCCGATCGGGCTGGTTGTCGGCTCGTTCACGTCGGTGTCGCTCGATCCGCCGCTGGTCGGCTTCCTGCCGGACAAGAAATCGACCACCTGGCCGCAGATCGAAGCGGTCGGGCACTTCTGCGTCAACGTCCTCGCCAGCGATCAGCAAGCGCTGTGCCGCCAGATCGCCATGCCCGGGCCGAACAAGTTCGCGGGCGTCGAATATACCCTGTCCGACCACAAACTCCCGGTCCTTGCCGGATCGGTCACCAGGATCGAATGCGCGCTCCATTCGGTGACCGAGGCTGGCGACCATTATTTCGTCATTGGCCGCGTCCTCGGCCTCGAGGCGATCCGCGATGCCGCCCCGATGCTGTTCTTCAAGGGCGGCTACGGTAGCTTCGCTATCCCGGCCTGACCCTTACCAGCCTATCTGGCAAACAGCTGGTCGAGGCTGGCAAAGGCCTTCATCTCGATCGCATTGCCGCTGGGATCGCGAAAAAACATCGTCGCCTGCTCGCCGGGCTGGCCCTTGAAGCGGATCGTCGGCGCTATCGCAAAAGGGGTTCCCGCCGCGGTGAGCCGGTCAGCCAGCGCCTGCCAATCCTCCAGCGTCAGCACGATCCCGAAATGCGGCACCGGCACATCGTGGCCGTCCACGGGATTGGCGCCCTGATAGCCCGCCGCATCCGCCTCCACCAGATGCGCGACAATCTGGTGGCCGTAGAAATCGAAATCGATCCATTCCGCGCAGCTTCGCCCTTCGGCGCAGCCGAGCAAGCCGCCATAAAACTGCCGGGCCGCAGCAAGATCGTGGACCGGAAAGGCGAGATGGAACGGACGGAGTGAAATGGCGGTTCTCCAAACTAGTAATGGCATTGGGGCATGCTACCCGGCAGCGCCCGTAGGCCCGTTCAGCCGACCGCCCAGCGCAACAAGTACGGCAGCCCCAGCACGAAGGTCCAGCCGAGCTTGCCCCACACCGCCAGCTTGGGGTTCTGATGGTTCCACAAGCCCAGCGCGCCCGACGCACCAATCGCGCCCGCCCCCGGCACCCAGAAACCGATCAGCCCGGACAGGCCCAGCAGCCCCAGCAACCGGATTCCTCCACCGCTCCGCGCCTTGTCCGCCGGGTTCTTGATCCCCCATAATCCAGCAAAGCCGATCAGCCCGATCAGGCCGACAAATGGCGCAATTGTATCCAACATAAATCCCGCTCCCCTAGCCCTCCGGCGCGGCGAGGAACGCCGGCCAGCGAGTGCGGGCATGATGGCGCAATTGCGGGAGATGGCAATGGGGGATTGGGGGGTGGGGAGAGCCCGGGATATCCGCTGATCCTGAGCTTATCGAGCCGGAGGCGGCCGAAAGCCAACGATTGCGTGTCCCCGTGGGCAGTGCGGCTGGGTTGAATGCTATGGGAGTTTAGGGGTTATTGCCCTTAGCTCCCGAAACTCGCATGAAGTCCCGCGCGATCGGGTAGATCTCGTTCTGGAACCGTGAGCCCGAGAACACCCCGTAATGTCCGACGCCTTCCTGCACATGGCGGCCGCGTTTTGCTTCGGGAATATTGGGGCAGATCGCATGGGCCGCTTCGGTCTGACCGAGCGAGCACATATTGTCATTCGCGCCTTCGATGGTCAGCAGAGGCATATCCTGCAACGCCCCGAAATCGATCGGTTCGCCGCGGAATGTCATGAGCCCACAAGGGAGGTGGTTTTCGAAGAAAATTCGTTCGAGTGAGTCCAGATAAAAGCTTTCGGTCATGTCGAGCACCGCGAAATACTCGTCGTAGAAGTCGCGGAATGCTTCCTGGGCGTCATCATTGCCCTTCACGCCATCCGTCACGAAAGACCTGTATTTCGCGATATGGGGCTTCAGGCTGAGCAGCATGAACCCCGCGAGCTGGTAAAAGCCGGGATAGACCTTGCGGCCCGAGCCGGGGAGGCCGGGCGGGATGGTTTTGATATTGCTGGCTTTGAGCAGTTTCAGCGGCACGTGATCCGTCATGCGGTTGAGCAGGCCCTTGTTGATCCGCGTATCCATTGGCCCGGCCATCAGGGTCAGGCTGGCGGGCACGAGTTCGGGATTGCGCTTGGCCAGAATGGCCGCTGCCATCAGCGCCGGGGGTGCGGCCTGGCAGGTCGCGACCATATGCGTCCCCGGACCCAGCTGTTCCATGAAGGCGATCAGATAAGCGACATAGTCGTCGAGTCCGAAATCGCCATCGCTCAACGGCACGCTGCGCGCATCGCGCCAGTCGGTGATATAGGGGTCGAAATCGCGGGCGAAGCCCTTGACCGTGTCACGCAGCAGCGTGGCATGATGGCCCGAGAGCGCGGCCGCGATCAGGACCTTGGGTTTCTCCGCCGCGTCGGGCACCGAAAAGCCGACGAGATCACCGAAGGGCAGACTGTGGACACAGCGCTCTTCGAGGATGCCACCATCCGATTCAACGTTGAAAGCCTGCTTCGGATAATCCTTGAGCGCGCGGTACGGCATTTCGCAAAGGGTAGCTACCAACCGGTTAGGCAGGCTGTTGCGCATCGGGTTCAGCTCGTGCCGCGCGATGTCTTTGCTGGCGCGCAGCAGCACCGACAGCGGACGCGCCATCCGGCGCGTCGCCTCGTAGGCTGAGTAGATCATGCATTCCCCTTGTTCGACAAATTCATCCGGTCGGGTTTTCGCGAACATATTGTCCGGGCGCATCTCCTACCGGCTTAAAGGCCTTAGAGCCAAGCGATTTCGGTGCTGTCACCATCTTGCCGCTTCTCTCGCCGACCCATTCGGTCCAGCTTTCCCACCAGCTTCCACTGCGCTTCTCCGCAGTGGGTTCCCAGCTGTCGGCGTCGCCGGGGACCGCTACCCCCAGCTTGGTCCAGGCCTTGGGGTTTCCGGGCGGGTTGACGAGTGCGGCGATATGCCCGCCATTGCTCAGTGCAAAAGTCGTATCGCCGCCCAGCAGATGCACCGCGTCATAGCACGCCTTCCACGGGGTCAGGTGATCGGTAATCGCACCGACCACGAACGCATCGCAGTCAATCGTCGAAAGGTCGATGGCCTCCCCCGCAATCGCATAGCGCCCAGGTTCGATCAGCGCGTTGCTCTCAAACAGTTCGAGGAAATCCTTGTGGAGCTTGGCCGGCATGTTCGTGCTGTCCTTGTTCCAGGCAAGGATATCGAAGGCCGGGGGCGAATCGCCCATCAGGTAATTATTGACCCAATAATTCCACACCAGATCATTGGGCCTCAGCCAGGTGAAAAGCTTCGACAGGTCTTTGCCCGGAAGGATGCCTTTCATCTGCGACTGCGCCTTGGCTACGCTCAGCATAGTTGGCAGGCGAAATGCCCCCAGCGCCGACGCGGACTTGAAATCGAGCATCGTCACGCACAGCGTCAGGCTGTTGATAAGGTCGATCTTTCTGGCCTTGAGCCAAGCTGCCAGGATGCCCGAAAGAATGCCCCCGGCGCAGA
>JANNAE010000085.1:0-10155 GCA_031383985.1 Novosphingobium sp. | reverse complement strand
GCGTTTCAACCTGCCGCTACGGCATCTGCGCAGCCGCTTAAGTGGGTTGAAAGCCGCGGTCCATCGTGCCATTCCGCCACCGCTTCCTCCTGAGCGGAGGATATTACCAATCATCAGCGGAGCTGCGCCATGACAATTTCTTTCAAGGACCGAGTTGCAATTGTTACAGGCGCTGGCGGCGGGCTGGGCCACGCCTATGCGATCGAGCTGGCCAAGCGCGGCGCGAAGGTGGTGGTCAACGATCTGGGCGCGGCCCGCGATGGCACCGGCCATTCCGATGCCGCGCTGAAGGTGGTCGAGGAAATCCAGGCCATGGGCGGCGAGGCGATGTCGAACGGCGGCAGCGTCACCGAATATGATCAGATGGTCGAAATGGTCGCCAAGGCCAAAGAGAAGTGGGGCGGCGTCCATATCCTGATCAACAACGCCGGGATCCTGCGCGACAAGAGTTTCGCCAAGATGGAAATGCCCGATTTCAAGCTGGTGGTCGATGTCCATTTGATCGGCTCGGCCAATTGCACCAAGGCGGTGTGGGAAACCATGCGCGAGCAGAACTATGGCCGCATCCTGATGACCGCGTCGTCGACCGGGCTTTATGGCAACTTCGGCCAGTCCAACTATGGCGCGGCCAAGCTGGGCCTGGCTGGCCTCACCAAGTCGCTCTATCTCGAAGGCGCGAAGTTTAACATCAAGGTCAACACCCTGGCCCCGGTGGCCGGCACGCGGATGACTGAAGACCTTGGCATGCCCGAGGCGCTGTTCAAGGCGCTCTCGCCCGCAAACGTCGCTCCGGCCGCGCTGTTCCTGGTCAGCGATGATGCTCCCACCAACATGATCATTGGCGCGGGCGCCGGGGCCTATCACGCCGCCTATGTCACCCTCACCCCGGGCATTGCGCTGCCTGCCGACGAGCGCACCCCCGAAGGAATCGCGGCGCATTGGGCCGAGATCACCGACCGCACGGGCGAAATCGTACCGCAATCCGGCAGCGAGCAATCGGGCGTGGTGATGGCCGCGCTGGGCAAGATCGGTGGATTGGGCTGATTGCCCCGCTGTATTGACTAACTAACACAGTTAGGGCACTCTTCCTCGATCAATTTGGGGGAGAGTGCCATGTACAGCGAAGCCGACCTGCAATCTGCGGTCGCTGCCGGGGTCTTGTCGCATGATGCGGCCGAGGGATTGCGCAGCCACGTGGCAGGAATGCGCTTGGCACCGGTTGCCGATGAGGAACATTTTCGGCTGATCACCGGCTTCAACGACATTTTCGTGTCGATCGCCGCCATATTGCTGCTGTTTGCCGTGGCCGGAATCGGCGATGCGATTGCGCCAGCGGTAGCCGGGCTGCTGGTCGCGGGTTCGGCTTGGGGCATGGCCGAATTCTTCACCCGCCAACGCCGGATGGCCCTGCCCTCGATCATCTTGTTGCTGGCATTCGTCGGCGGCGTAAGTGCGATACCGATCGCTATTCTTAACGACAATGACCTGAACCTCTCCAAACAAGCCGAGGCATTTATCTTTTCCGGCATTGGCCTTGCCGCAGCCATCGCCGCATGGGTTCACTGGCGGCGCTTCATGGTGCCGATCACCATTGCCGCCGGCGCGGCGGCAGTTTGCGGCACAGTCATCATGTTAATTCTCGCGGCCATCTCCCCGATCATTCCCAAGGATGAGCCCGCACCGATCATCCTGCCGCTGGTATTTATCGCTGGCCTTGCCGTGTTCGCTTTCGCGATGCGCTGGGACATGAGCGACCGCGCCCGCGAAACCCGCCGCAGCGATGTCGCCTTCTGGCTTCATCTGCTCGCCGCGCCGATGATCGCGCATCCGCTGTTCCACTGGCTCGGCGTGACCGAGGGTGAGAATATCGGCGCGGGCGCTGCCCTGGGCGTGTTGGCGGTCTATGTCCTGATGGGCCTGGTCGCGCTGGCGGTCGATCGACGCGCCTTGCTGGTCTCCGCGCTCGCTTATGTGCTGATCGCGATGACCTGGCTGTTCCGCGAGTTCGGAATGGTCGAGCTGAACGTCGCAATTACCGGGCTGGTAATCGGTTCGGCACTGCTGTGTCTCTCCGCCTTCTGGAGCCCGATTCGAAAAGTGGTGGTGGACCAGCTTCCCGCCAGACTGCATTCGCGGCTGCCAGCGACAGCCTAGGCCTCGACCAGCCTGAGCAGCCGGCGTTCGATCACGAACAAAACGCCGGCCAGCTCATGCCCGCGTTTCAGCACTTGGCCCGCCTCGCCGAACAGGGTCCACATGCCTTGCTTGTGGCGCAAGGCGGGGCATTTGACGATCCGTGCCTGCGGGCGATCGGCGGTGCGGCGGAACGCGCAGAAGGCGGCTTCATAGCGGGTGAAGTCCATCGCATAATCGCGCCATTCTCCGGCGCTGACCATACGGCCATAAAGATCGAGGATGCGTTGCAGTTCAGGCCGCTCGAAGCCCACTTGTAAGGGCCGATTGGCGATATTCGGAAAGGGCGTGATGATGGCGCTCAAGCCGATTTGGTGCCCCGCTTGCGCCCTGCCGATTGCTTCGCGGCGGCGGCATCACGCTCTTCCAGCAGTTGCGAGAGGCGCTTTTGCATCGTTTCCATTTCGCACTGGAGCAGCTCCAGCTTCTGGGTCGCCGGATCGAACCGGTCCGAGCACGGCGTGCCATAAGGCACGAAATTCTGGGTTGCAGGCTTGACCTCGACTAGGGTCTGCTTGGCCGGAATGCCGACCATCGTCGCGCCTTCGGGCACATCCCTGTTGACCACCGCATTGGCCCCGATCCGGCTGTTCGCACCGACGCTGATCGGCCCAAGGATCGCTGCGCCAAGGCTGACAATCACATTGTCGCCAATCGTCGGGTGACGCTTGCCGCCCACGCCATCGGTCGGATTGGTCCCGCCCAGCGTCGAGCCCTGATACATCGTGACATTATCGCCGATCTCGGCGGTTTCCCCGATCACCACAAAGCCGTGGTCGATAAAGAAATTGCGGCCGATCCTGGCGCCGGGATGGATGTCGATCGCGGTCAGGAAACGGCTGATATGGTTGATCGCGCGGGCGAGGAAATAGAGCTGCGCCTCGAACAGCCAGTGGGCCACCCGGTGCAGTCCCAGCGCCAATACGCCGGGATACAGCAGCACTTCCCAGCGCGAGCGCGGGGAAGGATCGCGCTGGGCGATTGAATCCAGATAGGAAATCAGACCACTGGGCATTGTCCCTCCCTTTTCCCACTTAAGGGTCTTCAAAGCAAGCGCGGCTGGCTTGCCCCCATGGTTTCCTCCAGCGCGTCGCGCCAGATTGACAGCGTGGGTGCTTGCTTGCGCTCAAGGCTCAGCCGATCAATCGTCGCGACCACCCGCTCAATCCCCATGTGGCTACGTTCACACCGGGGCACAAGATAGCCGGCTGCATCATCGCCCAGAATCAGCCCGCGCTGCTCGGCATGAAGCGCGATCAGTTCGCCCAGCATGGCATCATCAGGCGTGCCAATTGTGAGGTGCAACGCCGCGCCAAGCCGCGACGCAAGATCGGGCAAAGCGACTTTCCATTCGCCCTCGCCCGCGCTGCTGACCAGCAGCAGCGGCGTGCCGCTTTCCTGCGCCCGGTTCCAGAGGTGGAACAGCTCGGTCTCATCAAGCCTGTCGGCGTCATCGATCGCATCGCCGCCGCCGCTGCCAGCAAACCAGCGGGCGATCAGTGACTTGCCCGAACGCGGCGGGCCGAACAGCAGCGCGGTGCGAAACGGCCAGCTCGCCGCAGCCGCGCATGCTTCGAGCGCGGCCGAATTGGCTGCACCGGCGATGATTCGGCCCCCCCCGGGGGTCGCGCCGGCGCCAAGGGGTAGCGCAATTTGCGTCATTAGCGGCGGATGCTGAGCGCGTTACTGCCAACCGTAACCTGCCAGCCCTTGGCCCGCAGCGCCGCCGCCAGCCCGGACAATTCGCCGGCATAATTGACCCGCATCACCGAAGTCCCGCCCATCGCCAGGCTGGTGGTCGAAGCGCCCTGCACGCCAGAGGCACTGCGCACCGCCGCCAGTGCAGCATCGACCGCCGAGGCATCGGGGGAAGCAAACTGGATAGTATAGCTGCTGGTGGTTACGGCAGCCTGGCTTGATTCGACCCCGGGCGAAGCGGAGGCCGAGGCCTCAGGCGTCTGCGTGTTAACCGCAGCATCGGCTTGCTGCCCCTGAGCAATCAGTGCGACCAGCGCGGGATCGAGCAGCGGCCGCTGGGGCATCAGCGTCGGATCGGGTTTCAGCAACCCGTCGGCGAGCGCCTGGCCGTAGATCCCGTCAATCCGCCCCAGCGCCTGACCCAGCATGGCCGGAACGCCAGCCTCGTCCTTGGCTGTCAGGGCAAAGCTGGCAAGGAAGGTGTTGTCAGGACCATAGCGCGCGGTGAAAGTTCCACGCACCGGCCCACCCGGCCATTGCCGCTCCAGCCGCGCGACCGGAAAGAGCACATCGGCGGCACCAAACTGGTCGAGCACATTGCGCCACCAGGTGCGGCTGCGTCGTCCCGGTTGCCCGGCGGTAAGCAGCAGCGATTCGCCGCCAGCGCCAGAAGGGCGGACATAGTCGATCGCGCTGGCTCCGGCGCGGAACTGGGCCCAGGACTTTTGCCAAGGCGAGCGTACTTCGAAAACCTGGGCCGTTCCGCCCGAATAGAGCACCGGAATTACCAGCATTGGCGCAGAATGTGCCCGCGCCCCGTCGCCGCCACTCAGATATTGCCCGGCCCGAGACCGGTCAAAAATCACGCCAAGCGTCGCGATATAGCGTTTTGGCCCGATCTGTTCGCGCTCGATCACCACGGCAGCAACCATGCTGTCGATCTGGCTATCCCCCATCGCCGGGCCGCCGGCCTTTTCCCAGGCCAGCTTTTGCGCCAGTTTCCACCCGGCAAGCCGGGCCTCGACGCCATCCTTTCCAGTGGTGTTGACTTCTATCCCACTGATTTCAATATCAGAGGTGCTGGCAATCGGCTGGATCCCGCGCTCACCCTCTATCTGGGCGATCAGTCTGGCGGGGCCAATCAAGACCAGCGCAGCGGCCAGCGCAAGCGCCAGCGCGCACAGCAGCGAAGCGGCCGGACCAGCGCGGTAAGACCGCAGTGAAAAAGATCGGACTGTCATGGTCATCGGGGAAATCACCGGCCTTTTGCCCAAACGGTCATGGAAATCCAAGCTGTAAAGCGTTAGGCGCATTTCGATGTCAAATAACCCTCCCCCAAAGCGCTACAGCTATGAACAGGCTGGCGTCTCGATTGCCGCCGGCAACGCCCTCGTCAAGGCGATCGCGCCGCTCGCCCGGGCCACCGCCCGGCCCGGTGCCGACGCCGAGCTGGGCGGCTTCGGCGGCTTCTTCGATCCGCGCGCAGCAGGCTACAAGGATCCGCTGCTGGTTGCCGCCAACGACGGGGTCGGAACCAAGGTCAAGCTGGCGATCGACCATGACCGCCATGACCAGATCGGGATCGATCTGGTCGCCATGTGCGTCAACGATCTGATCGTCCAAGCCGCCGAGCCCCTGTTTTTCCTTGATTACTTCGCCACTGGCAAGCTCGACAATGGTGTGGCGGAGCGGGTTGTCGCGGGGATTGCCGAGGGCTGCCGGATCGCCGGATGCGCGCTGATCGGTGGCGAGACGGCGGAAATGCCCGGGATGTATGCCGCCGGAGACTATGACCTCGCGGGCTTCTGCGTCGGTGCGGTCGAGCGCGGCGAACAGTTGACCGGGGACAAGGTTGCAGCGGGCGACGTGTTGCTGGGCCTGGCCAGCTCGGGCGTCCACTCCAACGGCTATTCGCTGGTGCGCAGATTGGCCGAAGACCTCGGCTGGCGGATGAATCGCCCCGCCCTGTTCGATTCCGACCGGCTATTGATCGACTATCTGATCGCACCGACCCGGATTTACGTCAAAAGTCTGCTGCCGGTCGTTCGTCCCCATGCTGGCGAACCCGCCAGGATTCACGCGCTCGCCCATATTACCGGCGGGGGCCTGCTCGAGAATATTCCGCGGGTATTGCCCGCAGGGCTTCACGCCCGGATTGACGCGGGCGCTTGGGAGCAGCCGCGGCTGATGGCCTTCCTCCAGGCACAAGGCCACATCGAGCCTGCCGAAATGGCGCGAACCTTCAACTGCGGGATCGGCATGGTGCTGGCGGTTGCGGCGGAAGATGCGGCGGGCGTAATCGCCGATCTGACTGCAGCAGGCGAAACCGTTCATGTCATCGGCGCGATCGAACCCGGCCCGCGCGGCTGCACGGTTCAAGGCAGCGCCGAAGTCTGGAGCGCGCGGGAGAGCTGGGGTGCAGAACACCTTGCCTGACCTTGATCCTCTCCGTTTTTGCGAAGCACAAATGGGGAGGACCTGATGGGCGAAGTTCGCACACCGATCGCCGTACTGATATCCGGCAGCGGCACCAATATGGCAGCGTTGCTCTATGCATCGCGCGCCGCTGACTGCCCATTTGAAATCGCGCTGGTCGCCAGCAACAAGCCCGAAGCGGCCGGACTGAAGCTGGCGGCGGCTGAGGGCGTCGCCACTTTTGCCCTGTCCCACAAGGGCATGCCCCGTACCGATCATGACAGCGCGATGGACGCAGCGATCCGGCACAGCGGCGCGGAATACGTCGCGCTGGCGGGATACATGCGGATCCTCACCCCGGAATTCGTCACCCGCTGGGAAGGCCGGATGGTCAACGTGCATCCCTCGTTGCTGCCGAAATACCCCGGCCTGCACACCCATGAACGCGCATTGGCGGCGGGCGACAGCCATGGCGGCTGCACGGTCCATCTGGTGACTGCCGCGCTGGATGACGGCCCGGTGCTGGGCCAGACGCCGGTCGCGATCCTGCCGAGTGACACCGCCGAGACGCTTGCCGCGCGGGTGCTGATTGCCGAGCATCAGCTCTACAGTCGCTGCCTGGCGGCACTGGTCAGCCGCGCGGCATCACCCGACCATCTGATTGACCAGGTCCGCACCCTCGCCCTCGCCCTGCCCGAAGCCGATGAGGTGCTATCCCACGGCATGCCCTGCTTCGGGGTGACCAAGGGCAAGAAATTCGCTTATATCAGCCAAGACCATCACGGCGCCAATGGCCAAGAAGGGGGAAAATTGGCGCTGCTGGTCAAAGTCAGCGGGCTCGACGAGCAGCAGCAGCTGATCGAGAATGACGCAGTGCGCTATTACCGTCCGCCCTATTTTGGGGACAGCTGGGTCGGCGTTCGGCTCGATCTGGGCGACAATGACTGGGATAGTATCGCCCAAAAACTGCAGCGCAGCTGGCGGATGTCCGCACCAAAGAAACTGACCGCGCTGCAGGATGTGGCCGACGCTTTTTAGCTTCGCTTGCCGATCCCCGGGATCAGCATACCGACTTTGCCTCGATATTCCGCGTAGCGGGTGCCAAAGCGCGCCAGCAGATCGCGTTCCTCATAGCTGATCCCGATCAGGATATAGATGGTCATCCCGGCCGCTAGCACCAGATGGCCCAGTGTCATGGCGGGCGTCGCCCAGAAGGCCAGGAAGAACCCGGTATAGATCGGGTGGCGGACATAGCGGTAAAAGCCCGGGGTCGTGAAGTCATCGCCAGGCTCTGCCGCGCCGGTGAAATTGCGCCAGGCCTGAGCGAGGCCAAACAGCTCGAAATGGTTGAGCAGCCAGGTGCTGATGAACAGGACCGTCCAGCCTGCGCCAAATAATGCCCATAGCGCCATGCCCAGCCCGCTTCCCCGGACATCCCAGATGACTTGCGGGATCGGCAGCCAGAACAGATACATGACCGTGAGCGCCAGCGCCGAGGCGAGACAATAGAAGCTGCGCTCGATCGGAGCGGGAACGATCTTGGTCCAGGCCGCCTTGAAGCTCCCTCGCGCCATCACGCTGTGCTGAAACCCGAACAGCGCGATTAAGGCCAGATCGGTGATCAAGGCCACAACAACTGGCGCATCTGGTCCGCGATCAACTGTTATCGGCAATCCGGGGATATTCCCGACGAAGCCGACAAGATAAACAAATGAAGCAAAAAATGCGAAATAGCAGAAAACTGCTATCGCCATCAGAAATGCACGTGTCATCGCCCTCTCCCCAAAACGAGCTAGCGACGCGGTCCACCGGTTGAACCGGCGGACCGCGCCCGATCATTTCATCAGTCGCCAGCGCGGACCGGTGCGAAATTCGCATGGACCAGCTGCCACTGACCGCCCTGCCGGACATAGACCCGGGTCGATTTGGCGGTGTTGGGCGAAATCTTGCCATCCATGGCTTTTCCCACTCCCGCGAAATTATAGGTCAGGATTGCGGTATCGCCGTAAACCTGCACGCGCGGGTTCTGCATTTCGGAGAGCAATGACGTACCGGGCTGCGGCACACTCGACATCTTGTGCGCCATCGACTTGCCGACCAACAGCGTCGGGTAATCGGCATTGAATTCGGTATAATCGTCCGCGAGCGAGGCCAGCTGATCGCTCGCACTCTTGCCAGCAACTTCTGCTGCCCATTGCGCGCGGGCCATTGCCATCACTTCATCGGCGATCTTTGAATCATCCTTGGCCAGCGCCGGCGTGCCCGCAAGCGCGATCGCGCCAACCAGAGCGAGCCCGCAAACGCGGGCAGTGTGCAGTGGGAATATCATAAGTCTAGTCCTCCAAGTGGTGCGACCCAGAGGGGCAGAGCCAGCAAGTCAAAAACTTGCCCCCGAACAGGCTTGCTGACATGATGAAAGCATCTGCCGATTAATCGTCAAAGTCAAACCAGACTCCGGCATCGACGATAGCTTTGAAAACATTGCGGAATACCGATTCAAATTTCGCTGCCATCGACCATCGGCCGCTCCTCGCGCGTGCCGCGATAATGTTGGGCTGGATCATTGGGATCGCCCGCAATCATCACGTAGTCCGCGTGGACTTCGACCAGTGTTCCCACAAAAGGCCAGTCGGCCATCGTGCTGACCCGGTAGCTGACCGTGTCGCCGACCTTGAAACTGGCCGGATCGAAATTGAATGCGAACGGGCAATCCTCGCCCGCGGTTTCGCCCATGCCTTGCATTGCGTCTCTCCCTTGGCGGTAAATTTGGCGCGAATCCCCGCTATCCGCAAGCAAAAGGACCGCCGGATCACTCCGGCGGCCCTGTGAAAATCAGCTTTGCAACCCTGTCAGGAGAAACCAATCAGTCCCGGCGCCGTGGCTTGCCACCAGCTTGTGCCCCACAGCAGATGGACAACAACCGAGGCGGAAAGCCACAAGGCGAACCAGACGATATAGGCACGGTGCACACGCCCAAGCCGGAACAGATCCCAGGCAAACATCGGTGAGAGCAACAACAGCGTGAACATATCCCCGAAAAGCGGACTTTCCGGCATAGTGCTCGGCAGCCAAGTAATTCGGTTTATCGCCGCGCCCAGCGGTGTCAAAGTGGCAAGGATTATCATCCGCTTGTGAAAGCCTGAATCAACCCGCCGGGCGCGCAACGCAAGCACGACGCACAGCGCGAACACTAGCCCAGCGCGAGATTGCAGCAGGATGACATTTGTCCTGCCTGCGAGGTTGCCGCGCAATTCCTCCATCCTTTCAGGTGGTGCTGCAGCAACTGCGTCCCAGACCTGAGCGTAAATCGTCGGCACCAGCACAATTCCGGAGACGATGATTGCCGGCGCCAGCAGGAACGAGGCAATCCCGAGTTTCTGGTGATGACGACGATTGCCGGTGGCCATCAGCGTGGTTTGCGCCAGCAGCAGCAGCAGCCACGAGCCCATCAGCACCGCATGGACATGCAGCACGGGCGGAAAAGGTAGGCGCTGCCCGCCCTCGACTGCGGCGATCTTGTCCAGCGAGTCAGGAATGAAGCCAGCCAGCGTTGTCGCCACGAACAACCCGGCCATGAACACGTAGATCCACCGATTAATCGCTGCGATCAGTGGAGAACTCGCTGTGCTTGCCTGCGCAAGACTATCCGGCACACTTGCCATATCACCCCCCTAAATGAGGCGACCCCGGCGAGAGGCTAGCACAGCACTCGATAGTGGTGAAACGATTTTGACCTACAGCAAAAGGGCCGCCGGATTGCTCCGGCGGCCCTTGCAAGGGCTGGCCTGCGACCGGTCAGCCGACGATTTCTTCGGCCCCGAAGAAGTAAGCGATCTCGATCGCGGCGTT
>JANNAE010000076.1:0-72335 GCA_031383985.1 Novosphingobium sp. | reverse complement strand
GCGGCCCTTGGTCTCGATATGCGCGCCCATCCGGTTGAGTTCGGGGACGTGCATATAGCGGTTCTCGAAGATCGTTTCGGTCAGCACGCTGGCCCCGTCGGCGCGGCACAGCATCGCCATCAGCTGGGCCTGCATATCGGTGGCGAAGCCGGGATAGGGTGCGGTGGAAAGCGTCACGGCCTTCAGCGGGCCATCGGCGGCAACATGCAGCCCGCCCGCGACCGGCTCGACGCTGACGCCGGCATCGCGCAGCGCCTGCACCGTCGCGTCCATTTCCTCGATCTTCGCGCCCTTGAGCGTAACCTCGCCGCCGGTGATCGCCGCGGCGCAGGCATAACTGCCCGCCTCGATCCGGTCTGACATCACCCGATAGGTCGCGCCGTGGAGGCGCGACACGCCGTGGATGGTGATGTCCGAGCTGCCGATCCCTTCGATCTCCGCGCCCATCGCCACCAGCAAGTTGCACAGATCGACAATCTCCGGCTCACGCGCGGCGTTGTGCAGCGTGCTTTTGCCCTTGCATAGCACAGCGGCCATCAGTGCATTCTCGGTCGCGCCGACCGAGACCACCGGAAAGCTGTAGCGCCCACCCGGCATCCCGCCGTCGGGCGCAATCGCGCGGACATAGCCCGCTGCCATTTCGATCTGCGCGCCCAAGGCTTCGAGCACCTTCAGATGCAGGTCGATCGGGCGATTGCCGATCGCGCAGCCGCCGGGGAGCGAAACAGTCGCCTCGCCCATCCGCGCCAGCATCGGGCCCAGTACCAGGATTGAGGCGCGCATCTTGCGGACCAGCTCATAGGGCGCGACCGAGCTGGTGATCCGCGTTGCCGCCAGCGTCATCACCCGGCCGAAATCCTCGGGCCGGCTGCCCGCAATAGTGGTCGAAATGCCGAACTGGTTGAGCAGGTGTTGGAAGCCATCGATGTCGGCCAACCGCGGCAGGTTGCGCAGCGTCAGCGGCTCATCCGTCAGCAGCGCGCAAGGCAGCAGGGTGAGCGCGGCATTCTTTGCGCCCGAGATCGGAATGGTGCCGGAAAGGCGCTTGCCGCCTGCAATAATGATCTTGTCCATCACGGCGGTTTAGCGGGAAAAGTTGCAGCGGCAAGGTGGATGGTTGACGAGGCCCGGCGCTCCTGCAATTCCCCCCGCCATGAGCAGTCGCAAACCCATCAGAAAAGCCGTGTTCCCGGTCGCTGGCCTGGGCACCCGCTTCCTCCCTGCCACCAAGGCGATCCCCAAGGAAATGCTGCCGGTGATCGACCGGCCGCTGATCCAGTATGCGGTCGATGAAGCGCGCGAGGCCGGGATCGAGCAGATGATCTTCATCACCGGCCGGGGCAAGACCGCGCTGATCGATCACTTCGATATGGCGTTCGAGCTCGAAACCACGTTGCGCGACCGCGAAAAGGATATGTCGGTGCTGGAGCCGACCCGGCTTGCACCCGGCAATCTTGTCACCGTGCGCCAGCAGGTGCCGCTGGGCCTGGGCCACGCGATCTGGTGCGCCCGCGCGATCGTTGGCGACGAGCCCTTCGCGATCTTCCTGCCCGACGAGCTGATGATCGGCTCGCCGGGGTGCATGAAACAGATGGTCGAGGCCTATGACGAGGTCGGCGGCAATTTGCTAAGTGTCCTGGAAGTGCCGCTTGCGGAGGTTTCGAGCTATGGCGTGATCGACCCCGGCGCGGCTCGCGGTTCGCTGACCGAAGTGAAGGGGCTGGTCGAAAAGCCCAATATCGACGATGCGCCCTCCAACCTGATCATCTCGGGCCGCTATATTCTCCAGCCCGAGGTAATGCGGGTGCTGGAGGGCCAGGAAGCGGGCGCGGGCGGCGAGATCCAGCTGACCGATGCGATGGCCCGGATGATCGGCACCCAGCCGTTCCACGCGGTTACCTTCAAGGGCAAGCGCTATGACTGCGGCAGCAAGACCGGCTTTGTCGAGGCGACGCTGGCGGTGGCGCTGGCACGCGAGGATATGGCCGAAGACGTGCGCGCCATGGCGCTCAGATTACTGAGCGACTAGAGTCAGCCCGCGCTGAACCGCAGGGGCAAGGTCTTGAGCCCGCCGACAAAGGTGCTCTTGGCCCGCTTGGGTTCACCCGCCAGCTCTACGGAGTCGAGCCGGTCAAGCAGCGCTTCGAACAATATCCGCATTTCCAGCCGGGCCAGATGGAGCCCGAGGCACTGATGGGCGCCCGCCCCGAAAGCGAGGTGGCGGTTGGCCTCGCGCGCCGCATCGAAGCGGCGCGGATCGGGGAATTGGGCCGGGTCGTGGTTGGCGGCGACATAGTTGATCATCAACCAGTCACCTTTGGCGATCTTCTGCCCGCCAATTTCGGTATCTTCAGCTGCCGTGCGCATGAAATTCTGCACCGGACTGGTCCAGCGGATCGCCTCCTCGACAATCCCGGCCAGCAGGCTCCGGTCAGCCTTCACCCGGGCGAACTGGGCCGGATCGCGCGCCAGTGCCAGCATCGCCCCTGCGGTTGAGGCCGAGGTGGTGTCGTGCCCGGCCGCGGCGAGGATGATGTAATACCCCGCGAGGTGGCGATCGCTGAGGTATTCGCCGTCAACCCGGGCATTGGCGATCACGCTGGCGACATCTTCGGTCGGATGGGCGCGGCGTTCGGCGGTGAGGCGGGAGAAATAGGCTTCGAAATCGGCGACTGCGCCAGCGACCAGCTGGGTGATCGCGTCGGGCGACAGGTTCTTGATCCCGGACTGATTGAGGTCTTCGTCCTGTCCGCCGAACATCTGCTGGGTAAGCATCAGCATCCGCGGCTCGTCTGCTTCGGGCACACCGAGAATCTGCATCACGACATGGAGCGGATAGGGCGCGGAGACGAGCTTGACGAAATCCACATCCCTGCTGCCCCCGGGCCCACCCTGACCGGCAGCGAGCAGCCGATCGACCGTGTGACGCGCCAGCTCGCGGATATCTGCCTCGATACGCTTCAAATTCTTGGGCATGAACCATTCCTGGGTCAGCTTGCGGAACTTGGGGTGGAGCGGCGGGTCGAGCACGACCAGCGATTCCACCAAATTGTGACTGCCGCCCGTGATCGCGCGCGCAAACTCCTCGCCCTGCCTGGTGGTGAAGACCGTCGGGCGCGGGTTGTTGAGGAACAGCGCATTGTCCTTGCTGATCCGCATCGCGTCATCATACCGGGTGATCAGCCAGAACGGATCGTGGAACGCCTCGGGCGGGGCATCGGGGCCGGTTTCGATCAGCGCCACTGGCATGTTGTCACGCAGCCAGTCGAATTGATCGAGCAGCGGGTCCCATGCGGCATAGGCCAGGGGATCGATCACCGCCCGGGCAATTGCGAGCGGTGCGACAAAATCTTTCATCCCTGCGCCTCCGCTGCGGCGCGATATTCATCGCGGAGCAGGCGCTTGTAAAGCTTGCCGGTTGCCTCACGCGGGAGTTCGGCGCGGAAATCGATCTGGCGCGGCATCTTTACCCGGGAGAGCTGCGGGGCAAGATAGGCTAGCAGTTCGTCAGCCAGAGCTGGCCCGGCGTCCGCCATGTCGAGCGGCTGGACCACCGCGACAACCTTTTCGCCCAGATCGGAATCAGGCGCGCCGATCACCGCAGCATCGGCCACCTTGGGATGGGTAATCAGCAGGTTCTCGATTTCCTGCGGATAGATATTCACCCCGCCCGAGATGATCATGAAGCTCTTGCGGTCGGTCAGGAACAGATAGCCGTCTTCGTCAAGCAGCCCGACATCGCCTAGGCTGGTCCAGCCATGCTTGTTGCGGCTTTCGGCGGTCTTCACCGGATCGTTGTGGTATTCAAACGGCTTGGCGCTGGGATCTGCGGGTTCAAAAAACACCTGGCCTTCAGAACCACGCGGCACTTCATCGCCTGCTTCATCGCAGATATGGACCACGCCCGAGAGCGCGCGGCCAACCGAACCGGGCTTGGTCAGCCAATCGGCGCTGGTGATGAAGGTCGAGCCATTGCCCTCCGTCCCGGCGTAATATTCAAACAGCACCGGGCCCCACCACTCGATCATCGCGCGCTTGATCGGGACGGGGCAGGGCGCCGCAGCATGGATCGCACATTTGAGGCCGGAAACATCGTATTTCGCGCGGACTTCATCGGGCAATTTGAGCATCCGCACGAAATGGGTCGGCACGAACTGGCCATCGGTGATCCGGTACTTCTCGATCACCGCCAGCGCGGCCTCGGGATCGAACCGCTCCATTACCACCACGGTCCCGCCGATCCGGTGGACGGTCATCGACCAGCGCAGCGGGGCAGCATGATAAAGCGGCGCGGGACTGATATAGACCGCGTTCTCATCGATCCCGTAAACCGCCTGCGCGAGCTGGGCGAGGATGCTTGGCGCATCGATTGCCGGGTCCTCGGGCAGCGGGAACTTGACTCCTTTGGGCCGGCCCGTGGTGCCCGAAGAGTAAAGCATGTCCGTCCCCGCGCGCTCATCGGCGATCGGAGTTTCGTGCATGGCGGCCAGCGTATCCTCGGCGCTTTGGCTGCCGGGCGTATCAAAGCGAAGTTGCTCGACCCCGGGGTTCAGCTTCGCAACCTCATCAAGGATCGGGGCCAGATAGCGCGATCCGAACAGCAGCTTTGCCCCACTGTCGTCGAGGATATAGGCGATTTCGGGTGCGGTCAGGCGGCTGGAAATCGCAACATAATGCACCCCGGCGCGCTGCGCACCCCAGGTCAGGATGAAAAACCAGGGATGGTTCTCAATGCATAGCGCAATGGTCTCACCAATTCCGATACCCCGCGCGCGGATCAGTTGGGCGACCTGATTGGAGCGCGCCTCCAGCTGGGCATAGCTGATCGTCTCGCCGCTTGCCGCCATGATAATGGCGGGCTTATCCGGATGGGCCTTGGCGTGAACTGACGGATGCATGATGATCGGCTCTCCTGCGGCGGCGGCTATGCGACGCTTATCGGGCGGAGATTAACCGGGTGATTAAATAGCGCAAAGGAAAAGGTGCCAAAAGAAAAAGGCGACGGTTGCCCGTCGCCCCTTTCCCAGCATCCTCTGGAAGCTGATCTCGGCCCGGCTCTGGCGCCCGGTACCGAATTGAATGCTTATTCGCCGCCCTTGCCGAACGCAGCGGGATCGCTGTTGGCCTCAGCCACGCGAATTTCACTGGCTTGCATGTAGGGCAAAGGGTTCACTGCCAGACCGGCAATGCGGACTTCATAATGAAGATGCGGTCCGGTCGAACGGCCGGTCGAGCCGATGAAACCGATGATATCGCCCTTGCGGACCTGCTGGCCGGAGGCAACATTGAGCCGCGACATATGGCCATAGCGCGTTTCGATATTGGCGCCATGTTCCAGCGCGACATAGAGGCCGTAGCTGCTGTACCATTCTGCGCGGCCAACCACGCCATCGGCGGTGGCACGAACCGGTGTGCCGGTGGGGCCAGCCAGGTCAACGCCCTTGTGGGCACGGCGGCCACCCATGACCGGGTGCCAGCGCATGCCGTAATCACTGGTGAGGCGGACACCATCGACCGGCATGCGCGAGGGAATGGCAACTGCGTTCAAGCGGCGGTTGAGCATTGCAATCTGGGCGCCGGGCTTGTCGAGCGACTGCCAGCTGGCAAACAGCCGGCCAAACTCTTCGTCACCATTGCCGAGTTGTGAACTCTTGGCGACCTGCGCGGCGCGCAGCGGCGCGGCGATATCGGCCGTAGCGCTGCTATTGGCGAGCGCCGGATTGGCAAACATCAGGCTGCTGAGGATGGCCAGAGCACCGACATAGGTCCGGATCTTGGCAAAATACGAAAAAGCGACCACTCAAAATTACCTTGCTTCTGCAACCGCTCCGTCATCGAAGTCAGCTGCGCAAATTCATGTATTCCCGGGCCGGAAATGTCGCGTTGCAAAACGCCAACCTTCCGGTCAGACAATAATTCTGAGATGGTCGGAACCCCCCGCCGTCTCGTGAGTTGGGGCTTATCCGCGAAAAAACCTACCTGGCAACCCCAGGATAGAAACCACGCGGTAAACCGGCTGACTCGCGCGCCGAGCCGTTGAATGGTGGCGTAACGCTCCCCGGCAAGGGGCGTTCAACCAAGCTTTTCCAGCGAATCTCGGGTGATTCACGCGCGATGAGCAGCGCGCGATGAAATGATTTGCGCCGAACCGAACATGGCGAATTTCATCGTCAATGATTCTTGTGCAGAGTCGCGCAGGAAAAGCCATCAAAGCGCCTTGGCCGCTTCCAGCACTTCGGCGGCATGGCCGGCAACCTTCACCTTGGCCCAGATCCGCGCAATCCTTCCATCGGCGCCGACCAGATAGGTGCTCCGGACCATCCCCATGTAACTGCGTCCATACATCGATTTCTCGGCCCAGACGCCGAGTGCATCGGCGAGGCCAGCAGTCTCCGGGTCACTGGCGAGCGGCGCGGTCAGGCCATGCTTGGCGATGAATTTCCGGTGCTTTCCCGGCGGATCCTTGCTGACCCCCAGCAGGGCAATGCCTGCCGTGGAGAAATCTTTTGCAAGGGCGGAAAAGTCTTTGTTTTCGGTCGTACATCCCGGCGTATCGTCCTTGGGATAAAAGAACACCACCAGCTTGCGGCCGGCAAAATCCGCTGGCCGGACAGTCCCGCCTGCAGACTGTTCGAGGGCAATATCGGGAAACGGATCGCCCACACTTGGAAAACTGTGCATCGTTCAAATCTCCAGCTGTTCGCCGAATGTTTGCGCCCAGGCAGCAGCAACTGCCGCGCGCGCTGACGCAAGATTCGTCCCTACCGCGCCCCAATCGCCGCAACCGCAGGCCTTGGCAAGCACTGCCCGGGCGGCGGGCGGCGGAATGTCCGCATCAGGCGCCAGCAAGCGGACCGCAATCAGCAGCCGGGTCATCATCGCATAGGCCGAACCGATCGCTTGCGGGAGCTGTCCGGCTTCGACCAGCGCGGCGATCGCCGACGCTAGATCAGGGTTAAGCCCGATCCCGTCGCGCAGCTGAAGGTAGTGGACCAGAAACTCCACATCGACCAATCCGCCCCGCGCCAGCTTGGCATCGAGTGGGCCGCTGGCGGGCTTGTGACGGGCCATTTCGGCGCGCATTGCCAGCACATCGGCGCGCAGGCGAGCCGGATCGCGCCGTTTCGAGAGCACTCCGGCGATGATCGTGGCCAGCTCTTCCCGGCCCGCACTGGGCCCGAACAGCGGCCGGGCGCGGGTCAGCGCCATATGCTCCCAGGTCCAGGCCTGCTCGTGCTGGTAGCGGGAAAAGCTGTCGAGACTGACCGCCAGCGGGCCTTGGGCACCCGACGGGCGCAGCCTTGTATCGACCTCATAGAGCGCGCCTTCGGCGGTCGGAACCGACAGCGCCGCGCTGATCCGCTGCGCCAGGCGATTGAAATAGAGCGTCGCACCGAGCCGGCGTGGCCCATCGGATTCGGCCCCGTGATCACCGGTGAACAGATAGACCAAGTCCAGATCGGAAGCGTGGGTCAACGCCCCGCCGCCCAGCCTTCCCAGCCCGAGAATGACCATTTCGCCGCCTGCAACCCGGCCGTGGACCCGGGCGAACTCGGCAATCGTCGCTTGGGCCAGGGTGATCAGGGCGGCCTCGGCAGTGCGCGACAAGGCTGCGGCAATTTCCAGCGGATCGCGCGCGCTCCCGGCGAAATCACTGGCAACCAGCTGCACCCCCAGCGCAAAACGAATCTCGCCGACCTTGCGGCGAACCCGGTCGAGCAGCCGCTGGTAATCATCATCCGCCTCGCAAGTGGCAAAATCGGCGGTCAGCGTCGCGACATCGGCGGGCAAGTCGAAAGCGCTGGCGTCGATCAACGGATCGAGCAGATCCGAGCGCCGCGCCAGCGCATCGGCGAGCGGCGGCGCCAGGCTGAGGATCCGGGCGAGCAGCTGGAGCAGCGCCGGCCGCGCTTCCAGCAGGCGGAACAAATTGACCGCGCTGGGTAGATTGGTGAGCAACTGCTCCCAGCGCAACAGCGCCCGCTCGGGCTCTGGCGCGGCGGCAAACGCCGCCAGCAGCGCGGGCTGAACCGCATCGAAGGCGGTGCGCGCGGCATCGCTGCGCAAGGCGCGCAGCTTGCCCGACCGCCATCCGGCGATCTGCACCGCCAGCGCCGCCGGATCTGCGAACCCCAGCCCGGACAACATTTCTTCCAGACCTTCGCCCCCGGAGACGGCCAGCTGAGCGGCTTCAGAACCGGAATGATCGGCAATCAGCCGGTCATACCGCGCGCCCACCGCTTCGCTGATCGCGGCCACTTCGGCCACCAGCGCGGCGCCATCCTCCATCCCATCAAGCCGCGCCACCTGGTCGAGTGCGGCGCGATCAAGCGGCAGATTGTGCGTCTGCTGATCGGCGACCATCTGGAGGCGATGTTCGATCACCCGCAGCCGGTCATAGCTGTCCCCCAGCAACAGCGCATCGCCAGGGTCGATTATCCCCGCCGCAGCCAGCGCATTCAGGCTGGCCCGGGTGCCGCGCAGCCGCAGCGCGGGATTGCGCCCGCCATGGATCAGCTGGTGAGTCTGGGCGTAAAACTCGACTTCGCGAATCCCGCCGCGCCCGCGCTTGAGGTCAAACCCTGGTCCTGGCACCTGCGGCCCGCTGTGATTGGCGCGAATCCGCGCGGTCAGCCGCCCGATCTCGGTAATCGCCCCGAAATCAAGAGCTTTGCGCCATACGAACGAGCGAATCGCGGCGAGGAAGCCCTCCCCCGCTACAATATCCCCGGCGCAGGCCCGCGCCCGGATAAAGGCGGCGCGCTCCCACGCCAGCGCCGATGATTCATAGTGACCCAGCGCCGCCTCGATCGAAATGGCCAGCGGGCTGACTTCGGAGGCCGGGCGCAGCCGCAGATCGACCCGGAAGACATAGCCCTCCCCGTCCACTCGGCTCATCGTTTCCATCAGCGTGCGCGCCACACGCTGCGCCGCCTCGCCCGGTTCGTCGCGGGATCGCCGGGGCAGCAGCGCCGGATCATAAAGCAGGATCGGATCGATATCCGAGCTGTAGTTGAGTTCCTGCGCGCCATGCTTGCCCAGCGCGAGCGCGAGGAAGCCGGCCGGCTGCGCATCGGGCACCCGGGCGCGGATCGCATCGGCGATCGCGGCCTCCATCGCCCGGTCGGCAAAGGCGGAAAGTTCGGCCATGACCTGCGCCAAGGGGAATACCCCAGCCAGATCGCCCACCGCCAGCGCCACCGCCAATGCCATCCGTTCGCGCCGCAACGCAATCGCAACGCTCTCGGCCCCCTCGCCTGCCGCCTTGGCCCATTGGAGCGCGCCCGCCCCGTCACCCGCCGCCAGCAGCGCTTCAAGCGCGGGCTGGCGATCAAGCCCGCGCGCGAGAAACGGGGCGCTGGTGCGCGCGCGCTCAAGTGCTCCGGTCCAGTCAGCGGTCATCCCGCACAGCGATGCCCGTTGCGAGGCTCGCGATCAAGCGGCGCGCTTGCAGCGCGGCGCGCACTCTGCCAAGCCGCGCGCCTTCACGCTCCGAAAGGCCCGCTTTGTGATGCCTCAGGATTCCCAGAAAAATCCGGCAAGGACTAGTCCCATGACAACGCCGATTATGCGGATGCCGCCCGAATGGCATCCGCAGGCCTGGCTGTGGATCGGCTTCCCCCACGATGGGGAGGAGTGGCCGGGGTTCCTCGGGGCGGCGCAGGACCAGATTGCCAGCTTTGCCAATGCGGTGGCGGAAAGCGGGCAGGAAGTGCGGCTGATCGTCCGCGACGATGCCAATGAGGCGCGGGCGCGCGCTTTGTGCAGCGCCGCAGTAACGCTGGAGCGCCGCGTCTATGGCGATGTCTGGCTGCGTGATACCGGGCCGTTGGTGGTCTCGGACGGTCAGCACAGACTCGCCCGGCGGTTCGGCTTCAATGGCTGGGGCGGCAAATACATCATGCCCGGCGATGCCGGGATCGGCGCGGAACTGGCAATGAGTGCCGGGCTCGGCGTTGAAACCTGCGACTGGATTCTCGAGGGCGGCGCATTGGACGGGGACGGCACCGGGCTCGCCGTCACGACCGAGCAATGTTTGCTCAATCCCAACCGCAACCCCGATCTTTCACGGACTGACCTTGAGGCGCGGCTCGCCAGCGATCTCGGCATGACCCGTGTGCTGTGGCTGGGTAACGGGCTGATCAATGACCACACCGATGGCCATGTCGACAATCTCGCCCGCTTCGTGGCGCCAAATGTGCTGGCTCTGCCGCGAGCAACCGGCGCTGATGATCCCAATGCTGCGATCTATGCCGATGCCAGGGCCCGCGCCGAGGCCTTTGGCGTGACAGTGCGCGAAGTGCCCTCGCCCGGCCGGGTCGAGCAAGACGGCCGGATCGAACCGGCCAGCTTCATGAACTTCGTGATCACCTCGAAGCTGGTGGTGGTGCCGATCTATGGCACGCCCCATGACGCAGACGGGGTTGCGGCGGTGGCCGAGCTGTTTCCAGGCCGCGAAGTGATCGGGATCAAGGCCGATGCGGTGCTCGCGGGCGGCGGCAGTTTCCATTGCGCCAGTCAGCAGATGCCGCAGCTGTGAGACCGGTGGCGGTTTAACTTTTCGGCAAGGCAACCGGGCGCAATATCCCGCCATGGCCAGCCTTATCGCCCTAGCTGTCACCGATTCGCGCATCACGCAGCTTGATTGGCTGCGCTCGGTGATCGTGTGCGGCTGCGCGCTCACGCTGATCTTCGCGGATCTTGCGCTGCCAACGCTTGGGCAAGCGCTAGGCTTGTAACAGCTTCAATAGCGCCGCTACCGCCGCAAGGCCCAGCACCACGCCAACAAAAATCCGCCAGGCGCTTTCCGAAACCCGCCCGAACGCCAGTGTCCCGAGCCAATTGCCCAGCAGCACCGCTGGATAGAGGATTGCCGCCAGAATCGGCTCCCTCACGGTTGCCACTCCCAGCGCCAGCGCCGAGAAGCTCCCGGCGAATGAGGTGGCGAGGAAGATCGTCATCATCGAAGCTCGCGCCATTTGCACAGGCATCGCGCGGCGGAGGTAATATGGCACCACTGGCGGCCCCGGCATCCCCGCAAATCCAGTCAATATGCCGGAGGTAATTCCGGTCGTCCCGGTCTCGAGCGAACTCGGCTGGTGATCGTCAGCCCGCTTGGGCAGCAGCACCAGCAGGAACGCTCCCAGCGCCACCAGGGCGATCAGGAAACGCGCCAGCGCCGGGTCGGTGATGGTCAAAAGCCACACCCCCAGCGGGGTCGCAATCATCGCCAGCGCCGCAATATGCAGCGCCGAACGCTCAGCATGGCCAAGGATTTTCTTGAGCCCGACCAGACCGATGAACAACCCGAGCAAATTCGCCACTACCACCGCCTCGCTCGGCAGGATGGCCAGGCCGAGCACCGGGACGAGCAGGATCGCCATGCCGAACCCGGCCAGCCCGCGCACGAACGCCGCCGCCAGCGCGGCCGCAATTGCCACGGTAATCTGGTCAGGAGTGAGGCCCGCGATCAAGTAACACGCAGATCCGGCGGGGTCGCTTCACCCTGCAGCATCGCGATTGCCTCAGCCAGCGGCATGAAACGCTGGCCTGCACTCTCTTTGGCTTCACCCAGAGTGCGGATCGCGACGGTGCCTTCCTCCGCCTCGCGCTTTCCAACCACCAACAGGTGCGGAACCTTGGCAAGACTGTGTTCGCGGACCTTGTAGTTGATCTTCTCGTTGCGCAAATCGCTTTCCACCCGGATGCCCGCCGCTTTCAACTGCGCCGTTACGTCCCGCGCATAATCGTCCGCGTCCGATACGATTGTTGCGACTACCGCCTGCACCGGCGCAAGCCAGACCGGGAGTTTCCCGGCGTAATGTTCGATCATGATGCCGATGAAGCGTTCGAAACTGCCCAGAATAGCACGGTGGAGCATGACCGGGCGGTGCTTTTCGCCATCCTCGCCAATGTAGCTCGCATCAAGCCGTTCGGGCAGAACTGTATCGGTCTGGAGCGTGCCAACTTGCCAGGTCCGGCCAATTGCATCGGTCAAATGGAACTCCAGCTTGGGTGCATAAAACGCGCCTTCGCCGGCCAGCTCTTCCCAGCCCCATTCGGGTGTGTTCCGGCCCGTAACCGCCACCGCATCGCGCATCGACTGTTCCGACCAGTCCCACATTTCGTCCGAGCCGAACCGTTTTTCCGGACGCAGGGCCAGCTTGATCGCATAGTCCGCAAAGCCCAGATCCTTGTAAACCAGATCGAGCAAATCGCAGAAATCAGCCACTTCCGAGACCAGCTGATCCTCGCGCACAAAGATATGCGCATCGTCCTGGGTGAACTGGCGGACCCGCATCAGCCCGTGCAGCGCGCCATGCGGCTCGTTGCGGTGGCAGCAGCCAAATTCGGCCATCCGGATCGGCAGCTCGCGGTAGCTGGTGATGCCCTGGCGGAAAATCAGCACATGCGCCGGGCAGTTCATCGGCTTGATCGCCATCAGATCGGCCTCACCTGACAGCACCGGGCCATCGTCCTCGCCGCTCGGAATCTCGTCGGGAACCACGAACATGTTTTCGCGGTACTTGCCCCAGTGACCGGATTGCTCCCATTGCCTGGCGTCCATGATCTGCGGGGTTTTGACCTCGACATAGCCCGCCGCATCCAGTCGGCGGCGCATATAGGCCTCAAGGCAGCGCCAGATCATGTAGCCTTTGGGATGCCAGAACACGCTGCCATGGGCCTCGGACTGAAGGTGGAACAAGTCCATCTCCTGGCCCAGCTTGCGGTGATCGCGCTTGGCGGCTTCTTCCAGCCGGACCAGATGCGCGTCGAGCTGCTTTTTGTTCAGCCAGCCGGTGCCATAGATGCGGCTGAGCATCGCATTGTTCTGATCGCCGCGCCAATAGGCGCCCGACACCCGGGTCAGCTTGAAAGCGGCGGGATCGAGCTTGCCGGTGGAGGGCAGATGCGGCCCTTTGCACATGTCGAGCCAGTCCGAGCCAGACCAATAGACGGTCAGTTCCTCACCCTCGGGAAGTTCGGCAGCCCATTCGGCCTTGAAGCTCTCGCCCTGCTCACGCCACCGGGCGACGAGCTTTTCGCGGCTCCACACTTCGCGGAGCAGCGGCTTGTCGGCGGCGATGATGCGGCGCATCTCGGCCTCGATCGCGGGGAGGTCTTCCTCGGTGAATTGGCGGTCTTTAGGCACAAAATCATAGTAAAAGCCATCGTCGGTCGAGGGGCCGAAGGTGATCTGCGTGCCGGGGAACAGCGCCTGCACCGCCTCGGCCAGCACATGGGCAAAATCATGCCGAGCGAGATCAAGCGCATCGGCCTCGTCGCGCGAAGTGACCAGCGCAAGGGCGGCATCGCCGGTAAACGGCCGGGTCAGATCGACCAGCTCGCCATCGACCCGCGCTGCCAGCGCCGCCTTGGCGAGGCCGGGGCCGATCGCTGCGGCGACGTCTGCTGGAGTAGAGCCCAGCGGCATTTCGCGGGTGGAACCATCGGGCAGGCTGATTTTGATCATTTCGGACATGGCAGACGCCCTAGTGCAGGGTTGCGCCCGCTTCAACCCGCGTGCGGTGGCGCACCCACCAATCGGCTATCAGCCAGCCGCAGGTCATGGCTATAAAAGGCATGGCCGGGAAATGGAACCGCGATTGGCCCGAGAAGACCAGGCAGATCGCGGTGGGATAGGCCGCAATGCCATAAGGCAGCAGCCACCAATCGGCGAGCTTCTGCCCGAGCTTCAACCGCTGCCGTAGCATCACCACCGCCGCCACGGCAAAGCCCACCAGCAACATGAAATACCACGCCTGATTGGCCAGCCGCACGGCCAGGAACAGCCCGGAATTCGCCGGATAGGCCGCCGCGCCGCGCTCATAGAACCACATCGCCTCGCCGTCGGGGCCCCACAGGCGCAGGAATTTGAGCGGCAGCAGCTGGACGAACCGCGCCGGATGAGACTTGATCCACTCGATCCCGAGCCGCCTCGCCTCGGCATCATGTTCCAGCTCGGTCAGCGCGGTGCGAGCATCGAGCGCCTTGACCACCGGATCTTCCGGCGCGAAGCTGCCCGTGGCGCTGTCATTGTTGCCGGTCAGCAAGGTAATCCCGCCGTTGGTCGAAACCGCGACCCAGGCCCCCAATTCGCGGTGATTGCGCAAAGTCCAGGGGGCGACGACCAGCGCCGCGACCGCGACAACCAGCACCAGCCGAAGGGCTGCGCCCGGGATCGCCGGCCAGAAGCGCGGGGCCCGCAGCACGCCGATCCCCAGTACCAACGGGACCACGATCAGGGTCTGGGCCTTGACCAGCGTGGCGATGCCCATCACCGCGCCTGCGGCTACCAGGCGCAACCAGCTATGGCTGAGTGTGCCCGGGCGCGCGATCAGCAGCCAGCAGGCGCCGAGCAGCAGGGTGGTATAGAACACCTCGGTCAGCGCCAGCGGGACATAGGCGGCATTGTTGGGATAAAGCGCGATCAGCAGCAGTCCGGTTCGCGCCGCCAATTCCGACCCGAACAGCCGCCGAGCCAGATCGAGGATCAGCCAGCCCGACAGCGCCGCGCAAACCAGATTGACCAGACCGACCACCGCCACAGACGCGCCGAATGCCCGGAAGGCGATGCCAAGCGCCATCGACCAGCCCGGCGGCCAATAGGCAGTTGGCTCGCCCTTGGTGCTGAGGTAGCCCAGCCCCTCAGACAGGCTCACCGCACGCGTGTAATAGAAATCGGCGTCCGAAGTCGGGACGATATCCAGCAGAATCAGCAGCGCGCGGGGCACCAGATAGATCGCCGCGAGCAGCACCAGCGCGCCGCGCGAGCGTTCAAACCAGCCCATCTTTCGTGCGATCCCTGTCACGGGTCTCCATTCGCCCGAGCGCAGCAACAGATCAAGCCTTTGCTCAATCTGTGCGGCCAGTATGGTGATCCGGATAATCCCGGCCAAGGCAGCCACGCTTTGGACAGCGTGTCCCACCCAAGAACTGGGCCAGCGTGAGAGCCAGAGCGAAAACTGTGCAAGGAAAAGTCCAGACATGAGCGAAGCGCAATTCCACACCCTGCCTGATGGCCGCCGGATCGCGTTTCGGCAGACCCGCGGCACCGGGCCAACCCTGGTGTTCCTCCCCGGATACATGTCTGACATGGCCGGGAGCAAGGCTGCTGCCGTGTTTGATTGGGCGGCGGCAAATCGCCGCGCTTGTCTGCTGCTGGACTATTCGGGCTGCGGGCAGAGTTCGGGCGACTTTGCGCAGGGCAGCTTGAGCCGATGGCGCGACGAGGTGCTGGCGCTGATCGCGGCGCATTGCCCCGCGGACAAGATGGGCAAGGTCGTGCTGATCGGTTCGTCAATGGGCGGCTGGCTGATGCTGCTGGTGGCATTGGCCCTGCCCGAAGAGCGGCTGGCGGGTCTGGTCGGGATCGCGGCCGCACCCGATTTTACCGAATGGGGGTATGACCAAGCCCAACAGGCGGCCTTGCACCGGGGCGAGGTGGTGCTGGCGGACAACCCCTATGGTCCCGACCCGACCCCGACCCACCCTGGACTGTGGGCTGACGGGCAGGCGAACCGGCTGCTCGGGCATGAAATTGCTCTGGCTTGCCCGGTCCGGCTGCTCCACGGCCAAGGCGACCGCGATGTGCCGTGGGAGACTTCGCTAAAGCTCGCCCGGCAATTGCGTTCGGCGGACGTTCAGTTGACGCTGGTCAAGGACGGCGATCACCGCCTGTCGCGGCCCGGAGATATCGCGCTGTTGCTGCGGATTCTGGAAGCGCTGGCACCGCCTGCCTGACCGGAGAGACCCGATGTCCCTAGCTCTTGCCCTGTTGCTCGCCCAGGCCGGCCCGCTGGTTTCACCCGGAGCAGGCCCGGCCTTGCCCACGGCCCCGATTGCCCGGCGCCCGGGCAAGCAAGTGGCGGCGCCGGTCCTGCCGACCCGCTTGCAGGAGTGCCTTGCTCTGGCTGCGACCGATCCGCTGGCCGCGAGCGAAGTGGCAGAAGGCTGGCTCAACACAGCCGCGGGCTCGGCGCAGGCCGACCCGCACCATTGTCTGGGAATTGCCTACAATAACCTCAGCCGCTGGAGCGACGCTGAAGCCGCCTTCCTTGCCGCGCGCGATGCCGCTGCCGCCAATGAACGGGGGCGCAAGGCCTCGCTTGGGGCAATGGCCGGGCTGGCAGCGCTCGATCAGCAGGCTTTCGTGGCGGCCGATGCGGCGTTGCTGGCGGCCCATACGGATGCGCTTGCTGCGGGCAAGGCCGAGCTAGCCGGAGACATCGCGATCGACCGGTCGCGGGCACTGGTCGCCCTAAAGCGCGAGAGCGACGCTGAAGCCGCATTGGCAGCGGGGCGCACCGCTAGTCCTTCCAACCCGGCCGGCTGGTTGCTTTCGGCCACGCTGTCACGCCGTCAGGGCAAGTTGGCGCAGGCCCAGACGCAAATCGAGCGCGCCGCGGCGCTGATGCCGTTCGATCCGCAGATCGGACTTGAGGCCGGGGTTATCGCCGTCCTCGCCGGACGCGATGCAGCCGCGCGCCACAGCTGGCTGTCGGTGATCGAGGTTTCGCCCGGCAGTTCTGAGGCTGCAACGGCCAAGGCTTATCTTGACCAGCTCTCCCCGGCCCCTAAACCAGCCGGCAAGTGACCCGGCTTTCCGTTCTTGATCTTGTTCCTGTCCGCGAGGGCGGCAGCCTTGGCGAAGCGCTGGCCGAGGCCGCGCTGCTGGCCCAGGCCGCCGAAGCAGCCGGTTATCACCGGTTCTGGGTGGCGGAACACCATGCGATGGATGGCATCGCCGGGGGCGCGACCTCGGTCGTGCTCGCGCATATCGGCCAGGCGACGTCGACCATCCGGATCGGTTCGGGCGGGATCATGCTGCCCAACCACAGCCCGTTCGTGATCGCCGAACAATTTGGCACGCTGGATGCCCTGTTTCCGGGCCGGATCGATCTTGGGCTGGGCCGGGCGCCCGGAGCGGACGGACGGATCGGCCAGGCCCTGCGCAAGGATTTGATGCGCGCGGCGGAATATTTCCCGCAGGACGTGGTCGAGCTGCGGGCGCTGTTCACCGGCGAACCCGCGCTGCCGCTGAGGGCTACCCCCGGTTTTGGGGCGCGGCCCGAGCTGTGGATCCTCGGCTCCAGCCTGTTCGGCGCGCAACTGGCCGCCGCGCTCGGGTTGCCGTTCGCCTTTGCCTCGCACTTCGCGCCGGATCATCTCGATGAGGCGCTGGTCCTCTACCGCCGCCAATTCCGCCCGTCCGCAGCGCTGGAGCGGCCGCATGTCATGGCGGCCATGACCGTGATCGCTGCCGACAGCGATGAAGAGGCCGTGCTGCTCGCCTCGTCGATGGCCCAGAGCTTCGTCGCGCTGCGCAGCGGGACGCCGGGCAAGCTCAGGCCGCCGGTCCACGCCTATCGCGAGAGCCTGCCGCCACCGGCGCGCGCCATGCTTGAACATATGCGCCAGGCTGCTGCGGTTGGCAGTCCTGCCACCGTTGCCGCAGCGATCGCCCGGTTCATCGAGCGGACCGGCGCTGATGAGCTGATGATCGCGGGTGCCACCTTTGACCCTGCCGCGCGCCGGCGTTCGCTCGCCTTAACGATGACAGCACTCGCTTAAGGCTATTTGCTTAAGGTCAAACTGGTTGCCGCCGTGACTAGTTGCTCCTAGTATGCGCACGAATGATACTGACAAGAGCAACATTCTAACTCGCAAGAACCGGCCATGACCGAGCCGGAGGGAGAGCGCAAGCGATGAGTGCCAAGACCGCCCGCCCCAGACCCATCGCCAAACTATTGGCAGCGCGGCTGGCTGATTCGCTGCTGCCGGGCGATGTTCCCTTTGCCGATGAGGGCTTTGAACGAGCCACCGATTTCGTCCTTGCCGCTGCCGGGCAGCGCATTGACGGCGAACCGGCTTTTGCGTTGGAATCGGTTTCGGGTTCGGCGGCTGAGCGCTTCATGCGGATCGCGGTCATTAATGACGACATGCCTTTCCTGGTCGATTCGATTGCCGCTGCAGTCGCCTCGCAAGGGCTTGCGATCGGCCGACTGGTTCACCCGGTGATCCCGGTGCGGCGCGATGCCGACGGCAAGCTGACCGCGATCCTCGAAGATGATAATGCTTCGGGCGAAAAGCGCGAATCGATGGTCTATCTCGAAACCGAGCGCGGCGATGCCCGGGCGCGGCGACAGTTGGAAAATGCGCTCCGCTCCGCGCTGGGCGATGTTCGTGCGGCGGTCCGCGATTGGCCCCGGATGCAAGCCGCAATGGCAGCCGATGCCGACAGGCTGGCCGATGCCGAAAGACTGGCCGATGGTGAAGGCGCAGCATTGTTGCGCTGGTTCAAGGAAGGGATGCTCACCCAGCTTGGCCATGTGCTGCGCCGCCGGGACGGCAGCCAGAGCGAGGCCATGGGGATCTGCACCAAAAGCGCCAAGACCGTACTGGCCCCCGCCTCGTTCGACCGGGCCTTCAAGTGGTTCGATCGCGCGGAAAAATCCGGTGGCCGGGTTCCGCTGATCGTCAAATCAAACCTCATCAGCCTGGTCCACCGCCAGGTGCCGCTCGATCTGTTCATCGTGCCGGTGTTCGAGGGGGGAAAGGTGGCTGCGCTCTCGGTTCATGCCGGGGTCTGGACCAGCGCCGCGCTGGCAGCTCCACCCGATCGCATCCCCCGGATGCGCACGCAATTATCCGAACTGATGGCCAAGTTCGGATTCAACCAGACCGGCCATGCCGGCAAGGCGCTCGTTCATGCCTTGACCGCATTGCCCCATGACTTGCTGATTGGTTTTTCCGACGCCGATCTGGAACGGATCGCCACCGCGATGATGAGCCTGGTCGATCGCCCGCGCCCGCGCCTGGCGCTGGTCAAGGCGCCGCTTGACCGGCACCTGCTTGCCTTCGTCTGGCTCCCTCGCGACGCGCTGTCGACCAGCTTGCGGCTCTCGATCGAAACAATGCTGACCGCTGCAACCGCATCGCAGTTGCTGGATTGGAGCTTGCAGGTCGAAGGCAACAATTTGGCTCTGCTGCGGTTTGTGCTCGATATCCGCGACGGCGACAACCGTGCCAAAGAGACAATGCTCGATGCCCAGTTGCAGGCCATGATTCGCGGCTGGCCCGAGGCGGTCGAGAGCGAACTGGCGGCCAGCGAAGAGCCCAGCCGCGCTGCCGCGATCGCTGCACGCTATGCCGAAGCCTTCCCTCAGGCCTACCGTACGAGCAATGGTGCCGCCGAAGCCGCCATCGACATCGCGCGGCTGCGCCACTTGGCGGCCGAAGGCGAGAGTGGCCCGCGACGCGGCGCGCGGCTGCACCGTCTGCCCGCTGATGAGCCGGGAGTGCTGCGGCTGAAACTTTACCAGCGCAGCGGCGCGCTGGCACTGTCCGATGCGGTCCCTGCGCTGGAGAATTTCGGCTTCCGGGTGATCGAGGATGTGCCCACCGCGCTGATCGCCAAGGACGGTTCGCTGGGTACGATCCACGATTTCCTGCTGGCGCTGCCAGCTGGGCAAGACATCGTGGCCTTGATGGCGCGGGCCGAATCAATTGAGGGCGCGATAGCTGCCGTGCTCAATGGCCAGGCCGAAGATGATCCGTTCAACCGGCTCATCGCTTCCACCGCGCTTTCTGCAGGTGAGGCCAACTGGCTGCGCGCCTGGTTCCGCTATCTGCGCCAGGCCGGAATGAGCTTTGGCATCCCGACCGTGGTCGATGCATTGCAGAACGCCGCCGGGGTGACCCGTGCGCTGATCGCGCTGTTCGTCGCGCGCCACGACCCGGCCTTTGCCGACGACCGGGCTGCGACCGAAAGCAAGGCGCTGGGCCAGATCCGCGATGGGCTGTCGCTGGTCACCGCGATCAACGATGACCGGCTGCTGCGCCAGTATCGCGCGCTGGTCGGAGCGATGTTGCGGACCAATGCCTTCGCGCCTGCCGGGCCGAACGGAGAGGAACTGGCGCTGGCCTTCAAGCTCGATTCCGCCAGCGTTCCCGGACTACCGCGACCGGTGCCATGGCGGGAAATCTTCGTCTATTCGCGCCGGATGGAGGGCATCCATCTGCGCGCCGGGCCGGTCGCGCGCGGAGGCCTGCGCTGGTCGGACCGGCGGGATGATTTCCGCACCGAGGTGCTCGGGCTGATGAAGGCCCAGCGGGTCAAGAACGCGGTAATCGTGCCGACTGGTGCCAAGGGCGGCTTCTATCCCAAGCAACTCCCCGACCCCTCGCGTGACCGTGAGGGCTGGCTGGCCGAGGGCAAGGAAAGCTACAAATTGTTCATCCGTACATTGCTGTCGATCACAGACAATATCGTCGGCGGCAAGGTGGTACATCCCCGGGGCGTTGTCATCCGCGACGGCGAGGATCCCTATTTCGTGGTCGCCGCCGACAAGGGCACCGCGACCTATTCCGACACCGCCAATGCCATCGCCGAAGACCATGATTTCTGGCTCGACGATGCTTTCGCCAGTGGCGGCTCCAAAGGGTATGACCACAAGGCGATGGGCATCACTGCCAAGGGTGCCTGGATGTCGGTCCAGCGTCATTTCCTCGAACTGGGCGTCGATGTCCAGACGCAGACGATCCGGGTCGCCGGCTGCGGCGATATGTCGGGCGATGTCTTTGGCAACGGCATGTTGCTCAGCAAGGCGATCCAGGTCGTTGCCGCCTTCGATCACCGCCATATCTTCCTCGATCCCGATCCCGATCCCGCCAGCAGCTGGACCGAGCGGGCGCGGATGTTCGAGCTGCCGCGCTCAAGTTGGGAAGATTATGACAAGGCACTGATCTCGAAAGGCGGCGGGGTATTTGCCCGCAGCCTCAAGGAAATCCCCTTGAGCCGCGAGGTTCGCGCGATGCTGGGGATCGAGGTGGAGGCAATCGATCCGGACGGGCTGATAACCGCAATCCTCAAAAGCCAGATCGATCTGCTGTGGTTCGGCGGGATTGGCACATATGTCAAAAGTTCAGGTGAAAACAACGTCGAGGTTGGCGATCCAGCCAATGATGCGCTGCGCATCGTTGGCGCGGATCTGCGGGCCAAGGCAATTGGCGAAGGTGCAAACCTGGGCTGCACCCAGGCCGGGCGGATCGAATTTTCGCTCAATGGCGGGCGGATCAATACCGATTTCATCGACAATTCGGCCGGGGTCGATTGCTCGGACAACGAAGTGAATATCAAGATTGCGCTCGCCTCGGCCAAGCGCGCTGGGCGGCTTTCGGAACCGGCGCGGGTCAGGCTGCTGCAATCGATGACCGATGAAGTGGCCGGATTGGTGCTGGAAGACAACCGGCTCCAGGCCCTCGCCCTCTCGATTGCCGAGGCGGGCGGGGCCCAGGCTACCGCTTCGCATCTTCGCCTGATCGAAACCCTCGAAGACGGCGGTCATCTTGATCGCAAGACCGAAGGGCTGGCACCAAGCGACGTCCTAGCCCGCCGCGCTGCCGATGGCCATGGGCTGACCCGGCCCGAACTGGCGGTGGTGCTGTCGAGCACCAAGCTGGTGTTACAGGATGCGCTGGAACACAGCGCGTTGCCCGATGATCCGGCCCTGATCGATGAATTGCTCGCTGCTTTCCCTGCGCCGATGCGGACAAAGTTCAAGGCGGACATCCGGAGCCACCGGCTGCGCCGCGAAATCATCGCAACCAAGCTGGCGAACCGGATTGTCAACCGGCTGGGCCTGATCCATCCGCTCGAACTGGTCGAGGAGGCTGGAGCAACGCTGGCGCAAGTAACCGCAGCCTTCGTTGCCGCCGAACGGCTGCTGGGCATGCCGGCGATCTGGAAGGCGATCGAAACAGCTGCCATGCCTGAAGGCGCGCGAATCCTGTTGTTCGGCCGGGCCGCGGCGGCAATGGTCACCCATATGGCCGACCTGCTGCGGATCAGCAGCGGCAGGGCCGAGCCGGCGCGGATGATTGCCGAGCTTTCCGCCGGGGTGCAGGAACTGTCTGCGGCTACAGCGAAGCTGCTATCGATTGAGGCCAAGGCTCACTCGGCGCTGATGTGCGCCGATTTTGCCGCCGCCGGTGCGCCCGAAGAGGTCGGTGCAATGGTCGCCCACCTCTACGATATCGACGGGGTGGTCGGCCTCGCCATGCTTTCGCGCCAGAGTGGTACACCGGCGGCAGTGTTGACCGCCGCGTTTGGCGATATCGGGACGCGGCTGGGGCTCGACTGGGCTCAGCAGACCGCCGAACGGATGAACCCGTCCGATCCCTGGGAGCGGCTATTGATCAACGGTCTGGCGCGCGATTTCCAGCACATGCGGCTCGATTTCCTGCGCCGGGTATCGGGTAAGAAATCCGATCCGGGCGCAGCCGTGGAACGCTGGGCCGAGGCGCAGGCGCCAGCTATCCGCCAGTTCCGTGCGATGGTTGGCCGGGCCCAAAGCGCGGTCCCGGTGGCCCCCGCCATGCTGGCCCAGATCGCCAGCCAGGCGCGCAATTTGCTGGGCCGCTAGAGCATGATGCGCTAAATCTGAATCACATCATGCTCTAGGAATCTATGTTTTCGCATCGCTATTTACGGAAAACCGGCGCCCACTTTTCCGCGCGATGCTCTAGGCGGATAGCTCCCCCAGCGCCCAGCGAGCGGCCTCAGCCACTGTCCCGTCGTGATCGCCTGCCAAGGCCCGGACCTGTTCGAGCAGCGCCCGATCACCGCTGTTGCCCGCCGCAATCAGGCAATTGCGCACGAACCGGTCCCGCCCGATCCGCTTGATCGGCGAACCCGAGAACAGCCGCCGAAACCCGGCATCATCGAGCGCAAGCAGCTCTGCGAGGCGGGGCGCGGCCAGTTCCGCGCGCGGCATGAAAGCCTTGATTGCCCGCGCCGCGCTCGCAAATTTATTCCACGGGCAAACCGCCAGGCAATCATCGCAGCCATAGATGCGGTTGCCGATTGCCTTGCGGAACTGGTCTGGAATCGGACCCTTGTGCTCGATCGTGAGGTAGCTGATGCAGCGCCGCGCGTCGAGCTGATAGGGCGCGGGAAAGGCATCGGTCGGGCAGGCCCGCTGACAGGCGTTGCACGATCCGCAATGATCCGCTTCCGGCGCGTCGGGCGCGAAGTCCAGCGTGGTGTAAATCGATCCGAGGAATAACCAGCTCCCCTCGCTGCGGCTGACGAGGTTGGTGTGCTTGCCCTGCCAGCCCAGCCCAGCCGCTTCACCCAGCGGCTTTTCCATCACCGGCGCGGTATCGACGAACACCTTGACACCGGCATCCCCAAGCCCGCGTTTACCAGACTGGTCCACCACCCAGCGGGCCAGCGTTTTGAGCGCCTTCTTCACCGTGTCGTGATAATCCTTGCCCTGCGCATAGACCGAGATCCTCCCCCGATCCGGGACATCGGCCAGCGCCAGCGGATCGATCGCCGGAGCATAACTCATCCCCAGCGCGATCACGCTTTGCGCCTGCGGCCACAGGCCTTGCGGGGATCGGCGGTGGTCGCGGCGCTCTTCCATCCAGCTCATCGAACCGTGGTTCCCGCTTTCCAGCCATTCGCCCAGCCGCGCCGCGCGCAGCGGGTCCTCGCCCGCGCAGGCAAACCCGCAAGCGACGAAGCCCAGCCGCGCAGCTTCCGCGGCAAGATCTGCTTTCAAATCGTCAAGAAGTGCAGCGTTAACCAAACTTGCTGTTGCTCCCGTTCACAAGGCAGGCTTTATCGGCCCAGCTGATGAAACTAGGGGAATGCAACGTGCTGAGCAACGCGAGTGGTCAAGCGGCACGGCCGCTCGCGATCGAGGCACGGGGAATTGTGAAGCGATTTGATGGCTTCACCGCGGTCGATGGGGTCGATCTGGCCGTACCCGAAGGCTCGATCTACGGAATTCTTGGCCCGAATGGCGCGGGCAAGACCACCACGCTGCGGATGCTGCTGGGGATCATCGATCCCGATTCGGGTATCCGCCGCATTCTCGGCCATGATCGTCCGCATGAGGTCGCTCATGCGATCGGCTACCTGCCCGAGGAGCGGGGCCTCTACCCCTCGATGAAGGCCTATGAGGCGATTGCCTTTATCGGCGCGCTGCGGGGGCTTCCCTTGGCCGAGGGGCGCAGGCGCGGGCGGGCGCTGCTCGAAGAGCATGGCCTCGGCTATGCTGCCGACCGCCAGATCCGCCAGCTTTCCAAGGGCATGGCCCAGCAGGTCCAGCTGCTCGGAACCTTGGTGCATGAGCCCCGGCTGGTGATCTTCGACGAACCGTTCTCAGGCCTCGATGCGATCAATCAGGGCAAGCTTGAGCTGATGATCCGTGCGCTCGCCGCCCGAGGGACCACGGTGATCTTCTCTACTCATGTCATCGCCCATGCCGAACGGCTGTGCGATGAAGTGGCGATCATTGCCGGGGGGCGGGTGCCCTTTGCCGGGCCAGTCGATGTGGCGCGTGACCGGATCAGGCCGCAGGTGCGCCTCGAAACCCGGATGCGTGACGGCGCATGGCGGGCGGCATTGCCCGCCGATGCGCGGGTCGAGGGCAATTTTTGGCATTTCTCGCTTCCAGATAGCGGGATCGAGCCGTTGCTGCGGGCTCTAATCGAGGGGGAGGCGGGAATCCTGTCGCTTTCGATCGAGCGGGCCGGGTTGCATGATGCTTTCGTCGCCATCGCGGGCGAGGCAGCGGCGCGCGCGCTCGAAGACGGCAATGGCGAGGAGCTGCGCTGATGGCCAACAGCACAATCGCCGGCGGACGCCTCTCCACATTGCAGGCCGCCTATGTGATTGCCCGGCGCGATTTCGTGGCGATCCTGTTCAGCCGCAGCTTCTTTTTCTTCCTGCTCGGCCCGCTGTTTCCGCTGATCGTGGGGATGATGGCGGGCGGGATCGGGCAGAAGGTCAAGAAGAGCATCGACCGGCCGGAACTGGGCATAGCCATGTCCGCCGGTGACATCGCGGCGATGCAATCGGCGCACACCCTGCTGGCACCCCGGCTTGGCTTTGCACTGCCGGAACTGACGGTGCTGAGGCAACTGGCCCCGGGCGAAACTTTCGATCCTGCCGCCGAAATGAAGCGCGGCCGCTCCAATCTGGCCGCGATCCTCAGCGGCACTCCGGCAAAGCCAGTGCTGACCGGGCCGACCGAACGGATCGAGCGTTGGCAGGGTCCGGTCTCGCTGGTCGCGGCACAGGCAGTAGGCAAGGCGCCCGCGACCTATCCCAAAGTAGCGTTGAGCGCTTTTGCCACCAGCTCTGTCGATCAAACCCGGGGTAAAATGCTGACCGCGCAGGCCGGGCAAACCCTGTTGTTCCTCCTGACCATGCTGCTGGCGGGCATGGTCCTGTCCAACCTGGTCGAGGAGAAAGGCAACAAGATTATCGAGATCCTTGCTGCCGCAATTCCCATGGATGCGGTGTTCCTGGGCAAGCTGTTCGCGATGCTCGCGGTCTCGATGGTCGGGATTGCGGTATGGGGCATGGCCGGGGCCATCATTGCGCTGATCGCGGGACAGGCATTGCCCACGCTGACCCCGCCGGCGGTGGGTTGGCCGCTGTTCCTGGGGCTGGGGGTGGCCTATTTCGCCATGGGCTATCTGCTGCTCGGCTCGCTGTTCCTGGCGATCGGCTCGATGGCGACAACCGTCCGCGAGGTGCAGACACTGTCGATGCCGGTTACCATGCTCCAGCTGCTGGTGTTCTTCTTTGCCAGCTACGCGATGTCGCAGCCCGGCTCTCCGGCCGAGCTGGCCGCGGCAATTGTGCCGTTCAGCTCCCCCTTTGCGATGCTGGCCCGTGCGGCGCAGGACCCGGCGGTGTGGCCTCATGCTGCCGCGCTGGTCTGGCAAGCGCTGTGCGTCGCGCTGTTTGTCCGCGCCGGGGCAGCGATGTTCCGCAAGCGGGTGATGCAATCGGGACCGGCGCGGGGCAAACCAAAGAAAGCCGCATGGTTCCGCCGCACCCGGGTTGCCTGAGCCAGGCTGCCCCGCAACAGCGCCAGATGATCGCCTTCCGGTCCGGCGAAGCTATTGACACAGTGGTAAGTTAGGCGGGATAAGTCTCGACGCGCAACTGACAAGCCGAAAATGCGCGCAAGAGGATCCCCGATGGCCACCAATCCCCAGGTTGACCCCGCTGCTTTTATCTATCGCACCTCGCCCAGTGCAACAGATGCGTTTGACGATTGGTGCAAGACTCACGGCCAGGAATTGCCGGTTCACGCCCATCCCCGGGATGTAAGCCGCTCTGACATCTATCTGGAGGATCGCTGGCAGCCGATTTTCGCTGAAATGCGCAAGTCCGCCCCGATCAACAAGGTCACCGGCACGCCTTATGGCGATTACTGGAACATCACCACGGTCAAGACGATCCAGCACGTCGAAGCACTGCCCGAACTGTTTTCGTCATCGTGGGAGTTCGGCGGGATCACCATCGGTGACCGGCCCGACGATATGCCCGAAGATCGCAACCTGCCGATGTTCATCGCGATGGACCGGCCCCAGCATACCGGCCAGCGCCGCACCGTGGCCCCAGCCTTCACCCCGACCGAGATGGAGCGGATGACCGATAGCATCCGCCTGCGCACCGCGGCCGTGCTCGATACGCTGCCGTTCGGCGAGGAGTTCGACTGGGTCGAAAAGGTTTCGATCGAGCTGACCACAGGCATGCTGGCGCTGTTGTTCGGCTTCCCCTGGGAAGACCGCCACCTGCTGACCTTCTGGTCTGATTGGGCTGGCGATGTCGAAATCAGCCTTGCCCGGGAACTCAATGACACCCGCCATGAAATCCTGCTCGAGATGGCGCAGTACTTTCAGCGGCTGTGGGTGGAACGGGTCAATGCCGAACCCACGCCCGACCTCATTTCGATGATGATCCATTCCGAGGCAATGAGCCACATGAGCCCTCAGGAGTTCATGGGCAATCTGGTGCTGCTGATCGTTGGCGGCAACGATACCACCCGCAACACCATGTCGGGGATCATCCACGCGCTCGATCAGTTTCCCGACCAGCGCGAAATCTTCGAGGCCGATCCCTCGGTAATTCCCAATGCGGTGCAGGAATGTATCCGCTTCGTCACCCCGCTCGCACATATGCGCCGCACCGCCACCGCCGATGCCGACCTGTTCGGCCATCAGGTGAAAAAGGGCGACAAGCTGATCATGTGGTACCTCTCGGCCAATCGCGACGAAGCGGTGTTCGAGAACGCCGACAAGCTGATTGTCACCCGCGACAATGCGCGGCGCCATCTGGCTTTCGGCTATGGCATCCACCGCTGCGTCGGTGCACGGCTGGCCGAGCTGCAGCTCAAGATCCTGCTGGAAGAAATGCACAAGCGGCGGATGCGGGTCCGGGTGACCGGCAAGGTTGATCGAGTCCGCGCCAATTTTGTCCACGGCTTCCGCAAGCTTGGCGTCACGCTGGAAAAATTCTAGACGCCGTGTGAAACTTTTTGGCTAGGCGCAGCGAATCTATGAGTATGGACCAGATATTACCCCGTCGCCGCTTTCTTGGCTGGCTCGGCGCCTCAGCTGCGCTTCCCGTGCTCGCGGCCTGCGGCAGTGGCGCGGAGGCGGCGAGTTATCCCGTGCGCTATACTGAGGCCGAGTGGCGCAAACGTCTGACCCCGAAGCAGTTTCATATCCTCCGCCAGAAGGGCACCGAAGTTCCCGGGACATCGCCGCTATTGAAGGAACATCGCCGCGGAACATTTGTCTGCGCGGCGGATGGCAATGCGCTGTTTGCCTCGGACACCAAATATGACAGCCGTACCGGATGGCCCAGCTTCTGGCGGCCACTGCCCGGCGCGATTGCCACTTCGACCGATTGGGAAACCGGCTTTCCCCGCACCGAAGTGCATTGCTCTCGCTGCGGTGGTCACCTTGGCCATGTCTTCGACGATGGCCCCAAGCCGACCGGCAAGCGGTACTGCATGAACGGTGATGCAATGGTGTTCCGCCCAGCCTGATCAGCGCACCACGCGCCAGATCAGCAAGGTCGAATTCGCAGGGATCGGCACGGGCTCGAGCCAGGCGGGAGCGCGATTTTCACTGAGCCGGGCGGCAAATCCATCCGGCGCCCACTGACGAAGCAACGCCGTCTCACCAAGATCGGGACACAGCGCGACATATTCGATCCTCAACCGTTCGGCGATGGCATGGGCCTGATCGGGGCTTCCAGTGAAAGCATCGATCACTGTGCGCATGGCGGGGCCTGCCCGGTGGTGGCTGGTCGCGACGACGGTATGACGCGTTTCGTAAACCAGGCGTGGCCCGATATCGAGCGGCGCGAGGATGTCACCGATAGGCAAGCGCCTAAGCACGGGCGCAACAGCGGCAATCCGGCACGACGAAACGCGCGACGGCGCGATGCTGGCGGTGCGATGCGGTCCCGGCAACGCGGGTGCAATCATTCCGTAAAGGGTCAGAGGCAAAGCGGGCAGCAATACCAGCGCGACGGCGGCAAAGCGCAGCACCTTGACCCCAGACAAGCTCTGTCCGCGCGCTGCCTTGAACCATGCGTGGATTTGCCAGCCCAAGGGTAGCGCCGCGAGCGCACCGGCCACGGCGGCCGCGCGCGAGACCAGCACCGCGACCACGATGGCAGTGGCCAACACTACCGAATAGTCGATCCAGAACCTCCGCTGCGAAGCGCCCAGGTCGCTCAGCGCGATCCGCAGCGAGGCCATGAGGCCAATCGCCAGCGGCACCAGGCTCTGCAAGGCTTCGGCAAGCGGCTGGTGCCACAGTGGCAGCCCCTCGAGCACATTGTCGTACCAGAGCCGGCGGACGAGTGGATCAAGCTGGCCGAACGGGCCGCCGGCGCATTGCGGCGCGAGCGTCAGCAAAATGGCCAGCGCACCGCCGGCTGTCACCGCAAAACCGCCTGACACGACAAGCGCCGAACCGGGACGCCACCACCATAACAGCGTCAGCGCTGTCGCACCCCAGCCAAATATCGCAAGGTAGACCGGTGAAATCGCGTCGCAATGCTGCGCGAGGTCGGCGATCCCGCGGGTCGCAACAAACAGCGCCGCCGAGCCGCCCGCCAAGGCCAGCATCAGATGCACCAGCATGGTCCCTTCACGTTGGGGATCACGCAGCCAGTGCAGCGCCGCAATCCCGGCAAAGGCAGCAGCAAGCGGCAGTCCTTCGACCGAAATCGACAGGCCGGCCGCCAGCGCCAGACCGGTGACCAAAGCCCCGCGTCGCGGCGAGCGTGCCAGCAGGCCATTGACGGCGACCAGCGCGGCGACAATCTGCCAGCCGTGATGGTCAATCCGCAGCGGCCGCAACTGCATCTGGAGCGGGACCAGAAGCGCCAGCGCCAAACAGACGAAGGTCGTTATCTCGCCGCCAAACAGCCGCCAGGCCAGCCGCCCGGCAAGCAACAGCGCGCACCCCAGCGTTACCAGCGGTATCAGGACCAACGCGATGTGCTCGGCCAGCGCCTGACCCAGCAGCGGCCGCAGCACCAGGATCGCCGCCGCAATCGGAGCATCGACCAGCCGCGACCAGTGCATCAAAACGCCGCCTGATCCAGGATTGATCCGGTACTGGTGGAGGTCGAACCATCCTTGACCGGCCAAGAGATCGCGGACTTGCACCAGTCGCAGCGTGTCATCGGAATCAGGGAAGCGCAGCGCAGCAATGGCCGCTGCATTGGTGGCAAGCATCAGCAGAGAAACCAGCAGCCAGACCAGCCCAACCCGACAGAGCAGCGGGGCGGGGAACAGCGGCTTGCTCGTTGCGGGTCCGTTCATACGCCGGGGGGGGCGGTGAAGATGATTCGACTTCGCAACAACCAGGTCACCAGGAAACTTGCCGCAATTGCGCCAAGCTTGGCGATGCGGGGATCAACTGCCGCTGCCATGCCGAGCGCGACAATCGCAGCAGTCAGCGCCAGACCGACCAACGCCGAGAGGACAAACATCGCCTTCTGAACGGTTCGCGCCGGCCCCCGATCCGCGACGCCTTCACCGAATACCGAGCGGCTTGAAATCAGCCAGTGCGCTATGACCCCCAATCCGTAGCCGAGCGCGGAAGCGGCCGGGGGCAGCATTCCCACCGCAAGCAGCGCAAGAAAAACGCTGACATCCACCGCAAGCGCAACAACGCTGGCCCCAAGGTAGCGCAGCAGGATCGGCTTTACGAGCAGGGAGAGGGCTGCAACCATTGGCTCAGGCAGCGTCGCGTTTGTCAGCCTCGACCACGCGCTGTGGCACGTCACGGACCGAGCCAAGTGCTGCGGCCTGGTCAGCGCTCAGCGGCTCACGGGCGGGCAAGGTGGCTTGTGCGGCTTCATCGCCTGCCTCGTGATATTCGGCATCCTCGTTGACGCACCAGATATCGAACAGGCGCTTTTCGGCGAGGATATTCTCGACCGTCAGCATCGCGGTCATCATCGCGTGATCCTGGTTATTGTAACGGTGCATCCCGTTGCGCCCGACCATGTGAAGACTGGGGTAGGCCGCTTCCAGTTCGTTGCGGAATGCAGCGACGTGGGTGGCATAATCCTCGTCATAGACCGGGTAGGCCTTCTCCTGCCTGACCACCGCGCCGCCGATCACCTGTTCGGCTGAAACCAGCCCTAGTGTGGCCATTTCGCGGGTCGCCAGCGCGATCAGATCAGTGTCGTCCATACTCCACAGTCCGTCGCCCTCGAAGCAGAAATACTCAAGGCCGACGCATGCCACATCGACTTGCGGGACCATTTCGGGCGACCACGACCGGAAGTTCTGGATCCGGCCAACCTTGACCTTGCTGTCGTGGATATAGATCCAGTTGTCGGGGAACAGGTCGTCGGCCCGGATCTTGAGCGCGACGGTCAGGAAATCGCGGTAGCGCAATTGCTTGGCGGCCAGGCTGGTCGCGGGCAGCGGATGGAGCCGTGCTGCCAGTTCGCGCAGCGGAGCCGAGCTGATGGCATGGCGCGCCTTGATCACCAGATCGCCTTGGGCCGCAGTCGCGGTCATCCGCCAGCCGCCAGTGCCGTCCCCGGCGAGCTGTTTGAGCGCATGGCCCATCAGCACCTCGCCCTTCCCCGTGGCAATGATCTTGTCGCGCGCGGCATCCCACATCATTCCGGGGCCGAGCCGCGGATAGCGGAAGGTCTCGAGCAGGGTCTTGGTCTGCATCCCGTCGTTGGGGCGCTGGTTGAGGCCAAGGCTGCGCTTCAGCCCATCGGTCACCGCGCTCCACAGCGACAGCCCCTTGATCCGCTGCGCAGCCCAATCGGCGCTCATTTCGTTGCAAGGCATGCCCCAGACCTTTTCGGTATAGGTCTTGAAGAAGATTGAATAGAGCTTCTGTCCGAACTGGTTCACGGTCCAGTCCTCAAAACTCTTGACTGTTTTGTTGGGATGCAGCTTGGCCCTAGCGAAGCTCACCATGCACAGCGTGGAACGCACCACGCCCAAATTCCACAGGGCTTCAAACGCGCGCAACGGATAAGAGTAGAATTTGCCTTCATAATAAATCCGGCTCATTCGCGGACGCTGGATAAAATCATCGGGCAGGATCTCGTTCCACAGATCGACCACCGCAGAGCTTTTCGAGAAAAACCGATGCCCGCCGATATCGAAGCGATAGCCTTCATGCTCGACCGTGCGGCTGATTCCGCCAACATAGTGAGGGTCTTTTTCGATGATTGCGACCGTTAGCCCGGCCTTGGTCAGCAAATAGCCGGCGGTCAGGCCCGCCGGGCCAGCCCCGATGATCGCTACGTCGACTGTTTTCTCACCCGAACTGCGGTCATCAGTCGGCGTCACAATGCCCATCGTCACCAGTTTTCCCCTGTATGGTCAGGGCAGAAGTGAAGGATAATGCCTAATCACTGGTTAACACGCCGCGGATCACGCGGGACGCGGCTCTGTCAGTTGCACTTCGCCGGCCACCCGGGCGAGTTCATCAAGCCGGAAGGTCGTTTCGAACACCAGTCCGTGCGCCGCCACTTCCGCGTTCGCTGCGTGCGTAAGCCCGCCGATCCGGCCTCGACGATCGACGCGAGACTTTCCGGGGCCATGTGTTTCGAAAAAAGACTCGCGCCTGAGCGCGACCGCCTCACCTGGGCGGGGCAACTTTCTCTGCAATCGCCGTCAGCGCCGTCTTCACATGCTTCGCCTCGTCGGCCAACCGTGCTTCCTTGCGCGCGGACAGGGGATCGGAGACACCCATGCCTTCGGCTTCCGCATTTAGCCGTCCGTCGATTTCGGAGTCCCATTCGGTGAGCAGGGCATGCTTGTCCTCATTGCCCAGCTTGGGATCGGCCAGCAGAGCTTCGGGATTATCGAAATGCTTGCGCGGATTGGGCGCTTCGTCTTCCAACACCTGAGCGGCCGGCGTTGGCGCAGCTGACGTTTGCTCGCGGTGAAACAGCAGCGCCTGGCCGATCGTGGCGGTAACGGTTTCGGGGCTGAACGGCTTGGTGATCAGATAGGTCGGCTCCGGCCGTTCGCCGGTCAGCAGCCGTTCCGGGAAAGCGGTAATGAAGATCACCGGCACGTCCATCATGGCCAGTATGTCCTTCACGGCATCAATCCCGCTCGAGCCATCGGCAAGGCTGATATCGGCGAGGATCAGTTCGGGATTCGCGCTGGCGGCCATCGCCGTCGCCTCGCTGCGGGTTCGGGCAACCCCGGCGATATCGTGGCCAAGGTCTTCGACAATTGATTTGATGTGCAGCGCGATGATTGCTTCGTCTTCGATGATCATGACGTTCGATTGGAGGCTCTCGGCAATGGCCTGACGAGCCGCTTCAATTTCGGCCGTGACGTCGGCAACCGTACTGCCGAGGATGTCGGCTGTCTGGACAATCGTGAAATCTTCGATCGCGGTGAGCAGCAACGCTTCGCGGGTGTGCAGTGAAAGCCCGGCAACCAGGCTGGAGTTCGTTGCGGAGCTGGTCAGGCCTTGCCCCAGCCCCTGCCAAAGCCGGTGAAATACGCGGTAGAGTTCCTGCCGGGGCGGGCGGCCATTGTCGAATTCCTCGGGGGCGGCGAGCAGGGCCTCAAGCACCTCGCGCACCGCAGCATCGCCCAGCATCTGCGATCCGGTCAACGCGCGCGCATAGCGACGCAGAAGCGGGAGCTGGGGCCCGATTTCGGCTTTCAGTGACATGGACGCTCCTTGAGGCTTGGTCAGGCAAAAACCGCGCGCACGGGAATAAGTTCCGTTGGCTGTGAAACTTTTTACGCATTGATTGGTTGTTAGTCCACATTAGAGCGCTGATGCGGGGGCAAATCAGTCCACATCAGATCACTGAAGCAGGACACGCATGGCGAAAGATCAAACCTCGAAAGGACGCAAGATGCTTGGGTTGGATTCTGCTTTTGACCCAGTTTCTGCGGCCTTGCACCAATTGCATGCGACAGTTGCGGGCGAGAAATTGCCTGATGATTTCCTGCGAATCCTGGAAGATATCGATGCCAAGATCGCTGCAGCCAAGCCGAGCCCTGCGCAGTGAACCAACGTTTGGATGAAACCGATGTCTCGCCCGGGACACTGGCTGCCGATCAGGAGTTCCGTGACCAACTGGTCGCGCTGATCCCTTCGCTGCGCTCCTTCGCGCGCGGGCTGTGCGGTTGGCGCAACATGGCCGATGACATGGCGCAAGATGCCATGATGCGCGGCTGGGCGGCACGCGCCAGCTTCACTCCGGGCACCAATTTCCGGGCCTGGATGTTCATGATCCTGCGCAATCAATTCTACTCGACGCTGCGCAAAGACCGGCGGATGACCAGCTGGGACCCTGAAGTCGCCGAGCGGGTCCTGGTCGAAGCCCCGGCTCAGCAGGATTCAATCCACGTTGCTGATGTTGCCAAGGCGCTGCAAAGTCTGCCCGCCGAACAACGCGAAGTGCTCCTGCTGATCGGGGCCAACGGGCTGTCCTACGAAGAAGCTGCCGAGATCATTGGTTGCGCGATCGGCACGGTCAAAAGCCGCCTTGCGCGCGGACGCAAGGCTTTGGCGCAGGTGATCGATGGGCCGGACGGAGACAGCCTTCTCGACAAGGTGGCCTAGCTCGATGGAATATCTGGTATCGAAGCTGCGCGAACAGGTCGCCTTGATTGTCAGTGGTGAATATCAGCCAGGCTCGCTCGCCTTCACGCGTGCGCCGTCAGGAATGGTAGAGCTGAGCCAGGATCTCGATGGTTTGGCAGTATTGATTGCCGAACGTGAGGCAGTGCGCAAGGCACTCGCTTTCGAAGTGCATCACCGGGTCAAGAACAACCTCCAGATCGTCACCAGCCTGCTCAATATGCAGGCCAACCAGATGGAGAACACTGCGGCTCGCGAGGCACTGGGCCAGACCCGCGCCCGGATCGGCGCGCTCGCGTTGATTCATCGTATTCTCTATGAGCAGGAAGACGATGGGAGCCTGGCGACGATCGATGTCGCAAAGCTCATTCCCGAACTCTGTGCGCAATTTCGCCAGTGGAACCGGCACCGGACCGAGATTGCATTTTTGTGTGAGGCCAGCAGCTTCGCAGTGCCACTGGATGGCGCGTTGCCACTCGTCCTGTTTGCGGTGGAGGCGCTTACCAATGCCTATGCCTACGCCTTTCCTGACGGACGCACCGGCACTGTCGGGATGAAGTTCAAAGTCAGCGAGGACGGCTATGCTGTACTGTCGGTGACAGATGACGGAGTGGGCTTCGATCACAGCCGCAATCACAACTCAATGGGCCGTCAGCTGATGCATGGTTTCGCCAGGCAACTTGGCGGCAGCTTCACGATCAACAATATGGCCGAAACAGGCACCGAAGTGCGGTTGGAATATCCGACCGCGAAACCGTCAGGGCTGCCGGACAACGCGTTGTTTGCGCCGTCCGGCAGATCTGCTTAACGAACGCCGCGCATGATCACCGAGACGATCATGCCGCTGGCGACTGATGCGAGAATGAACCGGTCATCGTTGCGACGCCATTCATAACCACGCGGCGGCTGACGGAGGTTGTAGCGACGGTAATCGACCCGCTGAGCGCGGCTCCAGTCGTTGTAGCCCATTTGCTGGCCGCGGCCCCAATGGTAATTATGGCCGCGTTCACGGCCCCAGCCGCGATGCCGTCCATTATCCCAACGGCCGCTCTGCTTGTGCCACTGGCGGCCTTCGTGCTGCTTGGCAACTTGATGCTGTGGGTTTTCGCCGCGTTGACCGCGATGCTGGTCTGATTGGGCCATGGCAACTGGGCTTGTCAGAAGGGCGATCGAAGTCAGCCCGATCAAAAGACTCTTCATGAATATCTCCTGTCGGCGCGAAGGACGCCGATCCACCGTTGCGGGAGGTCCGCAATGACCCAGTGTTAACAATTGCGGCGCACGTAAGTTCCAGTTTGCCCAGACCGCAGCGCCGCTCGCGCCAGCCAGCGCCGATCAACAATATGAGACGATCACGCGGCGGATCTGGATGTGCGCATCGATAAGCCCGGCAAGAAGGCGGAAATTCGCCTTCCCGTTTGGTGGCAAGCTGCGTCTGCAAGGCGGCGATCAACCATCACCTGGTGATGGGCATGCAGGCAAACCGCCGGTCGCTCCCGATCCGCACCCTATCCAGATTTGCCATCGTCCGATAGTTTTCGCGCCCGAGATCGGAGCTGCGTCATCCTGCAACAAACCATCGCTGCATGCCTATCGGTGGGCGCGATGGCGGCCCCTAAAAATATACCCGCCACCCCCGGTAAAAACCGGAGATGGCGGGCCAGTTAAGCACCTGCAACGGGAGGGGGGAGGGAATTGCAGGCACTGTAACTATCGAAAAGCATTTTGCGACAAAGCGTCAGACGATCGATCCGGACCTGTAGCCTCGCTTCGCCGTTAATCGAGAATGCGCCATATCGTATGGTGGGTTCGCGGCGTCGGTTCGAGAGCAAGGCGTTTGCCTGGACTTCGAATATTAAACCGCCATGCAAGCCACTTGTTCCATACAAGCGCGAAATTTTTTGGAAATGCGATAAAACCCGCAAAAACTGAACCAGCAGCACTTTTTTTACAGGGTGCTGCTGGTCGCTTAGCAATGCCCTCGGTGAACAACCATCGAAAGCCTGGTATTTGTCCAATATCGTCTCGAAGCAATCAGACCTTATTACCAAACGCGCCTTTAACTGCACCGGACAGCGTCTGCATCTTGCCTTTGACCTGTTGCTCGCCGCCTTTGACGATAAGGTCCGGATTGTCAGTTCGCTGACCAACTTCGACCTTGGCTTTGCCAATAGATTTGTTGGCTGCGCCCTTAGTTTTGTCCATGAATTCGCCCATAACCATTCTCCGTTGGGAACCGCAGATAGTGCGCGACAATCAGGCCGCGAACTTGTTCCGCGTCCGCTTCACATCCGTCCGGTCACCAGCAGAACCAGCACAACGATCAGGATCACGCCGATCACGCCGACGCCGCCGTGCCCAAAGCCATAACCATAGCCGCCGAATTTGCCGCTGAACCCGCCCAGCAGGAAAATGATCAGGATGATGACGAGAATGAGACCGAGTGACATAACGATTGTCCTTTATTGCACCGCACGAAGACTGGGCGGAAAGTGGTTGGCCAATGGCCGAAAAAAGCAGGGTTCGCGATCAGCCGATCCGGTAATTGCTCAACGAGCCGAGTAAGCCGGCGACCTTCAGCAGCCAGATAACCACCGCGATGACGACAACCGCATTGAGGATGCTTTTGATCTTGCCATCCATCGGCAGGTAATTGTTGATCAGCCAGAGCAAGACCCCGACGACGATGAGTGCGATGACCACATTGATGAGCGGCATGGGGCGTTCTCCCGGAAACGCGAGCTGGCCAAAAGCGGCACTCACATCAGCATGTGTAATGACCAGCGGCGGCAAAAGTTCCGTCCGCGTGGTTGCGCCGACCGATTACTTGAGCAACATCAAAACCCGGCTGGAGTTGGCCCTGCCACACCAGTAGAAAAACCAGCTGGCTAGGGTCCGCATTTCGGCGCTCCAGCGGAACAATGGGTCGCGGCGACAGTTAGTCCAGAGAGAAGAGAACATGTTGCGTCGGCGTCATGTCGGCGCGCTTGCTGCTCTTCGCCCCCTTTCCTGCCGGGAGCCCGCTGTGCAAAAAACCCACAATACATTGCCTGAAGATATTCGCATGCAGTCGGTCGAATTGTTGAATCTCAACCTCGCAGCCGCGATCGATCTGCACGCCCAGATGAAGCAGGCACACTGGAATGTGCGCGGCCCGGGTTTCATCGCTATCCATGAATTGTTTGACCGGGTTTCGGCCCAGGTCGAGGATTTTTCCGATCTTCTCGCCGAGCGTGCCGCAGGCTTGGGCGGAACCGCGAACGGAACCATCCAGACAGCGGTCAAGCGCAGTTATCTGATCCCATACCCGCTCGGCGTTGCGGATGAATTGCAGCATCTGTTTGCCGTCTCGGGTGCCTTGGCCGCATTTGGCGGGGCGATCCGTAAGGCAATCGATCAAGCGACCACGATTGAAGACCCCACGACTGCCGATTTGTTCACCGAGATTTCGCGCGGAGTCGATCAGCAGCTGTGGTTTGTCGAATCGCACCTTTCGCCCAAAAAGGTCAATCCGCCGCAAGATGATTGAATCGCCTCCCCGTGCAAATAGACTGGTCCATGGCCAAAGATCATTCACCAACGAACGGTACTTCAGATGACTGCAGCCCTTATCCAGCGCCAGAATATCCCAGCCCCACGCCCGGTCGGCGCGGGCCAATTTTTGCTGAAGGCAGTCACCGGGCTGGAGGTTGTCGAAAGTCTGGTAGTAGACGCGCGCATTTCGACAAATCCATGCAACAAACCCGCCCGGATTGCCTTGATCGGCGGTTTTACACCGAGGCGGTGCGGGATCGCGACTTTCACGGCGGATATCTACAATTCGCTGAAAGCTGCTTCGCCGGTGACGGAGGTCGATGTCTACGCGATGACGCCGTCGTCAGATCATACAAGTTTCGAACCTGCGGTGTGTGCTACTATCCTTGAAAGCGATCCGGCCAGCTACGCCGCGACAGCGCAGAAAATCAATTCAAGCGGCGCCGATGTCGTCTGGCTCCAGCATGAATTCGGCCTGTTTGGCGGGCCAGCTGGGAATATGGTCTTTGAATTGGTCGACCGGATCGCAGCTCCGCTGATTGTCACGATGCACACCGTGATCCCCGATCCCGACCCGGCTCAGCGCAGCGTCATGCAGCGGCTGGTTGCGCGCGCGTCAAAGCTGATCGTGATGTCAGAGCGGGCGCGAACTCTGCTGGGCAGCGTCTATGGCGCAAACGTGGATCAGATTGTCATCATTCCCCACGGTGTGCCGGATCGCCCGTTCGGGCGCTCAGCGCAGTTCAAGGCTCAATTCGGTTTTTCCGGCAAGCAGCTTCTGCTCACCTTCGGGCTGCTCTCGCCCGGCAAGGGAATCGAGGCGGTGATCAAGGCGCTCCCCGGAATTGTGGCAGAACACCCCGACCTGCTCTATTGCGTTGCAGGGGCAACCCATCCGAACCTGATCGCGCGCGAAGGTGAGGCTTACCGCGAGGGGCTTCAGCAACTGGCGGCCAGCCTGGGGGTTGAGAACCATATCCACTGGATCGATGCGTTTGTCGAAACAGGCGAATTGCTGGATCTGATCGAGGCGGCTGATATCTACGTCACTCCTTATCCGGGCGCGGCGCAATCAACCTCGGGGACATTGTCCTATGCGGTGGCATTGGGCAAAGCGGTGGTCTCGACGCCTTATGCCCATGCGGTCGAACTGTTGGGCGATGACCATGGCGCGCTTGTCCCGTTCAACGACAGCGCAGCAATTTCGCGCGAGATTGGCGCGTTGCTGGATAATCCGGATCGCCTGAAGACGCTTCAAAAGCGCGCCTATGCGCGTGGGCGGTCGATGATCTGGCCCGCGTTTGCAGCGCGCAGCTTGGAAGTGATCGATGCGACCCGGACCGCACCCTTGGCTAGGCCGGTATTTCAACCGATCGGTATCGCTGGCTTGCTGCGCCTTTGTGACGATACCGGCATTCTGCAGCACAGCATTCATGATGTCCCGGACCGGGCCCATGGCTACTGTGTCGATGACAATGCCCGCGCGCTGATGCTGATGAACCGGCTGGGTGCCTGCGCTGAACCGTATCGCAGTCGGCTGACGCATGTTTTTGCCGCATTCGTACAGAGTTCCTGGAATGAGGATGCGGGCGAGTTCCGCAATTTCATGGGCTTTGGCCGCAACTGGCTTGAAGAGGCCGGTTCACAGGACAGCTGCGGGCGGACGCTGTGGGCGCTGGGGGCTACTGCGCTTGAAGGTCAGACCGCGGGCCTGCGGCGCTGGGCTCACGGGCTGTTTGAGCGCTCCGCACCCTCCGCCAGCGGATTTGGTTCCCCGCGCGCGACCGCTTTTGCGATGCTTGGCGCAGACTATTTGCTGGGCGCCGATCCCGACCATGCCATCGCCAAGACCATCTTGCATGACGGCGCGGATCGCTTGCTCTCGCTTTTCAGCCAAGTCTGCCGCGCCGATCGGCCATGGTTCGAAACCGTGCTGGCCTATGACAATTGCCGCTTGCCCGAAGCGATGATCCGCGCCGGCACCCGCCTGGCCCGCGCCGATGTAACGGCATGCGGGTTCACAGCACTTGGCTGGATCATCGATCAGCAAATCAGCCCATCCGGTCATTTCCGCCCGGTCGGCTCGGACAGCTTCGGCAATGAATGCGAAGCGCCGCGCCCGTTCGACCAACAGCCTGTCGAAGTCTGGGCGGCGATCGACGCCTGCGCCGCTGCGTATGATACGACAGCCGAGACGATCTGGATAAGCCACGCCGCCATGGCCTATGATTGGTTCGCCGGCGGCAACGATCGGGGCTTAGCCGTGGGCGACCCCCTCACCGGCACGTGCTGCGACGGGATAAACCCGCGCGGGCTCAATCTGAATGAGGGCGCGGAATCGGTGCTGGCGTATCAGCTCGCGACCTGCGCTATGCGCGGTATTATCGGGAATCGGGATAGTGCTGCCGCGTGATTGACCTCGTCCACAACGACCTCCGGCTCAAAGCCGATCCGGCGCGCGTGGTCGTGCGCCCGTTCCATCTTGCCTGGCAAGCCTCCGGGCCGGATCTCGACCGCGTGCACAGGCTTGTGCGCGATATCCTCATGCTCGATGCGCGCACCGTCCGCGCCGAACTGGGTGTCGTTCTCAACGACTTCGAAGGCCGCCACTGGCAGATCGAAAAAGTCTTTGATGACCGGTTTGCAGAAATCGAACCAAAGCTGGGCTTGAACGGGCAGGCATTAAAGCGCGAGACCCGACGCCTGATCGGCGCTTACTTCTGTCACGAATACAGCTTTTCCGCCGCCGCGCTGATGAACCCGAGCGTCGTTCGCCATCCTGATCAATCGGGGCTTCCCGAAGGGGACGTGCGCATCCTGCTCTCGCTCCGCGCCGTGGGCGAAGGCCATATTTCGACGATTGCCTTCCGCGAGGGGATCGTCTCGGCGGGCCGCAATCTGGCGCTGATGCCCCAACCGCCCTTCGCGACTGCCGCAATGCTCGGCAAACACCGGGCAGACAAACCTGCCGACACTGTTTCGCTCTACCGCCACCGTGAAAGCAGCATCTCAGGCATGGTCATTTTCCCGATCACCGAGGCGCAGCGCAACGGCCTCGAAGATTTGCGGCTGGTCGAATTCATCCGCGACAGCGGCAAGAGCGAATGGATCGGCACCTATACGGCCTATAGCGGGCGCGACATCCGCTCCGAGCTGCTGCGGACCCGCGACTTTCGCGATTTCACGCTTACCCCGATCAAGGGTGGTGCCGGCCGTAACAAGGGCATGGCGCTGTTTCCACGCAAGGTGGGCGGCCAGTACCTGATGATCGGCCGACAGGACGGCAAGAACCTTTATCTGGTGCGCTCGGACAAGATCGATGAATGGGATGGCGGGGAATTATTGCTCGAGCCCAAGTTCCCGTGGGAACTGGTCCAGATCGGTAACTGCGGAGCACCGATCGAGCTTGATGAAGGCTGGCTCGTTCTCACGCACGGGGTTGGCGCGATGCGTAAATATGCCATCGGCGCGGCGCTGCTGGACAAGGCAAACCCTTCCAAAGTGCTCTGCCGGACCCCCAATCCGATTCTCTCCGCCGCCGACGAAGACCGCGAAGGCTATGTCCCCAACGTGGTCTATACCTGCGGCGCAATCCGGGTGGGCGACGATTTGTTCCTGCCCTATGGTGTGGCCGACAGTTCGGTCTGCTTTGCCTTTGTGGCGATCAAGGACATTCTTGCGGCCATGATATAGATTTTCGGGTCAGCCGAACGGCTGCTGGCACTCGATTGGCTTAGGGATGGTGCCTGTGCCTGGCCCGGTGATGCTTCGGCATCGCCCGGGCAGGCCGTACGCCTGCCTCGCTCGGATTGATGCAGCTGTCCTGAAGCGTGCTCGTGCACAGCGGATAGGTTTTGGCCATCGCTTCGACCGGAGGCGGGGTCAGCGCACCTTTGTAAGGGCCGGCGTTATAGCTCGGATCGGCCGGCATCGCGGGCGCTACGGGACTGGCGGCGGTGGCAGGATCGGGCGGTGTTGCCGTTGGCGTTCCCAGCCCGGAGGGATTGGCCTGGGTCTGGACGACGACCGGTGCCTGTTGCGCGGCAACGGGTGGTATCATGGTGCATAGAGGGATTGCTGAAACACCGGCAAGAATGAGCTTACGCATCGATCTTCTCCATTTTTTCCTATTGCCAGAAACCCGTGTCACCTGGAAAAGTTCCCCGCGATCAATGGCGGGAAGCTCACGCGCGAGTCATCGCGCCAAAAAATCCTGATCGCCGCGGCCGATGCCATTGCCATCGAGGTTTTTCCCGACAAACTCCCAATTCACTAGATTGCCCAGCACCGCTGCGGTGAATTCTGGACGGTCGTTGCGGTAATCGATGTAATAAGCATGCTCCCAGACATCGAGCGCGAACAAGGGCACCATTTCCGCATGGGCAACGGGTGTGTCGCCATCGTGCAACCCGGCTATCTTGAGCTCGCCCTTGTCGAGCAGCAACCAGATCCAGCCGCTGCCAAAATGCGCGGCGGCCTGAGCCGCAATCGCGGTGAGCAGCGCGTCGGTAGAGCCAAATCCGCTTTCGATCAGGGCGGCGAGCTGTCCGGACGGTTTCTGCGGATCTGGCGACAGGCATTGCCAGAAGAAGTTGTGATTCCACAGCTGACCGGCATTGTTGAGCAGTGGCCCGGCTTTGGTCGAGCGGATCAGCTCAACCAGCGATTGTCCGTCTGCACCGGGTCCGGCCTCGGCAATGAGCTCATTGGTCTTGTCGACATAAGCGTGATGGTGCTTGCCGTGATGGAAATCGAGCGTTTCGGCCGACATCTGCGGCGCGAGCGCTGTCCGATCATAGGGAAGCGGCAATAGATCGAACGGCATATCGAGCATCCTGGAAACTGTTACGGCCTGATCGTTGAACGCACCGATCTGCCGATTGTTTCATCCTGTGCCATCTCGCTTGCGCCCTGGCTGGTCTCGATATTAATTGCCCTGCCATATTTACCGCAGACTTACCCACGCCAGCCGTTCAGCCATAGCTCGCCACAGCGTGAGGCAAACTTTAACCTGCAGAAATACGCTGGTGCGGACGGTGGGACTCGAACCCACACGAGCCAGGCTCAGGGGATTTTAAGTCCCCGGCGTCTACCATTCCGCCACGTCCGCGTTTTGTCCGCCTGACGGCGGGAAGCGGCTCCTAGTCAGCGTTCAGCCGCGCCCGCATTTCCTTGCCAGGCTTGAAATAGGGTACGCGCTTGCCGGGTACATCAACCGCTTCGCCAGTGCGCGGGTTACGGCCCTTTCGGGCGTCGCGCGTTCGCGTGGAGAAAGCACCGAACCCGCGCAATTCCACGCGTCCGCCTTTGGCAAGGCGCTGGCCGATTTCGTCAAAGAAAATCGCCGCCACCTTTTCGATTTCATCAGCCCGCAAGCCAGGATTATTCTTCGCCAGAGCCAGCAACAATTCGGACCTGATCATCTCACCCCTTTCTGCGAGCCCTGCGGCCGCGCCATCCCAGAAACTACATTGGCACGGCGCAGCTTTCAAAGCCAGCAGAGGCGGACCCACGAAAGCTACATCGCGCTGTGCCGGCAGTTTGCCAGACCCGGACCGCAAGCGCAATCGCCTGGTCGCAAAGTCCATTATCCACGGACCAGCAGATCTTCCGCCGAAATCCCCAGCCGGTTCATCCGCACTTGAATTGCGGGCCATTCGCTGTCCAGAAACGCCTGACGCTCTGCCCGGCGCAGCTTGTCCGCAGCTCCCGGAGCGACGAACATGCCAACTCCGCGCTGCACTTCCACCAGGCCATCCAGCTGGAACTGCTGATACGCCTTGGCCACGGTCAGCGGATTGGCTCCCTGCTCCACCGCAAAAGCCCGCACAGACGGCAGCATCGCGCCTTCGCCATAGGTGCCGTCGATGATTGCATCGGCAATAAGATCGCGGAGTTTCAGATATACGGGTTTGCTGGTCGAACGCATGGTGCATCAGTGCCATAATACAGCGCGTCAGGCAAGCAAAGAGTCCTTGTTGGCTGGACCACGCAATAAAGGAACAACTGTAACGAATTTCGCTTCACAGCGGCGAAATCGAAGCTAGTTTCCCCGTCAGACCAGCCCGGCAGAGGGCGGGCAGGGTTTCTGAGGAGCAAACATGAAAGACATGGGCAGCTGGAACGAGGGTGACTGGATCGCGGCCATCGCCGCGATCGCGTTGTTCGCCTTCCTGGTCGTGGGCGCAATCATCGCCGGCAAGAAAAGCGACGAGGTGGTCGGCCACCCGCGCGGGCTGTTCGTGCTGTTCTATGCTGAAATGTGGGAGCGCTTTTCCTACTACGGAATGCGCGCGCTGCTGGTGCTGTACCTGACCAAACACTGGCTGTTCGCTGATGGCAAGGCCAACCTGATCTACGGCGCTTACGGTGCCTTGGTCTATATCACCCCGGTACTCGGCGGGCTGATCGCGGATCGCTATCTCGGGCAACGCAAGGCAGTGATCTTCGGAGGAATCCTGCTTGCGGTCGGTCACGGGCTGATGGCGGTCGAGGGCAGCGGCGGGCAGGGCGACCCCACGATCAACGTATTCTGGGCTGCACTCGCCTTCATCATCGTCGGCTCGGGCTTCCTCAAGGCAAACATCTCGGTGATTGTCGGCCAGCTCTACAAGATGACAGACGTGCGCCGCGATGGAGCCTACACGATCTTCTACATGGGCGTGAACGTCGGTGCGGCGCTCGGCACGATCCTGGTGGGCTATCTGGGTGAAACCATCGGCTGGGCCTACGGGTTCGGGCTCGCAGGCATCGGCATGGTGATCGGCCTGATCATCTTCGTGATCGGCAAGCCGGCGCTGCGTGGGCGCGGCGAAGCGCCGAACCCGCTAACCCGTCACCGCGAAATGACGCTGTACGGCATCGGCGTTGCCGCCGTGGCGGCGATCTGGATGCTGATCCGGTTCCAGGACGTGATCCAGAACCTGCTGCTGGTCTCCGGCGTCGCGATGCTGGGCTACACGCTGTACGAAGCCTTCAAGCTACCCAAGGAGCCGCGCGAGCGGATGTTCGCCATGCTGTTCCTGATCGCGCTTAACCCGATCTTCTGGGGGTTGTTCGAGCAGGGCGGCGGCAGCCTCAACCTCTACACCGATCGCTATGTCGATCGCGCCGGGGTGCCGACAAGCCTGTTCCAGTCGATCAACCCGATCTACATCGTGCTGTTAGCTCCGATTTTCGCCGCGCTCTGGCAATGGCTCGGGCGCAAGGGGCTCGAGCCTTCGGCCCCGGCCAAGTTCGGTCTGGCGCTGACTCAGGTCGGGCTTGGGTTCCTGCTGTTCGTCTGGGGTGCAAATTCGGTCGGCGCGGCGGTGCTGACGCCGGTGCTGTTCATTTTCCTGATCAATCTGCTGCACACCACCGGTGAACTCTGCCTCTCGCCGGTCGGGCTCTCGGCGATGGCGCGGCTCGCGCCGCTGCACCTGGCGAGCTTCATCATGGGCGCGTGGTTCTACATGACCGCGGTGGGCAATTTCGTTGCAGGCAAGATCGGCGAGGCGACCGGCGGCGAAGGCGGCGAGATGTCGAAGGAGCTGACGCTCGCGATCTATTCGAAGATCGGCTGGATCACGATCGGGGTTTCGGTGGTGGTGCTGCTGGTCTCGCCGATCGTCAAACGCTGGATGCACCTCGATACCCTGGAAGACCGGAACGCTCCGGTTCCAACCCCGTGATGAAAGGATTCCAACATATGACCTTTGATCGGGCCGGACGGATATTTGCTACGGTCGCGGGAATTGCGCTGCTCGCTGCCAGCGGAGGCGCGGGCGCTGCAAAATCCAAGGAAAAAAGCTCCACTGCCAAAGCGACCCGCGAATACAACAAAAACCCCTACCCCTCGACTTACCGGCCTTATGCCGGGGCTCCTACCGCACTGGTCGGCGCGACGGTTTATGACGGAGCGGGCGGGCGGATCGACAATGGCGTAGTGCTGTTCTTCGAAGGCAAGGTGGTGGCCCTGGGCGGGGCAGAGCTCGCCATTCCCGATGGCTACAGCCGCATCGATGGCACCGGCAAATTCGTGACCCCCGGGATTATCGATATCCATAGCCATCTGGGCGATTATCCGACCCCTTCGGTTCAGGCGCATGACGACGGCAATGAAGCGACCGCGCCAACTACTCCCGAAGTCTGGGCCGAGCACAGCGTCTGGCCGCAGGACCCCGGGTTTACCCGCGCGCTGGCCAATGGCGGGATCACCAGTCTGCAGATCCTGCCGGGCTCGGCGAATCTGATGGGCGGGCGTTCGGTCATGCTCAAGAACGTGCCGTCGCGCACCGTGCAGGGGATGAAGTTTCCAGGCGCGCCCTATAGCCTGAAAATGGCTTGCGGCGAGAACCCCAAGCGGGTTTACGGCGGCAAGGGGCGGATGCCTTCCACCCGGATGGGCAATTTCGCGGTCAACCGCGCCACCTGGATCAAGGCGCAGGAATATCGCGCCAAGCGCAACGACGGCAAACTGGAAACCCGCGACCTCGGACTCGAAACGCTGGCCGGGGTACTTGATGGCGAGATCCTGATTCAGAACCACTGCTACCGCGCTGATGAGATGGCGCTGGTGCTCGATATGGCGAAGGAATTCGGCTACAAGGTCAGCTCGTTCCACCATGCGGTGGAAAGCTACAAGATCGGCGACCTCCTCAAGGCGGCGGGCACGTGCTCGTCGATCTGGGCCGATTGGTGGGGCTTCAAGATGGAATCCTACGACGGGATTCCGGAAAACGCCGCGCTGCTTCAGGCCGCCGGGGCCTGCGTGGTAATCCATTCGGACGATGCCAATGGCATCCAGCGGCTCAATCAGGAAGCCGCCAAGGCGCAGGCCGATGGCCGCCGGGCCGGGGTCCGGATCGCTGATGCCGACGTGATCCGCTGGCTGACCTTGAACCCCGCCGCCGCGCTGGGAATCGACCAGCAGACCGGTAGTCTTGCGCCGGGCAAGATGGCCGATGTGGTGCTGTGGAACGGCAATCCGCTGTCGGTCTATGCGCGGCCCGAAAAGGTCTGGATCGATGGCGCGTTGCTGTTCGATGCACTGGATGCCAAACGCCGCCCGGTCAGCGATTTCGAGCTTGGCCAGCCCGGCGAAGGAGATGTGAAGTGAATTTGCGCCGCCCTTGCATCGGCTTTGCAACCGCTCTGCTCGGCGCGACCAGCGCCTTGCCAGCCCTCGCTCAGGATATCGCCTTCACCAATGCCACCGTCGTGATCGGCGATGGCGGCGCACCGATTGCCAATGGCACCGTAGTGGTGCGCGGCGGCAAGGTGGTCGCCGCCGGGGCCGGAGTGCCAGTGCCGGCCGGGCTCCGCATCATCGATGCACAAGGCGGCTGGGTTACCCCCGGGCTGGTGGTCGCGGTCACCGATCTGGGTCTGGTCGATGTTGAGGCAGTCGATCAGAGCAATGACAGTACGACCGAAAAATCGCCGTTCAACGCCGCGCTCGATATTGCCCCAGCGATCAATCCGCTGGCGCAGCCGATTGCGGTAAGCCGCGCTGGCGGGGTGACCCGCGCGGCGGTGGCACCTGGCGGCAGCGGAGCGATCTTTGCCGGCCAAGGGGCGTTGATCGATCTGGGGAATGACCCCGATATGGTCAACCGGGCCCGCGCGTTCCAATATATCGAGCTGGGGGAAGCCGGAGCCAAGCTGGCCGGCGGCAGCCGGGTGGCGGCGCATGCCATCTTGCGCAATGCCCTGGCCGAGGCGCGCGATCTGTCGCGCCGGTCGGGACCCAGCGTTACACTCGGCGCGGCGCCAGGCGATCCGCGCCTCGTCAGCGCCACCCCCGAACGCGCCGGCGATGTCCTGCTGTCGCGCTTTGATGCCGCTGCCCTTATCCCGGTGGTACGCGGTAACCAGCCGCTCTACGTCCATGTCGAACGCGCGCAGGACATCCGTATGGCACTGGCGCTCAAGGCGGATTTTCCCGCGCTCAAACTGGTATTGGTCGGCGCGAGCGAGGGCTGGCTGGTGGCCAGGGAGCTGGCTGCGTCGGGCGTGCCGGTGCTGGCGACGCCGCTTAATGATCTACCCGAACAGTTCGAGCAGCTCGCTTCGACCCAGTCCAATGTCGGGCGGATGGCAGCAGCGGGCGTTAAGGTGGGGCTCGGTGCGTTCTTCGATCAACCGCGCTATGCCCCGCAATATGCAGGCAATCTGGTGGCGCTTAGCAAATTGCCGGGAGCAACCGGGCTCAGCTGGGGGCAGGCCTTCGCCGCGATCAGTTCGGTGCCCGCAGAGATCATCGGCATGGGTGATCGCTACGGCAGCCTCAAGCCCGGCCGCGCCGGCGATGTGGTGGTGTGGGATGGCGATCCGCTCGAAGTCAGCTCCGGACCGATTGCGGTTTATATCGACGGGGTTGAGCAACCGCTGAGCAACCACCAGACCCGCCTGCGCGACCGCTATCGTACCCCCACCGAAGGGGCGCTGCCCAAGGCTTACGACTGGTAAGCACCAGCAACCAAGGAACCGGATAATGGCTGAAGCTCTCACCCCGCTGATCACCGCTTCGGTTACTTTTCTGGGCACCCATTTCGCGCTATCGCACCCTTTGCGCGCACCGCTGGTCAAGGCGCTGGGGTCGATCGGCTTTATGGCGCTTTACTCGGTCGTAGCGCTGGCGAGCTTTGGCTGGATGGTCGTTGCCTTCCGCGCAATCGGCGCCGGTGGTACCCCGATGTGGGACGGCAGCAGCAATATGGCCTGGGCCTTGGCCAGCGTGCTGACACTGGTTGCGTTGACCCTGTTCCTCGGCTCGTTGATTGGCAACCCGGCGCTTCCCGCGCCCGATGCGGCGGCGCAGGCGGATAAGCCGGTCCACGGCGTGTTCCATGTCACGCGCCACCCGATGATGTGGGGCTTCGCGCTATGGGCCGCCGCCCATATACTGGTCAGCCCGACCCCGCGGTCGCTGGTGCTGGCCGGCAGCATCGCGGTCCTCGCGCTGGTTGGCGCGCATCTGCAAGACCGCAAGAAGGAAGCGCTGATGGGCGCGGCCTGGGCAGGCTGGCAGTCGCGGACCAGCTACTGGCCGCGCTGGGGGCAGCTGGGCAAGGCGGGAGCGGTGCTATGGCTGGTCTCGCTCGGCCTGTGGCTGGCGATCACCTGGGCTCATCTGCCGCTGGTCTATGCGCCCGCTGGATTGTGGCGGTGGGTTGGGTAGGGTTGATCTACTGATCGTTTTGTTATACATGTATGACAAAGGAGTAGATCAATGCTAGCCGTCCGACTCGATGCCGATCTCGAACAGCGCCTGACTGCTGTCGCCAAGCGCACCGGGCGCAGCAAGAGCTATTACGCGCGTGAAGCGATCCGCGACAAGATCGAGGAACTGGAAGATCTTGCCTTGCTTGAAGAGGCGCTCAAAACTTACGATCCCTCCACCAATGTCCCCCTTGCCGAAGTGATGCGCCGTCTTGGCCTGGACGATTGAACTCAGCCGCCCGGTCGCAAAGTCCCTTGAGAAACTGGGTGCGCCAGCCGCCAGACGGATTGCCAAAGGCCTGCGTGAGATTGCGGAACTCGAAAACCCAAGACTGCGCGGAATCCCGATGGTCGGAAACCACGCTGGGCACTGGCGCTATCGCTTCGGCGATCACCGGGTGATTGCGCGTATCGAGGGCCAGCGGCTGATTATAATCGTGCTTGCCATAGGCCACCGCCGCGAAGTTTACGACTAGGGCTCCAGACTTCGCCAGTGCATCGATGGCTGACTCTATTTTCCGCCTACCGCTTGGACCTCATCAAGCCCGCGCTTCTTCCACACCCGCCGAATTATGCCGTAGCGCCGCCAGCACCGTATCGACGATCTGCGGGGCGTTGAGCCCGGCCTCATCATACTGCTTGTCGGGCGCGCCGTGGTCCTGAAACACGTCCGGCAGCCGCATAGTGCGGATCCTGAGCCCGGCGTCGAGCAGTCCGGCGTCGCTCGCCATGGTCAGGACATGCGCGCCCAGCCCGCCGATTGCGCCTTCCTCTACCGTGACGATCACTTCGTGGCTGGCCATCAGCTTGCGGATCAGCGCCTCATCCAGCGGCTTGGCAAAGCGCAGATCGGCGACTGTGGTCGACAGCCCCTTGGCATCAAGCTGGTCCGCCGCCTTGAGCGCCTCAGCCAACCGCGTGCCGAGCGAGAGCACGGCCACCTTGGTGCCATGCCGAACGATCCGGCCCTTGCCGATTTCGAGCTGTTCGGGAACCTCGGGCAGCGCGACGCCGGTGCCGTTGCCACGCGGATAGCGGAACGCGATCGGGCCGCTGTCGTGCAGCGCGGCCGTATGGGTCATGTGGACCAGCTCGGCCTCGTCGGCGGCGGCCATCACCACCATATTGGGCAGGGTGGCCAGATAGGTGATGTCGAACGAGCCGGCGTGCGTTGCGCCATCGGCGCCGACCAGCCCGGCGCGGTCGATCGCGAAACGGACCGGCAGGTTCTGGATCGCCACATCGTGCACCACCTGATCGTAGGCGCGCTGCAGGAAGGTTGAATAGATCGCGCAGAACGGGCGCATTCCCTGCGCAGCGAGGCCTGCAGCGAAGGTCACCCCGTGCTGTTCGGCAATGCCCACATCGAAGAACCGCTCAGGGTGCGCCGCGGCGAATTTATCGAGACCGGTGCCCGATGGCATCGCGGCGGTGATTGCGCAGATGCGGGGATCGGTTTCGGCTTCCTTCGCCAGCTGCGCGCCGAAGACATTCTGGTAAGCGGGCGGCCCGGCGGAGCCTTTGACTTGCTCGCCAGTGATCACATCGAATTTCTGGACCCCGTGATACTTGTCGGCGCTGGCCTCAGCCGGGGCATAGCCCTTGCCCTTTTGCGTCACGACATGGATCAGGCACGGGCCTTCGGCGGCATCGCGGACATTCTCGAGAATCGGGATCAGCTGGTCGATATTATGGCCGTCGATCGGCCCGACATAATAGAAGCCGAGTTCTTCAAACAGCGTCCCGCCCATCGCCATGCCGCGCGCAAACTCGTCGGTCTTCTTGGCGGCGCGGTGAAGCGGCTCGGGCAGCTTGCGCGAAAGCCGGCGGGCCAGATCGCGCAGCTCAAGAAACGGGCGCGAGGAAACCAGCCGGGCAAGATAAGCCGAGAGTCCGCCCACCGGCGGCGCAATCGACATGTCATTATCGTTGAGGATCACCACCAGCCGGTTACCGGCCTGCTTGGCGTTGTTCATCGCCTCATAGGCCATCCCGGCGCTCATCGCGCCGTCGCCGATCACCGCGATGCCCTTGCCCGGAGTGCCGGCCAGCTTGTTCGCGACCGCAAAGCCGAGCGCCGCCGAGATCGAGGTAGAACTATGCGCCGCGCCGAACGGATCATACTCGCTCTCGCTGCGCTTGGTGAAACCGGACAGGCCGCCAGCCTGACGCAGGGTCCGGATCCGGTCACGCCGCCCGGTCAGGATCTTGTGCGGATAGGCCTGGTGGCCAACATCCCAGACCAACCGGTCAGCTGGGGTATTGAACACATAATGGATTGCCACCGTCAGCTCGACCACGCCAAGCCCAGAGCCCAGATGCCCGCCGGTCTGCCCGACCGCGGCAATCATTTCTGCGCGCAGCTCGTCAGCGAACTGGCGAAGCTGGCCGGGGGCAAGCTGGCGAAGGTCTGCCGGAGAATCGACTGTGTCGAGCAATGGAGTCGCCGGGGACGGGGCCGGAATAGCTGTCATGTCACGGCCCTTACACACTTCGCGAAGTGGTGTCGATTGAGACCATTCATGCTAAGCTGAACGGCCTGAGTTTGCCACCCAAAAGGAGATTGCGCCATGTCCCTGCCCGCTGCCGCTCAGCCGGTCTGCTTCGTCCTGACGGCCAACCGCAAGCTGGCCAAGCCGTTTTACGCCGATGTGCTGGGTCTGCGCCAGATGGGTGAGGATGACCATGCGGTGACTTTCGATCTGGGCAACCGCACCCCGCTGCGGCTGACCGATCTGCCCGGTCATCACGGGGCGGGGCATACGGTGCTGGGCTGGCATGTCAGCGACATTCGCAGCGCAGTGAAAGACCTGCGCGACAAGGGGGTGGAGTTCAAGATCTATCCAGGCTTCGGGCAGGACGCCGATGCGATCTGGAGTTCCCCCGGCGGCGGTGCCTGCGTCGCGTGGTTTGCCGATCCGGATGGCAATGTGCTGAGCCTGACGCAATTCGGATGAGGTCCGGCCAAATCATTTCAGGCGGTGTGGTATCGACCCGGTTGGCGCGGCTTGAAGAGCTTGCTGCGCTGGGCGAGCTGATGGATGCCGCCATTGCCCGGTTGCAGGCCGATTTCCTGACGGAAGCACAAATCGCAGCCAGTCGCACCTTCATGGGGCTCGACCAGCAGCTGGTCCGGGACGGAACTTACTGGGTTGCTGAAATCGCCGGTGAGCTGGCCGGGTGCGGCGGCTGGAGCAAGCGGGCGACGCTCTATGGCGGCGATCACAGTACCGCGCTGCGCCAGCCGCGTCTGCTCGATCCGGCGACCGAGCCAGCGCGGATTCGGGCGATGTACACCGATCCCCGGTTTGCCCGGCTGGGCGTAGGCCGCGCCGTGCTGCAGGCCTGCGAAGCGGCGGCCAAAGCTGCGGGCTTTGGCCGGACCGAGCTGATGGCGACCCTGTCCGGTGAGCCATTGTACCGAGCCAGCGGCTATGCCGTGATCGAAGAGATCAGCGATACCAGCGGCGGCGAGCCGGTGCCGTTGAAGCGAATGGGCAAATCACTTTAGCGACGCTTCAGCTGCAATTCGCGCAGACCCCGCGCAATTCCACCACCGGGCGGATATCGGCAAAGCCGGCCTCATGCGCGGCGCTGACCAGCGCTCCGGTCAAGCGGTCGTCATCGAGATGCGTCGCCTGGCCGCAGGCATCGCAGATCAGGAAGATGCAGTCATGGCGGCAGCCGGGGTGGCTGTTGGCAATATAGGCGTTGGCACTTTCGACCCGCCGGGCAAGGTTGGTCCGCACGAACAGATCGAGGATCCGGTAAACGCTGTTGGCCGCGACCCGCTTGCCCCGCGCGGCAGAGACGCTTTCGGCGATATCATAAGCCGAAACCGGGCGGTCTTCGTGGAGGGACAGCGCCGAAAACACATCGGCGCGCATCTCGGTCCATTGCTCGCCGGCTTGCGTCAGCGAATCGCGCGCCGCCTGATGCAGGGTTGCGCCCGAATGCTCGTGATGGTGATGGGATGCCATATTCGCTATATATAGCCGCGCCGGGCCAAAGGGGCAATCAGCCGGTCTTGAAGGCGGCCCGATAGGAATTGGGAAACAGCCGGCGCAGATTATTGACCTTATGGACGTCCCAGGCCTGAATATAGGGGTGGCGCGGATTTTTCGCCATGAAGTCCTGATGGTAAGCCTCGGCCGGATAGAAGCGCTGGTATGCCTCGAGCCGGGTGACGATCGGCACCTTCCACAGTCCCGAGGCGCGCAGCTGGGCGAGATAAGCGCTGGCAACCAGTCGCTGCTCTGCGCTCAAGGGCACCAGTGCCGAACGGTACTGGGTGCCGCTGTCCGGCCCCTGACGGTTGAGCTGGGTCGGATCGGCGACCACCGCGAAGAAGATCCGCAGCAGCTGGTCGTAACGGATTTTGGCGGGGTCATAGGTCACCCGCACCGCCTCGGCATGGCCGGTATCGCCTGCGGAAATCCGGTCGTATTGCGCGGTGCCGCTGGAACCACCGTGGAAGCCCGAAACCGCGCTGGTCACGCCATTGACATGGCTGAAGACGCCTTCGACACCCCAATAGCAGCCACCGGCAAAGACCGCTGTCTGCAAGGCTTTGGGTTCGGTTGCGATGCGCGAAGCGGCGGGGGTGGCGACCGCGCTTTCCCCGGCGGTGGCAGGTTGTTGGCAAGCGGCGGCAAGCGCCAAGCTCAGGCTAAGGGCCAGACCTCGCTTCATTTGGTGTCGGCAGCAAAGGCCGAAGGCACGACTTTGGCGGCCAGTTCGGTCTGCGCGGTGTCCCCCAGGGTCACAAACAGCGCCATTGCTCCCAAGGCAAAGCCCACGGCGAAGGCGCGGTAAAGGTCAGACGTGAACAGGCCCATGAATGAAGATCACCATAGCTAAATCGTTGACTACTTCCTGCGCAAAACGGCCTTACCGCCAAGTGAACATTGCCCAAGTGGCGGCTGGGACGCGGCAAGCTGCACTTGGCTCGCGACGAACCGAGCTTATCAATGGCGGAAGTGGCGCATTCCGGTGAAGACCATCGCCAGACCTGCCGCATCGGCGGCAGCTATAACCTCGTCGTCGCGAATCGAACCGCCCGGCTGGATTACCGCGGTCGCGCCCGCTTCGGCGGCGGCGAGCAGCCCATCGGCAAACGGGAAAAAGGCATCCGAGGCGACCGCGCTGCCTTTGGTGAGCGGTGTCGCCCAGCCGAATTTCTCGGCCGCCTCAGCAGCCTTCATGGCGGCGATGCGCGAACTGTCGCGCCGGTTCATCTGGCCCGCGCCGATCCCGGCGGTGACGCCATCGCGGGCATAGACAATCGCGTTGGATTTCACGTGGCGCGCCACCGTCCAGGCGAACAGGCAGTCTTTCAATTCCTGCGCGGTCGGCGGGCGCTTGGTCACGACCTTGAGGTCGGCCTCACCAATCGCGCCATTGTCGCGGGTCTGGACCAGCAACCCGCCGGTGATCGGCTTGATCGCCAAGCCGCCGCGGCGCGGATCGGGCAGATCGCCGACCAGCAACAGGCGCAAATTCTTCTTTTTGGCAAAGGCCGCGCGGGCCGCTTCATCGGCACCCGGAGCAACCACCACTTCGGTGAAAATTGCGCAGATCGCCTCGGCGGTCGGGCCATCGAGCGGGACATTGCTCGCGACAATCCCGCCAAACGCCGAGACATCATCGCAGGCCAGCGCTGCTTGCCATGCCTCAAGCAGGGTCGCCGCCTGAGCCACGCCGCAGGGATTGGCATGCTTGACGATGACGATCGCGGGCGCACCGCCCTTGAATTCCGCCGCCAGCTCCAACGCGGCGTCGGCATCGGCGTAATTGTTGTAGGACAGCGCCTTGCCCTGGACCTGCTGCCCTTGCGCGATGCCCTTGCCGTGGGGTCCAACCGGCACATAGAGCGCGGCCCGCTGGTGCGGGTTTTCACCATAACGCAGCTCTTCGACCCGGCGGCCGTTGACGCTGAGCATTTCGGGGAACAGTTGCTGCTGATCGGCGAAGGCAAACCACTGGCTGATCATCGCATCGTAAGCCGCGGTCGCCGCGAAGGCCCGCGCGGCTTGTCGCTTGCGAAAATCGCGCCGGGTCGCCCCGCCGGTCTGTTCGAGTTCGGCCAGCAGCCCGACATAATCGGCCGGATCGGTAACAATCGTCACATACTCATGGTTTTTCGCCGCCGAACGAACCATCGATGGTCCGCCGATGTCGATATTCTCGATAATCTCGTCGCGCGATGCGCCCTTCGCCACGGTCGCCTCGAAAGGGTAGAGATTGACGACCACCAGGTCGATCGCGCCAATCGCGTGCTCCGCCATCGCGGCGGCATGTTCGGGGTTATCGCGCACTGCCAGCAGCCCACCGTGGACCATCGGGTGGAGCGTCTTGACCCGCCCGTCCATCATCTCGGGAAAGCCGGTCAGTTCCGAGACATCGCGCACGGTCAGCCCCGCGTCGCGCAGGGCCTTGGCGGTCCCGCCGGTCGAGACCAGCTCTACTCCGCGCAGCGCCAGGGCCTGCCCAAGCTCGGCCAGCCCAGCCTTGTCGGACACCGAAAGCAGCGCTCGGCGGATCGTCACGTCAGTCACGTCAATCTTATCCCATTTTCTTGAGCAGCCAGGCAAAATCGCCGCCGCCGCGTGAGACCAGGCCTTGCAGCACCAGTTGCTGCACCGGATGGGGCCGGCCTTGGCCATCGGCCCAGATGCTTTCTTCAATTGTCACTTTGCCGCCGCCGGAACGGAACTGCCAATAGCTGCCATCGGGCAAGGCGAGCCCAACCCCCTGGCCATCGTCCGAGCGGCCAAGTTCGATCCCGGGGCCAATGTGGAAGCGGACCGCGAAGCTGACCTTGCCGCGCTTGCCTTTGCCGCCGCTGGGGATCAGCAGATCCTCGCCGCGCAGTTCGGTTCCATCGTCGCGCATGATCAGGATCCGGCGATGGATCAGGCCATAGCGCGCGGCATAGCCATCGTGACTGGCTTCAAGCCGGGTCGCTGCGCCGGATTTCTCCCCGCTCAGGCTGCGCCGGTCGATCTCGACTTCGGTGACCCCGGTACCAAGCTTGCCATTGATCAGGACTGCCGTGGAATTGGCATCGTCCAAAGTCAGGGTCGAATGGGCGGCAGTGGCGCGCAGCCCCTGTTCGAGCCGGATCGGGATCAACCCGCCGGCACAAGCCGAGCCGCCGCAATTGACGATGATCCGCTGGCCCGCATGCGACAGCTCGAAAGCCAGTGTCGAGGCGCAGCCGGCGCGGGCATGCCGGGCCAGCGGCGGCGGGGCGGCATCGAACTGGAGGATGCTCTTCTGCGCTGCGATCCGCTGGTAGCCCCATTGGCGGACGTCGCGCAGCGGGCGGGTCCGCACCCCGCTCGCGGCTATCAGCGCCGCTACCTCGCTGGCGTCGACCGCCCAGGCACCCTGCCAGCTGCCCAGCGAACCATCGCCGTGAGTCAGCGCCAGCAGCGGCGGGACCAGCAAGCCCAGGATCGATTCAAGCGCAGCGGGGGGATCGCGCCGGGTTGCCTGATAACAGGCGCGCAGTTTGGTCAGCAGGGAAATTACCTCGATCTGACCGAGCGGGCTGCGCGACAGGACCCCGCCATCATCGCCAACCAGTTCGCCCAGGGCGCGAATCAGTCCGGCCTCGCCATACAGGCGGCGCGGGCGGCCATCGGGAAGCAACAGTCCGGCGGCGACAATGCCGCACCAGCCCGCCACTTCGGCGAGCAGATCCTCCGCCCGCCCGACATTCCGATCGAGCCAACGGGCGGTTTCACTCAGCGACGCCAATGCCCGTCCGCGCAATATTCTATCGCTGCCCGAGAGGATCAGCGGGGCATGGACCAGCCAGTTGAGCTCGCGCCGGCCGGCATTGGCAACCATCCAGGCCGGCCCCTTGCCGGGGCGCGAGGGGGGCTTGCGGTTGGCATCGAGCCATGCCGCGAGCACTCGTTCGGCCACCGCGGCGCATTGCTCACGCGGGGCGCAGGCCTCCAGATCGGCCAGCCAGGCGAAGCTGTGGACCAGCCGCTCCAGCGGCGGGCTCATCCGCGCAGCACCGCCAAAATCGATCTGGGCTATCGGCGCCTTGACCCCGTGGACCAGAAAGTGCCCGGCGCGCAGCGCGGTCCCGGCGACCTTGCTGCCCGGCAGCGGATTGGTGACGGTGGCCAGCAAGCGCGCCTTGGCCGGCTTGCGGAACGGAGCTGTCAGCGCCGAGGCGGGCACTCCGCAGCGATAGGCCAGCCGCATCAGTCGCTCACCCGCGCTCAGCGCCGGAGGAGAGAAGTCGGCCAGTGCCAGCGCGCGGCCCGGCTCGATCAGTTCGCCGGGCTGTTGCCCTGCCGCGAGGGAGGCTGCGATAGATGCCGCTTCGGCCTTGCTCAACACGCCCTCCTCGGCCGCTTGCCGCAGCGGGATTGCCATGGCTGGTGCCGCGCTATCCGGGGCGGCGGCGCGCGTCGCGGCGAGCGCATCGGCCATGGTCTAGGCAATTCCCTTGAGCGCGGCGATATTGGCGGCATAGCGATCCGGCCCACCGCTGAAAGTGGCCGTGCCCGCCACCAGCACATCGGCCCCGGCCGAAACGCACAGCCGCGCCGTGGCGGCATCGACGCCGCCGTCCACTTGCAGCCGGATATCGCGCCCGGTCTTGTCGATCATCTTGCGGACCGCTTCGATCTTCCTGAGCTGACTGGTGATAAAGCTTTGTCCGCCAAACCCGGGATTGACGCTCATCACCAGGACCAGATCAACCTCATCGATCAAATAGTCGAGCACCTTGGCCGGAGTTGCCGGGTTAAGCGAGACGCCGGCCAGTTTGCCCAAGCCCTTGATCGCCTGCACCGTGCGGTGAGCATGGGGCCCGGCCTCAGGGTGAATGGTGATAATATCCGCACCGGCGCTGGCGAAGGCCTCGAGATAGAGATCGACCGGCGAAATCATCAGATGAACATCGAGCGGCTTGGAAGTATGCGGGCGAAGCGCTTTAACCACGGCTGGGCCGATAGTGATATTGGGGACGAAATGCCCATCCATCACATCGACATGGATCCAGTCCGCACCTGCCGCATCGATTGCGCGCACCTCCTCGCCCAGCCGTGCGAAATCGGCGGAAAGTATCGAAGGCGAGATAAGCGGTGCGGCCATGGGTAAAGTGGTGCTCCCTGCATTGGCGCTTACTCACCACATCTGGGGGCGACAAGCGCGGTTTTAGCCCTTTTCCACACAGTATCTCGTGAGCAGTGCGGTTAGTTGCCCTGATCGGGGCAATTGACGCGGCAGCAGGGTGGCGGCAAGGCGCGCAGGATATGCCCGTCAGCTCAGATCCATCCCCGGCCCAAGCCTTGCTTCGGCGTGAAACCAAGGTCCGCTATGGCCGGGTTCCGACCGTGCTCGAAGGGGTCGATCTGACTCAGCAGGGGCACTTCCTTGCCGGCGATACCTATTCGCTGCGGGTCGATGGGCTGGCCTTCTTCTACCGTAAGGGTGAAGGCATCATCGTGGAACGCGGGGCGGACGCCGATCATTCGGTCGAAGGCCTGTGGCTGGGTGGCAGCGTCTATGCCGCGATCGCTTCGATCAACGGATTCAAGCCGATCCATGCCTCGGCAGTGGCGCATGAGGGACAGGTTGTTGCCTTTACCGGGCCGAGCGGCGCCGGAAAATCGACCCTGACCGCGGCGCTCGGCCAGCGCGGACTGCCGATGTTCTGTGACGATACGCTGGTCCTCGACCTGTCCGACCCGGAGCAAGTGGTCTGCCTGCCCGGACACAAGCGCCTGAAACTCACCCCCGAGGCGCTCGACTTGACCGGGGCGCAGTCCGAGGAGAAAGTCAGCGCCATGATCGACAAATATTACGCTCGCCCACCCGCCGGGGAGGTTGACAGGCCGCTGCCGCTGGGCCGGCTGGTGTTCCTCGAGGAAGGGGCAGAGCTGGCGGTTCACCCGATCACCGGGGCGGAACGCTTTACCCGGCTCGAAGACGATCACTACACCGACCAGCTGTTTGCCGCCGCGCAGCAGCTTGACCGGGCCGGGCAATTTGCCTTGCAGGCGCGGCTGGCGCAGCAGATCCCGATGGCGCGCCTCGTCCACCCGCGCGATCCTGCCCGCTTCGCCGCTTATGTCGCGTTGGCTGCGGCACTGGTTCAGGGGGAGGGAAAAGCGCCATGAGCAAAGCAATTGCCAAGGCGGTGGATCGGCTCAGCGAAACCGCGATCGACGATGAGATCGTGGTGATGCGCCTCGATAGCGGCGAATTTTTCTCGCTCACCGATACCGGCCGGGCCCTGTGGCTGCTGATCGATGGCATGCGAACCCGCGATGCCCTGCTGGCCGCCGCCGCCGCGCAGTATGGCACCGAACCGGCGGCAATTGCTGGCGATGTCGATGAATTTCTCGCCCTGTTGACGGCCGCTGGTTTCCTTGACGCTGGTTGATGCCTGGCGGTTGCGCGGGCGTACGCTGGAGGCGATGGGCTGGCTGTGCCTGGCCAGGCTGGTGGTCGCGAGGGTGCCGTTCAGCTTGTGGCGCGGGCGGCTGGGGCTAGGCGGGACCACACCGGTCTGTGGTGCTGCGGAGGCGCGGAGGCTGGCGCTGCATGTCGAGCGAGCGGCGCAGCGGCTGCCGTTTGGACTGCTGTGCCTGCCGCGCGCCATGGCGCTGAGCTGGCTGCTGCGGCGCCGCGCCATTCCGCACGCGCTGGTAATGGCGGTGCGTCCCGCGGACCAGCGAGGCGGCCCGGACGATCTTCATGCCTGGGTCGAGGCGGGTGGCACCATCGTTCTGGGCGCTTTGCCCGGCACCTGGCTGGAGACTGCCCGGCTTCCCGCTGCATCGACCCAGATTGGTTAATGCGCTGTGCAAAGCTGGGCATTTTCCCGCTTGCAAATCGTCTTGCTTTGCCCCAATTGCGCGACGACAAGCGGCGTAAAATGCCGCATGGGCCGCAACTAAGGAACGTTTTATGGCAACCGCAAACAACAAGGTTCCGGCCTGGACCAAGCCCGCGCTGACCAAACTGGGCACGCTCAAGGATGTGGCTGGCCCCAAGGTGGTCAACTCCAATGGCGTTTCTACCGGTTTCGCCAATTCATAACGATCCTGTTAGCGCCGCCCTACCATCTTCGCTGGTCAGGGCGAGGGGCTGCCTTGCTGGAATTGTCTGATGCTGGCTTTTTTCGCAGGCCCAAGGTCTGGCGAGCCGGACTTTCCTGACAGAATTGCAGCATCGCTGGGGCTGTTTGCCCAGATCCCTGCACCGGTCTGGCGTGAGCCCAACGCGGTGCTCGCCTGGCTGCCCCCGGTCGACCAGTTGCCACCCCGCCATTTGCGCGCGCGGCAACCACCACTGTGGCGGCAATGGCAGCCGGCCCGCGCTGCATCGGGCCGACTGGTGCTGTTCCATGGCTGGTTTGACAATTGCGCGGCAATCGCCGCCGAACTGGGAATTGACAGCGCCGATCCCGCAGCAGTCTACGGCGCTGCGGTCGATCGCTGGGAAGATGACGCGGACGATCATCTGCTCGGCCACTATTGCACCATCCTGCATGATCCCCGGGAAAGAACTGCCCGGTTGGCCCGCAGCGCCCTGCGCGCGCCGCCGCTGCATTATTTCCACACCGCAGAGACCATCGGTGCGGCATCGGTCCCCCGCGTGCTTGAGCTTATGGGGCTGGAGCGGCGGCTCAACCGGCGCAAAATGGTCGACGCGCTCTATTTCAACCCGACCGAGGATGAGGATTTCCTGATCGGATCGTGGCGGGTCGATCTGGGCAGCGTGGTTCACCTAGCCCCCGGCCAACGCCGCAAGCATCGCTTCTTCGATCCGCTCAGCCAGCCGCACGGGACCAATCGCGGCAAACCGGCCGATCTGGTCGCCCAGGCCGATCATCTGCTGGCAGAGGCATCGGCGGTGGCGATCGCCGGCGCGCGCCAACCAGGCGTCCAGCTTTCAGCCGGGCTCGATTCTTCGAATGTCGCAGCGCGGGTCTTGCGCGCGCTGCCGCCGGGCCAGCGGCTCAAGAGTTTTACCAATATTCCCTCATCCGCCTGCGCCCAGGACGAGGTGCCCTTTCACTGCCTCAACGAACAGGCCGGGGTTGAGGCTTTTGCCAAGCTCCATCCCCGGCTCGAACCGCATTTCATCAGCAATGAGGGCATGCAGTTCGATCACCGGCTGGAAGCGATGTTCCTGGCCATGGGAACCGGGCAAAGCTGCCTGCCGATGAACTTCCGCTTCCACGGGTTGTTCCAGCGCGCCCGCGAAGAAGGTTGCGATCTGATCCTGTCATCGGACATGGGCGAGCCGACCTTCAGCTCGTGGGGTGACTGGGGTTACACCGAGTATTTCCGCCGATTGCGCTGGCGCCAGCTCTATCTGGCGCTGGCAGCAGACAGCAAGGGCGAGCGGGCGATGCACCGCCGGCTGATCTCGCGCGCCTTGGTTCCGATGCTGCCCGATCGCTGGTGGAAGGCGATGCGCCGCGGGCTCGGAAAGAGCACCCAGCCGATCAACGTCGGGTTTGCCGGGTTGCGGCATTCCGCACTGGCTGAAGAATCGGTCATCGACCGGGCGCGCCAAGCCGGGGTCAGCTTCGAGCGCGACCAATATGCTACGCGCCAGCAATTGCGGATCGATCAGTTGGCCCGCGGCGACATCGAATCGTCCGATTATCAGCAGGGGCTGGAACAGCTTTATGAGGTGCGGCTGCGCGATGTTCCGGCCTACCGTCCGCTGTTCTCATTCTGCACCAGCCTGCCGACCGAAATGTTCATGCGCGATGGACAGATGCGCTGGCTAGCGCGCGAACTGGGCCGTGGCGAGATGCCCGAAGCACAGCGGACCAGCCAGACGATCGGCATCCAATATTCCGATTGGCACGGGTTGCTCACTCCGCGTGTCCCCGAAATGCGCGCGGCGTTGCAGGCCGCACGGGCCAATCCCGAACTGGATCGGTTCATCGATTTCGATGGGCTGGACCACACATTGGACAATTGGCCTGAGCGCTCCACCCTGGATGACGAGGTGTATTTCCCATGCGCCTTCACCCTCCCCCGCGCTTTGGCGATGGTTCGCTATGTCGAATTCATGACCGGAAGAAACCAGGCTGGCTCGAGGGATGAACTGACCCCATGAGCCGCAGCGGCCCCGGACTGCGCCAACTTCTTACCCGTGCGCAACTTTTGCAAGGGCTGGGTCTGGCGGCACTGATGGTGTTTTCCGCGCTGACGGAGGGCATCGGCCTGTTGCTGCTGGTGCCGATGCTAGGAGCACTTGGCGCCGATGGCGGCGCGCGGCAAACCGGGCTGCTGGGTGCCATGAACGACTGGCTGCCCAGCTCGCTGCCGGTCCTGCTTGGCCTGTTCGTCGCGCTGGTGCTGCTGCGCTCTGTGCTGACCAATGCGCGCAACATGGCGGCGCTGCGGTTTGAGGTGGCACTGGTTGACGGACTGCGCCGCCGCGCCTGGTCAGCATTGGTGCGCTGCGATTGGCGTGTGGTGGCAACCCTGCGCCGCTCTGACAATACCAGCATGCTGATGACCGATATTGACCGGATCGGCGAAGGGGTAAGCCATGCGCTCCATGCTGCAACGCACGCCGTTACTTTGGGCGGGATCGGCCTTGCGGCGCTGGCGCTCTCCCCCCTGGCGGCGCTGGGGGCATTGGCAGGCGGCGGCCTGGTGCTGCTTGCCCATGCCCGGCTGCGCCGCCGTGCAGCTCTGCTGGGCGAGCGGCTGAACCAGGCCTATGCCACAGTGCTGAGCCAGTTCACCGAGGGACAAACCGCGCTGCGGGTGATCAAGAGCTTTGGCAAGGAAGCCTCGGCCGAAGGCGGCGCGGCGGGCGCTATGGACACTATGCGCCGCTCGCAATTCGCCTTCATGCGCGACCTTGGCCTGGCCCGCCTCGCCTTGCACGGCGGCGCAGCGGCGGTGCTGGCGGTGATCGTCTGGCTCGCGATAGCCCGGTGGGACGTCGGCCCGGCGCTGGTTTTGCCGCTGGTTGCCTTGTTCGCCCGGGCCTTGCCGCTGCTCGGCGCCTTGCAGGAATCCTGGCAGAGCTGGGCTCATGCCAGCCCGGCCACCACCGGCGCGCTGACCTTGATCGCCCGGCTGGAGGCTGCGCGCGAACCAATGCTGGAGGCCGCGCCCGGGCCTCAACTGGCCCGGCAAATCGAACTGCAGGATGTAACCGTGCAATTTGCCGGAGCTGACGCGCTGGCGCTGTCGAGCATCACCCTGACCATCCCGGCGGGCAGCACCACGGCGCTGCTAGGTCCTTCAGGCGCCGGTAAGAGCACGCTGGCAGACTTGCTTGGCGGGCTGCTTTCGCCCGATGCGGGCCGGATCATTATCGATGGGACAGAGCTGGACGGACCGCAGCGCCAAGCCTGGCGCGGCCGCGTGGCCTATGTCCAGCAGGACCCGGTGTTGCTGGCAGAAACGATTGCCGAAAACCTGCGCTGGGCCGCGCCCGATGCCACCGACGGGCAGCTGGAGGCGGCGCTGCGCGACGCTGCGGCGGAGTTTGTCTTCGCGCTGCCCGAGGGGATAGAAACCCGCGTCGGCGATGGCGGACGGGTCCTGTCCGGCGGAGAGCGTCAGCGGTTGATGCTGGCCCGGGCGCTGCTGCGCGATCCGTCTCTGCTGATCCTCGATGAAGCCACCAGTGCGTTGGACCCGGCCAACGAAGCGCTGATCAGCACGGCGCTAGCGCGGCTGCGCGGGCGGATGACAATGGTCATAATCTGCCATCGCGGCGCGCTTGCCGGGCTAGCCAATCAGGTAGTGCGATTGGATTCGGGACAAATCGTCGCTATGGAATCGCCGGGTGGAACGGGCTAAATTTCAGATCAACCGCAATTCTGCGCAATTCACCCGGTATTCAGCGCACGAATCGCATCAAGGACCTATCGCCGCGCCACAGCTTCACCGTCGCGAACCCGCTGCAAGGCTGCCACCATCCCCCCATCAACAGTTGTCAGGATCGACACGCCCATGATTTTGCCGAGACGTTTCCGCGCCGCGGCCTCGTTGCTGTCCGCCGTTCTGCTCCCCGCCGGAGTTGGTGCCGCTGCCGCGCCGGGTCCTGCCCTGAGCGAAGCTGCGGTAGTAAAAGCTCCGGCTGGCTGCACTGGTCCGGCCAGCCAGATCTGGCTCAATGTTGTGCTCGAAGGAGTCCGCGATGGCAGCGGCCTGGTGGCGGTGACCCTTTATGCCGACAACAGCAGCAAGTTTCTGGTCAAGAAGGGCTCGCTTTATGTCGGCCGGGTCGATGCCCAGTCGGGCACCACCCGCGCCTGCATCTTTGTGCCGCAGCCCGGCGTCTATGCGCTGGCGATCTACCATGATGAGAACGCCAACCGGAAGTTCGACCGCACCGGGATCGGGTTCCCGGCTGAGGGTTACGGCTTTTCGAACAATCCGCTGACGCTGGCGGGCCTGCCGTCCTTCCGCTCGGTCCGCCTCAATGTGCCGCGGAGCGGACTGACCTCACGGATCCAGATGAAGTACCCGTAACGCCGCAGATCAGCCGTAGATCTCGCTAAGCTCCACCGGAGCCTGGACCTCGGCCAAAGCGTGGGCGCGCGGATCGTCGACATCGAGCCACCACGCTTCACCGACATCCATCGTCGCCGCCCGGCCCGCATCGGCCAGCCGCTGCATGCCGTCCGACAGGCTGCCCGATTGACCCGCAGCAATCGCAGCGGCAATCGCGGCGGCCAGTTCTGACGTGGCCAGAAAAGCTCCGCAATCGACTGCGTCATAGGCCGGGATAGTCTTGCCGATGGCGGTGATCTTGTGGCTGGCATCCAGCTTGACCCAGGTCGCGTCATCCGGATCGACCAGCGGGCTATCGACCCGGGTATCTATGGCGAGCGTTACCCCCCGGTCAGCCGCGCCCTGGCGGGCCAGCCGGGTGAGGATTTCGGCCGAGAAGATATGGTCGGACATCATCAGCAAATAGTCGCCCACTATCGCGGCAGCCCCGGCCATCACCGAATAGCCATTGGGCTTTGACCAATCATCGACCCGCACTGCGACCACCGAAATCCCGGTCTGTTCGGACAATTCGGGCAAGAAAGCCTCAATATCGGCGGCTTTGTGCCCGGTCACCACCACCACCCGTGCAGCACCGGCGGCGCGAGCCTGGCGCACCCCCAGTTCGAGCAAGGTAATTCCCGCCACTTCAGTCAGCGGTTTTGAATCCGACAGCTCCCGCAAGCGGCTGCCATAGCCGGCGGCGATGATCAGCGCGTCCATTGCTTGCTCCAAATGAAAACGGCGCCGGTAGGCTGATGCTTACCGGCGCCGTCGAAACCCCTTGAGGTTCGGATTATTCTGCGGCCAGCGCGGTTTCACCGACATATTGGTCAACCATCTGCGCTGCGACATCATCGTTGAATTGCTGCGGCGGGTGCTTGCAGAAATAGGCCGACGGGCCAATCAGCGCCCCGCCTTCGCCGCGCTCCAGCGCAACCTTGCAGCAACGGATCGCGTCCATGACGCAAGCCGCCGAGTTCGGGCTGTCCTCGACTGATAGGCGCAGCTCCAGGTTCATCGGGACATTGCCCCACTGGTTGGCCTCAAGCCGCAGGAAGCACAGCTTGTTGTCCTTCTGCCACGGAACATAGTCCGACGGGCCAACGTGGATGTTCTCATCCTCAAGCCGCTGCGCGAGCATCGCCTGCACAGCTTCGGTCTTGGAGGTCTTCTTGCTGCCCAGCCGCTGGCGATCGAGCATGTTCATGAAATCGGTATTGCCACCGGTGTTGAGCTGATAGGTCCGCTCAATATTCACCCCGCGCGCACCGAACAGGCTGGAAAGCACGCGGTGAACGATAGTGGCGCCGACCTGCGCCTTGATGTCATCGCCGATGATCGGGATGTTTTTGGCGCGGAACCGGGCTTCCCACTCGGGACGGCTGGCGATGAACACCGGCATGCAGTTGACCACCGCAACGCCCACTTCGAGCGCGCATTCCATGTAGAATTCGGTGGCCTCTTCCGATCCGACCGGCAGGAAGTTGAGCAGCACTTCGGCGCCGCTGTCACGCAGCGCGGCGACCATCGATTCGTGAGTAGCTTCGGGAGCATCGGAGAGGATGAAGCCTTTGTCGCCCATCCCGGTCATGTGATCGGCAACGCCATCGAGAATCTTGCCCATGATCACCGTGTTACCGGCAGCGGGCACTTTTTCCTGGAACACCGCGGTGCAGTTGGGAGCCGAGAAGATTGCCTCCGCAACATCCAGTCCGACCTTGCGGGCATCAACGTCCACGCCCAGCACGAATTCGACATCACCGGCACCGTAGCCGCCGATTTTGTCGTGAATCAGTCCCTGCGAAGAGTTGTTCGAGCGATAATAGGCAACGCCTTGCACCAGCGAACTGGCGCAATTGCCCACGCCGATAATGGCGACCTTGATAGGCTTCATTCTAGTTCTATCCCTTCAGACAGACGCGGTGCGGCTGTGACAATCTCGCGTCATTGAGAATTTCGCGCGGCAAAAGCAAGAAGTTTGGCACACGTCAAGCCGGTTCACGACCCATGACCGTTACTACCACCGCTAGCCAGCCGGTAGCAACAACCGCAAACAGCATCAGCGCCTGCGGGGCAAAACCGGCTATTATCAACACCGCACCGACCAATGCGAAGAAATCTCGCATCGTCAGCCAGGTGAGCCAGGTCATTATCCGCGAACGCTGCACGCTGAAATGCGTTTTCACGGCATCGAAGGTAAGCCCCGCATGGTCGTTCCGGCTGCGCCGGCCGATCAGGGTCAGACCCGAGGCGAGCATGGCCAGGCCGAATCCGCCCGCGATCGCCGCCCGGGTTTCACCCTGTGCATAAAGACTTAGCACCACCCCGCCGATAAAACCCAGATTGGTCGCGGCATCGACCAGACTGTCGATCATCGCCCCTCGCGGCGAACTGCGGAAAGTCGCACGGGCAATTTCGCCGTCCACCCCGTCGATGATCGAGGCGAGCTGGAACAACAGCCCGGCGATTATCAGACCGCGTTCACTGCCCTGGATCAACCAGCCCATCATCACCAACGCGATCAGCGCGCTGGCAATCGTCGCATGGACCGGTCGAATCGCCGAAGAGCGCAGCAAAACACCGGAAATGCCTTGTGAGATGCGCCGATTGAGCACCCGCGAGACGATTCCATCGCCCGATTTGGCGGTTGCCGCCAGAATTCTGCGCCCGGCGAGCGCCAGCGCGCTGGCTCCGCCGCCGTTGCGCAAATGGCACAGTACCGAAAATTCAGCATCTCTGATGGGCAGGACGCCGTCCATAGGTCCACCGCTCATCGCCAGTCGCAGATCCCGCGCCTCGACCTGCCGTTCGCCCGAAATCAGCAGCGTATCCGGGCTGGCCGTCGCCATGGCTTGAACTTCCGTCGCAAATTCTACCGTCGCGGCGGGACAAAGCCGGGCAATTTCAACGAGCGACGCCCGATCGGGTCGCCAGCCCTCGGGGGCGGCAACGATGCAATGGTCAAACCCGGCAAGCACGGCCTCGCGCACCGCACGGGCGGCGGCAGGAAGGCCGGCGACGCGTTGTCCGGCGGTGGCCGCGCTGGAAAACAGAATGATGGCGCGGGCGGTTATGCAATATCCTTTCCAGACCTCGTGCAGGCCTAGCACGGTCTGCGCGTCATTCGGCTCGACAGTCGCCGTTGCGGACGGCAAGAGCAATTATAGGAAGCCGGAGTCTATGCGCCAAGAGGCGCTGCAAGGAGGAGGGGAAATGGCGGGGTCAGTCGCCTCAACAGATTCGAACGATTTGAACGCCGGTCAACCCGGGCCGCCGAAGCGATCGCCCGAGCGCCCGCCCGAGCGTTCAAGGCGCGCGCGCGAGCTGCAGGATCCGCTTAATCACTACCTCTACCATCCGCTGGCCTGGCAGTTGGCGCGGGCTTTGGCGAAGACTCCGCTGACCCCCAACATCGTTTCGGTGATCGGCGGGCTGTTCGTGGTCGGTGCCGCAATTGCCTATGCCCAGCCCGGCTGGCCGCTGATGGCAGCGCTGGGGCTGGCGCTGCATATGAGCTGGCATGTGGTCGATGGCGCCGATGGCGATCTCGCCCGCATTACTGGCCGGGCCAGCCCGATCGGCGAACTGGTCGATGGCGTTTGCGATTATACCAGCCACATCGTGCTCTATCTGGTGCTCGGCTGGGTTCTTGCGGGCGCGATCGGGCCCTCGGCCGGATGGTGGATGCTGGGCGCAGGGCTGAGCCATATCGTCCAATCGAACCATGTCGAAGTCCAGCGCCGCCAGTATCAATGGTGGGTCTATGGCACCCCGTGGCTGCGCAACACCCATGCCCAGGCCGGCTCTGCCACCGCTAGCGGTTTCTTCGGGGCGATTGTCTCAGCCTATCTGCGGTTGGCCAGCGGGATGACCCCCCATGCGCTGCGGGTCGACGCCGCGGTTGAAGCGGCACAGGGCGATCCCGCCCGGCTCGAGGAAATCCGCGCCGCAGTCCGTGCCGAGGCACCGCCATTGCTGCGGATGTGCAAAATACTCGGCCCCAACCCCCGCGCGATCGTGCTGGGCTTGGCGATGCTGGCGGCGGGCCTCTCCGCCAGCACCACCGGTCAGGGTCCGCTGTGGTATTTCCTTTACCAGACGGCGCTGCTCAACCTGTTGTTGGTCGGCTCGGTGGCGATGCATAATGCGGCCGGCCGGCGGATCGCCCTCAAAATCGGAGCCTGACATGCTGCTCGATGATGCCAACGCGCTGTCTGATCGCCTCGTCAGCCTGCGCCGGGCAATCCATGCGGAACCCGAGCTGGGGCTCCACACGCCCAAAACACGGGACAAGATCCGCGCCGCCTTGGCGCATCTCCCGCTCGAATGGCGCGAAGGTCCATCAACCACCGGACTGGTGGCTACACTGATGGGCGGGGCGGGCGAGGGCCGGATCGTGCTGCTGCGCGGCGATATGGATGCGCTGCCAATGCCCGAGGAAACCGGGCTGGAGTTTGCCTCGATCATCCCCGGCGCGATGCACGCCTGCGGCCATGACGCCCATGTCGCGATGCTGTCGGGCGCGGCCGAACTGCTCTGCGCCCGGCGCGAGACCCTCACAGGCGAAGTGCGGTTCATGTTCCAGCCCGGCGAGGAAGGCTGGCACGGCGCGCGCTTCATGCTTGATGATGGCTTGCTGGGGGGCACCGACCGCCCCTTGCCCGACGCCGCCTACGCGCTCCACGTCATGCCCAATGCACCGCGCGGGCTGATCGCGGGGAGAGCGGGGCCGTTGATGGCGGCGACCGACCAGATCGAGATCACCATCGAAGGGCGCGGCGGCCATGCCTCGATGCCGCACGAAACGCTCGATCCGATCCCGGTAGCCTGCGAGATCGTCACCGCGTTGCAGGCTTTGGTCACCCGCAAATTCAATGCCGCCGATGCGGTGGTGGTGACCATCGCCAAGATTGAATCAGGTACAACCTATAATGTCATCCCCGATCGCGCGGTGATGAAAGGGACCATGCGCACGCTGTCTGCGGCCAACCGGACGCGGCTGCGCGAGGGGATCGAGCAGCTGGCAACCGGCATCGCCGCCGCGCATGGCCTGAGCGCCAAAGTCCACCTCGAAGAAGGTTTCCCGGTGACCATCTGCGATCCGCGCGCAGTGGCGTTCGGCTCGCAAGTGGTCCGCGATCTGTTTGGTGCAACGGCCTGGCGCGAGATGGAACATCCGATCATGGGCGCAGAGGACTTCTCCTATGTGCTTGAGAAAGTCCCTGGCGCGATGTTCTTCATCGGCGTCTCCCATGAAGGTGAGGACTGGACCCGGTGCTGCGGCATCCACTCGACCCGGATGATGCTGGACGAGACCGTCATGCCGCGCGGCGCAGCGCTGCTCGCCGGGTTGGCCGAGCAGTTTCTTGAGCGGGGCTTTGCCTAGACCCGCACGGCTTGCCAATTGACATGATCGCCATTGGTGAGAATTGTCGAGACCAAGATAAAAATCACTCATCCCCGGGGAAGAAATTCAATGAAGACACGTATTACCGAACTGTTCGGCGTGAAGACCCCGATCGTGATGGGCGGGATGACCGGGGTTGGTTATGGCGAGCTGGTCGCGGCGGTCGCCAATGCCGGTGCGCTCGGGTTTATTACCGCGCATATGTTCCCCTCAGGCGAAGAACTGCTGGCCGAAATCGAAAAGACCAAGCGGCTGACCGACCAGCCGTTTGGCGTCAATCTGACGCTGCTGCCGTCGATCAACCCGATTCCCTATGACGATTACCGCGAAGCGATCATCGCCTCGGGCATCAAGATCGTCGAGACCGCCGGACGCGCGCCAACCGATCATTTGCCGCGCTTCAAGGAGCACGGCGTCAAGGTCATCCACAAATGCACCTCGGTGCGGCACTCGGTATCGGCGGTGCGGCACGGGGTCGATGTGATCAGCATCGATGGTTTCGAATGCGCCGGCCATCCCGGAGAGGATGATGTCGGCCTGATCGTGCTGCTGCCAGCGACGGTCGACGCGGTTGACGTGCCAGTCATCGCTTCGGGCGGGATGGCCGATGGCCGCAGCCTGATCGCCGCGCTGGCGCTTGGTGCTGACGGGGTCAACATGGGGACCCGGTTTTGCGCCACCGTCGAAGCCCAGATCCATGACAATGTGAAACGCCAGATCGTTGAATATACCGAACGCGATACTGTCCTGGTCGGCCGCTCGTTGCGCAACACCGCCCGCGTCGCGCGCAATGCGGTTTCCGAACAGGTCGCCGAGATCCAGCGCGATCCGACCAAGAGCTTCGACGATGTCCGCGAATTGATGGCCGGCGCGCGGGGCCGCAGCAATGTCTTGCGTGACGGCGATCTGGATGGCGGCATCTGGACGACCGGCCAGAGCCAAGCGCTGATCCATGACATCCCGACCTGCGCCGAGCTGGTCCGGAACATCATGGGGCAGGCCGATGCGATCCTGGCCACACGCTTTGCAGCAATGGCGAGTGGTTAAACACGCCACAATCCAGCTGAACTGGCCGGTTCTCATGAAAAAATTTGGTGCACCCGACAGGATTCGAACCTGTGACCCCTGCCTTCGGAGGGCAGTACTCTATCCAGCTGAGCTACGGATGCATCGCTGGGCCGGTTAGCAGTGCAAAGCGCGTCGCGCCAGCGCCTTTTGAACCCGCCCCGCGAAGTTAGCAAAATGGAAAGGCCAGCCGCGCTAGACAACGGGCATGAACGCCACTCCTCCCACATTTATCGCACCCGGGCTGCCGGTCGGCGCGGCGCTCCCCGGTTTGGGGCTTGGTTTGGTGCCAGGTTCGGAGCCAGCCGGGCCCGACCGCAATTCGTCCGGCGCAATGGAGATCAAGTGGGTTGCGCTGGGCGATGCGGCCCGGGTTGTGGCAACGCTGGCAGGCTTGCCGCAGCAGCCAGCGCAGCCCGCAATGCCCAACTTTCTGGCCGTGATGGATAATGTTGGCGGGTGGCGGCGCAATATGGCTGTTCAGGGGATCGCAGATCTCTCCGCGATCATGGAGGCGGGGCTGGCTGCCCTACTCACTGTCCATACACGCGGCGCTAATCCCGCGCCCGCCGCATTGGCGTTGTCGCAGGAATTCGAGATCGCCTGCGCCGCACTGCTCGCGTTGAGGCCGCCATCGAGCGATTGAAGCGCAAGCAGCGGCACTTGCCTTGTTCTCTCTACGTTCCTAAAGATCGGCGATGGCCAGTCCCGCACCGATTCCCGCCAGCCCAGAAGAACGCGCCGCGCTGGCCGTGGCGCGCGGGATCACCCGGCTGTTTGCGCGCAACGATATCTGGTGCCTGCCCGAAATGCCGCTCAGATCGAATCGCCGCGCCGATCTGATGGGGATCGATGCCAAGGGGCAGGTGATCATCGTCGAGATCAAGGTCAGCCGGGCCGATCTGCTGGGGGACGGCAAATGGACCGACTATCTTGACCATTGCGACCGCTTCTATTGGGGCCTGGCCGCGCATCTGGATCCCGCCTGCCTGGCGACCGAGGCTTTCCTGCCGGAGCGCTGCGGGCTGATCGTGGCCGATGGCTATGACGCCGAAATTCTCCGCCCGGCACCCACTGTCCCGCTCAACGCCGCGCGCCGCAAGGTGGAGGTGGAGCGTCTGGCACGGGCCTCGCTCAGGCGCCAGGTGATGGGCGGGGACACGTGGTTCAAGGGTTGGGGCGGCTAGCCAGCTGCGCCAGAATCTTGCGCTTGTCCGATGCCCGCAGCATCGGCCAGTCGGCAATTTCGCCCAGCGTGCGCTTGCAGCCCTCGCACCAGCCGGTGGCCGGTTCGATCCGGCAAATGCCGGTGCAGGGGCTGGGCGGATGGTGCATCGCCGGAGGTCTATTGCAGTCAACGCAGGCAGGGGCAAGAATATCCAATGCTTCCATTGGCTTCATTCGCTCTGACGGCGCTCGATTTGGGGGCAGCTGGAGGACGATGTTGGCTTGCGACGGGCCACCTGCGTTGAGCGTCGCGTAATTTTCTTGCTTTTTGCTGCAACGCACCCTAGATGAACTTCCAGCAATCGGCGCGCGGGTCTTATCCCGCCGCAGTCCCGGCAGCGTGAGGTTGGCGTTTCAACGCCTGACCAGCCCGGACTTACGGTCGCCGCTATCGCTGAAGCTTCCTTCTTCACGCAGGGTCGCATCTAACGACACCT
>JANNAE010000041.1:0-74602 GCA_031383985.1 Novosphingobium sp. | reverse complement strand
GATGGTTGCGCGGATGGCGCTGCCGCGCCTCGGCGGGGCGCCGAATGTCTGGAACAGCGCGATGCTGGTCTATCAGGCGCTGTTGCTCGGCGGCTATGCCTATGCCCATTGGCTCGGCCGGTTTGCGCTGCGGCGGCAGGCGGCGATTCACCTTGGCCTGTTGCTGCTCGCTGCATTGACCCTGCCGATTGGCCTGGCTGAGCTGGCGCCGCCCGCGCCGGGCAGCGAAGCGATCTGGGTGCCGTGGCTGTTTGCGCTGAGCATCGGTCCGGTGTTCCTGCTGGTTTCCGCCCAAGCCCCGTTGATGCAGCGCTGGTTTGCCGCGCATCCGCGAGCCGGAGAGCCCTGGGCGCTTTACGCCGCTTCCAACTTTGGCAGCTTTACCGGGCTGATCGCTTATCCGTTGCTGGTCGAGCCGCTGTTGCCGCTGCGTTGGCAAAGCCTGGGCTGGAGCCTGGGCTACGGCCTGCTGGTGCTGCTGGTCGGGCTGGCCGCAGCCGCGCGCTGGGCAATCGCGCCGAGCGGTGAAGCCGTGACGTCAGCCAATCCGACGGAAACCGTGCCCTTGCGGCGAATTCTGACCTGGCTGGCCCTCGCCGCAGTGCCGTCCGGCCTGATGCTCTCGACCACCACGCACCTCACCACCGATCTGTTTGCGATGCCGCTACTGTGGGTGATCCCGCTCGGGCTCTACCTGTTCAGCTTCGTTTTCGCCTTTGCCGACCAGCGCGGGCCGGCGTGGGCGATCTGCTTTGTCACCCCGCTGTTGATGCTGCTGGCGGGCGGGGTGGCGATGGCCTCACGCGGGGGCTCCGGGCTGGTTCCGGTGTTTGCCAGTGTCGCGCTGCTGTTCGCAGTCTGCGTCGCGCTCCATTCCCGACTCTATGAGCTGCGCCCTGATGCCGGGCGGCTGACCTTGTTCTATCTGGTGATGTCGGCGGGCGGTGCGCTGGGCGGACTGTTCACCGCGCTCATTGCGCCATTGCTGTTTGACTGGGCGTGGGAGCATCCGCTGCTGGTCTTGGCCGCCGCGGCGCTCTTGCCATTGTCGCGCTGGCTCGATTGGCGGCAGTTGTCGGGCCTCGAGCCGGGCATGGCGCGGCTTGGACTTGCCGTGCTGCTGGTTCTTGCCGCGCTGCTCGCCTGGCAGCTGCTGGACATTCTGTGGGCCGTGGATGGATCGGCAGCGCGGATGCTGCTGGCAGGCGGAATTATCCTCATCGGAATGCTGCTGACCCCATGGCGCGCGGCCTTTCTGGCGGTGCTGGCCCTGCTGATGCTGGCGCAGGGCGGGGTGGATACGATCCAGACCTCGCTTGATGGCTTGCGCAGCCGCAGCTATTTCGGGATTTATACCCTGCGCAACTACCCTGATCAGCGCCTGCGGATGCTGGCGCATGGCACGACGCTGCACGGCGTGCAGTCAACCGACCCCAAGCTCCGCCACACCCCGATCAGCTATTACGGCGCGAAAACCGGGATCGGCATCGTTCTGGCTCATGCGCAGCAGCTCTATGGCCCGGCTGCGCGGATCGGCGTGGTCGGGCTGGGCACCGGGACGCTCGCCTGCCTCCACCGCCCGGGCGAACAGTGGCGATTCTATGAGATCGATCCCGAGGTGCTGGAATTCTCGCGGCGGCGCGATTTCACTTATCTTGCTGATTGCGCCCCAGACGCGCAGGTGCTGATCGGCGATGCCCGGCTCGAACTGGCGAAGGCCGCGCCCGCGAGTGTCGATGTGCTGGCGATCGACGCCTTCTCCTCAGATTCAATCCCGCTCCATTTGCTGACCGATGAAGCCTTCGTGGTCTATCTTCGCGCGCTTCAGTCTGAAGGGCTGCTGGTGATCCATATCTCCAACCGCTTCATCGAGCTGGAGCCGGTGCTGGCTGCCGCAGCCAAGCGACATGGCCTGTTTGCCGCCGTTCGCAATGACAACCCAGGCAACCAGCTGCTGTATACCCCTTCTTCCTGGGTGGTCCTGGCGCGCGATTCGGCGCGGCTGGCCGAGGTCCAGGCGCTCGCACCGGAAAGTCCGTTTGACCGGCTGATGCCGCCGGCGCAACAGCCGTGGACAGATGACCACGCCTCGATCCTGCCCTTTGTCCGCTGGCACAATCTGATGGGGAAACCATGAGCACGCACCGTCCCGACACCACGATCATCGCCATCCATGGGAAAAGCCCACGGATCCATGACAGCGCCTTCATCGCGCCCGGCTGCCGGATCATCGGCGATGTCGAGATCGGACCGGATGCCAGCGTCTGGTACAATTGCGTGATCCGCGCCGATGTCAGCCGGATCGTGATCGGCGCGCGCAGCAATATTCAGGACGGCAGTGTGATCCATTGCGATCCGCCGCGCCCCGGTGATCCCGATGGTTCGCCAACGCTGATCGGCGATGATGTGCTGATCGGCCATATGGCAATGATCCATGGCTGCGTGCTTGAGGATCGCGCCTTTGTCGGACTTGGCGCGATCGTCATGAACAAGGCGCGGATCGGCAGCGACGCGATGCTGGCGGCCGGTGCCCTGCTGCTTGAAGGCAAGATCATCGAGCCGCGTGCGCTGTGGGGCGGCCGCCCGGCGCGGTTCATGCGCGAGCTTGACGACATGGCGATCGCCGGGATGCGCGCGGGCGTCGCGCATTATACCGAGAACGGGCGGCACCACCGCGCCGCGTGTGATGTCACAAGCGCAACTGTTGCGCCGCGCAACTAGCCGCGACAAGCGCTTCCGGATCGAGGACCAGCCAGCTCGCCAGTCACCCCGCTGGCCTATTCGCTGCCATCCTCGATGGTGTCGGACTTGGCCTTGGGCTTTTTCGCCGGCTTGGCCGCCTTTTTTCTGACCAGCTTGGGCGGAGCCGGGGTCAGCTCGAAGCCCATCGCATCGTCTTTGACGCTGACATGAACTTCCCCGCCATAGCGCAGCTTGCCGAACAACAGCTCCTCGGCGAGCGGCTGTTTGACCTTGTCCTGGATTAGCCGGGCCATCGGCCGTGCCCCATATAGCTTGTCATAGCCGCGCGTCCCCAGCCATTCGCGGGCGTCGCTATCGAACTGGATGTGGACATTCTGTTCGGCCAGCTGAAGTTCGAGCTGGAGGATGAACTTGTCGACCACCCGGCTGATCACTTCGGTCGGCAGATAGGAGAACGGCACGATCGCATCGATCCGGTTGCGGAATTCGGGGGTGAACATGCGCTTCACCGCCTCGTCACCGGCATCTTCCTTGGACACGTCGCCAAACCCGATACCCTGACTGGCCATGTCGGACGCGCCGGCATTGGTGGTCATCACCAGCACGACATTGCGGAAATCGACCGTTTTGCCGTGGTGATCGGTGAGCCGGCCGTTATCCATCACCTGCAGCAATATTCCGAACAGATCGGGATGCGCCTTCTCGATCTCGTCAAGCAGCAGCACGCAATGCGGCTGCTGGTCGATCGCATCGGTGAGCAAACCGCCCTGATCGAAGCCGACATAGCCCGGCGGCGCGCCGATGAGCCGCGAAACCGAATGCCGCTCCATATATTCCGACATGTCGAAGCGCTGCAGCGGAATGCCCATGATCGAGGCCAGCTGGCGGGCGACCTCGGTCTTGCCGACGCCGGTCGGACCTGAAAACAGGAAGCTGCCGATCGGCTTGTCGGGATCGCGCAGGCCGGCACGGCTGAGCTTCATCGCCGAAGCCAGCACGGTGATTGCCTTGTCCTGGCCGAACACGACCCGCTTCAAGTCGCGATCGAGATGTTCGAGCGCCTGGCGATCATCCGAAGAGACCGATTTGGGCGGGATTCGTGCCATGGTCGCGATCACCTGTTCGATCTCGCGCGCGGTGATCACCTTCTTGCGCTTTGATGGCGGCACCAGCATCTGCATCGCGCCAACCTCGTCGATCACATCGATCGCCTTGTCGGGCAACTTGCGGTCATTGATGTAGCGCGCCGAAAGTTCGACGGCGGTCTTGATCGCATCGGGGGTGTATTTGACCTTGTGATGGTCCTCGAAGGCCGAGCGCAAACCTTTGAGGATCTTGATCGTATCCTCGATGGTCGGCTCGTTGACATCGATCTTTTGGAACCGCCGCAGCAGCGCGCGGTCCTTTTCGAAGTGGTTGCGGAATTCCTTGTAGGTGGTCGAGCCGATGCAGCGGATTGTCCCGCCTGACAGCGCGGGCTTGAGCAGATTGGACGCATCCATCGCCCCGCCGCTGGTTGCGCCGGCGCCAATAACAGTATGAATTTCATCGATAAACAGGACTGCGTCAGGCAGTTTCTCAAGCTCGTTGACAACTTGCTTGAGGCGCTCTTCAAAGTCGCCGCGATAGCGCGTGCCGGCCAGCAAGGCCCCCATGTCGAGCGAATAGATCACCGCATTGGTCAGGACTTCGGGCACGTCGCCTTCGACGATCTTGCGCGCGAGGCCCTCGGCGATGGCGGTCTTGCCGACGCCGGGATCGCCGACATAAAGCGGGTTGTTCTTGCTCCGGCGGCACAGGATCTGGATCGTCCGGTCCACTTCCGGGCCGCGCCCGATCAGCGGATCGATCTTGCCGGCCAGCGCCTTCTCGTTGAGGTTAACGGTGAACTGTTCGAGCGCGGAATCTTTTTTGCCGGCCTTGGCGTCGCTCTTTTCATCGGGCGCCGGGGCTTCGTGTTCCGCGCCCTTGGGGGTGCGATCCTCGATCCGTTTGCCGCCCTTGCCGATCCCGTGGCTGATGAAGCTCACCGCATCGAGCCGGCTCATATCCTGCTGCTGGAGGAAATAGACCGCATAGCTGTCGCGTTCGGAAAACAGCGCAACCAGCACATTGGCCCCGGTCACAGTGTCTTTGCCCGATGACTGGACATGGAGAATGGCGCGCTGGATCACCCGCTGGAACCCGGCGGTTGGAGCAGGCTCGCCCTTTTGCTCGGTTTTGAGCGACTGGTATTCCTGATCGAGGTATTGCCGCACCACATCGCCCAGATCGCCAAGATCCACCCCGCAGGCCTGCATCACCTGCGCTGCATCTTCATCGTCGATCAACGCCAGCAGTAGGTGCTCCAGCGTAGCATATTCGTGGGCCCGCTCCGACGCGTTGCTCAGGGCGGCGTGTAGCGTCTTTTCGAGGCTCTGGGCGAAACTGGGCATCTATCGTACTTTCGCTGGCAGGAATGACCCTTCGTCTAACGGAAGGTATGAACCGGCTTGGTTAACCAAACCTAAATAGGTTGCCGCCCGGACAATGCGAGGGGCAGGCAAAAAGTTCACTCGGCGCGCGGCTTGAACAGGGCATCGGCGGCGGAGCGATGGGCCAGAGCGCGATCGCGATGCGCTTTAACCCGGCCAATTTCAGCTTCGAGCTGGGCAATACGTTCGTTCAATTCATCGTGCGAATAGCGATCCAGGCTCTCGGTCACGAGCAGGCTGGCCGCATCGTTGCGGGAACGGGGGCGATCATCATCGTCCATGGGCCTAGCTTCGAACGCGGCGTGCTTGCTGTCAACCTTCGCTGGCGCTAGACGCGGCAGCGTGGCCCGCGGGCAACAGGGGCAGTGCAAATGACGGTAATTCTTCCCGAAACCATGATCGCAGTAGGTTTTGACGCGCCCGGGGCGCCCGAAGTTTTGCGGCCTAAGACCATCGCTATCCCCAGTCCTGGAGCGGGGCAGGTGCTGATCAAGGTCAGCCACGCGGGCGTCAACCGCCCCGATGTGATCCAGCGCCAGGGCTTTTACCCGCCGCCGCCGGGTGCTTCACCGATCCCGGGCCTCGAAATTTCCGGTGAGGTGGTTGCGCTTGGCGCGGGGGTTGATCGGACCTGGCTGGGCCAGGCAGTCTGCGCGCTGGTATCGGGCGGGGGCTATGCGCAATATTGCCTTGCGCAGGTCGATCACTGCTTGGCGGTGCCCGCCGGTCTGGCGATGGCCGAAGCGGCGGCGCTGCCTGAAACGCTGTTCACCGTGTGGCACAATGTGTTCGAGCGCGGCTGGGCCAAAGAAGGGGAAACAATCCTCGTCCACGGCGGAACCAGTGGGATCGGCAGCATGGCGATCATGCTGGGCAAGCTGTTCGACCTGACCGTGATCGTCACCTGCGGCGGAGCGGAGAAATGTGCTGCCGCGCTGAAAATCGGCGCGGATCACGCGATTGACTATAAGGCCACCGACTTTGTCGAGGAGATAAAGCGAATCACCGATGGCCAGGGGGTTCACCTCGTGCTCGATATGGTCGCGGGCGCATATGTCGCGCGCAATCTTCAGTGTCTGGGTGAGGATGGCCGCCATGTGACCATCGCGGTGCAGGGCGGGGCCAAGGCCGAACTCAATATGGCGCAGGTGATGGTGCGGCGGCTGACGCTGACCGGATCGACCCTGCGCCCGCGCTCGAACCAGTTCAAGGCGCTGCTCACCGAAGAGATCTCCCGGCTCGCCTGGCCGCTGGTCGAGCAAGGCAGACTGCGTCCGGTGATGGCCCGCAGTTTTCCGTTGCGCGATGCGGCAGCCGCTCACGCTTTGATGGAATCGGGCGCCTTTATCGGGAAGATCGTGCTGGAGGTTTAGGCGGGTCCTTGCTTCTCCGCGACTCCAGCCTTGCCCCCGCCGCCGTTTGGGCCTAACTGAACCGGCACACGGCCGCTCCGAAAGGGGCGGCCCTAATTATTTCCGCCGGAGAAACCCCGTGACCCAGCCGACCCCGTTGATGCCGCATGCCACTGCCTCTTGGCTGGTGGACACCACTGCTCTGTCGTTTGAACAGATCGCTGAATTCTGCGGGCTGCACATCCTCGAAGTTCAGGCGATGGCCGATGATCTGGCCTCCAGCAAATACACCGGCCGCGATCCGGTCCGTTCGGGCGAACTGACCATGGCCGAGATCGAGAAGGGCCAGGCCGATCCCGCCTATGCGCTGAAAATGCAGAAGGCGCCGGTCACGGTCAACCGCACCAAGGGCCCGCGCTATACCCCGGTGTCCAAGCGTCAGGACAAGCCCGATGGCATCGCCTGGATCCTGCGCAGCCACCCGGAAATCTCGGACGCCCAGATCGGCAAGCTGATCGGCACCACCCGCAACACCATCTCCGCGATCCGCGATCGCAGCCATTGGAACATCACCAATATCCAGGCCAAGGACCCGGTTACGCTGGGCCTGTGTTCGCAGCGCGAACTCGATGCCATCGTCGCCAAGGCAGCCAAGAAGGCCGGTCTGGTTGATGAAGTGGCCGATGATGCGCGGCTTGGCGATGATCGCGCCTCGCTGATCGAGGAATTGCGCGCCGAACGCGATGCTGCTCACAAGCTGGCTGGCGAAGCGGCGCAGGAAGCCGAAGCGGCAGCGTGGATTGAGGCCAAGCGGGCGGCGGAAGCTGCCGAAGCTGCCGGAGACGCCTGACCCCATCGCGGCTTGCCCTTTCCGGCGGGAAGGGGCAGTTCCCTGATATGACTGCAAATAGCCTCGCTGAGCCCTGGCGCGCGCATTATGCGCATCCTTGCGACTGGGATCAGAGCTTTGCACCACTTTCTGTGCCGCAGATGTTCGCGGACAGTGTTCAGGCCCATGCCGGCCAGCCGCTGATCGATTTTATGGGCCGAACTTACGGCTATGCCGATCTCTACCGCGAAGCGCAGGCTTTCGCGTTGGGACTGCAGCGGCTGGGGATTGGCAAGGGCGACCGCGTCGGGCTCTACCTTCCCAATGTCCCGATCTATGTCTCGGCGTACTACGGCGCAATGATGGCCGGTGCGATAGTGGTCAATTTCTCGCCGCTTTACACCGTTGCCGAACTAGAAGCACAGGTCGCAGATTCGGGAACGCGGCTGCTCGTCACGGTCGATGTCGCCAGCCTGCTCCCCACTGCGCTCAAGGTGCTTGAAGGCTCCGCGCTGGAAACGCTGGTGGTGGGCTCGCTGGCGCAGATGCTGCCCTGGTTGAAGAGTGCGGCGTTGCGGCTGGTCGGGCGCAAATCGCTCTCGCCAATCCCGGTGGCAGCGAATGTTCTGCGCTGGCACGATGCGCTGGTTGCAGGCACGCCGGACCAGGTTGCACTCGATCCCCGGCGCGATCTTGCGCTGCTGCAATATACCGGCGGAACCACCGGGACACCCAAAGGGGCAATGCTTACTCACTACAATTTGACAGCCAACGCGCGCCAGATTGTGGCGATCGATCCGCGCCGCGGGGATCGCGACGTGATCATGGGCGTGCTGCCACTGTTCCATGTCTTTGCCAATGTCTGCGTCCTCAACCGGACCGTGGCCAATGGCGGCTGCATCGTGATGTTGCCGCGGTTCGATGCCGGGCAGGCACTCAAGGCGATCGCGCGGACCCGGGCGACGGCCATGCCTGGCGTGCCGACGATGTATCAGGCGCTGCTCGATCATCCGCGCCTCGCTACCACCGATTTTTCCAGCCTGCGGATCTGCATTTCTGGCGGGGCGCCACTGCCTGCCCCGGTCAAGGCCCGCTTCGAGGCAGCCACCGACGCGCGGCTGGTCGAAGGCTATGGCCTGACTGAAACGGCGGGGGTGGCAACTACCAATCCTTATGAAGGTCAGGACCGGGTGGGGACCATCGGCCAGCCGCTCCCGGCAACGCGGCTTCGGCTGCTCGACAAGGAGGATCCGGCCCGCGATGCCCCGCCCGGCGAGGCGGGCGAGCTGGCTGTCCAGGGGCCGCAAGTGATGCAAGGCTACTGGAACCAACCCGAAGCCGCCGAAACCGCGTTTGTGACCCGCGACGACGGCCGCTGGCTGCGCACCGGCGATGTCGCGCAGTTCGATGCAGAGGGCTATGTCCGGATCGTCGACCGAATCAAGGACATGATTGCGGTCGGCGGCTTCAAAGTCTTCCCCAGCCAGGTCGAGGCGGTGCTGGTCCAGCACCCAGCGGTCAAGGAGGCGCTGGTGATTGGGGTATCCGATCCTTATCGCGGCGAAAGCCCGCGCGCTTTTGTGACGCTTGTCGAAGGCGCCGATTCAACCGGCGATGCGCTCAAGGACTGGCTCAATGGCCAGCTCGGCAAACATGAGCGGGTCGATGCTGTGGTGGTGCGCCAAAGCCTGCCCAAAACGATGATCGGCAAGCTGGATCGTAAAGCCTTGCGGTTAGAACTGGCTGCGGATTGATGGTGCGCCTGCCGCTGCGGCCACGCCGCATCGGCCCGATGCTACCCTGCCAGCGTCAGCCGAGGCTCGCCGTCCGCACCGTGCGGCAGTGGCTCGACCCCGGGTTCGCGGTGCGCAAGGCGCCCGTCGACTTGCGCGCCGTGTTCGATGGTCAGCGCGTCATAGTGGACGTCTCCGTGGATTCGCGCGCTTTTGAGGATCACCAGCTCGCTCACGCTGATCGAACCACGCACGGTCCCGGCCAGCCGGGCGCTATCGGCGCTGACCGCACCGACCACTTCGCTCGCTTCGCCCTGGACCAGCGAAGTGCAGGTCACATCGCCTTCGATCCGCCCGTCGATATGCAGATCGGCCGAGGCATGGACGTCGCCCGTGATCTTGATGTCTGCACCGAAGACCGAAAAGGTGGAGCCTGCCACGCGGTTAACGGGGCCGGGCCGCGATAGGGCCGCCGGATTTTTCGAGAACATGAGATGCAGACTCCAGAAATGGGCGCGGATTGACCGGACGGTCGTTGATCCGGACCTCGAAGTGAAGGTGCGGACCGGTTGAGCGGCCGGTGTTGCCAATCATGCCGATTATGTCGCCGGGCGCGACTTGCTGGCCGATCCGGGCCCGGTAGCCCGACATATGGGCGTAACGGGTCAGCAGTCCGTTGCCATGAGTGATCTCGATGCAATTGCCATAGCCCGGGCGGATCCCGGCAAAGCTGACCGTCCCGCGCGCTGCGGCATAGATTGGCGCGCCAATCGGGCCCTTGAAATCGAGACCGGCATGGAAGGCGCCGCCGCCGGTGAAAGGATCGGCGCGGAAGCCGAAGCCAGAAGAAATGAATTCGAGGCGGGCGGGCAGAAACTGCGGAATTCCAGCCAGGCCGCGCTCCAGCGCATCCATCCGGGCCAGGCTGATGCCAAGCCGTTCAAAGCGCGGATCGAGCGTTCCTTTGCGCGAAGTGACCAGCTGCATCAGCGGACCACCCTGAGCGCTGCGATCCTTCAGCGAGGCCAGCATAATCCCGGGATTGATCCCGAGGTCGCGAATCCTGTCGGACGCTACCATCGCGCGGCGATCGGCCAGACGCGTCAGCCGCTCGACAAACGCCAGCTGGCGGGCTTCGACCACGGCAAGACCCGATGCTTCGGGAAGTGCAGCGCTCACCTTGTTGACGGTCTTGGCAGCCTCGCCGGCTGAATTGGAGACGGTTTCGCCCGATTTGGCATCGTTCGGCAAGGTGCCGACATGCGCCTCGACCATTTTCTCGATGAAATCCTGACGCTTTTGCAGATCGGTCGCCACATTGCCCAGATCGCCGCGATACGCGGTGACACGGCTCTCGGCGCTGACAACCTTGGCTTCGCGATCGAGCAGGGCCAGCCGATCCCGCGTGGCGGTGTATTGGCTGACCGCCATCACCGCCATGCTGACCAGCCACGCTAGCAGCAATGCAGCGACCATCGACGCGGCAATCAGCTGCAGCCGCGACGAAATCCTGATGAAACGGACCTGCCCCTGTGACCGCATGAAAAATTCACGGTCCGGGAACAATGTCCGCAGGCGATCGTTAAGATCACCGACAGCTAGTTTTTGCAAGACGACCCCGAGTCCCTTTGTTCTCTCCTGCGGCGCCGCTAGCAGGAACTGCAATCGGTTGCGAATCATCGCTGCCTGAGTCGGGCCGAAGTGCACGAGTCACGCGACGAAACGATTTGAGACAATTTCTCCGGGCAATTTCTTCCCCGCCAAACCGCGTTATCCGGCACTGACAAACCTGCCATGCCCTGCTAGGCGAAGCGCATGTCAGCGCCAGATGAACCCAACCAAAGCCCCGAATTGCTGCCCGAATTGCTGGTCGGGCGCCTTGCCCGGGCGGGCCGCACTGCGCAGCGCATTTTGGCGCGAATGAGCGATGAGCACAAGGCTGCCGCGCTCACTGCCGGCGCTGCGGCCTTGCGCAGCGCCGAGCCGCAAATCCTCGCCGCCAATGCCCTCGACATGGCCGATGCCATGGCCCGCGGACTCAGCGCTGCCTTGCTTGACCGGCTGCACCTCGATCACGAACGACTTGCCGAAATGGCTAATGGTGTTGCCCAGGTTGCTGCGCTGCCCGATCCGGTCGGCCAGGTGATCGATGCTTCGGTCCGGCCCAATGGGCTGGAGATGTCGCGCGTCCGCGTACCGATCGGGCTGATCGGGATTATTTATGAGAGCCGCCCCAACGTGACCGCCGACGCCGCGGCTTTATGCGTCCGTTCGGGAAATGCAGTATTGCTCCGCGGCGGTAGTGAAGCGGTTCATTCCAACCACGCGATCCATGCTGCACTCGTTGCCGGACTCGTGTCGCAGGGGGTGCCCGCCGCAGCTGTCCAACTGATGCCCACCCAGGATCGCGGCGCAGTTGGCGCGATGCTGACAGCGGCCGGGCTGATCGACATGATCGTGCCGCGCGGAGGCAAAAGCCTGGTTGCAAGAGTGCAGGCCGATGCCCGCGTCCCGGTGCTCGCGCATCTCGACGGGATCAACCACAGCTATATCCACGCCGCCGCCGATCCGGCCAAGGCCCGGGCGATCGCGCTGAATGCCAAGCTGCGCCGGACCGGGGTGTGCGGGGCTATGGAAACGCTGCTGCTTGATGCCCGCTTTGCTGATTCGCCAGGGGTGGTGAAGGGGCTGCTCGAGGCCGGCTGCGAGCTGCGCGGCGATGCCCGGGCCTGCGCGCTCGACCCGCGCATCCTGCCCGCCAGCCAAGACGATTGGGACTGCGAATATCTTGATGCAATCCTCAGTGTGGCAGTTGTCGATGGGCTCGATACTGCAATCGAACATATCGCGCGCCATTCCTCCAACCACACCGACGCGATCGTGACCGAAGATCCCGTCGCCGCCGAACGCTTTCTTGGCGAGGTCGATAGCGCGATCGTGATGGTCAATGCCTCCACCCAGTTCGCCGATGGCGGCGAGTTCGGGCTTGGCGCGGAAATCGGCATTGCCACCGGGCGGCTGCACGCGCGCGGCCCGGTCGCGCTGGAGGGGCTGACCACCTATAAGTGGCTGGTGCGCGGAACCGGCCAGATCCGCCCCTGATGCCGCGTCCCAGCAGTCAGGCGAATATTGCGGCCGGATGCCCAGCTGCCAGTGCGGTTTCAGCGATTCGGCGCACTTTCCGCGCCGCAAGCCGGTCTGAGCCAAGCGGCATGAGACTGGCTGGATGATTCGCGGCGGGATGATCCGGGTCGGTCTGCTGGGGGGCAGTTTCAATCCAGCGCATGGCGGGCATCGCCGGATCAGCCTGTTTGCCCGTGAAGCGCTGGGCCTCGATGAGGTCTGGTGGCTGGTCTCCCCGGGCAATCCCCTCAAACCCAAGGCGGGGATGGCACCGCTGGCTGCGCGGCTTGCTTCGGCGCGCAAGCAGGCGCGTCGCGCACCGATTCGCGCCACTGCGATCGAGCGCGAGCTAGGCACGCGCTATACTGTCGATACGCTCCGAAAGCTCGCCCGGCGCTACCCCAAATGCCGGTTCGTATGGCTGATGGGGAGCGACAATCTGGCTCAGTTTCACCACTGGCGGGCATGGCGAACCGTCGCCCGAACCATGCCGATTGCGGTAATTGCCCGTCCGGGCTATGATGGCGCGGCTATCGCGAGCCCCGCGATGGTCTGGCTCGGCCGCTACCGGCGGTCCGCTGCCAGCTTGACCAACCGGGCAGAATGGAGCGCACCCGCGCTGATACAGTTGCGTTTCGATCCAGATCCGCGTTCGGCGACCCAGCTTCGCCGCGCTGATCCTGACTGGGCCCGCCGCTTTGCCGGACGGGCTGTCCGGGACGAAGTGACGCATCGCCTGATCCGGCCTGAGCCGCTATGAAACTTCCCACGATATATCGGGCGCATCGCTATTGCGGCGAACCAGCCTGCCACCAGGAGCCTAATCCCCTTTCATGAACGCTGCCCCAACGTCTTCGCCCGAAGCGGCTTCCGCCTCAGCTGCCGCCGTCGCCCCCACGCCGCTTCCCCACTCGGAGCCGGGTTCGCTTCACGCGCTCGTGCTGCAATCGCTTGACGATGACCAGGCGCAGGAGATTGTCTCGATCCCGCTTGAGGGCAAGAGTTCGATTGCCGATCACATGGTGATCGCGTCCGGTCGCTCGACCCGCCAGGTCGCAGCCATGGCGCAGAAGCTGGCCGAACGGATCAAGCATGGCGGTTTCGGCAATGTCCGGATCGAGGGTTTGCCCGCGGCCGACTGGGTGCTGGTCGACGCCGGCGATGTGGTCATCCATGTGTTCCGCCCCGAAGTGCGCAGCTTCTATAATCTGGAACGCATGTGGGCCTTCGGGGACGCGGGCGCGGCCTGACCTGTTGGCGTGAAGCTGCACATCATTGCGCGCGGCAAGATCGGCCGATCACCCGAGGGTGAGCTGACCCAGCGCTACATCAAGCGGATCGGCTGGCCGACCGCGTTGACCGAATTGCCCGATTTCGGCGGAACCATGCCGGCTGCAGTCACCCCGGCCCGGGATGTCCTGCTGGATGAGCGCGGCAAGGCCCTCTCCTCCGAAGAACTTGCTGCGCTCTTGGGCCGGTGGCGCGATGACGGGGTGCGCGAGGCGCGGTTCCTGATCGGTGCCGCCGATGGCCACGGCGACAAAGCACGGCGCGACGCGGATCTGCTGCTCAGCCTGGGCCCGATGACCTGGCCGCATATGCTCGCCCGGGCGATGCTCGCCGAACAATTGTGGCGCGCCACCAGCATTCTGGCTGGCCATCCCTATCATCGTTCGGGATAAGGCTGACGTCATGGTGCCATACAAGATTATTCTCCCCCTGCTTGTGCTTGGCGGGATGAGCGCTGCGTTGGCCCAGAATGGACCTGGCTATGCCAGTGTTGATGAAACCCGGATCGCCATGTCCGAAGCCCAGGCCCAGGGTGCGATTGCCCGGACCCGGGCTGAGCGGCTCGAAGCCACCGCCGCCCAGGCGACCGAAGCCGCCGAGCGGACCGCGCAGCAAGCCGCCGCTGTTGCTGCCCGAATCCAGCAGACCGAGGCAGAGATTGCCGCCAACGAGGCGCGTATCCGTCTTATAAATAGCCAGCGCGACCGGCTGAGCTTGCGGTTGGCCGAACGCCAGCGCCCGGTGGTCCAGCTCATTGCCGCGCTGCAGCGGCTCTCGCGCCGCCCGGTCGTGTTGTCGCTGCTCCGCCCCGGTTCGGTTCGCGATACGATGTATATGCGCGCGCTCCTCGAAACCATGCTGCCCGAGGTCCAGCGCCGCACCGCCGTGTTGCGCGCTGAAATTGCCCGCAGCCGCTCGCTCCAGCACCAGGCCCGCCGCGCCGCACAGGCGATGCGGACTAGCGAGCAGGAACTGGGCACCCGGCGGCAGGCGCTGGCCGCCCTCGAAACCCGCCAGCGGCTGACCTCGCAGGAAGCCAGCGGGATCGCCGATCGCGAGGCCGAGCGGGCGCTGGCGCTGGCCGAACAGGCGCGCGATCTGGGCGGGCTGGTGCGCCAGCTCGATGCAACGGGCGCGGTCCGCAGCCAGCTGGCGCAGCTCCCCGGCCCGCTGATGCGACCGGCCCGGCCCGAACAATCGCAAGCGCTGACCGAAGTCGTCCAGCCCGCTGCAACCGGCGCGCCTGCGCGCTACCTGTTGCCGCTTGCCGGACGATTGGTGGCCGGGTTCGGCGATGCCCAGCCGGGTCTGCCCAGATCCCGCGGGATCGCCATTGCCGCCCGCGGCGGGGCGCAGGCCGTTGCCCCGGCCGCCGGCAGGATCGCCTTTGCCGGTCCCTATCGCGGCTATGGCCATATCGTGATTATCGAACATGACGGCGGCTGGACGACGTTGGTCACAGGGCTGGCGGCGCTTGATACGCGGATTGGCCAGCGGGTGGTTTCCGGTTCGCCGCTCGGGGTAACCGGTCCGGGCCGTCCGACGGTGACACTCGAGCTGCGCTGCAATGGCGAGCCGGTCAATCCGCTTGATGTGATCCGTGGCAGCTAGTACCCAATCGCCAAGGCTAGGCGCAGCACCAGTCCGCGGCCCGACCAGCCGCACCATACCAGACCGTACTTTGTGCCATCTGGTGTTAAGCTGCGTTGCGCGATAAGCAGGTTCCACAAATCCGAAGGGTTGTTCCGCCGATGAAGTTCGCCCCGCTGTTTCGCGCCGCCCTGCTGGTCAGCACCGTAGCGCTGCTTCCCGCGATGACCGCCGGCCTCGCCGCGGTTGACGGGCGCTCAGGTCCGCAATTCGGCAAGCTCATGGCAGTCTACCAGTTGGTCAAAGCCCAGTATGTCGAGACGGTCGATGATGAAAAGCTGGTCAACGGCGCGATCAATGGGATGCTTGCCAGCCTCGATCCGCACAGCTCTTACCTCGAGGGCGCCGCGCTTCAGCGGCTGAACGCGATGATTGACGGCAATTATTCGGGGTTGGGGCTCAGCGTTGTGATGGATGACGGCGCGGTCAAGGTGGTTTCGCCGATGCGCGGCAGTCCAGCTGAAAAGGCCGGGGTCAAGCCCGGTGACTATATCACCCATCTTGATGGCAAGCTGATTTACGGCGGCGAGCTGGACGATGCGGTGGCCAAAATGCGCGGCGTCGCTGGGACCAGCATCCGCCTGACCCTGTTCCGTACTGGCCGGGAAGGCCCCTTCGATGTCACCGTGACGCGCGGTGTGATCGAACTTGAACCGGTTACCGCCAAGCTTGAACAGGGCATCGGGGTGATCACCGTCAACGAATTCTCGCGCGATGTCGGCAATGACGTCAATGCGGCAATCCGGGATATGAAGCGGCAGGGCGGGGGCAAGCTGACCGGGCTGGTGCTCGACCTGCGCTCTAATCCGGGCGGTTCGCTGGATGAGGCGGTGATCCTCTCCGACCTGTTCCTCACCCAAGGTGATATTGTGTCGCAACGCGGCCGGGTCGCTTCGGAGAACGAATACTACCGGGCCGAAAGCGAAGTGAAGGGCGATGTCGCCAAGGGTCTGCCGATGATCGTGCTGATTGATGCCGGTTCGGCCTCGGCCTCGGAAATCGTGGCCGGCGCGCTGAAGGATCAGCATCGCGCATTGATCATGGGCGAGCGCAGCTTCGGCAAGGGCAGCGTCCAGTCGTTGTTCAGCCTCGACCGGACCCATGCGGTCAAGCTGACCACGGCGCGCTATTTTACGCCATCGGGCAAGTCGGTGCAGGAGGGCGGAATCGAGCCGGACATCAAGGTGCCCCAGCTGTCCGATCCTGATGCGCGCCGCCGTTCCGAACTGGCGCTGCGCGAATCGGACCTGCGCCATCATCTGGTCAACGAGGCATCGCTCGACGACAAGAAGCTCGAAGCAGACCAGCAGGACGATCCCCGCTTCAAGATGACCGCCGAACAGCTCAAGGCCAAAGGGATCTCAGATTTCCAGCTGCATTACGCGATTGAAACCTTGAAGCGGACCGGCGGTGCCAGCCTCGCGAGCCGGGGCAAATGATCGGACCAAACGGCGAAACAGCGTTCTCCCGGGCGCGGCTGCTGGCATTGTTGACCCCGCTGGCGCTGCTCGGCGGGGCCTATGTCTCGCAATATGGCTTTGATCTGTACCCGTGCGAGATGTGCTGGTGGCAGCGCTATCCGCATTTCCTCGCGCTGGGGCTGGGGATGGCGGCGCTGATCCGGCCGCAATCGCGCGGCCTTGTAGTGCTGGGCTCTCTGGCGATCCTCGCGTCGGGTCTGATCGGCGCTTTTCATGCCGGGGTCGAATATCACTGGTGGGTAGGGTTGACCGCCTGCACCAGCACTGTCGCGGCCAATGCCGCAAACCCGCTGGAGGCGATCATGAATGCGCCGCTGGTGCGCTGTGATCAGGCGCCATGGACATTATTCGGAATTTCGCTGGCAGGGTTCAATTTCCTGATCTCAACCGGCGCCGCACTGATCATCTTCTGGTTGCTCGGACGCAGCCGCGGGGCACCGGCATGAGCACCAAACGCTCCGCCAGAATGCTCCGCGTTGATCAGGCCGGCGAATATGGGGCGACCCGGATCTATGCCGGCCAGCTTGCGGTGATGGGCGACCGGGCGCCGCATGCAGGCGAAATTGCGCATATGGCCTCGCAAGAGGCCGAACACCGCAGGAAATTCGATGCCCTGATCGCGGAACGCGGCGTTCGTCCCACCGCACTGCAACCGGTCTGGTCGGCTGCAGGTTTTGCGCTGGGCGCGGCAACCGCGCTGCTCGGCCCGGAAGCAGCGATGGCCTGCACTGCGGCGATCGAAACCGAGATCGACCTGCATTACACCGCTCAGCTCGAACAATTGGGCGAGGACGATCCAGAACTCGGAGCTTTGATCCGGGAATTCCGGGACGATGAACGCGCTCACCGCGATGCCGCGCTCGCCGCCGGGGCAGAACGTGCTCCCGGCTATCCGCTACTTACTGGCGCAATTCGCCTCGGGTGCCGGATGGCGATCCGTCTTTCGGAACGGATCTAGCTGGCGCTTAAGCTGGTGTTCACTAGGTTCGATGCCTATATCAGCAGAACGATGCCCGAGGAATTTTTCATGCGCCCGCCTATCGCTATCGCCGCTGCACTGGGTGCGGCGCTGTTTCTCGCCGGTCCGGCAGTGGCCCAGTCCGGGTCCGAGCCAAAGGTCAACCAGCTGATCATTTATGGCGATGATCAATGTCCGCAATCGACCGACGGTGAGATCATCATCTGTGCCAAGAAGCCGGAATCGGAACGCTTCCGCATCCCGGAAATTCTGCGCGGGACGGCCTCGCCGCAGAACGAGGCCTGGAACAACCGGGTGATCGCTTACGAAACGGTCGGTCGATCCGGCACGATGAGCTGTTCGCCGACCGGGGCTGGCGGCTGGACCGGCTGCGCCGGCAAGCTGATCGACGCTGCCTATGCCGAAAAGGACAGCGATCCTGGCCTCAAATTCAGCGAACTGATTGCGGCCGAGCGCGCCAAACGGATGGCGACAATCGATACCGAGGCGGCCGAGACCCAGGCGCGGGTCGAAGCGGCGGAACGCGAATATGAAGCCCGGCAGCGGGCGCAGGGTACTGCCACTGCCCCCGCCGATGAACCGCCGCCCCCGCCCCCGGCGCGTAACCCCTAGAGCATCCCGCTCTAAAGCTGTTTCAACCAATGCTCGACCCGGCCAAAATGTTCGGCCCAATCGGGCGCGCGGAATGACGGAATTGCGGCAAGCTGGCGCGCCCGTTCGGGCCCGTCCGCCGCCAGCGCCATGATCGCCGCCTCCCAGCCCTCCCCATCGAGCGGGTCGAGGTAATCGGGGATCGATCCGGCGATCTCGCGGAACACCGGCAAGTCGCTGGCGATGACCGGAGTGCCGCGCTGTAGCGCCTCAATGATCGGGATACCGAACCCTTCGGTGAAGGAGGGCATCAGCAGCGCCCGGGCGCCGTCAAGATAAGCGAGCATTGTCGGATCATCGCAGCGACCCAATTCGCGGACATGCCCTTTCAGGCGCGTTGAGCGGTCAAGCAGCGCGAAAACCTGCTCGGCTTCCCAGCCACGCTGCCCGATGATCAGCAATTGCGGTGCAGCATTGCCAAGTCTTGCGACCAGACGTTCCCACAGGTGGAGCAGCAGCAGATGGTTCTTGCGCGCTTCGATCGTGCCGATGGTTATGAAATAGGGCCGCGATGGCAGGGTCAACGCCGCCGGAGGGGCTTGCTCGTCCGCACCCAGCCAAGCCACCAGGCTGTCTGGCATGGCGAGTTTTGTCGCGTCGGCAAAGGCTGCCAGATCGGCAATCGTTGCGGCCGAATTGCCGATGATCCCATGCGCGCTCTGCAAGGCATGGCGCATCCGCGCCCGGTGGCGCTTGGGTTCGCCGCCGCGGCAAAATTCGGGGTGAGTGATCGGGATCAGATCATGGATCAGATAGACCGGCTTGAGCCCTTGCCCCGCTAGCCATGCGGGCAGGCCCGCAGCATCAAGCCCGGTATGGCCGATATTGAGATAGACCCTGCCTTTGCCCGCATTTCTTGTGCTGCCGCGCGCTGCCGCCCCGGCCAGCAGCGCGGTAACGCTGCGGCGAAAACCCTTGCCGCCCTGGCGCAGCAGTCCAAATAACCGGTCCGACTGGCTGGGCGAGAGGATCATCCGCAACTCTTTGCGCTGCACCACGGCCTGCGATCGAGGTCCGAACCGGTCAAGATAAGCCAGGCACACCCGGTCGATCCCGGTCGGCAGGCGCCCGGTCCAGACTCGCCAGACGAGGCGGCTCACATCGAACAGGAACTCGCGTTCAGCCATGATCAGGAAACCGTTGCGCTTTTGCAGCAGGGTAGGAGGGGAATAGTGGTTGGCAACCGTGGCGGAGGGGTTTGTGGCTTGACAATCCAGCGCGAGAGAGCGACCGAAGCGCTATAAATACCCCGATGATGCAGGCAAATAAATGTCCGCGCCGGATCCCGCAGTGTCCAAGCTGCGAGCTATCCGGAGCAAAGCAAGAATCGGGAGGGGTCATCTGCAATCTGGGGGAGCAAGGGTTCTTGCTGCCTTGAACGGAGACCAATTGTTGTTGCAACGGATAATCCTTACACTGTTCCTGGTTTCGCTGACGCTTAACCTTGGCGGCGCGCTTGGCGATCCGGGCTGGCTCAGCTTGCCTGCCGCCCTGGTCGGCTGGTATATCGCTGATCTCGCCTCGGGCCTGGTCCATATGTACATGGATTACCATCCCTGCCCGCCGGGCAAGCGGCTGGATGATCTGTTTTTCTATGCGGGATCGCGCGAATCTGCCGAATATCAGGCGATGCTGCAGGAGCGGATGCAACGGATCAGCCCGTTTGAGCGGCTGGTCTATGATTTCAAGAACCACCACCCCCGCCCCGATGCGCTGGGGCGCCGGCCGCTGTGGCGATTGATCGGATCGACCGTAATTATTGGCGCGTTGCCGATTTCGCTGGCCTGCAACCTTGCCTGGCTGCTGCTGCCAGTTCCGGGATGGGTTCCGGCGGGCGTGGCCTCTCTGGCGATTGGCGGCGCTTTCGCGCAATATTTCCACGGCTCGCTCCACCGGGCGGATAACCCGTGGATCATCGGCGCATTGCGGCAGGCCGGTCTGCTGATGACCCCGGCCGCGCATCAGATCCACCATGACACGTTGCAGCGCGATTTTGCGACCAATTGTGGCTGGTCGAATCCTTTGATCAATCTGGTGTTCAAGGGCTTGCGCGCCCGCGGCTATCTGGGCGACGAGGGTTTGGTCCCCACGCCCTGATTGCGTTTGGCTTTCGGGGCCTGCCGCAGCTGCGTCATACCATCCTCGGCCAGCAGCCGTTCGGCACTGTTGCCAACCAGAATTGTAAGCGCAGAGGCACTGGCCAAGCCGCCGCGCACGAGGCAGTTGGCATGAAGCATCCGCTTGAACGCCTCGTATAGTTCGCGGTCCGGGGCTTCGGGGGCGGTCCAGAACCGGTCAAGCCCGGCTTGGTGCGTGATCCCGCGGACATCGTAAACCGCATCGCCCAGCACCACCACCGGCAGCCCCGCTTCGAGCGCCAGCGTACCCGAGGTGCTGTTGACACAGACCATGCCGGCCGCGCTTGCCGCGAGCTGGTCCAGCTCGCCGCCATCGATGTGATAAATCCGCTCGGCCAGACCAAGCCGCTCGGCCCGTCCCTGAACGAACCAGCGCCAGTTGCGGAAGCCGCTGTCGAGCGGATGTTCTTTGACCAGCAGCACATGGTCGGACGGAGCAAAGCGGGCGAAACTCTCCAATACATAGTCGACCGCGACCGGCATCGAGCCGAACGGCGAATGTGCGCGAATCTGGAAGTCTCCCGTCAATTGCAGCGGGAACAGGAAATATTTTCGCCCGGCAATCGCGGCCAGCGTTTCGACTGCCTGGCGCTTGCGCTGACCCTTGCGGAAGTATTTGAGGATCCAGCCCAGCCCCTCGCCCATGATCGACCCATAGCGGTGGCTGCGATAGAACGGGAAGTAGAGCTTGCCGGTGACGACGTGGTGGTAATGCCAATAGCTGTCATGCGCGCGCCGCTTGAAGTCGGCGGTAATCGCCGGCAGGCGCGGAATTGGCGGCAACCAGCGCGCGCCGGCCAGGATCATTTCGGGATCGCGTTCCAGCGGAGAATGGCCATTCACGCCATCGCGCTCCAATGTCATCCAGTCGGGCCGGATGTAGCCTTCCTCAAAAACATGGATGTGGATCCCACGCAGCTGCGCCATCCGCAGCGCAACCTGGTGCATCGGCCGGCAATCGCCGTAAAGCACCAGATCGGTGATCCGCCGGGCCCGAACGAAGCGATCGAAGAACATTGGCCAGTTCCGCATCCGCCCGCAATAGCTTGTCGCGCCATTCGGCCAGTCATAGCGGTCACCGCCTGACAGGTTGATCCGATGTACGGCGTGACCATGATTGACCAGTTCGGCTGAAAGTTTGCCGAAGAAAGGCCCCGGCGGGCCTTGCAGGAACAGGAATTCGCGGCGAGCACTGGCTGTTTTGGCGGTCAAGGTCGCCCTCCTGTCAGGCGCTGCCAGGCCAGCGTGACCCGCCCCTGAATCTCGCGCAACCGGATCAACGGTGACGAAACCCGGGCACTGCCACTCGCCATCCGGTCCACTACCACTTCGGCAGGACAAGGCAGGCGGGTAACCGGATCGACATAGCGCGGATATATCAGCAGCGCAGCGGCGACGAGCTCGTCCAGCGAGCGGCGGCGACTGCGGCGCGGCGGAATCGCGGCGAGATCGCGGGTCAGCCCCCAGCCAGCATAGAACGGCACGCCATGAACTGTCACCGGCTTGCCCCGCAGCAGCGCTTCGAACCCGGCGAGCGAGGTAATGACGTGGAGGCCATCGACCACCGCCAGCAACGCCGATATCGGAGTCTTGCGGTCAATTTCGTTGACGTGGCGAAGAACTTCCTGATCGGCAATATGCCCCTTGCGGTGCCCGGCCTCGACATCCGGATGGGGTTTGTAGATCAGCCAGGCATCGGCTTCGAGCGCGCGGGCCCGCTTGATCAGCTCCAGATTGGAAAAACCTGCCCCACCGCTCAACACAGATCGGTCATCCTCAACTTGCCCCGTAACCAGCACCCGGCGGCACAAGCCCGCGGGACGTTCGATCTGATCGGTGGTCTGCCCATATTTGCTGACTCCAGAATGAACGAGGTGCTCTTTAAGTTCCCCGGCGCGATCACAAAGGCTGTGAGAAATATCACCATGCTCAAGAATTTGCTCCAGATCGCTGGGGCCTGCAGGATCGAAATAGACCCCGCTGAAGTCGACAATTGCCGAAAGCGGCGGGACGCAGTTGGCTCCGAGCCCAGCCGAGCGGACGAAGCCATCCTCCAGCTCGGCGATGGTTGCGCCGCGCGTTGCCAGCGCCGCCAATAGCTGTGGTGCAGTGCGCGATTTCCAGGCGACCACCGGGCGCTCGCTGCTCGCAGGCACGCGCCGGGCGTGCCGGACCGGCCCGGTGCCATCCCACAACAGCGGATCGAGCGTCACCCGCTTCCACCGGGCGACTCCATAGATCGCCGCCACCGGACGATTGGCATCGATCAGCCGGCGCCAATCCGCCAGCAGGGAGATCGCCTCGGCCGCCGAGATCGGCTTGCCGCTGTAGGGGCAGCGATAGGCCTGATTATTGAGGAGCGCAGCGCTGACTGCGTCGTCCTGCGCGGCGGCGCAGCCGGTAAACCGCCCTTCGCCGAACAGCGTCAACCGGCTTCCTGCCAGCGCCGCCACCAAAGCCAGCTCGTGATCGGCGTCGATCCAGAGTTCGGCCGCTGACCGGGCCAGATGCCAGGGGTCGCAGGGCGCAGCAAGCCGGGGAATTCCAGCACGAGGCGGCATTGGCGCACCAGCCAGCAGCACCGCCCGGTCAAGCAGGCCCGCGTCCTTGGCGCGGGCTGCCATCGCTTCGGCCTGCGCGATATTGGCGGGTGCCAGCACCACGTCACGCCCCACTGGAAGGGCTGGCTGCGCCGCCCAGAAACTTCCCCCCACGCGCGCGGCCCGAAGCTGCGCGGCAAGCTCCCCGCCGCTTCCGACAGACGGAGCAGCGCTGCCCGCAATCGTGAGGGGTTTGGCCCGGTGCCCCGGAAAGGGCGGGATGCGCAGGAAGGCTTCGCTCATGCCTGGCCAGCAAGTCCGGTCATAACACCCCCCATGCGCCAAGCTGGCACGGGCCGCAAGACCCTAGTGAGCCAGACCTTTGACTGCCGCGTCAATGGTTTGGACCTGTCGCAGAAAAGCCTCAAGTCCGGTCAGCGGCAGCGCGCTGGGTCCGTCGCATTGCGCGTTGGCAGGATCAGGGTGAGTCTCGAGGAATAGTCCCGCAATCCCCACGGCCATCCCGGCGCGGGCCAAAGCCGCCACCTGAGGCCCGCGCCCATCGGCGCTGTCGGCCCGCCCGCCGGGTTTCTGCAATGCATGGGTGACGTCGAAAATCACCGGGGCAAACTCTTTCATCAGGTCGATTCCCAGCATGTCGACCACCAGATTGTTGTAGCCGAACGACGATCCGCGCTCGCATAGCAGTACCCGCTCATTTCCCGCCTCATGCAGCTTGGTGATGATATGGCGCATCTCCTCAGGCGCGAGGAACTGGGGTTTCTTGATGTTGATCGCCGCCCCGGTGCGCGCCATTGCCGCAACCAGATCGGTCTGGCGGGCGAGGAAAGCAGGGAGTTGGATGATATCGGCGACTTGCGCCGCAGGCTCGGCCTGCCACGGTTCGTGCACATCGGTCAGCACCGGCACGGAAAAGCGGCTTTTGACCTCGGCGAGCAGCGTCAAACCCTGTTCCAGCCCGGGCCCGCGAAACGAATGGATCGAGGAGCGGTTGGCTTTGTCGAACGAGGCCTTGAACACAAAGGGGATACCCAGCGCGCGGGTCACGGTTACGCAATGTTCGGCCACCTCGAGCAGCACGTCACGCCCCTCGATCACATTCATCCCGCCAATCAGAACGAACGGCCGGTCATTGGCAAAGGTGATTCCGGTGGCGAGTGAAACGGTTGGGCTGGTCATGCCGCGCTCTTAGGCGATTCCGCGCTGACGCAAAACCGCTTCGATCGCTGCGGTATCGCCTGGATTGTTGAGCTCGATGCAATCCCAGCCGATCGGCTCGAACGCGACCACCCGGATCGGCTGATCGCCATCCAGAAAGCGCAGCTGCTCAAGCCCCTCAAGCTCTTCCAGGGGTGAGGGCGTCATGGCGGCGTAAGCCATGAGCGTTGCGGGGCGGTAGGCATAGACGCCCAGGTGAAGGTGCACCGCCAGATGCGCATCGGGCGCGCCGGGCGCGACATGCGGGATGACCCGCTTGGAGAAGTAGAGTGCGTGGTGGTGGCGGTTGAACACCACCGTCGTTCCGCCAACCCGCCCGGCGGCCTGATCGGTCACAAGATGGTCATAGACCGTGGCCGAACAGCGCACCGCAGGCGTTGCCATCGCAGCTTCAGCATCGTTCGCCAGCGCGCCGACCAGCTCACGCACCACGAAATCGGGGGTTAGCGGGGCGTCGCCCTGGAAATTGACGATAATCTCGCCGATGTCACCCAGTGCCTGCACCGCTTCGGCGCAGCGTTCGGTGCCGTTGCGGCAGGCCGACGAGGTCATCACCGCCTGCCCGCCAAACCCGCGAACGACATCGGCGATGCGCGCGTCATCGGTGGCCACCCAGGTACTATCCGCCCCGGCAATCGCCGCCGCTGTCGTCCAGCTGCGCTCGATCAGACTTTTCGCCGTGCCACCCAGACCGCGCAAGGGAGCTAACGGCTTGCCCGGAAACCGCGACGATTCGTAGCGCGCCGGAATGATGATCGCGAATCGCGGCGCTGCGGTGTCGCTCATGCGCGCTCAGTTCAGTCCGAAGCGCAGCAAGTCATGGATATGGATGATCCCGATCGGCCGTGCGATGCCGTCGTGGCTCAGCGGGTCAAGAATGAAGGTTGCGGTGATCTGGGTGTCGTTGAGGAACAGCAGAACATCGGCCGCGTTCATTTCTGGCGGGATGGTCTTGGGCGGACTGGTCATCACCTGATCAGCGCGCGCGGTGGGGAGTATGGCGAAATGCCGGCGCAAATCGCCATCCGTGATAACGCCGATCAGTGCGCCATTTTCATCCAGCACACCCGCCAAGCCAAAGCAACCGCGGGTCATCACCGAGACCGCCTCGGGCATCTTTGTGGCTGCACTGACCAGCGGCAGACGATCTGCGCCATGCATGACCTCGCCCACTGGGGTAAGCTGCAAACCGATCGAGCCGCCGGGATGCAACGCCCGCAAATCGACTTTCGAGATGCCGCGCATATCCATCACGGTCATTGCCAAAGCATCGCCCAAGGCAAGCTGCATGGCCGTCGAGGTGGTGGGCGCCACGTTGACCGTGCACGCCTCGCTGGCTTTCGGCAGAATCAACGGGATATCGCACAGATCGATCACCTGTGAGCTTTTGCGAGAGGCCACGCCGATGATCGTGATCCCGGTTCTACGAGCAAAATTCAGGATGGCCCGGAGCTCTGCGGTGTTGCCCGAATTCGAAAGCACCAGCAGCACGTCGCCATCGACCAGCATGCCCAGATCGCCATGCGCGGCTTCGGCCGGATGGATAAACATCGCGGGAGTTCCGGTCGCGGCAAAAGTCGCCGCTACCTTGCGACCGATGTGGCCCGATTTGCCCATGCCGGTGACAACCAGTTGCCGCCGGGTAGCATAGATCGCGTCGCAGGCCTCGACAAACCGATCGTCGAGCGACTCTTCAAGCAAAGCCAGCGCTTCGGTTTCGATCCGGATGACTTCGCGACCTCGGGCCAGCATCACCTCACGGCGATTATCAGTCTGCAGCATCAACTTTTCCAAAGCCTGTCCTTCTTGCAGAGGGTTCCGTGGATGATGAGCGCGGAATTCATTGTAATATCGGAGCTATGCTTACCACCGGCTTGCAGAACATGCAAAACGTGTAAGTGCTGGATTGGTTCCTAGCGCCTGCGCAACCCGCCTGAACGGAGCCGCTGGAGGACCTTGACGGCCACCCGCCACCTGCCGCTCAAAAGCGCTCGCCGCAACAGCTCGCGATGCTCCCTGCGGTTGAGTATTACGGGCTCGAGACCGCCTAGCGTCTCGGCCAAATCCTCGTCACTCATCAGGTGCAACATATTGAAAGCCCCGTGAAAACCGAACTCATTCCCGCTTGGCGCATAGCGCTCATAGGCAAAGCGGCGGGCCAAATCTTCGGGCGCGAACACTACACCAAAATGGCTTTCCAGCTCTTGCCGATGCGTGCGGCAGATGGCGAGGTCTTCGGCTTCATCGTGAAAAAAGCCCAATTGGGCGCAAGCCGCCAGCAACCGGTGGGATCTTAACGAAAAACCCCCATTGCCAACCGCCTGGGGCCCTTGAATGTGCGGCCAGGGCGCGCCGATATAGTCGTACTCAAGGAACTCCTCGCGCCATTGCGCCCCCTCAAGAATCCAGCTGTCCCATTGGATACACAAGGCATGGCTGGTTTTTACATGATTGTGGAGCTCGGTCAGGAGGAAATGGGAATAGGCCTCCCGCGAGGCCAATGGCGCGATCTGGTGCCAGGTCACCGCCGGGGTGCTGGCCCTTGGGGGAAGGCGATCGCTGATGAACAGAACCGCAGCGAAGTCTGCCTGAGCGGTGCAGCGCTCAATCGCGCGAAGCGTTGCCTCATGAGCCACGCTGGTCACAGCGACCAACGTAACCTGCGGCAGGTTCACCCGCGCAGGGGTCAGAACACCAGCAGGCATCGTTCAGCGGTCTTGAGGAACAGCGGGCTATGCATGGGATCGAGTCGCGTGGCAGTTTCCCATCTGCTGCGCAAAGTCTGCAACTCGCGGGCGAAACGCGGGCTTTCTGCGGCTGTATTGGCGGCGGCGCGCGATTTGGATTCGTGGTGCACCAGCCTGGCTTGGGCCACATAGACATTGCGCAGCCCCTGCGCAGCGAGCTTCTGACAGAAGTCGACATCGTTGAAATCGACGGGAAAATCTGTCTCGTCCATACCTCCGACAGCCGAGAATTTCTGAGTTTCGACGACCAGGCAAGCAGCCGTTACCGCAGCAACCTGCCGGGTCAGCTGGTGCCAGCTGGCAAAAAGCCCAGCGCCGGGCCGGGCACCCTTCTGAATATGCCCTGCCGCCCCACCAATGCCAATGGTCACTCCGGCATGCTGGATCGTCCGGTCGGGATAAAGCAACTGGCAGCCGATGGCGCCAAACTCCGGGCGAACCGCAAACGCCACCATCCGGCTCAGCCACACGCCATCAAGCGCTGCTACATCATTGTTAAGCAGACACAGGCACTCGCCATTCGCGATCAGCGCTGCATGATTGATCATCGCGGCAAAGTTGAAGGCCCCGGGATGGTGCAGGATCCGGGCGATGTCATCGCGTCGATATTGCCCAAACAGCGCCAGAGTTTGCTCCTCGCAGCTGTCATTGTCGACCACCAGGATTTCGATCGCACCGGGATACTCCAGCCGGCGCAGGCCCGCCATGCAAGCCTCGAGCAGTTCCGGACGGTCGCGGGTCGGAATGATGATCGAAACCTTGGGCCAGCGGGCCGGGTCGGCCTGGCCGATTGCCACGAACGGGAATGCCGGATCGCCACCGGGGACTGCCGCCAGATCGGGCCGGGCCGATCCGATCAGGGCATGGCGCTGGGCGGTGGTCTGGAATGCCCGGCCAGCCTGCCGGTGCACCAGAACCAGCGGGATGTGCAGCATCGGTGGCACTTCGGGTTCGGCCACTAAGGCCATCACCAGCCGGGAGAGGTCTTCGGGGCGCAATGTTGCATCCTGCATGGCCCCGGCCGCAGAGCGCAGCGGTTCGAGCGGCAGCAAACCCGCGCCGCACAGACCATCGCGGGCCAGAAATACCAGCTCGTCCCACTCAGGCTTGAGCCATGGATCGCGGCGCTTGCCGCCAATCAGGCTGTCCTCGTCCCAATACACCAGCGTTTCAGCTGTCGCGCGGTTCAGCGCCGGGCCTAGTACGGAGCCCAAAGCGGAGTTGACCAGATCGCCTGCCCGGATCGGCAGCAGCCAGTCCACCGGGTGCTGTCTGGCGATCGCCTCCAGCGCTGCCGCCAGCCCCTCAAAGCCCGGCCCGCCGACGGGCAGTACAGCGGATAAATCCGGCAGGTTGCTCCAGATCGGGCCAGCCGGGCCAAGCGCCGCGCGCAGACTTGCAAGACTGCGCTGCGCTGCGCCGCGCTCATGCTCACCATCTGCCAGGATCAGGCAGCCGACCCGGGCCAGCGGCGCTCGCGCTCCGGAAAGATTACAATAGTCCTGAATGATCCGCGGCTCGGCGTGCGCGATCCAGCGCAAATAATAATCGCGATGAGCGGCGGCGGTCAGGTTCAGCAGGTTCCAGCCGCGCATGCGCTTGCCGATGATCAGCCAGAATACTGCCTGCAACGCTTGCAGCGGTGCCGCACCCAGCGCCAGCCTCAGCACAACCAGCCAATGCCGCGGCTTGGCCTGCTCCTGCCAAATCCGGCCAGCCTGGCCGGACGCCGACTGGGGATGCGGGAGCAACGTCAGTTCAGCTCGAGCGATTGCCGAATATAGCCGGCATAGTCCGATTTCCCGAGCCTGACGATCGCTGCTTCGAGCTGGGCCTGATCGATGAAGCCCTTGCGAAAAGCAATTTCTTCGGGGCAAGCGATCTTGAAGCCTTGCCGCTTTTCCAGAGTGCGAACGAATTCGGCTGCTTCGAGCAGGCTGTCGGGCGTGCCGGTGTCGAGCCAGGCGAAGCCGCGCCCCATGATCTCGACCGAAAGCTGGCCGCGCTCAAGGTAGATGCGGTTGACGTCGGTAATTTCCAGCTCGCCGCGCAGCGACGGCTTCAGGTTGGCGGCGATATCGACCACCTGTTGGTCATAGAAATAAAGCCCGGTAACTGCCCAGTTCGAGCGCGGCGCAACCGGCTTTTCCTCAATTGTCAGGGCGCGCATGCGTTCGTCGAATTCGACCACACCATAGCGCTCCGGATCAAGCACGTGATAGGCGAATACCGATGCGCCCTGGGTGCGGGTCACGGCATTGGCAAACAGTTCCGAAATGCCGTGGCCGTAGTAGATATTGTCGCCCAGGATCAGCGCTGACGGTTGGCCAGCCACGAAATCCGCGCCGATGATATAGGCCTGGGCCAGCCCGTCCGGGCTTGGCTGCACGGCGTATTCCAGCTGCATGCCCCATTGCGAACCATCGCCCAGTAAAGCCTGAAAGGAGGGAGTATCACGCGGGGTCGAGATGATCAGCACTTCACGGATACCCGCCAGCATCAGCGTGCTCAGCGGGTAATAGATCATCGGCTTGTCGTAGACCGGCATGAGCTGCTTCGAGGTTGCCAGTGTCATCGGATACAGGCGGCTGCCACTGCCCCCGGCAAGAATGATGCCCTTCATGGTCGATAATCCCTTTGCTCAGTCGGTTGCAGTTAGCAGGCGGGCCACGACCTGCTCGGTCGAGGTGCGCCAATCGGGCAGGCTGACACCGTGGACCAGTTCCAGCTTGCGGCAGTCGAGCCGCGAATTGGCAGGGCGGCTGGCCGCCGTGGGGTATTGCGCCGTGGCGATCTTCCGCACCCTTGCGCTCGGTCCGTTCAACCGGGCAGAAGCAGCGAAGATTGCCTCGGCGAAATCGGCCCAGCTGCCCTCGCCCGCTGCGGTCATGTGGAACAGGCCGCGCCGATCGGGCGCCGGATCATCGCGCAGCTGTTCGGCAACCCGCAGGATCCCGTCGGCGATGTCGAGCGCGCTGGTAGGATTGCCATACTGGTCTGCGACCACCCCAAGCTCGTCGCGGTCGGCGGCCAGACGGAGCATGGTCTTCATGAAGTTGGCTCCGAACGGGCTGTAGACCCAGGCCGTGCGCAGCACCGCGGTATTGGCCCCATGCGCGGCCAGAACGGCCAGTTCCCCGGCAAGTTTCGAAGCGCCATAGACGCTCGCCGGACCGGTCGGATCGCCTTCGGCATAGGGGTGAAGCTTGGTCCCGGAAAAGACGTAGTCGGTCGAGAGATGGATCAGCGGGACGTCCAGCGCCTGCGCCGCCTCGGCAACCGCGCTGGCCCCCGCGGCGTTGACCGCGAAGGCCATGTCACGATCGGTTTCGGCCTGGTCGACCGCAGTATAGGCTGCGGCCGAGACGATCGCGTCGGGCCTGGCCTGGGCCAGTGCCGCAGGAATGGTTTCGGGCCGCGCCAGATCAAGTTCCGGTCGGCCCAGGGTGATGATCTGGTGGCCCCGCAGCGGTCCACGCTCGATCAGGCTCTGGACGACCTGGCCCTGCCGCCCGGTTACTGCCAGCCTCATGTCGGCGTATCCTGGGGCTTGATCAGCCCCAGTCGCTGCCCGTCATAGTGTTCGCGCAAGGGTTGCCACCACCATTCGCTATCGAGATACCATTGGATGGTCTTTTCGATCCCGCTCTCGAAATCCTCCTGCGCGCGCCAGCCCAGTTCTGTTTCCAGCTTGCTGGCATCGATCGCATAACGGGCATCGTGGCCGGGCCGGTCGGTGACATATTCGATCAGGGTTTCGCGCGGCTGGTCGGCCGGGACAAGCCGGTCAAGCACGGCGCAAATCCGCAAGACGACATCGATATTGCGGCGTTCGTTGCGGCCGCCGACGTTGTAGGTTTCACCTGGCCGGCCGCGTTCCGCGATCAGATCGAGCGCCCGGGCATGGTCCTCGACATAAAGCCAGTCGCGCACATTATCGCCTTTGCCGTAAATCGGCAGCTTGCGGCCGGACAGGGCATTGAGGATGGTCAACGGGATCAGCTTTTCGGGGAAGTGATAGGGTCCGTAATTGTTCGAGCAATTCGATACCACCACCGGCAGCCCATAGGTCCGCTGCCAGGCCTTGGCGAGATGGTCCGAGGCCGCCTTCGAGGCCGAATAGGGTGAGCTGGGATCGTAGGGGGTATCCTCTTCGAACAGGCCTTCTTCGCCCAGCGATCCATAGACTTCATCGGTTGAAACATGGAGAAAGCGGAACGCATCGCGGGCCGCATTGTCCAGTTCCAGCCAATAGTGGCGCGCCGCCTCGAGCAAGGTGAAAGTGCCGATGACGTTGGTGTTGACGAAATCGGCCGCTCCGGTGATCGAGCGATCGACATGGCTTTCTGCCGCCAGATGCATGATCCGATCGGGACGAAAGTCCCGCATTGCCGCGTCCATCGCCGCGCGATCGCAGATATCTGCCTTGAGGAACCGGTAATTGCCGCGACCTTCGACCAGCTTGAGCGAGGCCAGATTGCCGGCATAGGTCAGCGCATCGATGTTAAGCACTTCATAGTGCTGTTCCAGCACCAGGTGCCGAACCAGCGCTGAGCCGATGAATCCGGCCCCGCCGGTAACGATAACGCGCATGAATCAGCCCTTGTTCGAGAAGTAGGGGGGGAGTTCTGCCAGCATCGGCTGGACGCGGTCTTTGCCCGAAAGCGTCTCCGGATCGGCAAGCTCAGGCCAGGCAATCCCGATCGCCGGGTCATCCCAGCGCAGCCCCTTGTCGCAATCCGGGCTGTAATAGTCGGTAACCTTGTAACAGACCACGCTGTCGGGGCGCAGCGTGCAGAACCCATGGCCAAACCCGGCGGGGATCCACAACTGGTTGCCCTGCTCCGGGGTCAACTCAACCCCGATCCATTGGCCATAAGCGGACGATCCGTGGCGCAGATCCACAGCGACATCGAAGATCGCTCCGGCCAGGCAGCGGACCAGCTTGCCCTGGGCAAAGGGATCACTCTGGAAATGGAGACCGCGAATCGTGCCGATGCGCGCGCTCAGCGACTGGTTTTCCTGGACGAACCTGATCGGGCCGGCCTGCGCCGCGAACAGGTCGTCGCGATAGATCTCGCTGAAATAGCCACGGTCATCACTGTTCTTGCGAGGGACTATCTCAATCAGGCCGGAAATGTTGAATGTATTGAATTCCATAACCGTTTCCTGAATATTCAAATGCAGTGAAAGTTGATCCCAGCCGCATCGCGCTCCAGCGCATAACTGCTTGGCATTGGCGGAGCAAGCCCGGCACATTCCGCTATCAAGTCAACCACACCAAGCCACCTTGGGTGTTAACCTGCTGAGCGATGTGCGTTTCTGCACAGCGGCTAGCCTATTTGACCGAGCGGGCGATGTCCCTGACGATAACGATCGGGGCAAACAACTGGCTGATGATCTGGATCAGCTTGCTGGGCTGGTTGGCCCGGGCATTGCCGAAATACAGAACATCCTTGTCCTGCATCGCAAAGCGCTGGGATACGAAGAAGCCGCCGGCCCTCATCATGTTGAGGTGATAGACCACCGGCTGCTCCTTGCCGGTCTCGTCGGGAACGAAGCGGAAAATGTAGATTGCCTGGGGATCGCCGACATTGGGGTTGGTGCCGCCCGCCTGCGCAATCGCCTCGGCCAGCGAGATCGTCGGGCCGCCGAAGGAAAACAGCTCAACCCGGCCCGGCGCGCCCATCACCGAAAACGAGCGCGGGGCCCGCACGACGGTGATCCGGTCGCCCGGATAGACCCGCATGTCGCGTTCGGGGCCGCGCAGCACATCGCTCAGCCGGAATTCCCCGCTTTCGTTCCTGCGCTGGACCCGGATGGTCATGTCCTTGGCCTCGCCGCGGTAGCCGCCGGCCAGCGCAATCGAATCGGCCAGCGTCTCGCGGTTGGTCGGCAGCACAAGGCGCCCCGGGCGGGCGACTTCGCCGCCGACGATTACCGTGTTGGTGATCGCTTCGCGGATTGTCACCATCACTTGCGGATTCTGTGACATGCCGCGCAAGGATCGGCGGATCAGCTTCTCGATCTCGCCCAGCGTATTGCCTGCCACCTTGATGCGCCCGGCATAGGGAAGCTGGATATAGCCATCGTCATCGACCCGGTTGGGGGGAAGTTTCTGCTCTTTGACCGTGGGATCGAATCCGGCCCCATCGGGCGATGACCGAGAGCCGCCGAACAGAGTAACGCCGGCCTCGTAGACCGAGATATCAAGCACGTCGCCGGGTCCGACCATATCGGTTGGCGGGGGCGCAAGATCGGCAAAGAACGTCGACGGCTGCGCGGGCGCCGGTGGGATCGCCGCGAAATCGGTCAGCTCGACAACCTTGAAATCGGTGCCGAGCTTGGGATTCTGGGCTGACTTTTCAATCTGCGAGCCGGTCGGGCCGCTGGACGGCAGGGTTGCGCAGCCGCCCAATGCGAGCAAGAGGGTGAGCGCGAATCGTTTGGGAAATTGCATTCGAGACGAAGCCTTGACGCTGGTGCAGTGCATGGGGTCGGCCTTATCACCAGTTTCGGCGCATAGGCAATTCGCTTGGTTCCGGTGACCGGGTCAATGGCCTATTCCATTGGGCAACCTGTACGACGGATGACCAAGCGTTGTTCTGGCGCTGCTGGCGGACTATAAGCCACGCACACCGTGCAAATCCCGGGCGGGAAGATACCGGCAGCTGGCGTGCGCGTGCCAGCTCCAGCAGGCAACTTCCGAACCTGGCCCATTCGAGTCCGTAATTGGCATGCCCCCTTTGATTGATGCGTTTTTCCGGGTCCTGGTGTGGCGGCCACATTTGGCGCTGGGCGCACTTTACTGGCATCTGACCGGCCGCCGGCTGCGGGCGCGCAACCGGCTGCGCGAAGCGGCGGCCCGTGCCCCATTTACATATGCGGTATGGATCCGAACCGTCGAAGGGCCGACCGATGCCCGTGCTCATTCCCGGGTGCCTGCGCCCGTCAGCCCCCGGTTTTCGATCCTGTTGGATGTCGGGAGCGGCGACCCGCCAGCAGCTGTCCGGGCTGCGGTGCAAAGCGCTCTGCGCCAAAGCTACGGCAATTGGGAGCTTTTGGTGATCGGGAGCGCTGGTGTGGCGTTGCCGCCCGAACAAGGCGACCCGCGGATCAGGATCCTGCCTCAGCTGGCCCGGAACAGCGCCGAGGCTCTGCGCGCCGGGCTGGAGGCAGCCTCTGGTGAATACCTTGTCCCGCTAGCGTCCGGATCGCAGCTTGCGCCGAGCGGTTTGTTCCGTTTTGCCGAAGCGCTGGCGCACCAGGATGGCGAAGCGCGGGTTTTATATGGCGATGAGGATTCGTTTGATCTGCGCATGACGCGCTGCGATCCCTGGTTCAAGCCTCACTGGGATCATGATCTGTTTCTGGCGCAAGATTATGTTTCGCAAGCCTGCGCCATTCCGATCGCGCCAGCGCGCCGCGCCGCCCTGGTGCAGCCACTGGACGCCGATTGCGCCATTTATGCGTTGTTGCTCGATTTGGCGCAGGGGGCTGACTGCGGGTTTCAGCATGTACCGCATGTCACGGCTCATACTGCGCGGCACAGCTGGCGGGCGGGTCAGCCCGGCCGGATCGCGGCGGTCGCGCGCCAGGTCGAACCCAACGGCAGCACGGCCGAAGCAGGTCCGTTCGGCACCGTCGTGGTGCGGCAGAAACTTGCGGCGGATTTGCCTTTGGTCAGCATCATCATTCCCACGCGTGACCGGGTAGAATTGCTCGGCCCTTGCGTCGACAGCCTGCTCGCCCTGACCGACTACCCCAATTACGAAGTGCTGATCGTTGATAATGGCAGTACCGAACCCCAGACTCTGGCCTACCTCGGCGCGCTGGCCGCAGATCCCCGGGTCCGGGTCCTGGCCTATCCGCAGCCGTATAATTTTTCGGCGATCAACAATTTTGCGGTCACCCAGGCCCGCGGCCAGTTTCTGTGCTTGCTCAACAATGACACGGAAACGATTGCGGGCGACTGGCTGGGAGAAATGATGAAGTTCGCCTTGCGGGCGGATGCCGGCGCGGTCGGGGCACGGCTGGTTTACGCCGATCGCAGCATCCAGCATGCCGGGGTTGTGGTTGGGCTGGGCGGAGCCGCGGGACACCCGCATCGGGCGCTGCCCGACGGCGAGCCAGGATATTTTGCCCAGGCCTACTTGCCTCACCGCGCCACTGCCGTGACTGCTGCTTGCCTGGTGGTCGCAAAGGACAAGTTCGAAAATGTCGGCGGCTTCGATGCTGCGGGACTGGCGATCGCCTATAATGATGTCGATCTGTGCCTCAAGCTGCGGCAGGCAGGCTGGCATAATTATTATGCGCCGCTTGCGGTGCTGATCCACCATGAAAGCAAATCGCGGGGGCTGGATCTTTCACCCGAACATCTTGGGCGGTATCTGAATGAGCTTGCGGTGTTTCAGCAACGGTGGGACACCCTCAATTTTGTGGATCCGATGCACCACCCCTCGCTCGATCGCGGCGGCGAGGAATACCGGATCCGCAACGGACCACTGGAGGGATGATGTCTGCCAGTTCTTCGCTGTTACCGGGCGTTCCGCTGGTTGAATCGGCGCTGTTTGCCCTCTCGATCGATGCGATGGATCTGACCGGGCCGGAGCGCGACGTCGCGCGCGAACTGAACCAGCGCGGCTTTGCTGTCATCGACTTCCCCGATCCGGACATCTTCGCCCGGATCGAGCGGATCAAACACAGTCTCGCCGCACGTTTTCCGATCGATCTGTTCGCCCCCGATACGATCAAGAATCACGGCGACATGCGGATCCAGGATGCGTGGCAGACCGACCCGGACGTCAAGGCGATTGCAACCAATCCAGAGGTGATGGCGTTGCTGGGCAAGCTTTACGGGCGCCGGGCAATCCCGTTCCAGACGCTCAACTTTCCGGTTGGAACCCAGCAGCATCCGCATACCGATGCGGTGCATTTTTCCAGCTTGCCCGAACGCTTCATGTGCGGAGTGTGGGTTGCTTTTGAGGATATCGGACCTGACGCCGGGCCGTTGGTCTATTATCCTGGATCGCATAAATGGCCGATCCTCAACAATGCCATGATCGGCCGCCGCGGCTGGAACAGCGTCAGCCCTTCCGCCCAGACGCCGTTCGAAGCGGTGTGGCGCGAACTGGTGTCCGCGTCTGGCATCCCGCCAGAAACTTTCCTGGCGCGCCAAGGCCAGGCGCTGATCTGGACGGCGAACTTGCTGCATGGCGGCAGCCTGCAAACCGATCCCACGCTGACCCGCTGGTCGCAGGTCACCCATTATTATTTCGCCGATTGCATTCGCTATACGCCGACATTCTCGGATGAGCCGCTCGGCCGGCTCGACCTGCGGGGCATCACCAATATTGCCAGCGGTGAACGCGAGCCAAACCAGTTGCTGGGCGAAGCGCCGACACGCTATCCAGAGCTGGCCGGCGGGTCGCGCTGGCGCAATTGGCTGAACCGGGCTCTGAGGCGCCATCATCCCAAAACTTGGTAATGATCACAGCGCGCTGTAAATTTCCAGAGCCTCGTTGACGTCATCGTAAACCGTCCCCTGACCTTGATGCAGGACCATGGCCCGGTTGCAGAACTCGCGGACAATATCCGCGCTGTGCGACGCCAGGATCAGTGATCGATCGCCGCGCTTCTCGAACAGCTCGTAATGGCATTTGCGTTGAAAATTCTGATCGCCAACCATGATGACCTCATCGATCAGGTAGCAATCGAACTCGATCGCCAGCGACAGGGCAAAGGCCAACCGCGCGCGCATCCCCGACGAATAGGTCTTGACCGGCATTTGCAGCTGTTGGCCAAGCTCGGTGAAATCCTCGACGAAATCGCGGATCTCGCGGTATTCCCGGCCATAGATTCGCGCAATGAAGCGGGCATTGTCATAGCCGGTCAGGCTGCCCTGGAACCCACCGCCGAAGCCCAGGGGCCAGGACAGCGTCATGTGCCGCCGGACCCGCCCGGCAGTTGGCATTTCCACCCCGCCGATCAGCTTGATGAGCGTGGTTTTCCCGGCACCGTTGCGGCCCAGCAGGCCAATGTGTTCGCCCGGCTTGATGGTGCAATTGAAATCCCTGAGGACATGTTTGCGGCCGCGTCCCATCGGATAGGACTTGTCCAGATGTTCGCAGACGATCATTCCACCACCAGCGTCTTGCGAACCTTCCGGCACAACGCAAGGCCGATTACCGTCAGGAACGCCGAACCCCACAGAGGTACGGATACGTCATAATAGGGTGTCACCCGATCGCCGAACAGACCGAACCGCATCATCTCCATGGCATTGACCCAGGGTGACCACATCATGAGATCGCGCACCGAGGGCGTCAGCCATGACTGCATGCTGAAAGTCCCCGAAAAGGGGATCATGACATAGGTCGTCACCGGCACCAGCTTTTCCAGAACGCTCGACATTTCCGAAAGGGGTGCGACCACAAAACACACCGCGAGCGTAAACAGCGAATAGAGCAACCACCCTGCAATCAGCATGCCGATATCGGCGGGAACCGGAAACAGATCGAAATAGACCAGCAGGATGCCGATAAAAAGATAGGCCATCATGCCGCCGATCATCTCGATCAGGACGCGGACAAAGATGAAGTCAAGGATCCGGATCTGGCGGTGATACATCAGGCTGCCGTTGGCCAGAAATACGTTGAGACAGCGCGTTATCGCGTGGCGAAACAGCGTCAACGGCAAGTAACCACTGATGACAAACGCCACCACCCCGATGCCGTTTTCCTCAGGCCCCTTCATGATTCGCCAGGCGAATGCGACAAGTGCCGCGAACATCAGGGGTTCCACCATGATCCACAGGAAGCCAATGTTTTCCCGGCCAAACCGGGTATTAAGCTCGCGGATCATCAGGGCCTTGATGACCCGCACCTGGATCCGCCAGCCATCTCGCAGCGAAGCCATCAGTCTTCCGGTGCGTGCTCGAGGATGCCGACAATCAGCATCCAGCCGATGAAGTAGAGGCAAATGGCGGCGGCGGCCACAGCCAGGATCTGCTTGAGCCGGTTCGGCAGCAGCGCCATGTCCGGGATATTGGGCTGGACCACCCGCTCCAGATAGAACTGCTGCTTCTGGGCATCCGACCGCGCTTGTTCCAGTGCCGCACCTGTAACGTTGAGCATCTGGGTGGCAAATTCCTGTTCGACCGTCAGCTTTTCATAGCCGCTGAGCTTTGAGGCAATGCCGGTGTCCGAGCCAACGACGCGAACGGTTTGCGAAGCAATCTGGTTGGAAATCGCGGCGATGCGGCTGCGCAGGGCCGGAATCGAGGGATTCGCAGGGGCGGCGCGCACCATTGCCTCTAATTGGGCCTTTAGCACAGCCTGTTCACCGATCAGCCGGTTCGAGATTTCCAGCACCCCGCTCGCCTGTTTGGCGGGATCAAGCAATTCGGCGGTGTTACGATACTGGCGCAGCGCAACCCGGGCGCTGCTGACCCGCATTTCCGCATCCCTCAGCCGTTTTTCGGCTTCGGTGATCGCCTTGTTCTGGGCGCGGTCATTGAGGCGGTTGACCAAGGCTTCGCTAAGCTCAAGCGTCCTGACATTAAGTTCATGCGCGTCTTGCGGGGTAAATGCTTTGACGGTCAGGATGGCGGTTCCGGTATCGGGATCAAGCCGGGCATCGACCATCTTGCCATAAAATTTGTAGAGATTTTCGAACCGATCGAGTCGGAAAGGCGCTGGAAAGCGGCTCAGCAAATCAGCTTCGGACGAGCCGAACTTTCCGCGAACATCGATGCGTTTGCTCAAATCCTGCAGCGCGTTTCGTGAGCGGACATACTGCAACACTTCGCCAGTCTGTTCCTGCCCGCCCGAGAGGCCGGTAGTCTGGATCAAGTTTGCGAGAGTGGAAAGCTGGCCCTGCTTCTGGTTGGGCGCTTTGATTACAAATCGCGCTTCGGACACGTAAAGGTCCGATGCGATAAACCCAAAGTAGATCGTGGCAAAAAACACCGGGACAACGACAAATATTCCGAACCAGCGCTGGCGAATCATAAACGCAAGCACGGCAGTCCTTCGCTTGTCCTGGGAAGCGTCTGGGTAGTGGGAACTTTCGCTCTTCATAAACGGCTTCGACGCATCCAGTCTGGGTGAATTATCGTCCGGCAGTTAGCCACAAGGTCGGCTGGAAGCAAGGGATGATGGGCCATCGACAAGGGCGATTGCCGCTATCCGCCTCCGCCTTGACCCCGAATGAACGGCAATTCCCGCGCATGTTCCGGCGAGATCGCGGCCGACGGCCAGGAGATCAGACCTTGCGCAAGATCACCGCATCCTGGCCGTCATCGGCATTTTGGTAAAAGCCCGACCATCCGCCCTTGAGCAGCGGCTTGGCATATTCCATCCCGGTTTCAGCAACCATGCCGTCCCAGATTTCCCGCGTGAAGGCGACCGCGCCAAGCGGATGGGCCGGATCATTGATTCGGCAACCCGGTGTGATTTCGTGCTCAAAGCGCAGATCGAACGGCGTCAGGGCCGTTTCCCGAGCCGACTTGAGGATCGGATCGTCATAGATAAAGGTTGTTGCATAGACCAGGCCATCGGGCTTCAGCATCCGGCGGAACTCCCTGAGATAATGTTCGATTTCTGGGCGCAGCAGATGGGTGAAGACGGAAAACAGGAAGATCCGATCTACCGTTCCATCTTCAACCGGGACCCGGATATCGACGGCGTTGGTTGTGCCGGTCGGATTGTGCAGTTCATCGTCGACATCGAAGTGATAGAACTTGAACTTGGGGTTCGCGGGCGTGATGTTGGTGCTGCACCAGTCAATCGAGCGGCCGATGATATCGACGCCGGTATAATTGCCTTTGGTAAGAATTTTGGTGAGCGGGATCGCATCCCTGCCGATGCCACAACCAATCTCTACCACCGAATAATCCGATTCCAGACCGATCCACTTGGTTAGGTTCGAGATATGGAATGCCGAAACATCATCAAAGCTGGCCGGCCCACCGCCGGTCATCAGCATGAGTTCAATCGGGATGTCATAGCCCATAAAGCTGTGAGATTTTTCGGGATCACCGCTCCACCAACTGGCGTTACGCTCTTTTACCAGATCCTGAAGCCGGCTCGTTGCAACGCCCTTCTCGGCCGTCAATTCGTCGAGACTGCGGCGAAGTGATTGATTTTCTTCGAGCATGCTTTCGACAAGGGTCCACAGATCCGTGAGGTTGCTCGAAAAACTCGCCTTGATATCCGCAACTCTATCTTTCACTGCCGCCTCCAAAATCCGATGATACTTACAATCGCAAGCCCCGGCCATTATCAAAATTTACGCATCCGCGATGGTTAGGTCCGCTCCTCGTCCGCCGCATTCGCTGACCGCAAACGAAAATCGGTCGATCAACTTTCCAGGGCCCTGAGCAATCCGTCGGCAATCCGGCGATAATCGGCCGGTTCGGTAGAGGCGGGAAGGTCATTTATGCGCCGGATTTCGCTTGGTCGACTAAAATTCACGCGCTTCACAGCCTGGTCAAGCGCATCCGCCAGCATCTGCGGCGAAAGATAATCTAGCGAGATAAAATTGTCTGAACGCTTGCGTAAGTCCTTGCCTTCATAGGCGTTGGTTATGGTCACACAGCCCGCGGTTGCCATTTCCAGCGGCGGGTAGCTGGGATGCGGGCTGACCATCAAGGAGATGCCGATTGCCGACCGATTGAGCGCTGATGCATATTCATCGATCGGCAGCTTGCCGGCATTGCTGGCGTTGGCGAGCTGCGACAGTAGGGAATCATCAAACTCCTCGCCGGCAAAGATCACCTCAAAGGCGGAGTTCTCCATCGGGTTGCGCGCCTGCCAGATCCTGAGGCCCTCGCAGATCAGGTCAAAGCAGTTGCGGCTGACGCTGGGGCGACCATAGGCTATGATCCGCTTCTCCGGCACCGTTGGCGATAGCAGATCGGCCAGGCGGGGGTGTATCTTGTAAGGGACATGATAGGCATCAGCGAACTGATACCTGGCCAGCACATAGCCAGCCAGCTCTTCCGAATTGAGGATCGCCGTGGTCTCGTCGCCGCGATGATAGGAGGCCTCGGCCAGCGCGTAGGTGTTTGACCAGGCGTAGAAGCCCGGCTCATAATCCTGGATGATATAGGCCATTCGGGATTTGCGGCTGAACAGCTCTTGCTGTCGATCGATCAGGCGAAAGCCAAGATCGGCGGTCCACCAGGCGGTCGCGATGTACATCTCGGTTGATCTCAGAGAGATCGGGATGTTCTGATTTTCCGCAACTCCGACGATGGTGTTTCCGGTCACATCATCATCAGGCATGACCCAGGAAATCGAGCGGCCAAGCCGCTGCGACAGTTCCTCGACCGATTCCCGATTGACCGTATCGGAGGTGATCAACACCCGCAGGTCGACGTTTGAAGGCATGGCATCAGCCACCTGTCTGACCACCGTCAACGCGGTTGTGATCCCGCCATAGACCTTTTCGGGCTTCATGGTCGGCAGCAAGACATTCAGCCGGTGGCGCGACTTGCGCGATCTGCTCACGCCGACCGGGTAGATCTCGGGCACGGCATCGTAGTAATTGCTTCGCAAAGAAGGGCCTCCATTCAGGCGCGGCATCGGGCGTTCGAAAGCATAGGGCAGGCTATCTGCTTCCAGGCGCAGCAGAGGTGAAGACGGCTCCGTCGCGACATCGAGCGCGGTAACCTTGGTGTAGGAATATCCGCCATGTTCGACGATATGGAGCAATGAGCGTTCGATGCCATGTGCCAGCGTCCCGTCGACCTGTCCCAATTCCTCATCGAAGTCATCATAATCGAGCCCGATCGCGAACAAGGGGTCGAGTGCCGAGCGCTTGGCCCAGAACATGCTGCTTGTCGGGAACTCAAGCGGCATGTCGCCGTCGATTATGCTGCCGATCCGTTTGAGCAATAATTGCGAATGAACGAAATCATAGCCCCAATTGCGCAGGCCTACTACCTCGGGGAAATGATCGGAATAAACCAGGCCAACATCGGTTTCTGCAAGGATCTTTAAGATCGACAAAGCGGTTTCGCGCGACCCGATCAGGTTTTTCCTCAGGAAACCGCCCCAATTGGCATAGACGCTGTCATGCGGTGACTTCTTGGTGTGGAGGTGCAGAATAATCTCCGCATCCCCCAGGTGCTTGGCGCCCTCAATGATGAAAGGCGCGATGTCGCGTCCGCGGTTCGGGCACAGCACGGCCTTGCCTGTCAACCGATGCGCGGCAATCTGACGGTCGATGATCGCGGCCTTCTCGGCGGTATCGGTTGTGACGATCAACCGCATCGCCAGTCCCAGACTGGCGATCTCTTCAAGGATCTGCGCCGATACGTCGGTGTAAAAGCCGTGGATGATGGCGAGAATCGCTGGCGGCGTAGTTGGTTCAGCCCCCAATCCGGTCAACGGCAGCTTGATCGTGCGGTTCTGTTCGGCGGGCACATTATATGCTTGCAGGGCGCCGTATTCATTGAACAGCCCGGCTGCGGGGAAAGCCGGTTTAGGGGGGCAATTGCGGACATTGAAAAAGGCGCTGACACCGATTCCCCGCTTGCCGCAATGATCACGCAGCATCTCCAGAACGTGCTCATCAAGCCTGTGTTGGAGGCGCGGATCCTGAATTTCGACGATGCCCGCAGTGATCAGTTGCACCTTCAGGAACGGAAAGCCGTCGTCGAGTAACTGCTCCCATTGGTGGATCGTCAGGTTTTCTTGGACGCCCGGGAATTCGAACAGATGCTGGAGGGTAAAACCTGCGTTGCGGATATGGTCTGCAAAGTGAATCTCGACGCCGTAGATCAAGGCATCTTTGTCAGTATAATAGGGAATGTCGGCGATTTGCGACAGTCCGCCCTGTTCGAGGGCAGTGCGGTTGAAGCTGAACAAGTAGCTTTGCGAATGCGGCCGCACTTCAAGATTCTGGGTCATGAACACGACATCAGCCGGGCAGGCGGCGATGCTGGCGCGCAGGGCGGCCACCGTGCTGCTGCCATTCGCGGGCATGATGCTGTCATTCGTGAACGTGACGCTGCGGGCCCTGCCCAGCCCCCCGATCAACTCGATGGCATGGCGCCAGGCACCAAAGTCAAAGCCGAGATTCTCACGCACGATCTGAATGTCGACATCACCCGCGCCGGGATCGGTGAGATTGAAAAAATTGTCGGTGTTGACCAGCAACGCAATCGCATAGCCGGCGTCGCGGAACGTCTGGATCTGGTACTTTTGGCAAGCGCTTAATCCACCGTCCGAACTATAGGCAACAAAGACCAGCCAATCCTCGTCTGGCTTGATCGAGGCATTGCAGTCCACCCGAAACTGGGCTGGCCGGGACGTGGTCACGCTGGGCAGCCCGAGCGGATTGAGATTGTCTTCCGCGCACGGCTTGCGCCCTTCTGCCCGCCCGGAAGAAATGTAGTGAAATAGGGGGTTCAGTCCGGCTTGCACCACATCGGGATTCGTCCGCAGATAGAAATCCGTATCGAAGTTCGGCCCGGGATTGCGGCCCAGCAACACGCCCAGCACGACATAATGACTGAGCGGGTCCAGCGGGATCTGTGCGACATCGGGATAGCGTTCGACATACCAGGCATCATCGAATTCGCCCGATGCCCGGATAGCGTCAATTTCGGCGGATCTAGAAATCATCGTGCCGGTCCGGCGAAAGGAGAGGAGCCGCTGATAGTATCAAATTTCACGATTTTCGAAGATTCCGTGCAAGATATAATGTCGCAGCGGATCGAATCCTGCCGCGCCGACATCGGGATAGCGCTCGAGATAGGCTTGCGCGTCAAACAGTTCGCGCCGCTGCAAGCGACGATGTTCCCGCTTGCGGCGCCATGTGGTCGGAAGCAACGACCACCAGCGTGGTTGGGTAGCCAAAGCGACAGAAATCTGGCGCAGCCATTCGCTCTTATCGACTTCGCTTGCGTAAGCATGGTCTTTTTCCAGCACCATGCGGCTGAGTAGCGCAGTTTCTGTAAAGCGCTCTGCCAGCTGACTTGCAATGGCCAGACGCGCCATTTCCGCCGAGGCATGGAGTTCGGCATGGTGGCGGGCTTCGGTTTTGCCTCGCTCCAATGCCGCTTCGTGTTCGGCCCTCAACCGCTCGTTGCGTTCGCGTTCGGCGGCTTGATCGGCGTTGAGCCTGGCTACCGCGGCCTCGTGTTCGGTCTTCAGTTGTTCGACATCCTCGCGCTCGGCGGCTTGTTCGGCCTTGAGTGCGGCCAGCGCCTGATCGCGCAGCGCAGCCATCGACTGCAGGCGTTCGGTTTCCGCCGCAAGGGCGCGATAGTGCCGGGCCATCGCATCCAGTTCCTGCCGGGCTTGCGCAGTGTCGCGTTCAGCGGTCTGGCGATCTCCAGCCAAGCGGAAAACCCAGGCTTCGGCTTCTTCAAGTTTTTTGGTCAGGACCCCTCGATGCTCGGTCAGCGCAGCGATTTCGGCTTCGAATTCCGCTACCTTGCGCTCCAATTGAGCGGCGGCCTGCGCAATCTCTTCCTCGCGCTGGCGCAGCGTGCTTTCCAGATTGTTCAACCGGTGGTGCGCATCGGCAAGCTCTGCCGCAACTCTGTCACGTTCGTCTGTCACTGCGGCGAGACGTTCACCCGCACCGGCCAGTTCCGCGACAAATCTGTCACGTTCGGTCGCGACCGTTGCGAGACGATCTCCGGCTTCGCTGAGCTCCGCTGCAACTCTGTCGCGCTCGTCCGCCACCGTGGCGTAACGGTCACCCGCATCGGCGAGTTCCGCGACAATTTTATCGCGCTCGTCGGTCACGTTCGCGAAACGGTCGCGCGCGTCCGCAAGCTCTGCCGTGATTGCATCTCGCTCTGCCGAGGCTTTTGCCAGACCGTCGCTGGCCTCGTCCAATTCCGCCTCGAGCCGGTGACGCAGATCGACAATTTGCGCCAATTCTTCGGCTTGCGTTGCCAACGAGCCTTGCAGGCGCGCAACTTCGGCGCCCGCCTGCGCAGCTTCCGTGCGCGCTCGGGACATGAGCACCATGTCTTCTGTTTCGCTGCGCGGATTGATGACATCGGGCGAACGACATGAATGGACATTGCTGCTCGGGGTCTGCTCATAAAGCAATTTCGCGGGTAACGCCTTGCGGGTTGGTTCCTTGCGGAACACCGCGACAAAGTCATTCCAGATGTCGTCTGTGCGATCGGCCACGAAGCTTTCGATCAGCCGGATATTCTGGTTTTGGGATTTCGCCCAGCGCACCAGGGCAATCCCGGAATCGGGATAAAATCGCCAGTGGTCCTCCGGATAGCGGTGGACGGCACCGTTGGATGGCACATTCACATAGATGTATCCGCCCTTCTTTGCTTTCCGGCACATCTCCAGAAAGGTCATCCAGAAGGCCGGATCATGCTCGAGCACGGAAGATGCCACCACGAGGTCGAACGAATCATCTTCGACCGGCAGCAGCGCGCCGGGTTCGATGACAATATCCACGCCCGGCCCGTCTTCAAGGTCGATGCCGACATAGTCCGTCGTCGGCAAGGCATGCTGCCGCAGCGATCCATTGACATCGCACGCGCCGATTTCGAGGATTCTCGCAGCTTCAAGATCGGTGTAGATGTCCATCGCGAGACATCCGATCCGAAACGCAGTATTGTGCATTCCCAATCCTTTGACTAGCCGGGTTTGAAAGCCCGGGTGTGAATGGCACATCGTGCGTGCGTCTGCCCGGCTCCTAGTCGGGTCGCGGGCTCGGGGCAAGGTGTTGCAAACCGACAAGTGTTGCCCGGAAGTTGACCCGCCGGCTCAGCTCAGCGCGATATCGGGCGCATCTTCCTGCTTCATGCCGATCACATTATAGCCGGCGTCAACATGATGGACTTCGCCCGTCACTCCCGACGCCAGGTCTGAGAGCAAATACAGCGCGCTGCCGCCGACATCCTCGATGGTGACATTGCGGCGCATCGGGGCGTTGAGCTCGTTCCATTTGAGGATGTAGCGGAAATCGCCGATCCCGCTGGCGGCCAGCGTCTTGATCGGGCCGGCCGAGATCGCATTGACCCGGATGTTCGCGGGGCCCAGGTCATTGGCGAGATATTTGACGCTGGCTTCCAGCGCGGCTTTGGCCACGCCCATCACGTTATAGTGCGGGATGACCTTTTCCGCGCCGTAGTAGCTGAGCGTCAGGACCGAGCCGCCGCCGGTCCCATCTTCGTGCGGCGGCGGCATCATCGCGGCGGCGCGCTGAGTCACTGCAACCAGGCTGTAGGCCGAGATGTTCATGGTCATCAGGAAGTTTTCGAGGCTGGTATCGACATATTTACCGCGCAGCTCGGCCTTGTCGGAAAAGCCGATGGCGTGGACCACAAAATCGATGGTCGGCCAACGCGCGGCAAGGGTCGCAAAGGCGGCGTCGAGCGCGCTCGTCTCGGAGACGTCGCAATCGATCAGGAAATCACTGCCAAGGCTGGCGGCCAGCGGGCGGACCCGCTTTTCCAGCGCCTCGCCCTGATAGGAGAACGCGAGTTCCGCGCCGTGTTCGGCCAGCTTCCGGGCGATCCCCCAGGCCAGTGACTTGTCATTGGCAAGCCCCATGATCAGGCCGCGCTTTCCGTGCATCAATCCGGTCATTGCTGTTCGTTCCCGTTCGTATGATGATGCTCGGCCATATCGATTTCTTCAGGAGTGACCGCCAGCGCGGCGTTCAATTCGGCCCCCACGACCATCCCTAGGCCGACCAGCCAGAAAAAGAAAAGCGCGATCATCACCCCCGCCAGGCTGCCATAGGTCAAATCATAAGAGAAAAAGCGCGCCAACACTCCGGGCAGCATCACCATGACGGCAACCCACCAGCCTGTCACCAGCAATGCGCCGGGCCATTTGGGATAGCGCCGGGGGCGATAGGCGGTGGGTGTCAGCGTGTAAAACAGCAGGTAGAGCGAGAAATAGAGGATGCCTGCCGGGACCAGCCGGGTCGCGGTCAACGTATCGGCCCAGTCTGCAAAGCGCGGAAACCAAGCGGCGATAATTTGTTCCGCAGCCCCGATCGCGACCTGCGCGAACAGCGAGAACAGCAGCGCCACTACCGCGACAACGATAGCCGCGCTGGAAATCAGACGGTAGCGCCAGTAAGCAGCGGCAGAGCGGGTGCCATAGGCGCGGTGCAAAATGTCGCGGATGGTCTCGATCAGGCTGCCGACAGTCCACAGCCCGACCAGTCCTCCCACCCACAGCAGCCAGCCGCTGCGGGCCGAGATTACATCGCGCGCCACCGGCTCGATCGCAGTGGCCACCACCGGCGGCACGGCCTGCAGGAAGGCGCGGATCGAAGCCTCGCGCTGTTCTGTCTCGCCCAGCAGCGAAAAGATTGCCCCGACCGTTATGAAGAACGGAAACAGCGCCAGGATCGACATATAGGCCAGATTGCCGGCGTGGATGAAGCCGTCGTTATAGGCGCCGGTCCAGATCCGGGTGACGATGCGGTACAGCCGGGTCGCCCAGAATGTGCCATTGGGGCCGACCCGCTCTTCGACCTGCTCCTGCAGTCCCGCGCGCCAGCGCAAAGCCTGTTTGCGGCGCGCCTCGGGCGAGAGATCGGGAACAATCAGCGTTGGCAGGTCGGGCTGATCGAGTGACCGTTCTTCCATTGTGCCCCGCCTGCGCTCAGACGCCAAGGCGGCTGCGAAGGTTGCGCGGATCGCTCCACCCCTCGAGCCGTCTGGCAAGCTCGGCCCCGGCTTCGCCTTCGGGCAATTGCACCTCCAGGGTGATCAGCTGATCGCCGCGGGTAGCGTCCTTGCGCGAGAAACCCTTACCCTTGAGGCGGAGCGTCTTGCCCGAACTACTGCCCGGCGCGATAGTCAGCATGATCGCACCTTCGACAGTCGGGACCTTGATCTTGGCACCGCCGACCGCCTCATCCAGTGTAATCGGCAATTCGATCCGGATATTGTCGCCATCGCGGCGAAAGAAGGCGTGCGGCTGGATCTGGATCGTGACGATCGCATCGCCGGCGCCGCCCGGCCCGGCCTCACCCTTGCCGGAAAGACGCATCTGGGTGCCATCTTCGGCCCCGGCGGGCAGCTTGAGATCGATTGTCTTGCCGTCGGCCAGGGTGATCCGCTGCGTTGCGCGGGTGGCGGCATCGGCTAGGGTGACCGAGAGGCGGTACGGGACATTGGTCCCTTTGGGCGCCGCGCGGGCTCTTCCAGCGCCGCCGCCCATGCCGCCCCGGCCGCCGAACAGCCCGTCGAAAATATCGCTTATATCAATGCCTTCGCCAGCGCCATTGCCGAAGCCTCCGCCCGGCCCACCGGGGTGTCTCCCGCCGCCGCCACCGCCATAGCCGAACGGCGAAGCCGGATTGCCGTCCGCATCGATCTCGCCGCGGTCAAACCGGGCGCGCTTGTCCGTGTCGGTCAGCAGGTCATAGGCCCGGGTCACTTCGCTGAAGCGCTCGGTCGCCTTGGGGTTCTTGGTGTTGCGATCGGGGTGCAGCTCTTTGGCAAGCTTGCGATAGGCGGACTTGATGTCCTTTTCAGTCGCGCTGCGGGCTACGCCCAAGGTCGTATAGGGATCGGACATAAGGCCTAGCTAGGTAACTAACCACGATCCGGCAAGCCGCCGCTTTCATCTGGCTGGCTGCGGCGCTATGCGGTTGACCCCAATATTGAACGGAACCAACACGTGAACATTGCAGCCAGCAGCGAAGTGATCCCTTCCGGCGATCCTCTCGCGCTGTTCGAAAGCTGGTTCGCCGAGGCGCGGACCACCGAACCCAATGAATCAAACGCCATGGCGCTGGCCACCGCCACGCCCGATGGCCGGCCCTCGGTGCGGATGGTGCTGCTCAAGGGCCACGACCCCGATGGGTTTGTCTTCTATACCAACAGTCACAGCCGCAAAGGCGGGGAAATTCTTGGCAATCCCCATGCGGCGCTGCTGTTCCACTGGAAGTCGCTGCGCCGCCAGATCCGGATCGAGGGCGCGCTATCCCAGGTCGATGATGCCACTGCCGACGCCTATTTCGCCAGCCGCAGCCGCGATTCGCAGCTGGGCGCGCTGGCCGCCGATCAGTCCGCGCCGCTCGATAGCCGCGAGATTTTTTTGTCGCGCTATGATGCGGTAACGGCAGAATTTGCTGGTCGCGATGTCGTGCGTCCGCCGCACTGGACCGGCTTCCGGCTTGCTCCCGAGCGAATCGAATTCTGGTGCGACCGCGCCCACCGCCTGCACGAGCGCCGCCGCTTTACCCGCATCAGCGGGGGCGACTGGTCCAGCACGTTGCTTTACCCTTGAGCCTCAGCTCTGCCTCGCTCAACCGCAGCGCAGCATTGGCCAGCATTTCGGTGGCGTTGCTGCTGGTCGCCCTGAAGGCCTGGGCAGCATGGTCGACCGGATCGACGGCGATGCTGGGAAGTCTGGCCGATACGGCCCTCGATCTGGTCGCCTCGCTTGCCACACTCCTCGGCGTATGGGTTGCGGCTCAACCAGCCGACGACAACCACCGCTTCGGCCACGGCAAGGCCGAGGCGCTGGCGGCGATGTTCCAGGTGGTTCTGATCTCGATTTCGGCGCTGACACTGGCGGCCCGCGCGGTGCAGCAGTTGCTGGGCGGCACGCGAACCGCGGCGGCGGACGAGGGGATTGCGGTCTCCACCATAGCCATCGGCGCCACCCTGCTGCTGCTGGCCTGGCAGAACTACGTCATCCGCAAGACCGGCAGCCTCGCCATCGCGACCGATCATTTGCACTACAAATCGGATCTGTTCCTCAATCTGGCGGTCATCGCGGCGCTGGCGCTTGACCAATATGCCGGGATGGCCGGGGCGGACCCGCTGTTCGGTCTGGGGATTGCGGTCTGGCTGGGCTGGGGCGCGTATCGCGCTTCCCATGCCGCGATCGAACAGCTGATGGACCATGAATGGGCGGACGATAAAAAGGCCCGCTTCCTTGAAGTCGTCGCCCGCCACCCTGAGCTCAAGGGCCTGCACGATCTGCGCACGCGCACGTCAGGCAATCATGATTTCGTGCAGTTCCACGTCTGGGTCGATCCGGCGATGACCGTCCTGCAGGCGCATGAGGTGATGGATGATATCGAGGACAAGCTGCTCGCTGAATTCCCCGGAATCGAAATCCTGATCCATCCCGATCCCGAAGGGCTGGTCAATGAATCCGGCCCTGCCGCGACAGACCTTCTGGCCGAAACCCACCTGCACCAGGAGCCTGTCAAGTGAGCCTCTCCGTCCCCTATTGGCATGTCGATGCTTTTGCGCCCCGCGCTTTTGCGGGCAATCAGGCCGCGGTGATGCTGCTGGAGGATTGGCTGGATGACAGTGTGCTGCAAGCGATCGCGGCGGAAAACATGTTTGCCGAGACTGCCTTCGTAGTGGCCGATACGAGCAATGCCGCCGATTGGGAGCTGCGCTGGTTCACCCCGGAGCTGGAGGTCCGGCTGTGCGGCCACGCCACGCTGGCCTCGGGCCATGTGTTGCTGACGCGCGATGCTTCATTGGAGCAGGTTCAATTCCGTACCCGGCAAGCAGGCCTGCTCGAAGTGCGGCGGCATGGCGCCGGTTATGAGCTGGCCCTGCCCGCGATCCCCACGGCGCGGGGCAGCTGGGACGAGGCGGCGATGCTGCTCGGCCAGCCCACCGAAGTGTGGCGTTCGTCCGACGACCATTACAATGTATTCCTCTACGCCTCGGAAACCGAAGTCCGCGCGCTGGCACCCGATTTCAGGGCGCTCGCCGCGTTCGGCGATGTCCAGCTTATCGCCACCGCCCCGGGCGAGACGGCGGAGGTGGTCAGCCGCGTGTTCGTGCCCGGCTGCGGTATCGACGAGGACAGTGTGACCGGTTCGGCCCATGCAGTGCTGACCCCGTTCTGGGCAGACCGGCTGGGACGCGAGAGTTTCACCGCCTTTCAGGCCTCGAAGCGCGGCGGACACCTCACCTGCCGCCGCGATGGGGCCAGCGCATGGCTGGGCGGGACTTGCGTAACCGTGGTCGAAGGCACTTTTTACCTCTAGATCCCGCGCCCCTCACCCTCCAGAAACGCCTGGTAACTGCGGGCAATGCCCTCGTGTAGCGGGGTCGACGGGCTCCACCCCAGCGCCTTCAGGCGGCTGGTGTCCATCAGCTTGCGCGGGGTCCCATCGGGCTTGGCGGGATCGGTTACCACCTGGCCATCGTAGCCGATCACCGCCATCACCAGCCGGGTCAGCTCGATGATCGAAAGGTCCTCGCCCGAGCCGACATTGATGTGGCCTGCACCCGAATAGACTTTCATCAGGTGGAGGCAGGCATCGGCGAGATCGTCGACAAACAGGAATTCGCGGCGCGGGGTGCCGCTGCCCCAGACTTCGACCGCCCCGCCCGACTGCTTGGCGCTGTGCACCTTGCGGATCAGCGCGGGCATGACGTGGCTGGCATCGAGATCGAAATTATCGCCCGGGCCATAAAGATTGGTCGGCATCGCGCTGATATAGTCGCAGCCATATTGCTTGCGGTAGGCCTGGGCCAGCTTGATCCCGGCGATCTTGGCAATCGCGTACCATTCATTGGTCGGCTCAAGCGCGCCGGTCAGCAGGGCGTCCTCGGTGATTGGCTGGGGGGCGAGTTTGGGGTAGATGCAGCTCGAGCCCAGAAACAACAGCTTTTCAACACCTGCGGCATGCGCGCCGGTGAAGATCGCGGTTTCGATCAGCAGATTGTCGCGGAGGAAATCGACCGGAAAAGAATCATTGGCGAGGATCCCGCCGACCCGCGCTGCGGCCAGAAATACCGCATGCGGGCGCGCCGCCGCCATCCAGTCGCGCACCGCGCTCTGGTCGGTCAGGTCAAGCGCCTGGCGGCTCACCGTGACCACCTCGCAGTCTTCGCGCGCCAGCCGCCGGACAAGCGCCGCGCCAACCATCCCGCGATGTCCCGCGACCCAGATGCGTTTGCCTGACAGGCTGTACATCGCGCTTACCCGCCCCGCCCGATCGGCGCGCTGCGCATTGTCTCCAGATCAGCCAGCAGCATCTCGCGGGCCAATTCGCGGGCGCTGGTTTCATGGTGCCAGCCCAGTTTCTGGTGCGCCTTGCCAGCATCGCCGATCAGCAGATCGACCTCGGTCGGGCGGAAATAGCGCGGATCCACCGCCACCCGCAGCGCGCCGCTGGCCTGGCAGAAGCCCTGTTCCGCGGTGCCACTGCCGCGCCATTCCAGCGTGATTCCGGCATCGGCAAAAACCCATTCGGTGAACGCGCGGACCGAAGTCGCCACGCCGGTCGCCAGCACAAAATCGTCGGGCTCGTCGGCCTGGACGATCATCCACATTCCCCGGACATATTCGCGGGCATGGCCCCAGTCGCGCTGGGCATCAAGGTTGCCAAGGTACAACACCTCCTGCCGGCCCAGCGCGATCGCTGCTGCCGCGCGGGTGATCTTGCGGGTCACGAAGGTTTCGCCGCGCAGCGGGCTTTCGTGATTGAACAGGATCCCGTTGGTGGCGTGAATGCCGTATGCTTCGCGGTAATTGACCGTGATCCAATAGGCATAGAGCTTGGCTACGGCATAGGGACTGCGCGGATAGAACGGGGTCGTCTCGCGCTGCGGAACTTCCTGAACCAGCCCGTAAAGCTCCGAGGTCGAGGCCTGGTAAAACCGGGTCTTGCGCTCCAGCCCGAGGATCCGGATCGCCTCGAGCAGCCGCAGCGTACCCATGGCATCGGAGTTGGCGGTATATTCGGGGGTCTCGAAACTGACCTGGACATGGCTTTGCGCGGCAAGGTTGTAGATTTCGTCGGGCTGGGTTTCCTGGACGATCCGGATCAGATTGGTGGCGTCGGTCAGATCGCCGTAATGCAGGGTCAGATGCGGATCGGGGACATGCGGGTCCTCGTAGATCTCGTCGATTCGCTGGGTATTGAACGAGGATGAGCGCCGCTTGATCCCGTGGACCCGGTAGCCCTTTTCCAGCAGCAGCCGGGCGAGATAAGCGCCGTCCTGGCCGGTGACCCCGGTAATCAATGCGGTCTTTTGCGTCACTTTGGCAGGTCCTTCGGGAAGAGCTGGATGATCCGCGAAATCGCCGCGCGGATGGGTTCGTGCGAACCGTCAGCGGTTTTGCCAAGGCGCACGATGGTCACGCCCTGGCGCGGCGAAATGACGACATATTGGCCAAGGTGGCCGTTCATCGAAAACACACTGGCGGGCGCGCCGGGGAACTGGACCGTGCCGTCTTCGGCTTGGGGCTGGTTGAGCCAGATCTGAGCCCCGTAGCCGGCGTTGCGCGGATTGCCTTTGACCATGAACTCGATCCAGTTTCGCGGCACCAGCTGCGCACCCTTTACGGCCCCGCCATTGCGCAGGAACTCGCCAAACCGCGCCCAGTCCCGCGCGGTTCCGTGGATCAGGCTGCCGCCAATCAGCGTGCCGGCAGTGTCATATTCGGGCACCATCGAGCGCATGCCAAGCGGCTCGAACAGCCGGGTTTTGAGGTAATCGCCTACCGCGCGGCGGCGGGTGGCCGGATCGGCGCTGCCGGAATTGGTGCCGGAAATGAGCGAACGCGCCGCCAGATCGGCCAGGATTACCGTGGTCGCGCTCGAATATTCCCACTTGCGGCCGGGCAGGGCTTCGAGCGGCTGGGCCTCTGCATAGGCGGCCATATTGTCGCGCCCATCGAGGAACAGCATCCGTACTTCGTCCGAGGCATAGATGGGATCGCCCGCCTCGGTATGGCGCAATCCCGAGCGCATCTGCAGGAGCTGGCGCAGCGTTATTTCGCCGCGCGGATCGCCCGGGCGCTGCCAGGCCGGGATCGGCACGCTTTCATCCAGCCGCAGCCGCCCGTCGGCCACCAATTGCCCGATCATCACCCCGGTTATGGTCTTGGCCATCGACCAGCTGACGAAGCGGGTATTCTCATGATAGCCGGGGCCATAGCGCTGCGCGACGATCCGGCCATCGTGCAATACCAGCACGGCGCGGGTCTCGGCGGTATCGGCGGCGCTGAACAGCGCATCGACGGCGCGGGCCAGCGGCTCACGTGCGATCCCAGGTTTTGCCGCAACCGCAGCCAGCGCTGCCGCGCTCAAAGGCGGCGGCGGCGGCGCGGGACTGTTGCCGCCACAGCCGATCAGGGCTGGCAGGGCAAGCAGTGGCAGGATAAGGGACAGTCGGCGCGTCGGCATGGCGCGTTTTCCCTCGCGCAACCGGACTGAGATGGCAACCGCAAACCCGCTTAAACCCCGCCGAATGAAGCGCAACCTGGCGATCGCTGCGGTGATCCTTGCCGGGCTGCTCGGATTCTTCTGGAAGCCGCTCAATGGCTATGCGGCGGTTGGAACAGCTTACGGCGCGCGGGTCGCGTGTTCGTGCCATTACGGTGGGGGGCGGAGCCTGAAGGATTGCCGCAAGGATTTTGAATCAGGGATGGAACTGGTGATGGTGAGCGCCGATGAACAGGCCAAGAGCATCACCGCGCGGTTCCCGCTGCTGGCCAGCCAGACTGCCACCTTCCGCGAAGGCGAAGGTTGCCGGCTGGAGCCGTGGCGCGACTAGGGTTCGCCCTGCGGGAACACACCGCGAAGCTTCTGGTTATCCCTTTGGTCACGGCATTGTGATAGGATGCATTTGACATGTGGTTTGCTGCGACGCCCTTATGACCCTGAATATCACTCCCGTAATCCTGTGCGGCGGCAGCGGCACGCGGCTGTGGCCGCGCAGCCGCGCGGCGAAGCCCAAGCCGTTCCTGCCGCTGGTCGGCGATCAGACGCTGTTCGAGGCAACTCTGGCGCGGAGCGGAGACGAAGCCGGGTTTGCCCCGCCGGTGATCGTGACCGGGGCGGCCCATCTCGAACATGTCGAAGCCCAGCTCGGCAACCGGCCCGGAGCGCAGGTGATTGTCGAGCCATCAGCCCGCAATACCGCCGCTGCCATCGCGCTGGCGGGGTTGCGATTGCCGGAGGATGCGGTGATGCTGGTCTGTCCGAGCGATCATCACATCGGCGACGCCGAGGCTTTTCACACCGCCGCCGCCGCCGCCGCTGCCCTGGCCCGCGATGGCTGGCTGGTGTCGTTCGGTATCGAGGCCAAATGGCCCGAAACCGGGTTCGGCTACCTTCAGCGCGGCGAACCGATTGGCGGCATTGGCTACCGCGTTGCCCGATTTGTCGAAAAGCCCGATCACGCGCGTGCCACGGCGTTCCTCGCTGACGGCGGCTATGCCTGGAACGGCGGGATATTTGCTTTCCGGGTCGGCGATTTTCTTGAGGAACTGGAAGCCCACCGCCCGCAAATCTTCGGTGCCGCCCGCGCTGCGGTTGCCGCCGGCCGGGCGGACGGCCAGCGTTTCCACCCCGATGCCGCGGCATTTGCGCAAATCGCGGGCGAATCGGTCGATTATGCGGTGATGGAGAATACCAGTCGTGCTGCGATGGTCCCGGCCGACATGGCCTGGTCCGATATCGGCAATTGGGAAGCGCTGCACGGCGCGCTCGATCGCGATGACGCCGGCAATGCGGTGCGCGGCGCCGGGGCCACTGGGGCCGAACTGATCGATTGCCGCAATGTGCTGGTCGATAGCGACGGCCCGCGCGTCTCGGTCATCGGACTGGAGAATGTCATCATCGTCATCGATGGCGACGACATATTGGTCACCACTGCGGTAGGCGCGCAAAAAGTTGGCAAGCTCCACGGCGCGGCGAACCAGTGAGCGCGGTGCTTCCTACCAGGATGGTGGAGAAGCCGTGGGGCAGAGATCATCTGCCCGCGCCCTTCATTGCCCCGCCGGGCCAGCGGATCGGTGAGGTGTGGTTCGAGCCGCCGGCCGCGCTGCCGGGCTTGCTGGTCAAATACATCTTTACCGGTGAAAAACTCTCGGTTCAGGTCCATCCCTCCGACGCCCAGACCAAGGCGCTGGGGCTGGGCCGGCAGGGCAAGGCGGAATGCTGGTTGGTGATCGCTGCCGATCCGGGCGCTGTGCTGGGCATTGGGTTTGGCAACCAACATGACCCCGAAGCGTTGCGCGTGGCCGCGCTCGATGGGTCGATCGAACACCTGCTCACCTGGTACCCGGTTCAGTCCGGCGACTTCTTCTTCATTCCGCCCGGCACCGTCCACGCGATCGGCGCCGGGGTCAGCCTGATCGAGGTCCAGCAGAACAGCGACATCACCTACCGGCTGTTTGACTATGGCCGCCCCCGCGAGTTGCATCTCGATGCCGGGATTGCGGTGGCCCAGGGCCAGCCCCACGATCCCGCGCTGCGGCGCCAGCTTGCCCCGGCAGGCAGCGTCAGCCTGGTAGACGGACCCTTGTTCCGGCTCGACCGGCTGGACGGCGCGCCCGATCCGGCCACGATGGCGCGCTATGGCGGATCGCCGGTGCTGGTGATCCCGATGCACGGTGAGATTGAGGTTGGCGGCGAGACCGTCCGGCCCGGGCAATGTGCGCTGGCTCACGCATTGCAAGCGGTGAAAGTGCCGCCAGGTACACTTGCGCTCATCGTGCAGGATTGCGCCCAGCTGGCCTAAACAGCCGCCTCGGTCGTCTCGATCCAGCCACCGCCGATCACCCGGTCGCCCGCATAGATCACCGCCGCCTGCCCCGGGGCAACGCCGTATTCGGGCGCGGCAAAGCGGATCACCACGGCCCCGCCATCGCCCAGCGCGCCCTCCAGCGTCACCGGCACTGGCTTGGCAAGGCTGCGAACCTTGGCGCTAAGCGGCAGATCGGGCAGTGGTCCAATCCGGTTGGTTTCGATCAACTGCGCAGCACCGACCGCCAGCAAATGCCTTGGCCCGACCAGCACCCGCCGTCCCGGCGCGTCGATCCCGGTGACATAGAGCGGTTCCGGCTGGCCGCCGATCTCCAGCCCGCGGCGCTGGCCCACTGTAAAGTGGATCACCCCGTGATGCGCGCCCAGCACAGCGCCGCTGGTGGCATGGACAATCTCACCCGGGGCGGCGCCAGCGGGGCGCACGGCACGGACCACCTTGGCGTAATCGCCATCGGGAACGAAGCAGATGTCCTGGCTGTCAGGCTTGGCCGCGACCCGCAGACCTTCGGCTTCGGCGATTCGCCGGACATCGGCTTTGGGCATTCCGCCCAGCGGAAAGCGCAAATATTCGAGCTGGTCCTGCGTGGTCGCGTACAGGAAATAGCTCTGGTCGCGAGCCGGATCGAAGGCGCGGTGCAATTCGGGGCCAGCGGGACCGACTTCGCGGCGAACATAATGCCCGGTCGCCAGACAATCTGCTCCCAGTTCGCGGGCCATGGCGAACAGGTCGGTAAATTTTGGCCCCATATTGCAGCGGATGCAGGGGATCGGGGTGCGTCCCGCAAGATAATCGTCGGCAAACTGCTCGATCACTTCTTCGCGGAACGAATTGGCGTGATCGAACACATAATGCGCAATCCCCAGCCGGTCGGCCACGGCGCGGGCATCGCGGATATCGTCGCCCGCGCAGCAAGCGCCCTTGCGGCCGCTGGCGGCGCCATGGTCATAGAGCTGGAGTGTGATGCCGATCACCTCGGCCCCGCTGCGCGCGGCGAGTGCCGCCACCACCGAGCTGTCGACCCCGCCCGACATCGCCACGACAATCCGCTTGCCCGACATAGCGCCAGACAATTGGAACAGCACATCCGGGGCGAGCCGGGATTCGGGCGCGAACGACATGCGCCGCGCCTTACACTGTGCAAGGCCCATGCGCAAAAGCCGCGGGCTGATTTCGATTAACGAACGTCAACACAACGTAAAGCCCGGCTTTACTCCATCTTGACCTTATCGCCGCTATAGCATCCGGCATGGAGTTTGGACGCGACCTAATCAGCACGCTGCGTGACCGAATCGGTGCGGACCCGGGCAGCAATGCCGGGCCCTTGCTCGATTGGGCGGGCCTGCATGCCCGGCTGGTCGCCGGCTATGACATGCAGCGCGAGCTGGCCTTGCAAGCCAGCCCCGACCTTGCGCCGGTCGGCAGTTTCGACCGGAGTGCGGCAGCCGCGCTCGCGGGCGCCGGTCATGGCTCATATCTCGTTAACCCTACTGATTTAGCGGATGGCAAAGACCCGTCATCCATTGTGACGAATGTCGCTGGCGAACCCAATGTCGGCGACCGAGGAAAATGATGATCGAGAACCAGAAGATCCGTCCGGCAATGGTGATCGGCCCGCTTGGCGAGCCGCTCACCATTGATTCACTGCCCTCGCCCAGCACCACCCGCTGGGTCGTGCGGCGCAAGGCCGAAGTCGTCGCGGCGGTTAATGGCGGACTGCTGACAATCGACGAAGTCTGCGAGCGTTATACATTGACGCTCGAGGAATTCGCTTCGTGGCAGCGCGCGGTCGACCGCTCGGGGATGCAGGGCCTCAGGGTCACGCGGATCCAGCATTACCGCGATCTCTATGAGCGGCAGCTCAAATACTGAGCGCAATACAATCCAGGCCCGGCCAGGTCCGGACAAGATTTCCGGCCCCAAAAATGAGGCGCGACAGCCACAGCGCGCTTCTGTAGTCTTCCTCGGCCCGCCCAGACGATATTGTCCGGACGGGCCGATGGCTGTTGGCGGCACAAATCGCGGCAGGCCGGGGCGTTCGCAAACAGGAGGATGTTTGAAATGGGCTGGATTATTGCAATAATCGTTGGCGGCATCGCTGGCTGGCTTGCCAGCAAGGTCATGAACCGCGATGCGTCAATGGGTATCTTGATGAATGTGCTGGTCGGCTGCATCGGTTCCGTCATCGGCAACCTTGTTTCTCAGCAGTTCGGTATTATCGGATCGGTCCAGGAATTCTCGATCACCGGCTTGTTCGTTGCTTTTGTCGGCGCGATGGTGCTGCTCGCAGTGGTCAATCTGGTCCAGCGCGGCCGCGTCCGCTAGGCCGGTCACGCCGAAGTTACCAATCGGGGGTGCCGCGCTGCGGTGCCCCCGTTGTGCATGGAGGGGAAGCTTTGCTGTTCGTGCAGTGGGGCTGTTCGTGCAGTTGGCAGAGCGCCAGATGGCGATGGTCGACAGCGGATTGCGTCCCGGCTTCACCACGCCTATTGCACTGATGGAGTGAATTTGCGGGGAAGTCTCCATTCAAGGCCGGGACTTGCCTGTAGTGATTTAGTATTGTAACACACCACAAGACCGAAGTGCTTCGACCAGGGCGGGAACCGGTGGGCAACTCCAAAGATCCAGACGAAGGCGCTAACCGCATGAACTATGATTCGAGGATCGATGCCGCCGCGACCTCTGCGCAGACCGATTCCTACAACCCAGTGATCGAAGGCCATGCCGAAGACAAGCGCTCGTCGCGGCGCCTGCTAATCATTGCGATAGTGGTGGCAGCGCTGCTGATCGCGGTCTGGTTTGCCATGCATCGCGGCGGGGCCGAAAAAGCTGGCGGGGCGGGAGATAGTCAGGCTCCGGTGGTCTCGGTAGTCGCTCCGGGTCGGTCTTTGATCGAAGGGTCGATCAATGCCACCGGCACGCTGGCGGCGCGGCGTGAAATGCCGGTCGGCTCGGTCGGTGAGGGCGGCCAGGTCGTCGCGGTGCTGGTCGAGCCCGGCCAATGGGTCAATCAGGGCGAGGCGCTGGCGGTGGTCGATCGCCGCGTCCAGGTGCAGCAACAGGCGAGCTCTGCGGCGCAGATTCAGGTCGCACAGGCGGATGCCCGCCTGGCTCAGGCAAATCTCGATCGCGCGCTCAAACTGGTCGAGCGCGGGTTCGTTTCGAAAGCCGATGTCGACCGGCTGACAGCAACCCGCGATGCGGCCAATGCGCGGGTCCGGGTCGCCGGGGCACAGCTCGGCGAACTCCAGGCCCGCACTGCCCGGCTCAATATCGTGGCGCCAGCGGCTGGTCTGGTGCTTGAGCGTCGGGTCGAACCTGGCCAGGTGGTCGGTGCGGGCAGCGGGATATTGTTCCGCATTGCCCGCGGCGGCGAAATGGAACTCAAGGCCCAGCTTGGTGAAACCGATATGGCGGCACTTAGCCCCGGCGTTACCGCTCAGGTTACCCCGGCTGGCTCGGCCAAGACATTCGACGGTCAGATCTGGCAGATCGCTCCGGTAATCGATCCGCTGACCCGTCAAGGGATCGCCCGGATCGCGTTGCCCTATGCCCCCGAACTGCGCCCCGGTGGTTTCGCCAGCGTCACCATCCGCGCCGGATCGGTGACTGCCCCGATGCTGCCTGAATCGGCTATCCTGTCGGATAGCAAGGGTAGTTATGTCTATATCGTCGGCAAGGATAACAAGGCCGAACGCCGCGATATCAAGACCGGAATTGTGACCGAAAAAGGCATTGCCATCGCGGCCGGCCTCTCCGGCAACGAGCGCGTGGTCTTGCGCGCCGGCGGATTCCTCTCGCCCGGTGAAAAGCTCAATCCCAAGCTGGTCAGGCAGTAGGCCGATGGCAAGATCCGGGATCATCCGATGAACTTTCGCAATATTTCCGCCTGGTCGATCCGCAACCCGGTGGTGCCGATTGTGCTGTTCTTCGGGCTGATGCTGGCCGGAATTCTCAGCTTCATGCGGATGGAGGTCCAGAACGACCCCGACATCGAGTTCCCGGTGGTGATCGTGGTGATCGCTCAGCCGGGTGCGGCGCCGACCGAGATCGAGACGCAGATCACCCAGCGGATCGAGGCGGCGGTGCGGACGCTAAGCGGGTTCGAAACGATCAGTTCGACTGCGCAGGAAGGCAATAGCCAGACCATCATCCAGTTCCAGATCGGGGAGGACATCAACCAGTCGGTCAACGAGGTGAAGAACGCGGTCGATCAGGCCCGCAGCGAGCTGCCCGACGGAATCCTCGAGCCGCAGGTTTTCAAAGCGCAGACCTCGTCTGATCCGATCGCCTACTTCGCGGTTTCGGCCGAAGACATGACGCTGGAGCAGCTCTCATGGTTCATCGATGATACGGTCGCCAAGCGCCTGCTTGCGGTATCCGGCATGGCTGAAGTCAAGCGTGGCGGCGGCGTCAATCGCGAGATCCTGGTCACACTCGATCCGCTGCGGATGCAATCGCTTGGGGTGACCGCCAGTCAGGTCAATGCGGCGCTGCGCCAGATCAATATCAATGCGGCCGGTGGCAAGGCCGAGATTGCCGGATCGCGCCAGTCGGTGCGGGTGCTGGGCAATGCCAAGGACGCTTATGAGCTGTCGCAGACAGACATCCCGCTGGGCGGCGGGCGGACGGTCAAGCTGGCGGATTTCGCCAGGGTCGCCGATAGCTATGGTGAAGTGACTTCGGCCGGCAAGATCAACGGCAAGCCCGTCGTCACCTTCAGCATGGCGCGAGCGCGCGGGGCTTCGGATGTCAGCGTCTATGACGATGCGGTGACCGAAATCGGCAAGCTCGAAAAGGAAAACCCGGGGATTCACTTCACCCGGCTGTTTACCTCGGTCGATTACACCAAGCAGCAATATGAAAGCTCGATCGCCTCGATGGTCGAAGGGGCGATCCTCGCAGTCATCGTGGTGTTCTTCTTCCTCCGCGATTGGCGCGCGACGGTCATTTCGGCCATCGCCATTCCGCTCTCGGCCATTCCCGCCTTCTGGTTCATGCACACCTGGCTGGGCTTTACGCTCAATGGCATGTCATTGCTCGCCATGGGGCTGGTGGCGGGCGTACTAGTCGATGATGCGATCGTCGAGATCGAGAATATCGTCCGGCATATGCGGATGGGCAAAAGTGCCTATCAGGCCTCGATCGACGCGGCTGACGAGATCGGCCTGGCGGTGGTCGCTACCACCTTCTCGATCGTCGCAGTGTTCCTGCCGGTTGGCCTGATGCCGGGCGTTGCCGGGCAGTTCTTCAAGAATTTCGGACTGACCGTGGTGGTGTCGGTGCTGCTCAGCCTGGCTGTCGCGCGGATGATCACGCCGATGGTTGCAGCCTATTTCCTCAAATCCTTCGGCCACGCCGAACATGGCGGCGGGGTGTGGATGGACCGGTACCTCAAGGTGCTCAACTGGTCGCTCGATACGCAAAAGGTCGATGCCTACAAGGCCCGGCTGACCGCACAGGGCATGCGTCCTACCATCCGTCAGCGGCTTGCAGCGCGGCTGCGTGACCATCGGCTGTGGATGATCGGCATCGGGGTGGGGGCGCTGGCGCTGACAGCCGCCCTGTTTGTCATGATCCCGATGCAGTTCTTCCCTTCGGTCAACAGCGATTTCAGCCAGATCCGGATCGAAATGGTCCCCGGCACGACATTGCAGCAGACCGAGGAGGTGGCCGATCAGGTCGCCGCGATCGTCAACCAGCGACCCGAGGTGGAGGCCGCGCTTGAGCGGATCAACGAGGGTAATGCCCGCTTGTTCATCACGCTCAAATCGGACCGCGAAAAGACCAGCCAGGAATTCGAGCGTGAGCTCACCCCGCTGCTCCAGCAGATTGCCGACGCCCGGGTGTCCTTCCAGGAAATGAACCAGGCCGGCCCCCCCGGTGGCAGCGGGCGGCCGATCTCGGTCATGCTGTCCGGGTCCGATCCCAGGCTGCTGGAAGAAACCTCGTCCAAGCTGCTCGATCAGATGAGCGGGCTCAAGGAAGTGGTTGCACCGCGCGTCAATGCTGACATGCGGCGACCGGAAGTTATCATCAAGCCGCGGATGGATCTGGCTGCCAGCCTGGGCGTTACCACGGCGTCGCTCAGCCAGACGATCCGGATCGCGACCATCGGCGATATCGATCAGAACGCGGCCAAGTTCTCGCTCAGTGATCGTCAGGTTCCGATCCGAGTCCGCCTGTCGGTTGATTCCCGGCGCGATCTGGCAACGCTGCAAAACTTGCCGGTCGCAACCACTTCGGGCGGTTCTGTGCCGCTGTCGCGGGTGGCAGAGATCAGTTTCGGCTCGGGCCCGGTCAGCATCCAGCGCTACAATCAGAAGCGGCGCATTCTCGTCGGGGCGGATCTTGCGCCCGGCGTGGTTCAGGGCGATGCGATGGCGAAGATCAGGGCGCTCCCGATCATGCAGAATCTGCCGAACGGCGTTTCGAACGATGCGGTCGGCTCGGACAAGTTCCTGGCTGAACTGCTGGTCAACTTCGGGATCGCGCTGGTCTCCGGGGTGTTGCTGGTGTTTGCGGTGCTGGTGCTGCTCTATCACCGGTTCGTCTCGCCGCTGGTCAACATGGGTTCGCTGTTCCTGGCTCCGCTCGGCGGCTTGATCGCGCTTTTGATCCTCGGTCAGCCGATCTCGATGCCGGTGTTCATCGGGATCCTGATGCTGTTCGGAATTGTTGCCAAGAACTCGATTCTGCTGATCGACTTTGCGATCGAGGAAATGTCCAAAGGCACCGAAAAATTCGCCGCGATCATCGAGGCCGGGCACAAGCGCGCCCAGCCGATCGTGATGACCACCGTGGCGATGACCGCCGGGATGGTGCCGACCGCGGTTTCGCTGTCGGGAGACGGGGCCTGGCGCGCTCCGATGGGCACGGTCGTGATCGGCGGGCTGATCGTCTCGACATTGCTGACGCTGCTGATCGTGCCGGCTGGCTTCAGTCTGGCCGATGGCTTCGAAAAGCGCGTCGGGCCAAAACTGCGGCGGATGTTCCTGACCTATACGCCAGAAGATGCGGAGAATGCCCGCTATACCCCTTATGGTGAAACCGGGGTGCTTCCGGCCGAGTGAACACCAGCTTCCTTCGCTTCCGGGGCCGCCCCGTAACCCTGCCGGTACCAGTTGACCGCGCCCGGCGGATGCGGCAATTCGCCACCGGCATGCTGCTGGTCATGGCCGGGATCTACCTTGTCACGCGGCAGTTTGCGGGGCTTCACCCTGCCTGGGGCTATGTCCTGGCCTTCAGCGAAGCGGCGATGGTCGGCGGGCTGGCCGATTGGTTTGCGGTGACCGCGCTGTTCCGCCATCCGCTGGGCCTGCCGATCCCGCACACGGCGATCATCCCGGAAAACAAGGACCGCATTGCCGAGACCATGGCGGGCTTCCTGCGTGAGAATTTTCTGATCCCCCCGGTGGTCGCCCGCCGCCTGAGCGGAATGAATCTGGCGGCGGCGGCGGGCGGTTTCCTGTCCGATCCGCGGCGCGGGAAAGAGGGGCGGCTGCGCGCTGGTGCCGCCAATTTGCTCGGTGACATGCTTCAGTCGCTAAACCCGTAACAGCTTGGCGGGCTGGTCAAATCGGTGCTCAGAGCCCAGCTTGAAAAGCTCGATATCTCGCCGCTGCTCGGCCAGTTGCTGACCGCGGCAATCGCCGACAAACGCCATCTGCCGCTGCTCGAAAGCCTGATCCGCTGGGCCGCACTGACGCTTGAAGACAATGAACCGTTGCTGCGCGACATGATCCATGCCCGCGCCAACGGGATTATCCGCTGGACCGGGCTCGACGAACGGCTGGCCAATGGCATTCTGGACGGGATCTACAAGCTGCTCGCCGAAACCATCGTCGACCCCGAACACCCGCTGCGCCACAAGGTCGAGGAAGGGCTTGAGACGCTCGCCCATGATCTGCTCCACGATCCCAAGATGCAGGAGCGGGTCGAGCATATGAAGCTGGAGGTGCTGGCCAATCCGGCAATGGGACGCTGGCTTGACGGGATCTGGGAGCGGATGCGCGCCGCGCTGCTGCGGGCGACCCGCGATCCGGATCAGGCATTGGCGGGGCAGTTCGGCGCCAGCCTGGCCGAGCTGGGCGATGCCTTGCAGCGCGATGGGCGATTGCAACTGCTGGTCAACCGGTTCGCCCGCCGGACGCTGGTGGGCGTGGCCACCCGCTATGGCGATCAGATCGTCCGGCTGGTCTCCGAAACGGTCAAACGCTGGGACGCCCGGACGGTGACCGACCGGATCGAAGGGGCGGTGGGCCGCGACCTGCAATTTATCCGGATCAACGGCACCGTGGTGGGCGGGCTGGTCGGCATCCTGATCCATGCGGTCGATACGCTGTTGTGAACGGCGGCCCTCTGCTGGTTACCGAACGGCTCGAATTGTGGCAGCCGGTCGCCGCTGATCTTGCCGAACTCCATGCGCTGACGCTGGATGACGAGATGCGGCGGTTCCTTGGCAGTCATCAGCCAAGCGAAGCTGACAGCTTTGCCCGGCTGATGCGCAATGCCGGCAGCTGGGCGCTGCACGGCTATGGCAGCTTCATGGTCCGGCGCCGAGGCGAGCCTCGGATTATCGGCAATTGCGGGATGTTCCGCAGCTTTCGCGGGTTTGGCAAAGGGCTCGACAATGTGCCCGAAGCCGGCTGGATCATCCACCGCGACGCCTGGGGCGGAGGCCTCGCCACAGAGGCGATGCGCGCCAGCCTGTCGTGGTTCGATGCCACGCATGGGCCTCAGCGGATCGCCTGCATGATCGAGCAGGATCACGCCGTTTCCGATGCGCTGGCGGCGACGCTGGGGTTTGTCCGCTATGATAGCCATGTGCTGGAAGATGGCGCGACGGTGAATTTGTATGAGCGGGTCGCGGAGGGCTGAGCCTTAGAATTGTAACGGCGCCATTTTGCCGATCTGCCATCTTGCAGAGCCGACATAGTAGGATCTGACCGGTTTGCCATTTCGGTCCAAGGCCGGATTGAACCGGCCACGCCCAGAGATCAACTTGCAGCTGAGATCCGCGAACGCATCAGGGTTGGTTCTGGATTGGATATGACATCCCGAAATCAAACCCGTTTCGCTGATATCAAGCCGGAATTGCACAAGGCCGCCCATCAACTGCCCCACCATCTCCGCTGGATAGTCATTTGAACGTAACCAGCTCCCCGGCTCACCGATTGGTGTCGGCGTGCTGGTCAAACTCGCTTGTTCGGCGGGATCGAGCCCCCAATGCCGAACCAGATCGGTGGTGCAGTCGCGCAAGGTCCGCATCGGCGCGGCCATTGAACCCAGAGCAAGACGGTAGGATTTCCGGTTGTCTGTCTGGATGATCAGGTCACCAACCAAGGCTTCTTGTTCGGGCGTGATGCCCGGAGTCTGGAGAGCTGCGAGAGCGTCGGCCAGAGTGGTGGATTTGGCGGATTTGGTGGATTTGGGCTTGTCGATAAGGGTCAGCCCGTTAAATACCGCCGCAGGAACCTGGCCCACGGTACCGTCAAAGGATTCGTATTCCTGCGGATCGATGAGTGGGCCAAAATCCAGCTTCACTTGTGAACTGGGGCTCCTGGAGCGCATCGGTTTGCCGATGAGCGTCAAGGAGAACGCATCGCCAGGCTGGTACCGCGTAAACCGGGCAATTATTTTGTCATCACCGCTGCCGAAGGTGCCGAGCAGATGACAGCTATCGACATCGTAGTTGACTTCCCAGTGTCCGACGTGGGCGAGCGGCACTACGGGTTTGGCGGCCTGAACAGGGGATGCGGCGACCGCGATGGAAGTCAGCAGCAAAGCGATATTCCAGCGCATTCAATGCCCTCCATCGCCGAGGATGCTATCCCCGCGATGGATGAGCGGCAAGCTAATAGCGCAACCTCAAAGCTTCCCCGTCAGCTCCGGCACCGCGTTGAACAGATCTGCGACCAGCCCGATATCCGCGACCTGGAAGATCGGGGCGTCTTCGTCCTTGTTGATCGCGATGATGATCTTGCTGTCCTTCATCCCCGCCAGATGCTGGATCGCGCCCGAGATGCCGACCGCGATATAGACTTGCGGGGCGACGATCTTGCCGGTCTGGCCGACTTGATAATCGTTCGGCACATAGCCCGCATCGACCGCGGCGCGGCTGGCGCCGACGCCGGCGCCGAGCTTGTCGGCCAGCGGGATGATTACTGCCGCGAAGGTGGCCGCATCCTTGAGCGCACGGCCGCCTGAGACGATGATCTTGGCGCTGGTCAGTTCGGGGCGCTCGCTCTTGGCAATTTCCGAACCCACGAACGCCGAAGTGGTAGAGCCTTCTGCTGCTGCGACCGCTTCAACGCTGCCCGAACCGCCGCTGGTTTCAGCCTTGGCAAAGGCGGTGCCGCGCACGGTGATGACCAGCTTGGCGTCGCTCGATTCAACCGTGGCGATCGCATTGCCCGCGTATATGGGCCGGGTGAAAGTCTTGGGGCCTTCGACCGTCAGGATGTCCGAAATCTGCATCACATCGAGCAGCGCGGCAACGCGCGGGGCGATGTTCTTGCCGGTGGTGGTGGCAGGGACCAGGAAGGCATCGTGAGTCGCCATCAGGCTGACCACCAATGGCGCGACATTCTCGGCCAAGGCATGGGCATAGAGCGCATCGTCGGCGAGATGGACCTTGCCGACGCCAGCGATCTTGGCGGCTTCAGTGGCGACGCCCGCACAGCCCGAACCGGCCACCAGCAGATGCACGTCACCCAGCTGCGCAGCGGCGGTGACAACCGCAAGGGTAGCGTCCTTGACCGACGCATTGTCATGCTCGACCCAGACCAGCGTCTTCATGCGGTGACTCCCATTTCCTTGAGCTTGGCGACCAGCGCATCGACATCGGCGACCTTGATCCCGGCTTGGCGGACCGGCGGCTCGCCAACCTTGATGGTCTTGAGGCGTGCTGCGGTATCGACGCCGTAATCAGCGGGCGTTTTCATCGCCATCGGTTTGGATTTGGCCTTCATGATGTTGGGCAGGCTCGCATAGCGCGGCTCGTTCAGGCGCAGATCGGTGGTGATGATCGCAGGCAGCGCCAGCTTGACCGTTTCCAGCCCGCCATCGATCTCGCGCTTGACGATCACATGATCGCCTTCGACCGTGATTTCGTTGGCGAAAGTGCCTTGCGGACGGCCGAGCAGCGCGGCGATCATCTGGCCGGTCTGGTTGTTGTCATCGTCGATCGCCTGCTTGCCGGTGATGATCAGGCCGGGCTGTTCTTCATCGGCGATCGCCTTGACGATCTTGGCAATGGCCAGCGGCTCGAGCGAATCGTCGGTCTGGACCAGGATCGCCCGGTCCGCGCCCATCGCCAGCGCGGTGCGGAGCGTTTCCTGCGCCTTGGCCGGGCCGACTGACACCGCGATCACCTCGGTCACGACGCCTTTTTCACGCAGACGCAAGGCTTCTTCGACCGCGATTTCGTCGAACGGGTTCATGCTCATCTTCACATTGGCGAGATCGACACCGGTGCCGTCGGATTTGACCCGCGGCTTCACATTATAGTCGATCACGCGCTTTACGCAGACCAGGGCTTTCATCAGAACAAGCCTTCCATCAATTAATGCTGCAACGCGGCATATTTTGCGTTTACGTAAACGTCAAGCAGAACCCGCTAGCCGGTTCGATCAAGCCGCCTTCTTCACCTCGGCAACGATCTTGCGGGCGGCATCGCCCAGATCTTTGGCCGACACGATCGGCAGCCCCGAGTTCTCGAGAATCGCTTTGCCTTGCTCCACGTTAGTTCCTTCAAGGCGGACCACCAGCGGCACGGACAAGTTCACTTCCTTGGCCGCAGCGACGATCCCGTCGGCGATGATGTCGCACTTCATGATCCCGCCGAAGATGTTGACCAGGATGCCCTTCACCGCCGGATCCTTAAGGATGATCTTGAACGCCGCGGTGACCTTTTCCTTCGAAGCGCCGCCGCCAACGTCGAGGAAGTTGGCGGGGAATTCGCCGTTGAGCTTGATGATGTCCATCGTCGCCATGGCCAGGCCTGCGCCGTTGACCATGCAGCCGATGTTCCCATCGAGCTTGATATAGGCCAGATCATAATTCGAGGCCTCGACCTCGGCCGGGTCTTCCTCGGTCAGATCGCGCAAGGCCACCAGATCCTGGTGGCGGAACAGCGCGTTCGTATCGAAGCCGACCTTGGCATCGAGGACCAGCAGTTGCGCCCCGGAATCACCTGAAGCGACGGTCACCGCCAGCGGATTGATCTCGATCTGCGAGGCATCGGTGCCGATGAAGGCCGCGTAAAGCTGGCCCGCGACAGTGGCCGCCTGCTTGGCAAGGTCGCCCGCCAGTCCGAGCGCATCGGCAACCGAACGGCCATGATGCGGCATGAAGCCGGTGGCCGGATCGACCGTGAAAGTGCGAATCTTTTCAGGCGTGTCATGGGCGACGGTTTCGATATCCATTCCGCCCTCGGTCGAGACGACGAAAGCGATCCGGCCGCTGGCGCGATCGACCAGCAGCGCGAGGTAGAATTCCTTGGCAATATCGACGCCGTCAGTGACGTAGAGGCGATTAACCTGCTTGCCGGCATCGCCGGTCTGGATGGTGACCAGCGTATTGCCCAGCATGTCGGTCGCGGCAGCGCGCACGTCATCGGCGCTGCGGGCCAGGCGGACCCCGCCCTTGGCGTCTGGCCCCAATTCCTTGAACTTGCCCTTGCCGCGCCCCCCGGCATGGATCTGCGCCTTGACGACATAAAGCGGCCCGGGCAGCTTCGCCGCTGCGGCCACCGCCTCGTCGACGCTCAGCGCAGCATAGCCTGCGGGCACCGGCACGCCGAATTTCGCGAGCAGTTCCTTGGCCTGATATTCGTGAATGTTCATGCAAAAATCCTGCTGTCGCGGAAGGCCGCGCGGGACCGACTGGATGCGCCGCCTAAAGCACAGGGGAAGCGGCTTGAAAAGGGGCTTAGTGGCGCGGTTAAGGCGCGTTTCGCGCTTGCCATGGTCGGGCGGCGCGATCAAAGCCGGGGTGAGAGATGATAGATCGCAGCCGCCTTGAAACAATCGTGCGCCAAGCAGGCCAGATAGCACTGGCCCGTTGGCCGGGTCATGGCCATGCGCTGGAAGTATGGGACAAGCAGCCGGGCGATCCGGTGAGCGCAGCCGATCTGGCGGTCGATGCTTTCCTCAAGCGTGAACTGGGCGCGTTGCTGCCTTCTGCCGGCTGGCTTTCCGAAGAGACGATCGACGCTCCCGAGCGACTGGGCCATGATGGATTGGGGAGCGGGCTGCTCTGGCTGGTCGATCCGATCGACGGCACCCGCGATTTTGTCCGCGGGCGCTCGGGCTGGGCGATCTCGGTGGCGCTGGTCAGCGCGGGCCGCCCGCTGCTGGGCATCCTCGATGCCCCGGCGCGCGGCCAGAATGGACAGGGAGAATTCTGGTCTGGCGAGGCAGGGCGCGGCAGCTGGCGCAATGGCATCCGGCTCGTGGCCAGCAAGCGCGCGCAATTACCCGGTTCGCGCGTGCCCGCTGAGCGGCTGCCTTCGCCCGATTCGGATCTGGTGCTGGTCGATCAACCCAACAGTATCGCGCTGCGGATGGCGATGGTCGCGGCTGACGAGGCCGATCTGGTTGCCACGCTGCGCTGGGGCTATGAATGGGATATCGGCGCCGCCGCGCTGATCGCCCGCGAAGCCGGAGCCACCGTGACAGATGCGTTCGGCGGACCGCTCAATTACAACAAGCCCGATCCGCGCGCTTTCGGGGTGCTGGTTACCGCGCCGCAAATTCACAGCGCAGCGGTGGAGCGGCTGGCCGCGCGGGCGAAGGAACTGGCGGCGGGGTAATCGTCGTCCCGGGTCAAGCCCGGGACGACGGCTCTTTTTACTGCCCGGCTCGGGCAGCCGCGACATATTCCTGGGTTACTGGCACGATCTTGATTTCGACCCGGCGGTTCCTGGCCCGGCCATCGGCCGTATCATTGCTGGCAACCGGCATCGTCTCACCAAATCCCTGACTGCGGACCCGCGCTGCGCCAACGCCCTGGCTGACCAAATAATTGGCGACGGTCCGCGCCCGGGATTCCGACAGCCTCTGGTTGGAGGCGTCCGAACCGGTCGAATCGGTATGGCCGTACACATCGATCAGGCTGCTGGGATATTGCTGGAGGCTGGTTGCCACCTGAGTCAGCGTGGTGCGGAATGCCGGCTTCAATGTCGAGCTGCCGACATCGAAGGTCACGCCATCGGGCAGGTTGACCAGAATTGCCTTGCCGCCATCGGTTTCAGTCACATCGACACCGGATCCGGCGGTCTGCTCCTTCAGCTCCTTGATCTGCTGGTCCATCTTGTAGCCGACGACACCGCCAGCCACGCCGCCAATCCCGGCACCCACGATGCGCCCGGTCTTGCCGCCGATCACGCCGCCAAGCAGCCCGCCCAATAGAGCGCCGCCGCCGACGCCAATCACGGTGCGCGAAACTTTTTTCTCACCGGTGTTGGGATCGGTCACGCAGGCCGAAACGCTCAGCAGCGAAAGCGCTGCAAAGCTCGAAACGTAAAAACGGGTCTTCTTCATGGTCTATCCCCTGATAGTGGGTCGGCCCCTGATAGTGAGCCGGATGGTGAAATCATGTGGTGTGTTTTCTGTCTCGCCGCACATGAATGGAACATTGATTATTTGTTTGTCAGTGAGTTGCCACGCACGTGCTGGCTGGCCGACAACGGCATGTTTCCTCTTTTCCTCCAGTTCTGCTAACGCACAACTCGTGACACCGTTCCCTTGGACTGACGTCTTTATCATTGCGGGCCTGATCCTGCTCAACGGCTTGTTCTCGATGTCGGAGCTGGCGATCGTCTCGGCGCGCCCGGCGCGGCTGCGGGTTGCAGCCGAACGCGGCAGCCAAGGCGCGCGGGTCGCCCTCGAACTGGCGGCCGATCCGGGCAAGTTCCTCTCGACCGTGCAGATCGGCATCACGCTGGTCGGGATCATCGCCGGTGCCTTCTCGGGCTCGCGCCTTGGCGGACCGATGGCCGAGCGGCTCGCCGCGATGGGCCTGGCTGAACGGTACGCCGATAATGCCGGCTTCATCCTGGTGATCGCGGTGACGACTTATCTCAGCCTGGTGGTCGGCGAACTTGTGCCCAAACAGCTGGCGCTGCGGGCGGCAGAGCCGATCGCGCTGATTGCTTCACGCCCGATGGCGATGGTCGCCCGGGTCACAGCGCCGTTCGTCTGGCTGCTCGATCGGTCCTCGACCCTGCTGCTGCGGCTGGGCGGCGTGCGCAAGGCGGGCGAGGATGCCGTCACCGCCGAAGAGCTCCACATGATCTTCGCCGAAGCGACCCGCTCCGGCGTGATCGAAGAGGATGAACGCGCGATCATGAGCGGGATCATGCGGCTGGCGACCCGCCCGGTGCGCGAACTGATGACCCCCAGGACCGAGCTCGACTGGATCGATCGCCGCGCCAGCGAGGCGGAATTGCGCGCCGCGATCAAGCAGAGCCCGCATTCACTGCTTCCGGTTACCGATGGCGCGCCTGATAATATCGTCGGCGTGGTCAAGGTCCGCGATATTCAGGCGGCGTTGCTGGCGGGCAAGCGGGTGCAACTGGCCCGGCTGATGAAAAAGGCCGAGATCATTCCCGACCAGCTCGATGCGATGGAAGCCTTGCGGATTCTCCAGCAGTCGGGTTTGTCGATGGCCTTGGTCCACGATGAATATGGCCACCTCGAAGGGGTGGTCACCCCGGCCGATCTGCTCACCGCGATCGTCGGCAATTTCGTCAGCCACCAGGACGATGGCGACATGCCGATGATCGTTGCGCGGGAGGATGGCAGCCTGCTGATTGCAGGCGCGCTACCGGCCGATGCGCTGGCCGACCGGCTCGGCCTCGAGCTGCCCGACGACCGCGACTATGCCACAGCGGCGGGTTATAGCCTCTCGGTGCTCAAGCATCTGCCGAAAGAGGGCGAGCATTTCATCCAGCAGAACTGGCGCTTTGAAGTGATCGATATGGACGGCCGCAAGATCGACAAGCTGCTGGTCAGCGCGATCGCCCCCAAGCCGCAGCCGGTGGCTGAATCGTAAGGCAGCTCAGCCCGGGATAACCGCCTGTGCTTCGCGCCCGTCGCCTTGCGGCGCGGCAAGGATATCGCGGGTGACTTCGCCCTTGGCGACGGTGTTGGTGTTGGGATCGCCCACGGTTGAACGGATCGACGGCGCCGAAGTACCGGCGCGGTTAAGCGTGGTCCGTTCGACTTCGCTGCGCGGGGCAGGGCCGCCAAACAAGGCATCCAGCGCCTGCTGCTGGGTAGTGCCAACCGAGGGACGCGGCGCGCCGGGGGCGGGCGGGGTCAGCGCGAAATCGGGCGGAACCACCAACGGCGCCTGACGCTGCACCGCGAACTCATCGGGGCGATCGCGGTTGAACAGGCCGGTGCTGCCGCAGCCGCCAAGCAGCGTTGCCGTTCCGGCAAGAAGGATAAGGGCAGGGATCTTGCGCATGTGAATTAGCTCTCCGTAGCGGGCTGTGCCGTATCGCTGGCGGCATTGCTGCCGTCTGCTGTGGCAGCATCTGTAGCGGCCGGTTCCTGCTTTTCGCGCGAAAGGAAGGAACGGGCAAGAATAATCAGGACGCCGATGGTTATGGCCGCGTCCGCGAGGTTGAAGATCAGGAACGGGCGAAAGCTGCCGAAATGCAGATCGGCATAGTCGATCACATAGCCGACCTTGGCCCGGTCGCGGATATTGCCCAGGGCGCCGCCCAGCACCAGCGCCAGCGGCAGGATATCGCCGAGCCGCTTTTCGCGGCACATCCAGATCAGCACGACGCCCGCGATCCCGCTGGTCAGCGCGACCAGCAGCCAGCGCATTTCCATCGATTGTGCGGTGAGCAGCCCCAGCGAGATGCCGTAATTCTCGGTCCAGCGCAGGTCGAAGAACGGCAGGAGATCGATCACCCCCCGGTCACGCAGCATCAGCGTCCACTGGACCTGCCACTTGATCCACTGGTCCAGCCCGAACAGGACGGCGGCCAGGATCAGGCCGAACAGGCGGTGACGGTTGGTGATGCTCATTGCGCCGCTGCCATTGCGCCGACGACATGATCGCAACGTGAACACAGCGCGCCATCCGAGGGGACTTCGGGCAAGTGACGCCAGCAGCGGCCGCATTTGTGGTGGGTGGTCCTAAGTGCAACAGCACCAAATGTCTGAGCGCTATTCCAAGCTACTTTTCGAATATCAAAAGGATTGCCTTGTGTGACATTCACGGAGCTAGTTATGAAAACCTCAGAAATTAGAGTGCGATTCTGTTCGATTTTTTCTAGAATTTTTTGCTGATCAAATTTCTCGCTTGGAACGAGTGTAATTTCCGCTTCCATCGACGAACCAATAAACTTCTCTCGCCGAGCGATTTCTGCAGCATTGAAGGCAACCGCTCGGAATTCTCTAAGAAGAGCCCATTCGTCGATTAGAGCCTCGTTGATCCATGCCGCATCAACCTCTGGCCACTCCAGCAGATGCACACTGCCCTCATCCGGAAACCGCGTTCCCCACACTTCCTCGCTCGTGAACACCAGCACCGGCGCGGCATAGCGCACCAGCGCGTGGAACAGCGTGTCGAGGACGGTGCGGTAGGCCATCCGCTTCGGGTTTGTCGCAGCGTCGCAATAGAGCGAATCTTTGCGGATATCGAAGAAGAACGCGGACAAATCCTCGTTGCAGAAGTCGGTCAGCGCGCGGGTATAGCTGTTGAAATCGAAGTCATCGACTGCAATGCGCAGCGTCGCATCGAGCTTGGCCAGCAGCGCCAGGACATAGCGTTCCAGCTCGGGCATGGCAGACACATCGACCCGCTCAGCCTCGCTGAAGCCGTCCAAGGCGCCGAGCAGATAGCGGAAACTATTGCGCAGCTTGCGGTATTGATCGGCCACGCCACGCAAGATCTCATCGCCGATCCGGTGATCCTCGGTGTAATCGACCGACAGCGCCCACAGCCGGATGATATCCGCGCCGTTGACCTCCATCACCTTGAGCGGATCGACCGTATTGCCGAGCGACTTGGACATTTTCATGCCCTTGGGGTCCATCGTGAAACCGTGGGTCAGCACCGCCTTATACGGCGCGCGGCCCCTTGTGGCGCAGCTTTCCAGCAGGCTCGACTGGAACCAGCCGCGATGCTGGTCAGAGCCTTCGAGGTAG
>JANNAE010000099.1:0-28364 GCA_031383985.1 Novosphingobium sp. | reverse complement strand
TCTGGTCCGCCGCGCCCGATCCGGCCTTTGCCCGGCGGCTGGCGGGGGCGGGCTTCGCGGTAGAGGAAGTGGCGGTCAGCGCGCGGGGCAACGGACCGGATGGCAAGAAGGGCAAAGGCCCGCGCCACATCATCTGGTTCGCCCGCAAGGCGCTCTAGCCTGCGGTGCTGGTTGGGGCGGCAGGATTCGAACCTGCGCATGGCGGCATCAAAAGCCGCTGCCTTACCGCTTGGCGACGCCCCACCAGCCGCGCGCTCATAGCAGAGCGGGGGGCTAAGGGAAGGGGGTGCGCGTCCGGCTTTGGCTAAGGGGCACTTACCAATCCGTCGCCATAGTCAAAGTAGCCGAAACCGGCGGCGAAGGCACCGCCACGCGCGCTGGTCGTGAGCCGTGACTGGACGTGGCGTACATTGACCGCACCGGCGGGCCGCGCCTGCCGCTCCATCTGCCACCAGAGTGCGGCGATCCCGGAGACATGCGGACATGCCATGCTGGTACCGGACATCTTTGTCAGCCCGCTGGTGCTGCCGGCACGAGCCGAGAGAATGCCCACCCCGGGGGCGGTCAGCTGGACAGCACCGTTCGAGAAGTCGGCGATGCGATGTTTGCCACCGACTCCAATTGGTTCCGCCGCAGCAACGGCAATGACGTCCGATGCCGCCGCCGGTAGCGAAGCATCGAGCCGATATGACGGCGCGATATGTGCCTTGCTCTCGTTGCCGGATGCCGCAACGACCAAGGCACCAGCGTCAAGCGCGGCCATTGCCTTGATTGTTGCCATAATCGCATCGAAAGCGCGCAGGTTTTGACGATACATGACCAGACCGCGGGCGACTGCGAGGTCACTTGGCATATTGTCGCTGTCGATCCAGCCTTTCACTAAACCGGGAAAATCGAACCCGATCGACATCGAAATGACGTCCGCCTTCTGTCCGATGGCCCAGTGCATACCCTTGAACAGCCAGTCGGATTGGCCGCCGCCCTGATCGGAAAGCACCTTCCCAGCGCGCAGTTCGGTTACGCCTCGGGCAATGCCGATCCGGCTCCCCTGCACGTCGCGGCCAAGGATTGTACCCGCGCAGTGGGTGCCGTGGCCGTGCCGATCCCCCGGGCCATCACCAGAAAAGTCTTCTTGCACCATATGCACGCCAGCAAATGCGGTATGCGCCTCATGCAGGCCCGTATCGAGCACCGCGATCACACAGCCGCTGCCATCGAACACGCTTGCGTCGGCACCGGTCGCGGCAATACCCCAGTTGTTGCCGCCTGCCGCGACCTCGGCCAGTTCAGCCGGGGTTCCGACGAGATCCTCCCATCCATCTCCGGATGGCGATTGTGGCGAGATCAGTCTGGTCGGCATTGGCCTCGCGATCACCATGTTGGGTGCAGCGTCAATTGCGAGCGCCTCGCGGCGGGTCAGCTCGACGGTCTCGACCATCGAGCCTTCGATTTTGCCAACGGCGCTTTCAAGCGCCCCGGCATTCATAGATGGTGCAGATGCGCCGGAATCAGATGTGCCAAGTGGATCTTGGATGACAATATAGGTTTCGGTTGCCACGATGATACTCCCGCAATTTACGAACGGCATTCATTCGAGTCGCAGCAGTTTAGGATCGTCGGCAGCAAAAGTCTGTGCCATATGCCACATGCGTGGCATCAAGGTTATCGCAAATGCCGTTCAATCAGCCTCCGCAACTAGAGCGTCGAAATCGCTCGCATCGTGGCGCTCGAGAATGCCGGTTAGCACGTTGACCTTCTGGCCGCGGCGCACGGCCGGGCGGGCGAGAATTTCCTCCACCCAGCGGCCGACGTTCTTGTATTCGCTGAGCTGGAGGAAGATGGCGCCATCATTATAGGCGAACCCGCGATAGAGCAGGCCGAACCAGGCGTAGGTCGCCATATCGGCGATGGTGTAGTCGTCGCCGGCGAGGAACCGGCTCTCGCCCAGCCGCCGGTCGGCGACATCGAACAGCCGCTTGGTCTCCATCGAATAGCGATCGATCGCGTACTCGATCTTGATCGGGGCATAGGCATAAAAATGCCCGAAGCCGCCGCCGATGAATGGGGCGCTGCCCATCTGCCACATCAGCCAGCTGAGGCATTCGGCGCGGCCCTTGGGGTCTGCCGGAATGAAGGCACCGAACTTTTCCGCCAGATGGAGCATCATCGCGCCGCTTTCGAACAGGCGGATGGGTTCCGGCCCGCTGCGGTCAACCAGTGCCGGAATCTTGGAATTGGGATTGATCGCGACAAAGCCCGAACCGAACTGGTCGCCCTCGCGGATGTTGATCAGCCAGGCATCGTATTCTGCGTCCGTATGCCCCGCCTCGAGCAGTTCCTCGAACAAAATCGTGACCTTCTGGCCATTGGGCGTGCCGAGCGAATAGAGCTGGAACGGATGCTTGCCGACCGGCAGCTCCTTGTCATGGGTCGCCCCTGCGACCGGGCGGTTGATGCTGGCAAACTGGCCGCCGTTTTCCTTGTTCCAGGTCCAGATCGCGGGAGGAACATATTCGGCATCAGACATCGGGTTTGCTCCAGATTCATTCTTGATTACAGATTGAATGGAGTGCGCCGCGCCAAACCGCAAGTGCCAGTTCGCCGCCGCCTAATCAAGCTGCATCAGCTAGTCATGCGGATCGGGCGCTCCGCCCTGCAGGATGCAAGTTAGGCGCTGGCGCAGCTACTTAAGCGTTATCGCGTTTAGCTTGCATATATCTACGAATTATGAATATACAAAGGCAAATTCTTAGTGGAAAAATTTGAAATTTAGCCCGTAGATTGCGCATTTTTTGAACTCAGGCTTTGACTAAGCTAAAAATAGGTTCTTTGCTTATTATAAATTCGACTTGGAGGAATAAATGCGATTCAAATTATGTCTGGGAGCCTTGCTTCTATCATTGGGCGCTGTTCCAGTGGACGCCTCACGAATTATTTCGATAAATTCAAATAACTTGGTTCCTAATGGCCAAGGGTATCTTGTAAACCAAGGGATTCTCGTATTGGGTGCTCCCATAGTAGATGGTGCCTTATATATGCGGCGCAACAATTTCGGTCCAAATCCCTATGGCGGTACTGATTTAATATATCGATCGCCTGCTGACGGAGATCCAGTATGGAAAAATTATCAACTTAAACTTATTTCACTTGAGTTGGACGGAGAGTTTGGCAAATCCGTGAGGATTCGTTATACAAATTTAGATTTTCTAATTTTTACCCTGGACAATAATTTTGGCTTTCAGGAAATAATATTTCCAGATTACCCCTTTGATGGGGGAATAGATTTGGGTACAGATAGCGATATTTTTATAGGTAAGACTACAATTCTTTCGTCGGTACCCGAGCCAGCCACTTGGGCTATGATGATTTTAGGATTGATCATGATAGGCGGTATACTGCGTTATACTCGTATAAATTATTTTCAGCCAATGAATTCATAGATAAAATTTACACACTAAAATCTGTTTTATTGATTCACATGCTAAAATTAGCATCAGTAAATATTAGGCAGCCATCCCTCCTTAATTTTCTTTGACTGCACTCAATCCAGCCGCATCACCCAGCGGTGCGGGTCGGCGGCTTCACCGCGCTGGATCGCGACCAAGCGCTGGCGCAGCCGCTGGGTCAGCTGGCCGGGGCCGCCGCTGCCAATGGTGAACGCGCCGTCATGGCCCGCAACCGTGCCAACCGCGGTCACGACCGCAGCGGTGCCGCAAGCAAACGCCTCGACCAGTCTGCCCGAAGCCGCATCGGCGCGCCACTGGTCGATGCTGTAAGGCTCTTCGCGCACGCTCAGCCCTTCTTCGGCGGCAAGCGTGAGCAGGCTGTCGCGGGTGATCCCGGGCAGGATCGTACCGCCCAGCGGCGGCGTGATGATCGTGCCGTCGTCGAACACGAAGAACAGGTTCATGCCGCCCAGCTCTTCGATCCATTTGTGCTCGGCGGCATCGAGAAACAACACCTGGTCATGGCCCCGGGCAAAGGCTTCGGCGGTGGGGACCAGACTGGCGGCATAATTCCCGCCGCATTTGGCCTCGCCGGTGCCGCCCGGCGCGGCGCGGGTATAGGCGCTGACCCAGATCGACACTGCGGGCGTACCCGACTTGAAGTAATTTCCGGCGGGGCTGGCGATCACCAGGAATTTGTATTCCTTGGCGGGGCGTACGCCGAGGAAGGCTTCTGTCGCGATCATGAAGGGGCGCAGATAGAGCGAGCCGCCTGCGACGCTGGGGAACCAATCATGATCGGCGGCAACCAGTTCGCGGATCGCACCGACGAACAGCTCCTCGGGCAGTTCGGGCATCGCGAGGCGCCGCGCCGAGGCATTGAAGCGCCGGGCATTTGCCGCGGGGCGAAACAGCGCGTTGCTGCCATCGGCCAGGCGATAGGCTTTGAGCCCTTCGAAAATTTCCTGCGCATAATGCAGCACGGCAGCAGCAGGATCGAGCGCGATCGCCCGGCGCGGACCGATGGCGGCATTGTGCCAGCCGGCTCCCTCGCTCCAGTCGATCGAGACCATGTGATCGGAGAACAGCTTGCCGAAACCCGGATCGACCAGCGCCGCATCGCGGACCGCCGCCGGGGTAGGGGCAGGGTGCGCGATATGCGAAAAGCTGGCTTGGGTCGCGGCGATCGTCGCCATGGGCCGAAATCCTCTAGAATCTGCGTGCGCTGCCCGTTGAACGAAAATTACGCCCTAGGCAAGAGTCATGAAATAAATGACAAGGCTGCCGGTTGGCGCAAATGAGAAGGGCCGCCCCGGCAATGCCGGAAGCGGCCCTTCACATGGTCAGCGGCCGGAAGTGCCGCCCACGAAGCCTTTATCGCTTTATCGAAATTCAGCGATAATGCCTCGCGCGGGACTGTACCGACCTCTGTGCTTGACCATGAGACATCGGATCACCTCCTTTCGCGCTGTTGAAGCCAAATTCGCCATCTTGCGATGGCTGGGCCCAGGTGGGTTCGCCGCCCCGGCCTTGACCGATATGTGAATCAAACTGAGCGCAACAACAAGTCTTGCATTCATTTATTTTGGCGTCAGTATCCGTACCTTCGCGGTCAGTGCAGGCAGGCGGAACTTCAGCTCAGCGACAATCCTCGATGACGCGGCTTACCTCGGGCCAACTGGGCAATGCCAGCATCGGCAATCCCGCGACATCCAGCGCAAACCGTCCTCGGCTGAAGGCCATTGCATCAAGTATCGGATCAGTGGTGCGGATCACTGTGGTCACCCAACCTGGCCCGCTGACTGCGGGCTCGCTGGTCAGGGGACGCGTGCCGTTAGTGGTCGAGATCGCCATGGGCACATGGCCCTCTCCGATCCCGGCGCGGGCCAGCAGCACCTGTCCACCGGCTCGATCGCAGATGAGCGTAACCACTGGCGCGGTGCCGGGGGCGGCAAATCGTGCGACCGATCGGCCCGCCTCGCGCTGCCAGTTCCACTCGCCTGGGGTAACCGGGAGATCGCGCCAGTTGGACGGCGGCCCGGACGGGGGCGGGGCAGGACGAATGGCGACCGGCGGCGCAGCGACGGGCGGAATGACCCGCGGCACGGCGCATGAGCCGAGCAGCCCCGCCCCGGCGATCACCAGCGAGAGCTGCCTGCGGAAACGGAGATTTGCCTTCATCTGCTCCCTATGGAATGAGGCGCCTCCCTTCACAAGTGCGCCAGCCGGATGACCAACGCTCAAAAACCCCGCCCTGCCGTCAAGACGCCAAAATCTTCCCGGGTCAGGGTCGATCAGTTGCTGGTCGCGCGCGGGCTTGCCGAAAGCCGGGCGCGGGCGCAGGCGCTGGTGCTGGCGGGGCTCGTGTTTTCGGGCGAGAACAAAATCGCCAAGAGCGGCCAGCCGATCGCCGAAAATGCAGCGCTGGAAGTGCGCGGGCGCGATCATCCCTGGGTCTCGCGCGGCGGGATCAAGCTGGCCCATGCGATTGAACACTTCGGGCTCGATCCGGCCGGTGCGGTGGCGATGGACATCGGCAGTTCGACCGGGGGCTTTACCGACGTGCTGCTGGCAAAGGGCGCGGTTCGGGTGTTCGCGGTCGATTCGGGCACCAACCAGCTCGCCTGGAAGCTGCGTCAGGACCCGCGCGTCACCGTGCTGGAACAGACCAGCGCCCGCGTCCTCACCCCGGAGCAGATCGATGCGCCGTGCGGCTGGGTGGTTTGCGATGCCAGCTTCATCGGTCTTGCCAAGGTGCTGGAAGTGCCACTGCGGCTGGCCGCCACGCCGTGCCGGCTGGTCGCGCTGATCAAGCCGCAGTTCGAAGTGGGCCGCGGCGAAGTGGGCAAGGGCGGGGTGGTTCGCGATCCGGCACTCCATGCGCGGGTTTGCACAGAGGTGCAGGACTGGCTTGAGGGCGCGGGCTGGGACGTCCAAGGGATTGCCCAAAGCCCGATCACCGGACCCGAAGGCAACGTCGAGTTCCTGATTTCGGCGTTGCGCGAGTGACTTCCAGCAGCCTGCCATTGCCAGCCGCTCGCGGCCTCGCCAATATCGATTAGGTAGACATCCGAATCGAGGACCATCCCTGCATGACCGAGCTTGCATTACCCGGCCAATTACGCGTCGCATTTTTGCGCTGGGCGCTGGTGCTGGTCCCGGCGATTCTGATGCTGGGCTTCTTTTCGGGAATGGTGGCCGGGTCGGGGCCGGGCAATCCGTGGTTCGATGATCTGGTCAAGCCGGCGATCTACCCGCCGCCCGCCGCCTTCGGGATCGTCTGGTCGATCCTTTATGTGATGATGGGGCTGGCGCTGTCCTTGATCGTGTCGGCCCGTGGCGCGCCCGGGCGCGGTCTTGCGATTGCGATGTTTGGCGTGCAATTGCTGCTCAACCTGGCCTGGACCCCGCTGTTCTTCGGCGCGCACCAGATCACCGCGGCCTTGGTGCTGATTGCGGTGCTGGACGTGGCGGTAATCGTCACCATCTTGCTGTTCCGCAAGATCCGGCCGCTGGCGGCTTGGCTGCTGCTCCCCTATCTGGTCTGGGTGCTGTTCGCGAGCGCGCTTAACTATGAATTCCTTCGCGCCAATCCCGATGCCGATGGGCGGGTAAATTCGGGTGCGGCAACCCGCGTTGTAATTTGATTCGCGAAAGCCGATATAGCCACCATGCAAAGTGAAAACCCCCGGATCGCCGATTTCGTCAAACTGCTTAACAGCGCTGCCGGCACCTTTGCTGGCATGGGCCGTGAGGCCCGCGACGGTGCGCGGGAGAAGCTCAAGGAAACCTTTGGCGGGTTCGATTTCGTCAGCCGCGAGGAATTCGACGCGGTCAGAGACATGGCCGCCAAGGCCCGCGAAGAAAACGCCGCGCTGCAGCTGCGGATCGAGGCGCTCGAAGGCAAGTCGGGCAAGGTCAAAAAGTAGATTTGATCCTCCCCGGAACGGGGAGGATTGCCAATACTGCTCCCACCCGCCACATCCCGGCGATGAACATCCGCGCCCCTGCCATCGTCTGCGCGACTCGCGCTCATGGCGAGACCGCGGTAATCGTGCGGCTGCTGACTGAGAGCCACGGGCTGATCGCAGGCTATGTCGCGGGTGGACGCGGGCGTCACCTGCGGCCGGTGTTGATCCCGGGAAATCTGGTTGCGGCGGAATTGCGCAGCCGCGCCGAAGGCCAGTTGCCGTTTGCCCGGCTCGAGCTGTCCGAGAGCCGCGGGCCGTGGCTGGGCGAGCCGCTGGCGGCTGCCGCAATCGGCTGGGCGACCGCGCTGACCGCTGCGGCCTTGCCCGAGCGACAGCCTTATCCGCCGCTCTACCAGGCACTGGTCGCACTGTTGAACGCGATCTGCCACGCGCCCTCGGCGCGGGGTTGGGTCCCGGGACTGGCCGCCTATGAAACGCTGCTGCTGCGCGAGATGGGTTATGGCGGGGCGCCGCCTCCGCTGGCCGAAAGCTGGGAGGCAACGCTCGCCGCTCTCGATGCGATCGGGCCGTTGCTGGAACGCTATTGCCTTGCCGATCGGCGCGGCGATGTTATGGGAGCGCGCGCCATGCTGCGCGAGCGGCTGGCCCGGATCGGTTAGGCAAAATCCCCATGAAGATTGCAGTTTTCCCCGGCGACGGGATTGGTCCCGAAGTCACCCGCGAGGCGGTTCGCGTGCTCGAGGCACTGGATTTGCCGGACTTGACCCTGTTCGAAGGCGATGTTGGCGGCATTGCCTACAAGCGTCATGGCCATCCGCTCCCAGCCGAAACGCTGGAGCTGGCGCGAAATTGCGATGCGATCCTGTTTGGCGCGGTCGGCGATCCGGCTTGCGACAATCTGGAACGCCATCTCCGCCCCGAGCAGGCGATCCTGGGTCTTCGCAAAGAACTGGGGCTGTTTGCCAATCTGCGCCCGGCCAAACTTTTCAAAGGCTTGGAAGATGCATCTGCGCTCCGTCCTGAAGTATCCAGCGCGATCGATCTGCTGATCGTGCGCGAGCTTAACGGCGATGTCTATTTTGGCGAAAAGGGCATCCGCACGCTGGCCGATGGCCGCCGCCAGGGCTGGGACATGATGTCCTATGCCGAAGACGAGGTCCGCCGGATCGCTCATGTCGGCTTCAAGGCCGCGCTCGGCCGCCGCGGCAAGCTGTGTTCGGTCGACAAGGCCAATGTCCTCGAAACCTCGCAGCTATGGCGCGATGTGGTGATCGAGGTTTCGGCCGAATATCCGGCAGTCGAGCTCAGCCACATGTATGTCGATAATGCCGCGATGCAGCTGGTTCGGGCTCCCGGTCAGTTCGATGTCGTGGTCACCGGTAATCTGTTTGGTGATATCTTGTCCGATCAAGCCAGTATGTGCGTTGGCTCAATCGGATTGCTAGCTTCGGCCAGCCTAGCTGATGGCACCAAGGGAATGTACGAGCCGATCCACGGCAGCGCGCCCGATATTGCCGGGCGCGGCATTGCCAATCCGCTGGCGACGATCCTGTCCGCCGCCATGCTGCTGCGCCACAGTTTTGGCCTGGAGCCCGCGGCGGCGCAGATCGAGGCCGCAGTCGCCAAGGCGCTGGGCGACGGCATCCGCGGCGGCGATCTGGGCGGCAGCATGGGCACAACGGCGATTGGCGATGCGGTGCTCGAGCGGCTCAATGGGCTGCGTTAACCATTTAATTGCGCAGGCTTGCTAAGGCGAGACCATGCGTATCAACAGGCTTTCTCCCGTATGATCTCCCCACTCCAGCTGGCCGTAGTCCTTCCGACCTTTAACGAGCGCGGCAATCTGCGCGCGCTGGTCGCCCGGCTCGATCAGGCGCTGGCAGGTCTGAACTGGGAAGCAATCTTCGTCGATGACAACAGCCCCGATGGGACCGCCAGCGAAGCCCGGGCGATCAGCCTTGACGATCCGCGCGTCCGCGTGATCGAACGGATCGGGCGGCGCGGGCTGGCCTCGGCCGCGATTGAGGGCATGTGCTCGACCGCGGCGCCCTATGTGGCGGTGATGGATGCCGATCACCAGCATGATCCGGCGCTGTTGCCGGGGATGCTGAGCGCGCTGGAAAGCGGCGACTATGACCTCGCCTATGCCTCGCGTTTTTGCGAAGGGGCGAGCACCGAGGCGTGGAACCGGCCGGACCGGGTCAAGGCTTCGGGCCTTGCCAATGCGGTGGCGCGCAAGGTGACGGGGGTCGACCTGACTGACCCGATGAGCGGCTATTTTATGCTCAGCACCACCGTGCTGCGCCACACCGCGCCGAGGCTCTCAGGGGTTGGCTTCAAGATCCTGCTCGATATCCTAGCCACGGTCGACAAGCCGATGCGGGTCAAGGAGCTTCCGCTGGCCTTCGCCGCGCGGGCCGAGGGCGAAAGCAAGCTCGACCGGACGGTGGTGTTCGAATTCCTCGTCGGGCTGTACGACAAATGGCTGGGCCGGATCATCCCGACACGGTTTGCTCTGTTTGGCACGATCGGGGCGGCTGGCGTGGTTGTCCATATGGCGGTGTTGACGGCCTATCTCGCGATTTTCGGCGGCACCCTCAAGGGCCAGCTGGTGTCCGATTTCGAAGTGGGGCAGACCATCGCCGCATTGGTGGCGATGAGTTTCAACTTCGTGCTGAACAATTCGCTGACCTATGCCGACAAGCGGCTGACCGGCTTTTCCGAGCTGGCCCGGGGCTGGGTACGGTTTGCCCTGACCTGTTCGGTCGGCCTGCTCGCCAACGTTGGAGTTGCCGCAGTGCTGGTCCGATTCGGCGTCCACGAATACCCCGCCGCGATCACCGGGATCGTGATCGGTTCGGTGTGGAATTTCGCGCTTAGCTCGAAGTTCGTGTGGGGCAAGTATTGAGCCGCGGCCTAGCGCCAGCTATCCAGCCACATCCACTGCGCGAAACTCTGCTTGCCGTGGTGAAGTTTGGCCGCCGAGATGATCGGGTAGAAATAGAGAAACATTCCCGCGCTCACCACCAGAATGCCTAACGGCAGCCAGTGCCGTCCTCGTTCCCACATGCTGTCCAATGCCAGCGCCAGACAGGCCATCAGGAAAGTGCCGGGCAGCAGATAGTGGTAATAGAACTGGATCGGTTTGCCCGAGACCGCCCACATCCCCAGCGTCACCAGATAGAGCACCGCGCAGGCCAGCGCATCATCGCGCCGCCGCCACAGTCCGGCCCACAGGCACCACAGCACCGCGGGAAGCCCGGCCAGCATGGTGAAAGGATTGCCGATCAACACGATCCCACGCTGGGCATCGTCGGTTACCTCATAGAGATACCAGATCGCGCGCCAGTTCCCGACCCACTGATACCAGATGCTGCGATAGGGGTGCAGGCGCTTCACGCTGTCCTGCAAGCGGAGCATGTACTCGTGGTGGCCGATCGGGTCGAGCGGATCGATCGCGCTCTGGGCATAGAAAAACCCCGGCCAGAAGGTCAGCCAATAAACGATCAGTGGCAGCAGTCCCAGCCACAAGCCAGCCTCGATCAGGCTGATCCCCGGTACCGGGCCGCCCCCGCGCGCGGTGAGGAAATGGCGGCCATTGTGCTTTAACTTGAGCCATGCGAAGCCGATCCCGGGCAGAACCAATACTGGCGCGATGCTCCATTTTGTGCCCAGCGCGAGGCCAAGGAAAATTCCGGCCAGCGCCAGCCGCCAGCGCCCCTGCTCGGGCCGCCGTATCGCTGCCGCCAGCATCCACAGCGCGGCCATCGCCAGACCTGCCATAACCATGTCGAGCATGGCGATCCGGCTCTGGATGAACCAGGCAAAATTGGTGGCAACCAGCAGCATCGCCGCAATTGTGGCAAACCGCCGCCCGCTGGCGAACCACATCGCGCGGGCGAAGGCAAACAGGCCGAACGCCCCGAACAATGCCGATGGAACCCGCCAGTACAGCGGCTTGTCCCCCAGCAGCGCGATGGCCGCCGCGATGGCTTGCTTGCCAAGCAGCGGATGCTCCGGGTTGGCCGAGGTCAGTGTCAGCATCGCCCGCGCGGCGGCGACGTAGTGGACCTCGTCGAAATAGATTTTCGAGGGAATTCCCAGCCGGTGCCAGACCAGCGCGAGAAACAACACCGCAATCACCGCGCACCAGTCCGCCGGGTCTTTGTCCTGGGTAAAGGGTGCGTGCATTGCTGCATCGGATAGTGGCGGGGCAAGGCAAGCGCAATGCACTTGCACCCCGCTTGCACCGCACTTACAGCCCCCCCATGAAACGCACCACCGGACAAGACCGCTCGATCACTCGTAAATGGCGTGCCGCGACGCAGGCCGTGCGCGGCGGCACCTGGCGTTCCGAGCAGGGCGAAACCAGCGAGGCGCTGTTTCTGACCTCGGGCTACAGCTACGACGATGCCGCGACCGTCGCGGCGCGGTTCGCCGGCGAGGCGGAGGGGATGACCTATTCCCGGCTCCAGAACCCGACCGTGGCAATGCTCGAAGAACGCATTGCGCTCATGGAAGGGGCCGAGGCCTGCCGCGCCCAGGCGACCGGCATGGCGGCGATGACCACCGCGCTGCTGTGCCAATTGAGCCAGGGCGATCATGTGGTTGCCGCCCGCGCCGCCTTCGGTTCGTGCCGCTGGCTGGTTGACAGCCTGCTCCCCCGCTTCGGGATCGAGACGACCACCATCGACGCGCGCGATAATGCCGCATGGGAAGCCGCGATCCGCCCCAATACCCGGGTGTTCTTCTTTGAAACCCCGGCCAATCCGACGATGGATATTGTCGATCTCAGTTTTGTTTGCGGCCTCGCCCGCTCGCGCGGGATCACCAGCGTGGTCGACAACGCCTTCTGCACTGCGGCGCTGCAACGACCGCTGGAGTTTGGCGCGGATGTGGTGGCCTATTCGGCGACCAAGCTGATGGACGGGCAGGGCCGGGTGCTGGCCGGAGCAGTTTGCGGCAGCGCGGAATTCATCAACGACAAGCTGCTGCCGTTCCAGCGCAACACCGGGCCGAACTGCTCGCCGTTCAATGCCTGGGTGGTGCTGAAGGGCCTCGAAACGCTCGACCTGCGTGTGAAGAAGCAGAGCGAAAATGCTCTGAAGGTTGGGAAATTTCTCGAAGGACGGGTACCGCGGATGCTGCATCCAGGACTTGCCAGCCACCCTCAGCACAACCTTGCCCTGAAACAGATGGATGCCTGCGGTTCGATCTTTGCCTTCGAGCTCGACGGGCGGGAGCAGGCCCATGCGCTGCTCGACGGACTGGAACTGATCGATATCTCGAACAATATTGGCGATTCGCGTTCGCTGATGTGCCACCCGGCCTCGACCACACATTATTCGGTCAGCGCCGAGACTCGCGCCGAAATGGGGGTGAGCGAAGGCTTGCTGCGGCTCAACGTGGGCCTCGAAGATCCCGATGATCTGATCGAAGACCTTGATCGGGCGCTGACAAAAACGGGCTTGTAAGCCGCGCTGGTTTGGCAGAGGATTTAGCTGGTCGCTTTGAAGCACCGCACTGGGCGGTGGATCAAGGAGTGTGAGCATTGGCAGACAAACCGACAGAACGGCGCAAAGGCGAGCGGCGCGAGGATGACCGGGCTGCGGAAGATCAAACGAAGGAAGATCGGCGCAAGAAAGAGCGGCGCAAGGAAGACAGGCATTAGGACAGGCGGCGGAGAAGCCTCCCCCTGCGCGCCACAAGTACCAAGCGATCGTTCAGCGCGACCGCTTTAATCGCACCAATATTTCATCGAGCGCGGAGAGAAACCGCGAGCGGTCAGCCTTGCTGAACGCGGTTGGCCCGCCCATCACGTCGCCGCCCGCGCGCAAATCGGCCATGATCGCGCGGGTCGCGATAGCGCTGCCGATCGAGGCGGAAGTGAACGGCTTGCCATTATGGCCCAGCACTTGTGCGCCAGCTTTCAGGCAGCGATCGGCCAGCAGAATATCGCCGGTGATGACCACGGAGTGGGCGTTTGAAGCCTCTGCGATCCAGTCATCGGCGGCATCGAACGCGCCGCTGACCACCACCCGGCTGACCAGCTCATGCAGCGGAACGCGGAACGGGCTGTTGCTGACGATGGTGACCGGGACCGCATGGCGTAACGCGACCTTGTAGATCTCGTCCTTGACCGGGCAGGCATCGGCATCGACCAGGATGCAGATGCCGCCGCTGATCACCGCCGGATGCACTTAGGTGCGCGGTCCCTTGCGATGCGGCTTGGCGCGGTAGGGCGCACTGCCGGGCGCGCCAGGCGCGCCTTCGCGTGCCGGGCGGGCGCGAAATGGCGGCTTCTTGGGCGGAGGGCCGCTGTCGGCCCGGTCGCCGCGCGGCTTGTCGCTGGGAGAAAGCTGGGCGCGGCGCGGGGCCTCACGTTCGCCGGCTTTCGCGGCTTCGCGGCCACCGTGACGTCCACCTTCTCGGGTACCCTCGCGGGGTCCGCTGCGCGGGCCGTCACGATCACGATCGCGTCCGCCCTCACGGGCACCGGCGCGGGGGCCATCGCGCCCAGTATCTCTGGACGCAGCGCCGCCGGATTCGGGCGAAAGCTCGATCGTGATCCCGCTCTCATCCTCGCCGCCGGGGACGGCGGTGCGGGCCAGGGCGGCCTGGAACTTGCCGACGACAGTGCGGGGAACCTGGAAGAAGGTCTCGGTTGCGGCGATGCGGATCGCGCCGATCTCATTCTTGGTGATGTGGCCGCGGCGGCATAGCAATGGCAGGATCCAGCGCGGATCGGCATTCTGGCGCCGTCCGATGTCCATCCGGAACCACACGACATCTTCAAACCCGGCGCGGTGATGCGGCTCTGCCCCGCTGCCATCACGGCCACCGTCGCGGCCGCCTTCGCGCCCGCCCTGGCCGAGCTGGAGCAGCTCTTCCGGATCGGGCAGGCGGGCGCTGTGAGCACGGACCAGCGCCAGGGCGATCTCATCGGCGGTCATCCGGCCCATGATCTGGGTGGCGATCTCACGCTCAATGTCGCTGGCTTCAACCGGGGCGACCAGAGCCTCCAGCATCCGTTCCGCATCGCGGGCCCGGATCGCTTCGGGGGTCGGTACGGCAATCCATTCGGCGGAAATTCGTGCGGTCTTGAGCATCCCTTCAACCCGGCGGCGGCGCGGGTAGGGAACAATGAGCACGGCGGTGCCCTTTTTGCCGGCGCGCCCGGTGCGCCCCGAACGGTGCTGGAGGATTTCGGCATCGCGCGGGGTTTCAACGTGAATCACCAGGCTCAGGCTGGGCAGATCGATCCCGCGGGCGGCCACGTCGGTGGCGACACACACCCGGGCGCGGCTGTCGCGCAGCGCCTGCAGCGCGTGGTTGCGCTCGTTCTGGCTGTGCTCCCCTGAGAGGGCGACGGCGGCAAAGCCGCGCTCGACAAGTCCGGCATGAAGGTGGCGGACATTGTCACGCGTGGCGCAGAACAGCATCGCCGTTTCCGCTTCGTGGAACCGCAGCAGATTGATCACCGAATTTTCAATGTCCGAAGGCGCAACGGCCATCGCCTGATAGGTAATATCGCCGTGGCCGCGATCATCGCCAACGGTTGAAATCCGCAGGGCATCGCGTTGGTAACGCTTGGCCAGCGCAACGATCGGCTTGGGCATCGTCGCCGAAAACAGCAGCGTGCGGCGGCTATCGGGAGTGCCGTCGAGGATCTGCTCGAGGTCTTCGCGGAAGCCCATGTCGAGCATTTCATCGGCTTCATCCAGCACCGCACAGCGCAGCGCGGTCAGGTCAAGCGCGCCGCGTTCGAGATGATCGCGCAGGCGGCCCGGAGTGCCGACGACGATCGCCGCGCCCCAGCCAAGGTTGCGGCGTTCCTTGGCGGCATCCATCCCGCCGACGCAAGTAGCGATTCGCGCGCCGGTCTTGGCATAGAGCCAGGTCAGCTCGCGGCTTACTTGCAAGGCGAGTTCGCGGGTTGGTGCGATCACCAGCGCCAGTGGGCTGCGGGCCATCGACAAAGCCTCGTCAGTGATCAGTTCGCCGGCCATGGCGAGGCCGAACGCGACGGTCTTGCCCGAGCCGGTCTGCGCCGAAACTATCAGGTCGCGGCCGATCGCCCCGGCTTCGATGACAGCGGCCTGGACCGGAGTGGGGGCTTCATAGCCCTGTTGGACCAATGCGTCGCGCAGCGGAGAGGGGAGTGCAGTAAAGGGCATGAGTGCTCGATATTTTTGGGCCAGCGAGGGTGCCGGCGCGCGGCGACAGGCGCTGCTTCAGATGCGCGCCCTTACGGCGATATTGGCAAAAGGGGAAGCGAATGCGTTAATTCGCTGCAATCGGCCCAGGATTTGCCAGCCGATGCGTGTCTGCGATTGTCCCGCGGCCAAACTGACGCTACCTTGGCGGCACTATGAAAGAGCTTTTCCAGCATGCCGCCATCACCGATGGCATCACTGTGCGCGTTGCGGTGAACTTCCTTCCCGAGCAATCGCGGATCGAGGCGGGCAAGTGGTTCTGGGTCTATCACATCCGGATTGAAAACGATGGGCTGCAAGCCGTCCAGCTGCTCACCCGGCACTGGCGAATCACCGACGGTCGCGGACAGGTCAATCTGATCGAGGGTGAGGGGGTTGTCGGAGAAATGCCGACGCTCGTCCCGGGGCAGAGCCACGATTACGTCTCAGGTTGCCCGCTGACCACACCGCATGGCAGCATGGAGGGTTTCTATACCTTTCAGCGCGAGGATGGCTCGCTGATCGAAGCCGCGATCCCCTATTTCCCGCTCGCTGCGCCGGCGACGGCGGGCTAACCGACCAGCCCATGAAGCGGACTCATTTGCCCCTTAACGCGTTGCGCGTGTTCGATGCGGCTGCGCGGCACCTCTCGTTCACCCGCGCTGCGGATGAGCTGGCGGTTACGCCGGCGGCGGTCGGCCAGCAGATCAGGGCGCTGGAAGATCTGCTCGGCGTGGTCCTGTTCCGCCGTACCCCCAAGGGGCTGGAGCTGACCGAAGAGGCGGGCGCCGGGCTTGAGCCGCTGCGCAGCGGGTTTCTGCATCTCGAGGACGCAGTCCAGGCGATGCAGGCCGGTCAATCGAGCCATGTCTATACCATCGCTGTGCCCCGCGATTTCTTCGCCGCCTGGCTCGCGCCGCGACTCGCAGCCTTTCGCGGCGCGCATCCAGAGGTGCGGATCGCGCTGATTGATGGCGAGGATGCCGATTTTACCGAGGCCAACCTCGATCTCGCGGTGCGCTGGGCCGAAGGGCCAGGCGATCTGGAGGGGGTGAAGCTGGGCGAGGCGGCGCGGATTACAGTTGGCAGCGGAGACTGGATCGCCTGGCCGGGCGACGCCAGTCCTGCCGAGGAGGGTGAAGGAACCCCGCTGCTCACCGTCGGCGATGCCGGCCAGGCCCTTGCTGCCGCTGCCGCTGGAATGGGCCGGGCTCGGGTCCCGGCATTGCTCGCCCAAAGTTGGCAGGCGCAGGGCCGGATCAGTCTGGTGGGCGCAGCTGAACCTTGCCGCCGTGCCTACTGGCTGGTCGCGCCGCTCCCGCAATGGCGCCAGAAGAAGGTCAGGGCGCTGGTGGCCTTCCTCGCGGGTGGTTGACGCTCTGCCTGCGGACTAGCGGCGCGCGGAGCGACGACCGCAGTGGCGGTTATATCGGGTCCGCGCAATCTCATGGCCGGCCACGCCGCCAGCTGCCGCGCCGACTACCGTGCCGGTGGTGCGATTGCCACGACCAGCAACGACATGGCCCAGCACCCCGCCGGCGACCGCGCCAACCACCGCGCCCTCGGTCTTGGTGAGGCGCTTGCAGGTCCGTGCTTCAGCGGCTCCCGCCAAAGTGAGCGAGAGCGCAGCGGCAGTAAGTAAGATGAATTTCATAGGAGTTTCCGCTCAATTATAGTGCACGGTAGGGAATCCGCAAACCACTCGCCGGGAAGGTTTGTTCCGCGCTGGCTGCAGTTTACTTTGCAATTTTGCGCAACAGCGCCCATCTATGCGGTGCTAACGGTGCCTCTGTCGGTCTCAGGCGCCTCATCGCCCCTTGTCCCGCTATTGCTACCCTAGGCTTAGATGCCCGGCGTTCGGTCGTCGCTACGCAAGGAATACATCATGTCTGACAACCCCGCCGCCATCGTTGGTACCGTCAAGTTCTTCAATGAAGACAAGGGCTTCGGCTTTATTCAGCCGGAAAATGGCGGCAATGACGCGTTCGTCCACATCAGCGCCGTCCAGGCTGCCGGCATGGCGACGCTCGAAAAGGATCAGCGCGTCAGCTATGAGCTGGCCGAAGACCGCCGCGGCAAGATGAGCGCAACCAATTTGCGCCAGGCCTGATCGGCTGAATGCCAATCGGCTGAATTAAGTCCCACCCCTCGGCCCGGCCAATCCAGTTGGTCTGAACGGAGCCTCGATTATGGCGCAAGAAGATTTCTACCTCGCTCGCGCTGTTGAGGCCCGGGCCGAGGCGGCAGGCAGCAAACTCGATAATGTCCGCGACCGTGCCCTGCGCTCTGCCGCAGCATGGGAAGCGATGGCCGAACGAGCCGGCCAGATCGCTCAGGCGCGCGAAACCCGCGAGGCTGAAAAGGCCGGGGCCGAAGCAGCGGTTTCCTGACCGCGCAATGCACCCCTAGTTCCGAGCACTCGATCGGGCGCAACCGGTCAGCCGTGTGCTAACCATGGCCCTGGCTAACCACTTGCTTGGGGGGCGGGCCACGCGGTACACCCCCGCTTGACGGAGCCGGCAATTTATCATGCCCGGGCAGCAAAGTAGGACTGGTATGGCGGACGGGGCAGAGCCGGTCAGTATTTTCGTAAGCTATTCGCGCGCCGACCAGAAACGTGCCCTGCCGGTGATTGCCGCGCTGGAGCAGGCGGGATTCCGGGTGTGGTGGGACGGGCTGCTGGAAGGCGGCGATAGTTTCCTGCCGACCACCGAAGCCGCGCTCACCAGTGCTGATGCGGTGGTGGTGCTGTGGTCGAAAACCTCGGTCGGCTCGCATTGGGTCTGCGATGAGGCGACGGTCGGCCGCGATCGGCGGCGGCTGGTGCCGCTCAGCCTTGATGGCAGCGAGGCGCCGCTCGGGTTCCGCCAGTTCCAGCTGATCGACATCAGCAAATGGCGCGGCACCGGCGCTGCGCCCGAATTTCAGCGCGTGGTCCGGGCGGTCACGGCGCTGGGCGGTCAACCGGCAAAGCCCATTCCCCCAAAACCTGCGGGAGTTCGGCTCAGCCGCCGGGCGCTGGTAAGCGGCGGGGCGGTGCTGGCGGTGGGCGGTGGCGCGCTGGCAGCATGGCAGTTCAAGCTGCTCGACGGGGCTGCTGCGCCGGCCAACAGCGTCGCGGTGCTGCCGTTCCGCAATCTCAGCGGTGAAGCCAGTGAGGATTATTTCGTCGAAGGACTGGCCGAGGAGATCCGCACCGCGCTGTCGCGCAATGCCGAGCTCAAGGTGCTGGCACCGACCTCTGCCGCGACAGTCCGCGACGATACCGGCGGACTGGACCGGGTGGCGGAGAAACTGGGAGTGGCTTTTCTGCTGGGCGGCAGTGTCCGGCGTTCGGGCAATACCTTGCGGATTTCAGCCACGCTGACCGACGGCAGCAGCGGCTTCGCCCGGTGGCGCGATCAGTTTGACCGGCCAATGGCGGATGTCTTCGCGATCCAGGCCGATATTGCCGATAATGTCGCGGCCGCGCTTGCGGCGCAAACCGCCGGCTCCGACCGTTCCGGCACGGAAGGCATGGGCGGCACGCACAAGCTGGAGGCGCACGATGCCTATCTGCGCGGCAACGCCTATTATGATCTGCGATCCGGCGAGGCCTCGATGCGGGCGGCGCTGGCGCAGTATGATGCGGCGATCGCGGCGGACCGGAATTTCGCCGAAGCGCACGCCTGGCGGGCGCGGGTGCGGTTGGCGTTGGCCGCGGATTACGCCAGGGGGCGGGAGTATCGGGTCGCTGCCAACGACGCGATCGCTTCGGCGCGTGAGGCCGTGCGGCTGGCCCCGCGCCTGGCGCTGGCCCAATCGACGCTGGGTGCAGTGCTGGTTCAGGGCATGCTCGATTTCAAAGCCGCCCGCCTGCCCAATGAGCGGGCCCGGGCGCTGGGCTGGGGTGATGCTTCGGTCATGCTGTATTACGCGGCCTATTGCGCGGAGATGGGCCGGGCGCCGCAAGCCCGGGAGGCAATCGCCCGCTCGGTCGAGCTCGATCCGCTCAATCCCGCAGTGTACCGCGCTCAGGCCTTTGTCCGCTATTACGCGAGGGATTTTGCCGGGGCGATCGAATCCTGCCGCCGGGCTCTCGAACTCAATCCCAAGATCGGCACAGTTCATTCCTATCTCGGGTTAAGCCATTTGCAGCTGGGCCGGCTTGATGATGCCAAACGCGAATTCACCGCCGAGCCGGTCGAGATTGTCGGCTGGTCGGGCCTCGCCATTGCCGAACACCGGAGCGGAAATCGCGCTGCCGCCCAGGCCGCCGTCGATCGGCTGGTCGCCAAATTCAGCGATGCTGCCAGTTACCAGATGGCGCAGATTTTTGCGCAGTGGGGCCAGGTTGAGCCGGCGCTGGCCAAGCTGCAACTGGCGCTCGAACTTGGTGATGGCGGCCTGGTGGTGGCCAAGGTTGACCCCCTGCTCGACCCGCTTCGGGCGCGGCCTGAATATTCGCGTTTGCTGACTCGCCTCGGATTGACGTAGAGTGCAGGTCCCAACAATCCCGAAGGGGGGAATATCTATGCGTAAATCGATCATGCTCTTGACCATGCTGGCCGCACCGCTGGCTCTGTCAGCTTGCAACAAGGCTCCCGAAGCGTCTGACGCTGCTGCAACCGAAGCAACCGAAGCAGCCGTCGCAGCTGATACGGCCAGTGACGCTGCAGCAACCGCAACCGATGCTGCAGCAACTGCAACAGATGCCGCAGCCACCGCCACTGATGCTGCTGCCGCAGCTGCCGATCCGGGTGACGAGCAATCGACCACTAGCGGTCCGGGCAAGGCGCAGTAGTCTACCCAGACACCTGATTGAGGCCCCGTCCAAGGGGCGGGCTGAGCCCGGATTTTGATCGAATCAAAATCCGGGCTCAGCTTATTGTCTGGTCGTGATGCCTACTGGAATGGCTGATTTCACTCAACGTTTCCGCAGGCCAGTCGCCGCAACCATCAGTGCGAGCGAGAGTGAATTTGCCCTGGCCCAAGCCATCACCAGACCTCCCTAAATATCGTAATCATAACCTAATCTGCGGGTGCTTCCAGCCGGACGTTCGGCTTTGCCGCCAAAATCCGCGCCAGCCATTCGCCTATCCCGTCGACGAGGATGACCGGGGCAGCAGGGCCGGGACTCTCGTCGCGGACCGGCGGCTGGAAGCAGTCCGGCCGGTCCCAGCTGACGATCCCGAACAGTGTCGTACCGCCGGTGGAGCTGTAGCGATAGACCGGACCGCCGCTATCCTCGCGGCAATATTTCATCGCCCGGTTGGAGAAGCACCGAGGCCCGTCAGCCTCGCCGCAGCCTGAAAGATCGAACATCGGCGTCAGCATGCTGTAGCGCCACGGCGCGGCGACTTGCCCGGCAGCGTCCTGATAGTAGCCCCAGCCGAGCACCTCGAAATCGGCAAACGGGTCGCTTTCCTGAGGGTGCGCGATCGGTACCCAGGCGATCGTCCGGGCAGGAGCCACCGTCGAGTCTCCGCTCAGGTGAAGCAGCGTCAGACCGGCGGTGGGATGCTGCACGATCCGGTCAACCGGGCGCACCGTGCCGTCATCGCGGGTCAGGTCGGTGGTCCCCAAGGCCACCTCGATCCCGGCGGCGAGCATCGGCGCGGTCACGCAATGCGCTGCGGTCAGCACCCAGTCGGCGCTAACCAGCGTTCCGGCGCAGAGGTGACGAGTCTGCCAGCGGGGGCGGCGCGGATCATCGATCCCCGGCACCGCGGCATTGGTCAGCGCGGCGCTCCACCGGACTTCGGCCATGAAATGGATCGCGCCAAGGTGGCTCGGGGCCAGCGCATAGCCGGTATTGACCTTTGTCTCCTGATCGAGCCCGATTGTTCGCGCGCGGGCCGCGCTGCGTTCGGCGGCGGAATAGGCATAGGCCAGCGCAAAGCTGCGCGCGTCTGGATCATCGGGCTGGTTCTTTTGCAGCCAGACTTCAAGCCAGCGGAACAGCCGGGCATGGCTGGGCTCGGTCGCAAATGGCTCGACCCGGCCCGGGCGAAGCGGCTCTTGCGCATTGCCTGCGGCGGGGATCAAGGTCGCGATCAGCAGCGCTGTGAAGAGCCGGCGGATCATTCGGGCAGCCACACGGTTTTTCCCGGAGCGAGCCGCATCCGCATCGCCCGCTCGATCCACGGAATATAGGGCTGGACGCGGGTGTAGACCCCGGGGCTGTCATCGCTGTTGACGTGGCAGCCGCGCTTGTTCCACGAAACGATCCCGACTAGCTGTGCCACTTCGCGGCCACGCGTGCCGCGGGGGCTGTAATACAGCGGTCCGCCGCTGTCGCCGTTGCAGGTCTTCACATTCTCGCCCTCGACACAGACAACCCGGGCATGGATCCTTGGGACGGTTTTCCGCTCGCCACCAGCCACGACGACCGGGGTGGGACCATAGCCAGTGCGGGCAGCGCAGCCTGAATTATCCAGCGCGACCATTTCAACCCGGCGCAGCAAGGCAGTGGCGTTAACCTCGCGCGGGTCATCGCTAATCCGGCCCCAGCCAGCCGCGTGGACCGTCTCACCAGCGGGCAAGGGCATGCGATAGAGCGGGGCGATCGATATCTTGCGCGGATCGCGCGGGCGCGCGTCTGGTACAAGGTGGAGCAGCGCGATGTCGTGGGAGTAACGATTGCCTTGCTTGTAACCGGCGTGGATCACCGCGCTGTCGACGTTGACCTGGATGCCGTCGGATGTCGAAATATCGCTCACCCCCAGTTGTACTGCCAGACCTGTGGTGATCTCCTCGGGATTGACGCAGTGCGCTGCTGTCAGCACCCAGTCCTTCCTGATCAAAGTGCTGCCGCAGCGATGCCGCGATTCCCACCGCACCCCGAACTTGGCGGTGCGGGCAAAGTCGGGCAGATCGCGCACGGTGAGGCTGTCGCGGTAGCGGATCTCGGCGATGAATGGCGCGCTGGTGACCAGCACCGGCAAGCCCCCACCGGCGCGCGGCTCGGACGAGCGCTGGATTCCGAGTGCCGCGTCAAGCAGCCAGCTTTCCTGCCGGTCGAGCATATCGGCGGCAATGCGTTCCTGCTGACGGGTATCGCCCGGCCAGCGGAAGCGGGTATATTTATGCAACCGTTCCACCAGCAGCGCCTCGTCGCCATCGATCATCAGCTCGGCTTCGCTGCGCCGATCGCCGCGCAGCCAGGCATCATCGCGGATCTCGATTGAGCCATCATCCGCCTCGCAGACCATCTCGGCATTGCAAGTCCAGACCGGCGGCGGCGGGGCGATGGGCGGGGCTTGTTCAACCTGCAGCGCCAGCGCGGGTCCGGAAACCAGCGCCGCTGCGAGCAAGCCGGACTTGAGCCACTTCCACCCCATGCCGCAAGCTAACACGCTGGCTCGGGGCGGTCACGTTTTTGTGTGATGGGCGAGCAGATCTGAGACTGCGCGGGTCGGTAGGGAGAACAAATTGGCGAAGGACGACTTTGTCGTGCACTTCGCCAATCCGCCGATATCCTTGATACTACAAATTAATAGTCCGGGAACCAGTTGCGACCCGAGGCTCGTGCTTCGGCTCAGTGGTTTTTTTAAGCAAAAACCGTGACAGGTCCAATTGGATTGAATGATGGGGATTATAAGACTACGCTATCCAAACGGGTTCGCGTTGACTGCATTACCAGCGAAGTGTGAGTTCAGGCAGTGAATCGAATTAGTCCGGCGGCGGCGTTAAAATCGCCAAAAATATTGCCGAATTTCGGTACTTTCGATGGATTGGCCCAGCCCGCTCAATCCACCTCGCGAACCACAGGGGAATCGATGACGCCGAAATCCAGCCTGCGTTCGTTCAACCTCAATACCCTTCCAATTCTGCGTGAGATATTGCGCCATGGCAGCGTCAGCAAAGCCGCGATCGCGCTCAGTGTCTCACAGCCCGCATTGAGCGGAGCGTTGAAGCAGCTGCGCCATCAATTCAACGATGAACTGGTCGTTCGATCGCATGGCGGCATGAAGTTGACCCCCAGGGCCGAAGCCATTCTGGCTCCGCTTGAAGATGCACTTGCTGCGGTGCAAAAGCTGATCGCGCCCAACGAAGATCACACTCAGGCGGCGCCGACCGTTTTCAAGATCGCAACCAACGATCATATCATGAGCATCCTCGGCGGCCCGCTGGTCCATTTGCTGATGCGCGAACAGATCAACATCATGCCGCATTTCCTGAGCGCAGGCGGCCACTCTCCGGAGCAACTCCTTAACGGTTCGATCGACTGCGTGATCTTGCCCCGGCAGACTATGGTTGGCAGTCACGTCAGCGTGCGCGATTTCGATTCACTCAATTCCGAACTGCTGCTGTCAGAAGCACTGGTCGGGATTGGACGCCGTGACGACCAAGAGCTGGCAAGCGGATTGTCGTTGGAGCAATATCTCGACCGGCCACATGTCACATTCGCCATCGATGCGGAACGACACATATCGGTCGAACAGGCATACCTGGCTGCCAATAGCTTGAAAAAGAGAGATATAGTTCGGTTTTCTTCTTATTCGGCGATGCTCAGCGTAGTTGCTTCGACAAAATGTATCGCACTCGTGCCAGCCAGCCTTGCCCGGTTCGCGGTGAACCTGTTTGATGTCCAGACCTTCACGCCGCCGCTCGCGTTTCCGCCACTGGAATGGACCATGCTGTGGCATCGCCGCGCCGACAACGATCAAAAGCTGTTCCAGTGCCGCACCATCCTGAAGGCCTGCGCAATGCACGCGATCGAAAATTTACCGCTGGATGTGGCATAGTTTGAGCGCCCCGGACTGAGGGTCGCCACCAGCCGGACTTGGGTTGCAAGGTCGGGCAAAGTAATTGCACATCAGGGAGCAAAACCCTCCGATTTTGGCTGAATTCCTGCTGTTCGCGGCGGAACATAAGCAGACATGCTGCGTTGTCCTGACACCTATGAATGTGGAGCAGCTAATGGCCGAACACCTGGCGAGTCCCGAACCCAACGCGGCAAGTTCGGTCAAGCAGGTTGCGGTAAGCAGCGTCGCGATCGTGGGGATATTCTTTGCTCTGCTCTTCGGGCTACTGTTCGCCTGCGGCTTGTGGAGCGCAAATGCGACTGAAGGCAGTTCTGCCCCCCAGTTAAGCGTGAAAGTGGTTGGCGGCGGACTGCCCGGCGTCGTTGTGGAATCGAAGAAAGGCGCTGCAGGAACCATGAAGACCCCGGCAGACGTCTCTGCTGGGCGCGAAAAATAGCAAGGAGCCGGGGGCGAGTGATTCCGGGTGGCTCTTCGCCAAGGCGTACGGGACCGATGTGACCGGCAACTTGTTGGGCCCGCGTCCCGGGCTGGCGGATATCAGGGCAGGGGGAGGGCAGGAGAATGCAAAGATTGTTTGGTGGTCCGTTTTTGCGCCTCGATCCGCTCCCGAAACGAGGTCGCGCGCTGCTTGGCTTCCTGTAGAAACGCCCCATTACGCAAAATATTATCGCGGCTGATGAACTTGTCGGCCACGTCCAGCGGATCGGTGTTGAACCACAGCGCTTCCATGGAAATCCACGGCAGGCGCAAAATTCGGGCGCGGTAGCGGGCGGGGCCTGCCGCGAGATTGCGGGTCTCGATACACAGCGCTCTGGCAAGCGCGACCGCGGCCCTGCCGGTGCTGACGGACGCAAGCTTCGGGTCACTGCCCGAAACGCGCCTGACCTCAACCGTCACTCCGAAATCGCAGTTCGGATGGGTCCAGAAATATCGCCAGCCGCTGCGCCAGCCCCGGTTCCATTTGCCCGCCACGATATTGCGAGCGGAAAAGGAATATATCGGGATCATTGCAAGTACGCCCTGACCGTCGGCAAGTTGCGCCAGCAAACCTGTCGCAGCGAGCCCTCGCAACAGCGCAGCTTCGGCGATTGCTTGGGCCTTGGGCGCGCGTCTGATGCGATTAACCGGCACCGTTACCGACCGCATAGCCACTCGCCCAACGACCCCGCATCTGGTGCCTGGAGCCTTCGAGGTAATTAGTCATTTCGCTTATCGGCACCCATTTCACTATGTCACTGCTATCTTGCACGGAGTTGGGATCAAACAGGCAAATATGTTCGGTTGCGCTGTCCCAGCCACAAGCTACGATGACGTGGCCGCCGTTATCGTCGTTCCAGGCAATGGTGATCGCGACCGGGATATTCGATGCGATATTGCTGGTCAGGAATTGCTGCCCGTGGGCCACCATGCCTCTCGGGCCTTGGTACTGAAGGCCTAGTTTCGTGAAGACGAAGTCGATCACCTTGGGGACATTGCTCAAAGGCAGGCTCAGGCCTGTGACCTGACGGGCGATTTCGCTCTGGGATTTGCGTTCGTGTGTTGTGGCGGCCAGCAAAGCCTGGCTCACAGCTGCCCAACACCACTCGGTTTGTTCCTGCCGGTTGCAGTTGTCGCTGAAGTTGGCGATCGGCATCCGGTTCGAGTGCGCAATCCCGTCGGCCAAGGCAAGGTAATCGCCCGCTAAGGGGAAACTGGATTGCTTGAACGGCGCGGATGCGTCGCTCACGGCATGGTTCCCCGGCCCAGCTTCTTGAGAAGGTCTTGCCGTTCTACCTCAAACCGCAATTGCTGCAGCTCAGCTTCGCGGGCGGAAACATCCGGATCGGGGGTCTTCTCCAGGACTGCAAGCTTTTGCTGTTCGGTCAGCAGCGCAATCCGGTCCTTAACGGCTTGCAAATCCGCGCCCTCGGCCTTGGCATTTTTGGCCTTGCTGTCGGCAGCTAGCAAGCCGACCACCCGGCCTGCTTCGTCGAATACGGCCTGGGTTGCCTGCAACGCCTTGACGCCGCCTGCTTCATACGCCTGGTACTTGATTGCGGTTGGCAGACCATCTTGCGCGAAATCGGCGGTTAGCCCGTTCTTTTCGGCAAACCGGCTGCGTAATGGCAAGACCCGAACCCGCCCGTATTGCGGCATGGTCACGGCCAGTTCGGAAATGGACTTTCCCGAACCCGATTCAACCGTCAGCTTTGCGTGGACTGGCTCACGGAACACGAACCCGTTAAACGACTGGGCCTCCAGCTGGGCCCTGGTCATGCGGGAAAATGCTGGCGTAAATTCCGAAATTCCGGGACCGGTGGCTGTCAAGCGGACCACTGCATCCCAGTTGCCAAAGCCGGTCTGGACAAGCTGCCTGACTTCGTCGCATTTCGCCTTGTTCGTATCCGATTCTGCGCACCAGTTTTCATCAATCGCCACGGCCTTGCTTGCCAGCTTGGCGAGCTCCCCGGCTTTTGGTTCGAGTTTGCGCGACAGGTCTGAAACTGGACTGCCCGTGCCGGCTGGCCAGTCGAATTCGCTGATCGGAAAGCTCTGCTTGTAGCTGAGCATTTGCTTTAACTTCTTCACCGTCTTGGTTTCAGTATCGGCCTGGTCCGCCAGAGCGTCGACCGCTTGGGTAAGCTCTGTCAATTCGGCTTCGTCCGGTTGCGTTAATTTTCCGCCCACCACCCGGCCTGAAATCAGCGTAATCCGCAGCGTCTTTTTCTCGATATCCTTGGCGATCTTTTTGAGCGTCGCGTCGGACGCTGCCAATTTTTCCGTGGCGCTGCTGACGTCCGGGTCGCAGCCCGGGGGGAGGGGCACGGCAGCAGTTCCAAGACCGCCCACCTTCAGGGGAATACCGCTAGCTGAAAGTGCGATGTTCGCGATGCTTCCCAGGGCCCCCACGCCGGCTTTGATCGCCTCGGCTTCCTGGCCAGTAATCTCGGAATTGATTGATTTGACCAGCAACGTGGGCCGCGCCTCCTTGCCCTCGCCGATTGTCCAGTATTTGAGATCTAGCATCCCGGTTTTGAATGGATTGGTCATTTTCCTGTAATCTATAACCAGCGCCTCGCCTTCGAGCAGCGATGAACTGGCTGCGCCGATCTGTTCGAAGGATAAATTCAACCTTTTGAGCCCGGTAAGGGGATCGTCGTCCATGCTGCATTTGACTTGCCACGTCATATCGACCGCAAATGTCCGGATCGGTAGTCGATAAGGTGCGCCCTCGGTATAAGGAAGATTCCCCGAGTCACCGGTCGACACCATATGCGTCGTGCAGCCTTGCAGCAGCAATGCAACCGCGATTGCAAGTGTACTGGCGCGACTGACCTGACGGCCACGGGTTGCAGTTTTGTCCATGTTCGATGTCCTCACCCCTGATTGCCCAAACTGCCGGCATAGGCTGACCGGCAACACTCGGATCTACTTTGACATCCACATTATTGTATCGGTTATGCGGGGCCGTCTGTGACAATTCGCACGTCGGCTCACCATTGACGTTTGCGCTGAGGCGAACATTGCCGGTTGTTGTATCGAACGTCGGCGAACCCTTGCTTGACCTTCCCCCCAAATCTGGCTAACGGACCCACTTCCAGACAAGACTTCGCGCTTTTTCTGGATCTAAGAGCTGAACATTGCTGGTGCGTTTGGGCGTAAATCCCGGGCAATCCGTCAAAGTAACCCGGTGGCTTTGGCCTGGGGTGGAGCGTTTTCGGCTCACGATGCGTAACTGGCCGGGCCGCTGCCCTGCCGTTCGCTGCGTGAGATTATCCGCAACCCTTCGCCTTTGCCCAGTTGCCGCCACAACCTAGGTGAAGAGATTCAATGCCTACAATCAACCAGCTGATCCGCAAGGGTCGCGTTCCGCAGAAGGCCAAGTCGAAGGTCCCTGCGATGGAACAGAACCCGCAGAAACGCGGCGTTTGCACCCGTGTTTACACCACCACCCCAAAGAAGCCGAACTCGGCCTTGCGCAAGGTGGCGAAGATCCGCCTGACCAATCAGCGCGAAGTCATTTCGTACATCCCGGGCGAAGGCCACAACCTGCAGGAGCAC
>JANNAE010000078.1:0-9603 GCA_031383985.1 Novosphingobium sp. | reverse complement strand
TCAGACCGGAATGCCGTGGACCAAGTTCGGCCGCCTTGCCGCGCATGACCCGCGCTTCGTCGAAGATTTGCGCAATGGCCGCGTGCCCCGCGAAACCACGGAAAAAAGAATAGAACATTTCATGAACAATTATCAGGAGTCGAGCAATGCAATTTGATCCAGCAGCGGGCAAGGCCATGTTCGAACAAGCCAATCGGATCGAACAAGCCACTCGAGGCGCGCGCCGGCGCCCATGGATGCAGCTGCTTTCTGCCCTGATGACCCTTGCCGGGGGCCGCGCCGAACTGGTTCGCCACAGCGAACAACCCTGGGCCAGCGTCACCTTTTCAGGGAGCCGCCACACCATCGCGCTGGCCTTTTCCGGCAGCGAGGCGGTGGCCGCGGGTGAAGCCTTTATCGACGCCCTACCCGATCACGAATTCACCATCCCGCGCCAGCTCGTCGCCGATGCGGCAGTGATCACGCTTGAACATTCAATGCTGCCCGAGCCGCGCCTGCTGGTGGAAGTTGAAGTGCTGCTGCTGGAGGATGGCTGACAAATCGTCGTCCCCGGCTTGACCGGGGACCGCTGGCCTCATCACTGTAAGGCCGGTTTGACAAGGCCAGCGATCCCGGATCAAGTCCGGGATGACGAGTAAATCAATAGCCCAGCGTCAGATCGACCTTCGGCTCCAGCGGTCCTCCGCTACGATAACGCCCCAGATTATCGAGAAACCGCTCGACCGAACGGACGAACATCTTGTCCTGCGCCCGGCCTGAAAGATGCATCGTGACATGGGCATTATCGAGCGACCACAGCGGGTGATCGGCGGGCAGCGGTTCTGGCGTCGTGACATCGAGGAAGGCCCCGCCAATCCGCTTGGCCTCCAGTGCCGCGACCAGTGCCGGCTGGTCGATCACCTCGCCCCGGGCAATATTGACGATTACCGCTTGTGGATTCATCGCCGCCAGCTCCGCCGCGCCGATCATCCCGGCGGTTTCCGGCGTCGAGGGGACGGCGAGGATCACCCAGTCGAACTCGCCCAGCCGGGCGCGCCATTCATCCGGGCCCAGGGTTCCGGGGCCGGGTGAACGGCGGACCTTGACCACCTCCACCCCGAACGCCGCCAGCCGCTCGTCGATCAGCTTGCCAATCGCGCCATAGCCCAGCAGCAGCGCTTTCGAGCCCAGCAGCTCGCGCTTGCCGGGAGAATCCTCCAGCCATTCATGGCGGTCCTGCGCGCGGACGACGTCGCGGTAGCCCTTGGCAAAGGTCAGCATCCCCATCACCACATATTCGGCGATAGTGACCGCGTTGATCCCCACCCCATTGGTGAAAGTCACGCCCCGCTGCGCCATAAGGTCCAGCGGCATGCCATCGACCCCGGCATAGATCGAATTGAGCCATTTCAGCTTGCCGGCGCGCCGCATCGCCTCGGCCATGTCGCTTTTCTTGTAGAGATCGAACCAGCCAATTTCCGCCTCGGGTGCCAGATCGAACAGGTCCCCGGTGGTGGAAAACCAGCGCGCATCGACCCAATCGGGCAAGCGCGGCTCGATCAGGGGCCGCGCCAGCGCGGAGAGAACGGCGATGGTTCGTGTCATAATTTCCAGTCCCATGCGAGCGGGTCGCCATCCATGACCTCGACGCCCTGGACGGCGAGTTCGGCGCGGAGGCGGTCAGAGGTGGCAAAATCCTTGGCGGCGCGGGCTTCCTTGCGGGCGGCGAGGATGGCTTCGATTTCGGGTTCGGTGATGGTGGCGGATTTGGGACGGATGCGGAGGTCGGTGCGGATGAGCGTGGCCAAGCCCAAACCGAGCAATTCATCCATCCGATCAATCGCCGCCAATCTGTCAGAAGCATACCCATCAAGAGCGGTGATCGACTCGACGATCACGAGTACCTCAGCCGTATTAAGGTCATTCGACACTCGTTCGTCGGCTTGATAGACATTCATGTCCGCTTGGCCTCCTGGCTCGGATGCAGAGCGTTGGCGGTGCTTTTCGACACCCATCACCAGCCGCTTCAACCGCACCAGCGCGGCCCCTAGCCCCTCCCAAGAAAACTCCAGCTCGCTGCGGTAATGCGCCTGCAGGCACATCAGCCGGTAGGCAAGTGGGTGGTAGCCCTTGTCGATCAGCAGCTGGAGGCGGAGGAATTCCCCCGACGATTTGCTCATCTTGCCGCTGCGCTCGACCAGAAAATTGTTGTGCATCCAGATGCTCGCGCCGCTGGCGTCCGAATGGCAGAACGCCTGATTTTGCGCGATTTCGTTGGGGTGATGGATTTCGCGGTGATCGATCCCGCCGGTGTGGATATCGAACGGAAAGCCGAGCAATTGCCCGGACATGACCGAGCATTCGAGGTGCCAGCCCGGCGCGCCCCGGCCCCACGGCGAATCCCATTCCATCTGGCGCGTCTCGCCCGGCGGGGTCTTGCGCCAGATCGCGAAGTCGGCGGCGTGGCGCTTGCCGTCGACCGGATCGATCCGGCCCTCGCCCTCGTCGGTATTGGCACGGGCCAGCCGCCCGTAATTCGCCACGGTCGAGGTGTCGAAATAGAGGCCTGTCAGCAGCTCGTAGCAGTGCTGATCCGCGATGCCCTTCGCAAACTCGATCATCGCGGGGACGTAATCCGTGGCAATCGACCACTGGGCCGGCTCGCGGATGTTCAGCGCTTTCACATCATCCCAATAGGCCTGAGTATAATGCCGGGCGATATCCCAGATCGATTGGGCGTTCTCCGCCGCCGCTTTTTCCAGCTTGTCCTCGCCCGCGTCGGCATCATCGGTCAGATGGCCGACATCGGTGATGTTGATCACATGAGTCAGCTTGTAGCCCTTGAAGCTCAGCGTCCGCCCCAGCACATCGGCAAACACATAGGCGCGCATATTGCCGATGTGCGGGTAATTATAAACCGTCGGCCCGCAGGAATAGACGCGCGCCTCGCCCGGATGGACGGGCTGGAACACTTCCAGCTGGCGGGTCAGGCTGTTGAACAGCTTGAGGGGCGTGGCATCAGTCATCGCGCACGGGCCTTACCCAGCAGCGCGCGCTGGTCAAGCAGCGGCGATCAGAACCCCTCCCAGCGCACCGCCTCATCGAGCGCCGCCCGCGGGACCGGGAAGTTGTTGACCGGTGCTTCCGGATTGCGGTGGCCGATGGCGAGGCCGCAGAAGAAGATGTGATCGTCGGGAATTTCGACGCATTCCCGGATCTGCGCTGAATAGATCGCCCACGCCTCTTGCCCGCAGCTGTCGAGGCCCGCCTCACGCAGCAGCAGCATCACCGTTTGCAGCCACATGCCGATGTCCGACCATTGCGGCGGACCCATATATTTGGGCGTGTGGATCAGCATCAGCACCGGGGCCTCGAAAGCGCGGAAGTTCTTCGCGAACCACATCAGCCGCGACATTTTATCTTCGCGCGGGATCTCCAGCGCGGCATACATCGCCTCGCCAATCCCCCGGCGGCGCTGCTCATAGGCACCGGTCAACCCCGGCGGATAGATCGCGTATTCGGGCTGGTGCGCCGCAGAGCCTTGCGGCAGCACCTCTGCAACTGTCACGAGCAGCTTCGCCAGCGGCTCGCCGGTCAGCACGGTCGCGTTCCACGGCTGGGTGTTACCCCCCGACGGCGCGTTCTGCGCGGTTTCCAGCACCCGCCGCAGCACCGCCCGATCAACCGGCTGGTCGAGAAAAGCGCGCACGGAACGGCGGCTGGTAACAGCTTCGGTGACGTTCATGCGTTCAATCCCCCTCGAACAACCCGGCCAGCTGTTCGATCATCGTGCCCCCCAGCTGTTCGACATCCATGATCGTCACCGCGCGGCGGTAATAGCGGGTTACGTCATGGCCGATGCCGATGGCGACCAGTTGCACCGGGGATTGCTTTTCGATCCACTCGATCACCTTGCGCAGATGCTGCTCAAGATAGCCGGCGTTGTTCACGCTGAGCGTCGAATCATCGACCGGCGCACCATCGGAAATCACCATCAGGATCCGGCGGTCTTCGTGCCGGGCAAGCAGGCGGCTGTGCGCCCACAGCAGCGCTTCGCCGTCGATGTTCTCCTTGAGCAGGCCTTCGCGCATCATCAGGCCGAGGTTGCGCCGCGCCCGGCGCCAGGGTTCATCGGCTTTCTTGTAGACGATGTGGCGCAGATCGTTGAGCCGGCCAGGACCAGCCGGCTTGCCCCCCGCCAGCCAGGCCTCGCGGCTTTGCCCGCCCTTCCACGCGCGGGTGGTGAAGCCGAGAATTTCGGTTTTGACCCCGCAGCGCTCCAGCGTCCGCGCCAGCACATCGGCGCTGATGGCGGCAATCGAAATCGGCCGCCCGCGCATCGAGCCGGAATTGTCGATCAGCAGCGTGACGATCGTATCCTTGAACTCGACCTCGCGTTCGACCTTGTAGGAAAGCGACTGGCCCGGTGCGACGATCACCCGGGCAAGCCGCGCGGCATCGAGGATCCCTTCCTCCTGATCGAAATCCCAGCTGCGGTTCTGCTGCGCCATCAAGCGGCGCTGCAACCGGTTTGCCAGCTTGGTGACAATGCTTTGCAAACCCTTGAGCTGCGCATCGAGATAGGCCCGCAGGCGGTTCAGCTCTTCTTCGTCGCACAGCTCGGTTGCCGAGATGACTTCATCGAACTTCTCGGTGTAGCTCTTGTAGTCGAAATGCGCGGGAAGATCGGTCCACGGACGGTTGGGCCGGACCGGGAGCATCCCGTCCTCGCCCTCGTCGCCCGGTTCACCCTCGGCAGATTCATCGTCCGAATCGCGCTCGGTCTCGCCTTCACCTTCGTCGTCGCCTTCGGTCGGTTCGGCAGCCATTTCGCTCGGCTGCTGATCCTGGCCTGCTTCGCCCTCGTCGCTTTCGTCGTCCTGTTCCTGCTCGCCGTCGTCCTCGTCGCCTTCGTTGGCTTCCTGATCGAGCTGCTCGGACCGGGTCAGTTCGAGGTGCTGGAGCATGTCGAGGATGCGTGACTGAAACGACTTCTGATCATCGATCGATAGCGCCAGCGCCTCGAAATCGGCGGCAGCCTTGTCCTCGATCCAATCGCGCAGCATGGCCACGCCCGCTTGCGCTACTTCCGGCACCGGCTGGCCGGTCAGATGTTCGCGCAGCAACAGCGCCAGCGCGGTGGGCACTGGTACGTCCTCGGTCCGGGCCACCCGGGTGATCGGATCGCTGCCGATCCTGACCATCAGCGCGGCGTTAAGGTTGTCGCGCATTCCGGCGTAGGATTTGGACCCCAGCGCTTCATAACGCACCGCCTCGATTGCATCATAGCAAGCCCGCGCAGTCGGCTCAGCCGGGGCGTGCCGGGTGTGGAGCTTTTCGTTGTGATGGCGCAGTTTCAGCGCGAAACTGTCAGCAAATCCGCGCGCTTCCATCGCCTGCCCGCGCGGCAGATTGCGCCCCGGCATCGGCACCCGGAAGTTGTTGCCATTGGCAACCGGGTTGTCGGCCGTCCACGCGACTTCGACTTCGGGCTCATGCGCAACCGCGCGCGCTGTGCCTGCCAGGACGTGCTTGAAGCGATCGAGGGGGGTTTCGTCGGACAATTGCGCCTATCCGATCAGATCGATTGTCCGGTCTTGGCCCAATCGGCCATGAACCCTTCGATGCCCTTGTCGGTCAGAACATGTTTGAACAGCGATTTGATCACCGCGGGCGGCGCGGTCATCACATCGGCGCCGATCCGGGCCGCTTCGAGCACGTGGATGCCGTGGCGGACGCTGGCGACGAGGATTTGGGTCGCGAAATCATAATTGTCATAGATCAGGCGAATATCGCTGATCAGTGCCATCCCGTCGAACCCATTGTCATCGTGCCGGCCGACGAATGGCGAGATGAAGCTGGCCCCGGCCTTGGCGGCGAGCAGCGCCTGATTGGCCGAGAAGCACAGCGTGACGTTGACCATCGTGCCATCATCACGCAGCTTTTTGCAGGTTTTGAGGCCATCAATCGTCAGCGGCACCTTGATGCAGACGTTGTCGGCAATCTTGCGCAGGATTTCAGCCTCACGCATCATCCCCGCGTGGTCGAGCGCCACCACTTCGGCACTGACCGGGCCATCGACCAGCGCGCAAATCTCGCGCGTCACGTCCATGAAATCGCGGCCCGACTTGGCAATCAGCGAAGGGTTGGTGGTGACGCCATCGAGCAGGCCGGTAGCGGCAAGCTCGGCGATGTCAGCGATTTCGGCGGTATCGACAAAGAACTTCATGGCTGCTCCTGAGCGCGAGTCAGCAGCCGCTATAAGCACGCCATCCCCAGAGGGCTAGAGCACCTTCAACACTCCCATCAGAACCGGATCATTGGTCTTTTGCGGATTGGCGCGGATATCGGCCTCTTCCGCCCCGATCTGATACCAGATCGCATTGTCAGCACCCATCGCCAGCGATTGGGCAGCATCGCCGATATCGACCCCGGCGAGCAGCGAAAGTGCCTGACCCACCAACGGATCGCGGGCGACCCGCATGGCATCGCCCAGCGCCGGAATCATCACATTCACCAGCGATCCGGCCATATTATCCCGCAAGAACGATGTCGCCGCCGTTGGCCCACCGCGGATCAGCGCGACCGCATTGGCGATCCCGATGGTCCGCACTGTTTCGGCGACCACGGGCGCTGCACGCCGCGCGCCCTCCTCAGCAAAAATGTTGAGACGGCGGTGTAGCTGCGAGCGGAAAGCCTCCGAGGTGAGGATGCCCTGCATCACGCCGCCGCGCCTGCCGTAGAGCTCCGGCAAAGCGATCCGGGCGACCTGGCTGTCCCAGAAGCCGCCCGGCGCGGTGAGCCGGTCAAAGGCGTTATCGGCTGAAAGCATCAACAGCCGCCGGATTGCATCGGTAAAACTATAACCGCCCATTGATGCGCAGCCGGGCAAGGCGAGTACGCCGGCGGCTGCGGCACCAGCCAGAAAATGGCGACGGGCAATCGAATTGTTCGGCAATGCGGTCATATTCCATTCCTTCGCGGGCATTATCCACTCCTTCGCAGGCAAACCGGGTGTCGCTCCGGCCGCTTGGTTCCCCTATAGGCCGCGCAGATGAACCGCGTCCGACTCCTCGTATTCAACGCCGCGCTTGGCGTATTGGACTACCGCGTTCCCGATGGAATGGCGATAGAGCCCGGCTCGGTGGTCATCGCGCCGCTCGGTCCCCGGCAGGTGCTGGGGATCGTCTGGGAACCAGAACGCTTGCCGGGCGATGAAGTTCCCGAGAGCAAACTGCGCCCGTTGCTGGAAGTGCTGCCGGTCCCGCCGCTGTCCGCCCCGCTGCGGCGACTGATCGAATGGACCGCCGACTATTACTGCGCCCCGCTGTCATCGGTGGCGCGGATGGCGCTGGGCAGCACGGCGGCACTGCGCGGCGGCGGGACGACGACCGAATATCGCCTCTCGGGCCGCGAGCCGGAGCGGCTCACCCCGCAGCGCGCGGTGGCGATGGATGCGCTGCAAGGCGAACAGGCGACGATCCGTGAATTGGCGGAGCTGGCCAGTGTCTCCGACGGCGTGCTGCGCGGAATGGTCAGCGCCGGGCTGCTCGAACCGGTGACGGTCGATCTCGACCGGCCCTATCCGCGTGCCCGCGCCGATTTTGCCCAGCCCGAGCTTAACCCTGACCAGCAGGCCGCCGCAGACGTCATTGTCGGCGCGGTGGAAGCACACAAATTCGCGCCCTTCCTGCTCGATGGCGTGACCGGATCAGGCAAGACCGAATGCTATTTCGAAGCGATCGCGACTGCCCTTGGCAAGGGCCAGCAGGTGCTGGTCATGCTCCCTGAAATCGCGCTGACCGAAAACTTCCTGCGGCGCTTCGAGGCGCGGTTTGGCGTGCCACCGGTGCTGTGGCATTCCTCGCTCAAACAGACCGAGCGGCGCCGCGCCTGGCGGGCCATTGTGTCGGGTGAAGCGCAAGTCGTGGTCGGCGCCCGCTCGGCGCTGTTCATGCCCTATCGGCGGCTCGGGCTGATCGTGGTCGACGAGGCCCATGAAGTCTCGTTCAAGCAGGACGACGGGGTGCGCTATAACGCCCGCGACGTGGCCGTAATCCGCGCCCGGTTCGAGGGCATCCCGGTGATCCTCTCCAGCGCCACCCCCGCGCTTGAATCGATGCAGCTGGCCGAGGCCGGGGTTTACCGCAAGATCGAACTGCCGGGCCGGTTCGGCGGGGCGGAGCTGCCGGCGATCGAGGTCGTTGATCTGCGTGCCGAGCAGCCCGAACGCGGGCGCTGGCTCGCGCCCCGGCTGGTCAGGGAGATGAAGGCGCGGCTGGAGCGCGGCGAACAATCCCTGCTGTTCCTAAACCGGCGAGGCTATGCTCCGCTGACCCTTTGCCGCCATTGCGGCTATCGCTTCCAATGCCCCAATTGCACCGCCTGGCTGGTCGAACACCGGCTCTCACGGCGGCTGGCCTGCCACCATTGCGGCCACCAGGTGCCGGTACCGGAAGCCTGCCCCGAATGCGGCACGCCCGATTGCATGGTCGCTTGCGGGCCGGGAGTGGAACGGATCGCCGATGAAGTGACCGAGCTGCTGCCCGAGGCACGGGTGGCGCTGGTGACCTCGGACACGCTCAATTCGCCGGGCAAGATCGCGGAATTTGTCGCGGCGGCGGAAGACGGGCTGATCGATGTAATCATCGGCACCCAGCTGGTGACCAAGGGCTATCACTTCCCGCAACTGACGCTGGTCGGAGTGGTCGATGCCGACCTTGGGCTTGAAGGCGGAGATCTGCGCGCGGCGGAGCGCACTTACCAGCAGATTGCCCAGGTCGCAGGCCGCGCCGGGCGCGCTTCCAAGCCCGGCGAAGTGCTGATCCAGACCCGCCATCCCACTGCCGCCGTCATCACCGCGCTCGCCTCGGGTGACCGTGACGCCTTTTATGCCGCCGAAACCGAAGCCCGCCGCGATGCCGGCGCGCCGCCGTTCGGGCGCTGGGCGGCGATCATCGTCAGCAGCGAGGACGAGGCCGAAGCCCGCGATGCCGCCCGCGCCATCGGCGGCTCGCGCCCCGATGTGCCCGATGTAGCGATCTATGGCCCGGCCCCTGCCCCCATGGCCTTGCTGCGCGGCCGTTACCGCTACCGCCTGCTGCTAAACGCGCGGCGATCTGCTGAATTGCAGGCGATCATCCGCGATTGGCTGGGGAACTTGCGCTTTCCCCCCGGCGTGCGGGTAGGCGTGGACATTGATCCGTATAGTTTCGTCTAAGGGCAATCGCGTGCCGCCCAACTGCACTTGCGGCCAGCGCTGGGCTGTATCATACGCCAACCAATCGAAATTTTTCAGGATCGCATGATGTCAATTTCTGGAGCTGTATATCGTTTGTCGCGCCGCTTGCCCTTGGCGGTGGCCCTCGTCGCAATGTCCAGCCCGGCCTACGCCGAATGGTGGGAAGCAAAGACCGCGCATTTCACGGTGGTTTCCGATAGCTCCGAGGCGGATACCAGCAAATTTGCGCAAAAGCTTGAGCGGTTTATCGGTGCGCTGCGGCTGATGCAAAACATGAAGCCAGTCGCTAGCGACATTGGCGATGCCAATCGCGTCACGGTCTATCGCTTCGGTGACAACAGCGATATCGCCAGAACCGCTGGAGCGCCGGGATCGGGAATCGC
>JANNAE010000046.1:0-12032 GCA_031383985.1 Novosphingobium sp. | reverse complement strand
CCGCAATGTGGCGACCGGCATCGAGGCCAAGCTGTTCGACAGCCTGGGCCGGACGCTGACCACTGTTCCGGAAAGCCTCACCATCCACAAGACCCTCGCCCGGGTGATCGACGCCAAGCGCGAGATGTTCACCAGCGGCCAGGGCTTTGACTGGGCAACCGGCGAAGCGCTGGCCTTTGGCAGTCTGGTATCCGAGGGCTATGGCGTGCGCCTGTCCGGCCAGGATTCAGGCCGCGGCACTTTCAGTCAGCGCCATGCGGTGTGGGTCGATCAGACCAACGAGGACAAATATGTTCCGCTCACCACCGTGCCGCACGGCCGGTTCGAGGTGCTCGACAGCACCTTGTCGGAATATGGCGTGCTTGGCTTCGAATACGGCTTTGCCAGCGCCGATCCCAAGACGCTGGTGCTGTGGGAGGCGCAATTCGGCGATTTCGCCAATGGCGCGCAAATCGTGATCGACCAGTATATTGCGTCATCAGAATCAAAATGGCTGCGCGCCAATGGCCTCGTGATGCTGCTGCCGCATGGTTATGAAGGCCAAGGACCAGAGCACTCCTCAGCCCGGCTGGAACGGTTCCTGCAGCTGTGCGCGCAGGACAATATCCAGGTCTGCAACATCACTACCCCGGCCAATTACTTCCATGTGCTGCGCCGCCAGATGCACCGGCCGTTCCGCAAGCCCCTCGTGATCATGACCCCCAAATCGCTGCTGCGCCATGCCATGGCCAAGTCGCCCGCCAGTGACTTCATCGGCGAGGGCCACTTCATGCGAATTCTCTCCGATCCGACCCCGCCCGCCGATGCCAGGGTGCGCAAGCTGGTGCTGTGTTCGGGCAAGATCGCCTACGATCTGATCGAAGCGCGCGATGCTGCCGAGCTTGCGGATGTGGCGATCGTGCGGATCGAACAGCTCTATCCCTTCCCGGGTGAGCCGCTGGCGCTGCGTCTGGCGCGGATGACCGGCCTTGAAGAGGTGGTCTGGTGCCAGGAAGAACCAAAGAACAACGGCGGCTGGTTCTTTGTCGAGCCAGAGATCGAAGCTGCGCTCAAATCCGCCAAAAGCAAGGCCGCGCGGGCCCGCTATGCCGGCCGCACCGCCAGCGCCTCGCCCGCCACCGGCCTCGCCAGCCGCCACGCCAGCGAGCAGGGCGCGCTGATTGCCGATGCGCTCGGGCTCTCTGTCCGTTCCGAAATCAGACGCCGCAAGAAGGCCTGAGGAAAAATCCATGTCCAGCGAAGTCAAAGTTCCTACTCTCGGCGAATCCGTGGCCGAGGCCACGATCGGCGAATGGCTCAAGCAGCCCGGCGATGCGGTCAAGCTCGACGAGCCGATTGCCAGCCTCGAAACCGACAAGGTCGCGGTTGAAGTCGCAGCCCCGGTTGCAGGCGTGATGGGTCATCACCTGGCTAAAGTCGGCGATAATGTTGCGGTCGGCGCGGTGATCACCACAATCGAGGATGGCTCGCCTGCCGCCGGGGCCGAGCCAGTGGCGGCGCGCACCGAAGCGCCGATCGCGCCGGCGTCAGACAGTATCGCGCCCAAAGCCGAAAGCTCTGATGCCGCGGTGCTTTCCCCGTCGGTGCGCCGAGCGGTGCTGGAACACGGGATTGATCCGGCCTCGATCAAGGGCACCGGCAAGGATGGCCGCCTGACCAAGGAAGACGTTGTCGCCGCCGCTCAGGCGAAAAGCGCCGCCTCGGCCCCGGTCGCTGCCACAATCGCCGCCGTTCCTGCCGCGGCCGGTGACCGCCGCGAAGAACGGGTCAAGATGACCCGGCTGCGCCAGACCGTCGCCCGGCGGCTCAAGGAAGCGCAGGAAACCGCCGCGCTGCTGACCACTTTCAACGATTGTGACATGTCCGCAGTGATCGCCGCGCGCGACAAGTACAAGGAATTGTTCGAAAAGAAGCACGGCGTCCGTCTCGGCTTCATGGGCTTTTTCGCCAAGGCTGCCTGCCTCGCGCTGAAGGATGTCCCATCGGTCAACGCCCAGATCCAGGGCGACGAGATCGTCTATCACGACTACATCGATATTTCGGTGGCGGTTTCGGCTCCCAATGGGCTGGTGGTTCCGGTGGTCCGCGATTGTCAGGATCTGTCGTTCGCCGGAATCGAAAAGGCTATCGCCGCCTATGGCAAGAGGGCCAGAGAAGGCACCATGACGATGGACGACATGAAGGGCGGCACCTTCACCATTTCCAACGGCGGCGTGTTCGGCTCGCTGATGTCGACCCCGATCATCAACCCGCCGCAATCGGCCGTGCTTGGCCTTCACCGGATCGAGGACCGCGCGGTTGTCCGCGATGGCCAGATCGTGATCCGCCCGATGATGTATATCGCGCTCAGCTACGACCACCGCCTGATCGACGGGCGCGAGGCAGTCACCGCGCTCAAGATCATCAAGGAAGCAATCGAGGATCCGACCCGGCTGCTGATTGACTTGTGAGGAGCCGACCATGGCTGACTACGACTACGACGTTCTGATCATCGGTTCCGGTCCCGGCGGCTATGTCGCAGCGATCCGCAGCGCACAGCTGGGGCTCAAAACGGCCTGTGTCGAGGGCCGCGAGACGCTGGGCGGGACGTGCCTCAACGTCGGTTGCATCCCCTCCAAGGCGCTGCTCCACGGCTCGGAATTGTTCGAGGAGGCCCATTCGGGCGCGCTGGCCAAGTTCGGGGTGAAGCTGGGCAAGGTCGAGCTTGATCTGCCCGCGCTGCAGGGTGAGAAATCACTCGCCGTCAAGGAATTGACCGGCGGGATCGCCTTCCTGTTCAAGAAGAATAGGATCGACTGGATCAAGGGCTTCGCCAGCTTCAAGGACGCGCATAGCGTCGATGTTGCGGGGAAGGCTTACACCGCGAAGAACATCGTCATTGCCACCGGCTCGAGCGTGACGTCGCTCCCCGGGGTTGCAGTCGACAACGACAAGGGTGTGATCGTCGATTCCACCGGCGGGCTGGCGCTGACCAAGGTGCCGCAGCACATGGTCGTGATCGGCGGCGGGGTGATCGGACTGGAACTCGGCTCGGTATGGCGGCGCCTTGGGGCCAAGGTCACGGTGGTTGAGTTCCTCGACCAGTTGCTCCCCGGCATGGACGACGATCTCCGCAAGGAAGCCGCCAAGCTCTTCAAAAAGCAGGGCATGGACCTGCGCCTCAGCACCAAGGTAACGGGAGCCACCGTCAAGGGCAAGAAGGCCACTTTGACGCTGGAGCCTTCCGCTGGTGGCGCATCTGAAACGCTCGAGGCCGATTGCGTGCTAGTTGCGATCGGCCGCCGCCCGAATACCGAAGGGCTTGGACTGGAGGCGATTGGCCTTACGCCCAACGCACGCGGCCAGATCGACACTGCCCACGAATTCCGCACTTCGGTGGATGGCGTATGGGCAATCGGCGATGTCATCCCCGGGCCGATGCTGGCCCACAAGGCCGAGGACGAGGGCATTGCGGTCGCCGAAAACATCGCCGGGCTGACCGGCATTGTGAACCACGCGGTGATCCCCGGCGTGGTCTATACCATGCCCGAATTTGCCGGCGTCGGTCTGACCGAAGCAGACGCCAAGGCGCGCGGAGCGGTGAAAGTCGGCAAGTTCCCGATGATGGCCAACAGCCGCGCCAAAACCAACCGCGACACCGATGGCTTCGTCAAGATCATCGCCGATGCCGAAACCGACCGCGTGCTGGGAGTGTGGATCGTCGCGTCGCTTGCCGGAACAATGATCGCCCAGGCCGCGCAGGCAATGGAATTCGGCGCCACCTCAGAAGACATCGCCTATACCTGCCACGCTCACCCGACCCATTCCGAGGCAATCAAGGAAGCGGCAATGGCGGTGCTGGGCAAGCCGATCCATATCTGAGCGTTCGGCCTGGATGAACGCTACACCGAGCTTAGGCCCTATGAGCGGCATCGCCGCGGCGGTTCTAGCCGGAATCGCCAACATGGCATTGCGCGGGGCACCGGCCAGCTATTCTGCAGTCAATGCCACAGCGCTGGTAATCGCGTTGGTGATAGCAGCGTTGCTGCCAGTTCCCCAACGTCACCGAACTGTGTCAGCCGCACTGCTGGCCGGCCTTATATTGTTGACCCTGCCATCAATGTTAGGCCCATCGGATGAAGGGATCACCCGTTGGCTTCGCCTAGGGCCGATTCAGCTTCATGCTGGTATGTTGGTTGTGCCCGCCTTGCTGATACTGGCGATACGCAAGGGCGGAGCAGCAACCCTTACCCTCGCAGCAGCGGCTCTCATTATGGCGTTCCAGCCCGATGCCGGTACGACGTCGGCGCTGGCTCTGGCCGCCATTGTCGCGGCGTTGGAAAAGCGCGACCGCTGGTCCGCAGTTGCCGCACTTGGCTGTCTTGCTGCAGCTTGTGCTGCCGCCATGCAGCCCGATCCGTTGAGGGGCGTGCCCTTTGTCGAACATGTCCTGCGTGATGCCTGGGCTGCGGCGCCGCTACTGGCACTGGCTTTGACCCTAATGACAAGTGCAGCAATTGGCATTCCGCTCTGGTTGCATCGTTCAACCCAGAAAGGTCGCAGTGAAGCCATCGCCTTCGCCGCTTTTTTCCTGGGTTTGATTATTGCTGCCCAACTCAAAGAATATCCCGTCCCGTTAATTGGTTATGGCGCTGCGGCGATCATCGGGTACGGAACCGGAATGGCCATGCTGCTAAAACACGACCGGGCTTGATGGCCCGCCGGACCATCCTTCAACGCTTCGCTCGCTGGCATATCTGGCTGGGCTGGGCGGTCGCGGTGCCGGTTTTACTGTGGCTGGCCTCGGGCCTGTTCATGTCCGCCGTCCCGATCGACCAGGTGCGCGGCGGGTCGCTGCGGGCTGAAGATGCGGCGATTGACGGGGCCGCGCTGATCTTCCCCCGCCTGCCCGGGCCGGTCACCAAAGTTGCGCTGGTATCCCAAGCCGGATTGCCGACCTGGATCGTCACCGGGGCAGACAAGCAGCCGCGCCGCTATGCCGCGCGCGATGGGGCGCCGCTGGGCGAAGTGAGCGAGGCAGGGGCGCGGCGGATTGCTGCAGCCGCGTTTGCCGGAAAAGACCCGCTCACCCGGATGCAGCGGTTCAGTGCCGATGCTTCGCCGATGGACCTGCGCCGCCCCCGCCCGTCATGGCAGGCGACTTTCGGCGATGGCACGCATATCTATATCGATGCCCAAAGCGGCGAGGTGCTGGCGCTGCGGACCCGGTTCTGGCGGGCCTATGATCTGATGTGGGGGATTCACATCATGGACCTGCAGACCCGCGAGGACACCAGCAACGGCTTCCTGTGGGTGTTTGGCGGGCTGGCGTTGCTTTCGTCGCTGTTCGGCACCGCATTGCTGTTCCGCCGCCGCAAGGCCAAGCGCTGACACCCGCCCTCCCCGCCGTGGCGCCCGCGCTGCCCGCGATCCTCGATCTGCTGGGGGTAGCGGTATTCGCGCTGACCGGAGCCTTGCTTGCAGCTCGGCTCAAACAGACCTTCGTAACGATGAGTTTCTTCGCGCTGATTACGGGGGTGGGCGGCGGATCGGTACGCGATCTGCTGATCGGCGCGCCGGTGTTCTGGGTCCGCGATCCGTGGGTGGCCCCAGTCTGCCTTGGGGTCGCGCTGGTCGCCTGGTGGACCCCGCATCGCTGGTGGGAGGGCCGGTTTCTGGAATGGGCCGACGCGGCGGGGCTTGCGGCTTACTCGGTGCTGGGCACGGCCAAGGCGCTGAACTATGGGGTGGCGCCGGTTCCGGCGATCCTGATGGGGGTCATAACCGGCTGTGTCGGCGGGATTATCCGCGACGTTTTGGCGGCGCGTCCCTCGATACTGATGCGGCCTGAACTTTATGTGACGGTCGCCGCGTTCTCTTCGGCATTGTGCGCGGCGGGAAGCTTGCTGGGTCTGCCCAATGCCATAGCCTGGCCGATCGCGGCGCTGGCCGGCTTTGCCTTGCGCGGTGCCGCAATACAATTCGGCCTAGCGCTGCCCGCCTATGGACGGACAGGCTCCAGGCCAGAATAATAGCTCAGATCAGATCGCGCTGTCGTCGACGTTGACGTTGCTCACCCGGCCGTCGCGGCCCACAGAGCAGGCAAAGCTGGTACCGCCGACAATCCGGCCCTGAACGCGCCAACCATCATTTTCGCGCGAAACCGTATCGATCTCGTCAATCCGGCGGTCGCCCCGCTCGACCTCACTGGCGCAGCGATCGACTGCGTTATCGAGACCGCGATTCTCGCCGCGCGATTGGCTATTGGCTGGGTGATCGTCATTGCCATATCCGGCCGAGTCCTCGCGCCGGGGATAGGATGACCGGGAATCGTCACGGTCGCGATATCGGTAATCGTCGCTGCGCTGGCGCTTGGCCTTGCTGCTGTTGCTGGCCGCACTGGCTATGGCAGCAATTCCGCCGATGATCAGCACCCCGGCCAAGACGTCGCCCGCGTCAATCCGATCATGGTGACGACCCCAGTCGTCTCCCCAGCCGCCGCCCCAGTTGCGATCACGTCCCAGCGCCGGAGTCGCAGCCAGCGACAGCGCCGCGGCTATGGAAAGTGCGGCAGCTGTGCGCGAAAACTTGGCGTTCATTGTCCTGTTCCCTCTCGGCAGCGCCGCGAACAATCGCCCCGGAACCCGCATTAGAAAAACAACTAGGCGGTCCAGGCTTTCTATCGCCTGAACCGCCCGTCGTCATCTAGGTCTGTGTCGACTTACAGTCCGCGAATGCCGCTGAAGTCGAGGTCGACAATCCGACCGCGCTCGAACCGGCACTTGAACGAGCCGCTGTCATAGCCGCGCATCGATCTGTCCCAGCCGCGATAGTCGCCGCCCCAGCCGCGGCCATAATCGCTATCGCCATCGCGCCAGTCGTGGCCCGAACCATTCACCGCGATCCGGCCGCGAACTTCGTAGCCCCAGCGAGTTTCGCGAATGTTGCGGACATCGGTCACATCGGCGCGGCCATAGCTCGAGCGGCTGGCTTCACGTTCGGCAGTGCGGACGCATTGCTCGATCGCCCTGCGGGCGCTGCCGCGGCGGTAATCATCGCGATCATAATTCCCATAACCGCCGTTATTGTCATAATTGCCGTAACCGGCGCGGTCATAGCGGTAGTCGCGGTCGTAGCGGCTTCCGGCCGAAGCGATCGCGGCAATCCCGCCGATCACCAGCGCGCCGGCAATCACATCGCCAGCACTGATACCATCACGGTCACGGTGCTCGGCAAATGCAGGGCTTGCCGAAGATACCGCCATCGCGCCAGCCGCGACGGTTGCGATAGCGCCCTTGGCCAGAGCTTTGGAAATGGTCTTCATGGCATTCATCCTTCGAACGAACCGAACGGAATAGCCCGGCGTTGAATTTGAATTACCGAATCAAGCGTGGCCCGAGCCTGAATTCACCTGTCAGAAACTGTTCATATTTTTCGAGTCTTTTATGAACAGCGATCAGCCGGTAGCCAGCCCGCTCCATTGCGCCAGAAACGCCATGATATCGGCGTTTTCCTCGATCAGCTTGTCCGTCGGCTTGCCTGACCCGTGCCCGGCACGAGTTTCGATCCGGATCAGATGCGGGTTTGACCCTGCTTTTGCGGCCTGCAGAGCAGCGGCGTATTTGAAACTGTGCCCGGGCACCACCCGGTCATCGGTATCTGCGGTTGTCACTAGCATTGCCGGATAGTCCATGCCGGAGTGAATGTTGTGATAGGGAGAATAGGCCCGCAACACGCGGAAATCGGCCTCGCGGTCCGGATAGCCATAATCATCCACCCAATAGCGCCCGGCGGTAAAGCGATCGAACCGCAGCATGTCCATCACCCCCACCGCAGCATTTGCCGCCGCAAACAGTTCGGGCCGCTGATTGACCACCGCGCCGACGAGCAGGCCGCCGTTCGAGCCCCCCTGGATCGCCAGCCCACCCCTTGGCGTGATACCCTGGGCGATCAGATATTCACCGGCTGCGATGAAATCGTCGAACACGTTCTGCTTGTTGGCGAGGCGTCCGGCATCATGCCACGCCTTGCCATACTCCCCCCCGCCGCGCAAATTCGCCATGGCAAAGGCCCCGCCCGCCTCCAGCCAAGCCATCCGCGCCGCCGAAAAGCCGGGGGTAAGCGAAACATCGAACCCACCGTAGCCGTAAAGCAGCGTCGGTGCGGCCCGGCCTTCCGCCACGACACTCTTTTTGCGGACCAGGAACAGCGGAATCTGCGTGCCATCCTTCGAGGTGAAAAAGCGCTGCTCGACCAGATAATCGTGCGGCTCAAAGGTCAGCTTCGGAGCTGCGAAAGGCACACTTTTGCCAGTCTTGAGGTCAAGCCGATAAATCGCTGCAGGCTGGTTGAAGCTGGAAAAACTGTAGAAGGTCTCCGGATCGCGGGGCTTCCCCAGAAAGCCCGAAGCAGTTCCAATCCCGTTCAGCCCCAGGGTCCGGGCCGGCTTACCAGTCAGATCATAAACAACCGCGCGGGTCGACGCATCCTTGAGATAGGACAGGATCAGTCGGTCGCCGACGATCGAGCCCTGCTCCAGTGTTTCCTCGCTCTGGGGAACCAGCTCTTGCCACTGGGGTTTCCGTCCGGACAGATCGACGGCCATCAACCGGTAGCGCGGCGCATCCTTGTTGGTCACAAACCACAGCTTGCGGCCCATACCCTCCACCAGCCGCCAGTCATGCTCAAACCCGGAGACCAGCCTGCGTGGTTGCCAACCCTTGCGATGACGCTGGCCCAGATCGACCACATGGAGTTCATGGCGTGAATCGGTCCCGATCGAACTGGTGATCAGCGCGTAGCGACCGTCCGAAGTAACTTCGGCACTGTGGCCAAATTCGGGATGGTCCGGAGTGGCGTAAACCAGCTGGTCCTGATCCTGCGCGGTGCCGACGCGGTGGTAATAGATCGCGGAATTGTAATTGCGCGCCTGAAAAGCCTGTCCGTCCTCGGGCGCGGGAAAGCGGGAATAGAAAAAACCCTCATTGCCGACCCATGCGAGATTGGTGAATTTGGCCCAGCGGATCCGGTCCGCCATAGGCTTGCCAGCCACGGCATCGAGCAGCCTTAGTTCACGCCAGTCGCTGCCCCCGTCCTGGACGCTGTACACCAGCAAGCGTCCATCCTCCGACGGCTTCCAGCTATCGAGCGCAGTGGTGCCATCCTTGGCCCAGCTATTGGGATCAAGCAACAGCCGGGGCGCACCGTTCAGCCCATCGCGAACGAACAGCTGCGACTGGTTCTGCAGCCCGGTATTGCGGCTGTAGAAATACCGGGTGCCGGCTTTGATCGGCAGGCCGAAGCGCTCATAATTCATCAGCGCCTTGATCCGTGCGGCAAACCACGCCCGCTGGGGCAGCGCCGCCAGGTACGCCTGGGTCGCCGTGTTCTGCCGTTTGACCCAATCGGCGACCTCCGTATCGCGGCGGACATCGTTTTCAAGCCAGCGATAGGGATCGGCGATTTCCTCGCCGAAACGGGTTTCGGTGATTTCGCTCTTGCGGGTATCGGGATAAGTCAGGGGCATGGAGGGTTCAGCAATGGCAGGGAGGGCAAGGGCCAGATAGCCAAATGCAACAACAGCTCGCACAACAACACGCATCCGATACTCACGCACAACGAAAAGGCGGCTGTGACTGTATCAGTCACAACCCCCTTGGCAATTGATTGGCTGAATTATCCGCCGTGGGATCAATCCTCGGAGAAATCCTCGTCAGTCATCACAGGGCCCGAATCCTGGCCCTTGGCTGCAGTGTCGCGGTCTACCAGTTCGATCACCGCGATCGGCGCGGCGTCCGAGGCGCGGTAACCGGCCTTGATGATCCGAGTGTAGCCGCCGGCGCGGTCGGCATAACGCGCGGCCAGCACTTCAAACAGCTTCTTTTCCTGCGTCTCATCGAGCAGCCGGGCATGAGCCAGGCGGCGGTTCGACAAGCCGCCACGCTTGGCCAGCGTGATCAGCTTTTCAAGATAAGGCGCCAGTTCGCGCGCCTTGGGAGTGGTGGTGGTGATCTGCTCATGCTTGATCAGTGCCGCCGACATGTTGCGCAGCAGCGCAATCCGGTGGGCCGAGGTGCGCTGCAGCTTGCGGCCGCCATGTTTGTGACGCATTTTCGTATGCTCCGTTCGTTAAGGGCCCGTATCAGGTAGCCCAGACCAGGCGGCTGTTATGGTCCGCCGCCTATCACCGTATTGGCGGGACGCTGACCCAAGGTCAGCGCCCCTTCAGGCCATTAGCCGAGCAGTTCCTGCTCAAGCTTTTTAGCCATTTCCTCGATATTTTCCGGCGGCCAGCCAGGGATGTCCATGCCGAGGCGCAGGCCCATCGAGCTCAGCACTTCCTTGATCTCGTTCAGCGACTTGCGGCCGAAGTTCGGTGTGCGAAGCATCTCGGCCTCGGTCTTCTGGACCAGGTCGCCGATGTAGATGATGTTGTCGTTCTTGAGGCAGTTGGCCGAACGGACCGACAGTTCGAGCTCGTCGACCTTCTTGAGGAGGTAGCGGTTGAGCTGGTTGGTATCGCTGTCGTCGCTGGGCGACGAAGCGGCCATGCCGATCATCGGCGAAGTGCCTACCGGCATTGCATCATCGAAGTGGACGAACAGCGACAGCTGATCCTGAAGAATGCGCGCGGCATAGGCCACGGCGTCTTCTGGAGTGACAGTGCCATCGGTCTCGATGGTCAGGTTCAGTTTGTCGTAGTCAAGCTCCTGCCCGATCCGGGCATTGTCGATCTTGTAGCTGACCTGGCGGACCGGCGAATAGAGCGAGTCGATCGGGATCAGCCCGATCGGCGCATCAACGGGGCGGTTCGCCACGGCCGGGACATAGCCCTTGCCGCTATCGGCGGTCAGTTCCATATTGAGTGTCGCGCCTTCATCGAGATGGCAGATCACGAGATCCTTGTTCAGCACCTCGATATCGCCCGAAACGACGATGTCGCCGGCCTTTACCTCACCCGGGCCAGTGGCCGAGAGCTGAAGCCGCTTGGGGCCTTCACCCTGCATCCGCAGCGCGATCTGCTTCACATTGAGGACGATATCGGTCACGTCTTCGCGCACGCCGGCCAACGAGGAGAATTCGTGGAGCACATTCTCGATCTTGATCGAGGTGATGGCAGCGCCCTGAAGCGACGAAAGCAGCACGCGGCGGAGCGCATTGCCCAGCGTCAGCCCGAAGCCACGCTCAAGCGGCTCTGCGACGAATGTCGCGCGGCGCTTGGGGTCGTTACCGCCCTTGATCTCGAGGGTGTTGGGCTTCTTCAGTTCCTGCCAGTTCTTGATGTTGACGGACATGGACTTCCCCTAAAGGTTATATCTGGCGGGACCGGATGCTGTTTCCAGATGGAGCTGCAACCGATCCGAAATGCGACGAGGCTGCTGCCCCGCCGCGCATATCTGATCAGACGCGGCGACGCTTTGAAGGCCGCACACCGTTGTGCGGGATCGGCGTCACGTCACGGATCGAAGTAATGGTAAAGCCCACCGCGGAAAGCGCACGCAGCGCGCTCTCACGCCCTGAACCCGGGCCCTTCACTTCGACTTCCAAAGTGCGCACGCCATGTTCCGCTGCCTTCTTGCCAGCATCGTCTGCGGCCACCTGGGCGGCATAGGGCGTCGACTTGCGGCTGCCCTTGAAACCCATCGTGCCGGCCGAGGACCAGCTGATCGCATTGCCCTGGGCGTCGGTGATGGTGATCATGGTGTTGTTGAAGCTGGCGTTCACATGCGCGACGCCGCTTGAGATGTTCTTGCGCTCCCGCTTCTTAATGCGTTGGGGTTCGCGTGCCATTGTCTAAATCCTGTCGTATATCGGGAAGGGAGAGCAGTCTGCCGGTGTTTAACAGCCTTGGAGCAGACGCTTACTTCTTCTTGCCGGCAATCGCCTTCGACTTACCCTTGCGGGTACGGGCGTTGGTGTGAGTGCGCTGGCCGCGAACCGGCAGGCCCTTGCGATGGCGCAGGCCGCGATAGCAGGCCAGATCCATCAGCCGCTTGATGTTCATCGCGGTGGTCCGGCGAAGATCACCCTCAACCGTGTAATCGGCATCGATC
>JANNAE010000035.1:0-12229 GCA_031383985.1 Novosphingobium sp. | reverse complement strand
GAAATGCCGATCCTCGCCAAGGGCCAGGGCGTAACCCTGCAACGCTACCGCGACGGCGGGCTGGCCGATGCGATTACGCTGCGGCTAGAGGATGGGTTAAGTTGGGCGATGGGCGGCGACACTGGCCGGACGCGGACCGAGAAGGACGTGGGCTTGTGGAAGGTGGCAAGAGGTGCTGCCGGGCGGATGCCGCCGACGGGGTTTCCCAGGGATAACCGGTTTTAGGTCAGTGCTTCGGCGAGCAGAATTCCGATCCGATCCCCCTCCGGAAACCCCTCTGCCACCCATTGCGCTTCCACTGCCTGAAGAATCCGCGCCACTTCCGGTCCGGCCTTGACCCCGCGCGCGACGATTTGGCCGCCTTTGAGCGGGAAGGTGGGGATGGGCCAGCCGATCAGCGGGGCGATATCGGTGCCGGTCAGCAGGAGCCGGTCGAGCGCTTGTTCCATGCCGAGGCGATAGGCGAGGGCGCGGGCGTTCAGAGCCCCCTCCTCTCGCGCTGAAAGCCCCTCCCCAGTGGGGAGGGGTTGGGGTGGGGGTTCGGTGCCAGCATTGACGCTCGGCATTCGCCTCGCTCCCCCACCCCCAGCCCCTCCCCGATGGGGAGGGGAGCTTTCCCGTTGAGCAGCACAAATCAGCCGTTTTTTCTGCGCGCCCGATAGCCGGAACCTTGCCGCGACTTGTCCGGCCGTATCGACATAGGCAGGCAACAGCGCCGCCAGCCGCCGGATCGGATCGGGCGCAACATCCTGCCGCTGTTCCTCCGCCACCAATGCGGCAAGTGGCTGCGGATCGCCCTCTGGCAGCACAACTCCCAGCACGCCCAGCTGCGCCATTCGCGCCACCGTCGGCGCGGGATCGGGCAGGGCGAGGAGGTTGAAGATCTCCATCCCGACCCGCTCGCGCGATAGGCCCTTGAGCGTTGCGGCCAATTCGGCGCAGGCGCTTTCCGATGCTGGATCAGCAGGCTGTGACCCAAACCTTGCCTGAAACCGGAAGTAGCGCAGGACCCGCAAGTGATCCTCGCGGATGCGTTGCCCGGGATCGCCGATGAACCGCACGCGCCGCGCCTTCAGATCGTCCAGCCCGTCAAACCAGTCGAAGATTTCGCCGCTCGCCGGATCGGCATAAAGCGCGTTGATGGTGAAATCGCGCCTTGCGGCATCGTCCTGCCATTTGCTGGCAAAAGCCACCGTCGCGCGGCGGCCATCGGTGGAAACATCGCGGCGCAGCGTGGTGATCTCCACCGGCCCGCCATCCAGCAGCGCAGTGACCGTGCCGTGATCGATCCCGGTCGGGATGACGCGGATGCCCGCTGCCTTGAGCCGCCGCATCACCTCGTGCGGCTCAATCGGCGTGGCGATATCGATGTCCTTGACCGCCAGCCCCAGCAGCGTATCGCGCACCGCGCCGCCGACATAGCGGGCATTGCCGGTGCCAAGCACCTTGATCAGCGCGGCAAGGTCTGCGCGGGTGGTCCATGTCGCGGGGAGCAGCAACTCAGTCATTGCCGGATTTGGCCCAATCGATCCGCCGCGCCAGATTGGCGATGATGGCGGCGGTCACGCCCCAGATGCGATGTTGCTGCCACATGATCTCGATGTAGCGCCTCTGCCGCCCTTGCCAATATGCCGATTGATGCTGGTGATTGGCCGCATCGAACACGAAATCAACTGGTGCCTCAAACCAGGCGGCAACCTCGGTCGGGCTGGGGTTGAGCTCCAGATCGGGCGGGACCACGGCGAGCACCGGGGTGATTTCATAGCCGGTGCCGGTGCGGTAAACGTCGCTGGTGCCAATCACCTTCACATCGCTTTCGTGGATGCCCAGCTCTTCATAGGCTTCACGCAGCGCGGCCTCGACCGGGGTTTCGCCGGGATCGATCTTGCCGCCGGGAAAGGCGACTTGCCCCGGGTGAGAACGCATGTTGGACGGGCGATGGATCAGCAGGAAGCCGGGCCGCTCGCGCTCCGTGACGGCGGCAAGGACCGCTGCCTGGTGCAGCTCCGCAGGTGCGAATGTGGCATCGTCGTGCAAATCGGTCAGGTCAAGCGCATGGCCCTCGGCATGGAGGTTTTGGAGGCGCTTGGCCAGAAGGCTCATGCCGGCACCAGTTCAAACCGCGCGCCGGAGCTGCTCACAGCCAGATCATCATCCGCCAGCGCGATCAGCTGGAGGTAGGTACTGCGGTTGAGCCGCGCCTCGGTGCCATGGCGCACCGCGAGATACAGCGCAGGCGTATCGGCATCGCCGCGCGCGATGATCGGATGATCCGGCCCGGCAATCACCAGATCGTCGGTGCCCAGCCGCAGGACCAGCGCATCGCCCTGGCGCACCACGTCGGTGGCGATGAAAGCCGCGTCCTCGACCTCGATCGACAGGCGCTCGTGCGGGGTGACCAGCCAGTGCTGACCTGCTTCGTCCCGGCTCAGCAGGCTGGCAAACGCGCGGACCATCGCCGGGCGTCTTATCTCTCCCCCATCATGAAACCAGCGCCCATCGGCAGCAATTCGCATCAGGCTGTCGCCGCTATGCGCTGGCGTCCATTGATCGACCGGCGGCAATTCGCGCGCTTCGACCAGTGCGGCAATCTCGGCCAGCGAAAGTCCGGTCAGGTTTGGCGGCGGCTCATAGGGCATGGGCTTTGCCCTGCCAGAACCTGTCACTTACGCCAAGGGCCGAGCATGCCTTCGCGGGGGAGGACGCCAAGGTTATCGGTGCGGGCGAGCAAGCGGCGCTGCTCGAACGGGCCGGGCAACCTCCACCCGCCAGTATGCGCGTTGGTAAAGCCAAAAAAGCGCCCATAATATTCAGGATCGCCGATCATCATCTGCGGCAGCGGCGCGTCCGGGCTCAGCGCGCCAAGGCTAGCGAGCATCAGCGCCTTGCCATAACCCTCGCCCTGATGTTCGGGCAGCACCGCTACCGGCCCGACCATGATGATCGGGTGGGCGCGACCAGCAAGATCAGTCAGCGCAACCGGCCAGCATTGAATAGTCCCGGCCAGCCTGTCGGTGCCATCCAGCGCGGCAAAGCTCAGCGCGGGCAACCAGTCCATCCCCTCGCGCAGCTTGTAGGCAGTGCGGGTGCGGCGCGCCGGCTCAAAGGCGCGGTCGAGCAAATCCTCGACCAGAACGGGATCGACATTGTCGAGCGGGATAAGGTTAGTCGGCGCAGCCATAGCGCCGCGCCGATAGGGGGGGCTGATGGCGTTGTCGATGGAAATCCCTATTTTTTGGCGGAAAGCCGCAGGAGCCGACCCTTGTCAGCATCTTCAAGCACCCAGATCGCGCCGTCTTCGGCCTGGATGATCTCGCGGATGCGGTTGCCCAGCGGAAGCCGTTCAACTTCGCGGGCCTTGTCGCCGACAATCGCAACCCGGACCAAGCCGCCACTGCCCAGCCCGGTGATGATTGCCTGTCCGCGCCACTCTGGGAACATCGCGCCCGAATAGAAGATGAAGTCGCCCGGCGCGATCACCGGGTTCCAGCTGATTGCCGGTGCGGCAAAATCGCGGCGGGTAGCATGGCGCGGGATCGGCTTGCCGTCATAATGATCGCCGTCCGAGACCTCCGGCCAGCCGTAATTCTGTCCCGGTTTGACCAGATTGAGCTCGTCACCGCCGGCCGGTCCGTGCTCAAGATCCCATAGCCGGCCCTGGGCATCGAATTGCAGGCCAAGGATGTTCCGGTGGCCCAGCGTCCATATTTGCGCTGCCACACCGCCCTGCGACGCAAAGGGATTCCCCGGTGCCGGGGTACCATCGGGGAGCAGGCGAACGATCTTGCCGAGATTCTGTGTCATATCCTGCGCCGGGGTGAACTTCTGCCGGTCACCCGAAGCGATGAACAGGTACTTGCCATCGCTCGAGAAGGCAAACCGGTGCGAATAATGGCCTCGCCCGGTCACTTTTGGGGCCTGCCGCCAGATCACCTGGAGGTCGATCAGCCGGGGCGCGATATGGTCAAGGTCAAGCTTGGCCCGCGCCACGGCGGCGCCGCGCGTGTCGCCGGTCCCAGCCTCGGCATAGCTCAGATAGATGATGCCGCTCCTGGCGAAATCGGGGGCCACAACAACATCCCCCAGACCGCCCTGACCGCCGACATCAATCGCAGGCAGACCTGCCACATCAAGCACCGGACCACCCGATTCCCAAAGCTTGAGCTTGCCCCCGCGTTCGGTGATCAGCGCGCAGGGCGTGCCAGGCAGGAAGGCCATTGCCCAGGGGCGATCGAAGCTGGAGATCTCGGTCACGGTGAAGGTCGACGCGGCGCGTGCAGTGCGTGCCTCCGCCATGCTATCCCCGACCGAGGCCGCACTGCAGCTTGCGAGAAACAGGGCGAGGGACGATAGGGCGGAAAGCCATCGGGATTGGTTCATGCGACCAAGAATGCACAATTTTGCGACGGGTGCCAAGCCCCTCCAGCCCCGGTTGATCATCGGTGTTGATGAGGCCGGGCGAGGGCCGCTGGCGGGGCCGGTGGTCGCCGCAGCGGTGGTGCTGGGAATGGATGCGCCGGACGGCATCGATGATTCCAAGAAACTGTCCGCCAAGCGCCGCGCATTCCTCGAACCCGCGATAAAGGCTAGCTGCCATTGGGCGCTGGGTGTGGTCGAGGCTGACGAGATCGACCGGATCAACATTTTCGCTGCAACCATGCTGGCGATGACGCTTGCGGTGCGCTCGCTGTGCGAGCAGCTTGGCGCTGCACCAGATGAAGTGCTGATCGACGGCAATAAAACCCCGCATGGCCGCCAGCCCGCTTGGGTGTGGCCGGCCCGCGCGATCATTGGCGGCGATGCGCTGGAGCCATGCATTTCCGCGGCCTCGATCATCGCCAAGGAACACCGCGACCAGCTGATGCGCAGCCTTGCGCAGCAGCATCCGCATTATGGCTGGGAACGCAATGCGGGTTACGGTACGCCGCAACACCTTGCGGCGCTGCGGAAATACGGTCCAACCCCCTTGCACCGCCGCAGCTTTGCCCCGGTGGCCCGATCGGAGTTTGCGGTATGAGTGGATTTACCGACCGCGACGTGGCCGATCAGTCCGGCAAATGTTTCATCGTCACCGGAGCGAATACCGGATTGGGCTTTGAGGCGGCCCGGGTTCTGGCGGCCAAAGGGTCGCGGGTTCTGCTGGCGTGCCGCAGTCAGGACAAGGCGGAGGCCGCAATGGTGCAGATCGGGCGGGAAACCTCGGGTGCTGATCTGGCCTTCTTGCCGCTTGACCAGGCGGATATCGCCAGCGTCAGGACAGCAGCCGAACTGGCCGACAAGGAACCGCGGCTCGATGTGCTGCTCAATAATGCCGGGGTGATGTTTCCGCCGTTGACCCGCACGGTGCAGGGTTTTGAGCTGCAGTTCGGGGTTAACCACCTTGGCTGTTTCGCGCTGACATCGCTGTTGTTGCCAAAGCTGGCAAAAACAGCCGGTTCGCGCGTCGTCATCACCGCCAGCCTAGCTCACAGTGGCGGCAATCTGGTGTGGGACGATCTCGGCGCCGAAAAGAGTTACAACCGCACCAAACGCTATTCCGACAGCAAGCTGGCCAATTTGCTGTTTCTGTTCGAGCTTGACCGGCGTTTGCGCGCGGCCAGTTCGCCAGTAACGGCGCTGGCTTGTCACCCGGGGGTCGCTGCAACCGAATTGATGCGCCATGCTGGCCCGTTCCGGATCGCCACGCCGCTGTTCGGCCTGCTCCTCAATACTGCCGCCAAGGGGGCCTGGCCAGCGCTTCAAGCGGCCTGTGCGCCAGATGTGGAGCCGGGGGACTATTACGGTCCGCAAGGGCTTGGCGAGATGCGCGGGCCATCGGGCAAGGCGTGGCGGACCCGCATGGCAAGGAACCCGGATCTGGCCCGCAGGCTGTGGGACGTGTCAGCCCGAATGACCGGTATCGACCCCGGCTTGCCGCCCGCCTGATCTCCGGCAGAATATTTTTTGGCCCAGAGTCCGCAATGCCACACTACACCATATAGAGTCTCAGGTGAATCTTCAGACTCTATATGGTGTGGTGGACTTGTTTCGTTCGCCCTGCGTTGACCGCTTATTAACCATGAATTGCTAGGATTCCCGCGGAGTCGCTGCTTGACGGCGGCACGCTAATGACTCACCCTGAGGGGCAAGCTAGGGGGTTAGACGCGGACTATGGGACAAATTCTGGTTAGCGATCGGGCACGCTTCCGTGCTGCGATAGAGGTCGCGCGCCAAGCCGACGTCAAGGCCGATTTGCCGCTGGGGCAGATCATTCCCGGTGATTGCATCGCGGCGATGCGCAGTCTGCCCGCTGCCAGCGTTGACCTGGTTTTTGCCGATCCGCCCTATAACCTCCAGCTCGGCGGCGACCTGGCGCGGCCCGATGGCAGCCATGTCGATGCGGTGACCGACGCCTGGGACAAGTTTGACAGCTTTGCCGCCTATGACAAATTCACCCGCGAGTGGCTGACCGAGGCGCGCCGGGTGCTCAAGCCCAATGGCTCGCTGTGGGTGATCGGCAGCTACCACAATATCTTCCGCGTTGGCGCGATCCTCCAGGATCTGGGCTTCTGGATCCTCAACGACATCGTCTGGCGCAAGGCCAATCCGATGCCCAATTTCAAGGGCACCCGCTTTACCAACGCCCATGAGACGCTGATCTGGGCTTCGCAGGGCGAGAAGAGCCGTTACACGTTTAATTACCGTGTTATGAAAACATTGAATGATGAACTTCAGATGCGTTCTGATTGGGTTTTGCCGATCTGCGGCGGGCAGGAGCGGTTGAAGCGCGATGGGGTGAAAGCCCATCCAACCCAAAAGCCCGAAGCTCTGCTCTACCGGGTCATGCTAGCCACGACCAACAAGGGCGATGTGGTGCTCGATCCGTTCTTCGGCACCGGCACCACCGGCGCCGTCGCCAAACGGCTGGGGCGCGAATGGATCGGCTGCGAGAAAGAGGACATCTATCGCGAAGTCGCGATGGAGCGGATCGAGCTGGCCTTGCCGCTCGATGAAAGCGCGCTGACCACGATGCAGGTCGGCAAGTCCGCCCCCAAGGTGGCGTTTGGCCAACTGGTCGAAACCGGCTGGATCGCGCCGGGATCGGTTGTGTCGGACAAGAAGCGGCGGATGGTCGCGGCAGTCCGCGCCGATGGCACATTGCTGTCAGGCGTCGACAGCGGTTCGATTCACGGACTTGGCGCCAAGCTGCAAGGCGCGCCTTCGTGCAACGGCTGGACCTTCTGGCACATCGAGCATGAGGGCGAACTCAAGCCGCTTGATGCAATCCGCCAGCTCTATCTGCTGGCGACGGAAGATTGAGCGACACGCTTTACATTCGGCCCATCGCACTCGCTGACTCACCGCAGGGCGAGGATGGCGAAGCGGTGCGGCTGGCTGGCGGGATGGTTTATGCCAGCCGCTTTGCGCTGATTGTCCGGCACTGCGGGCAGATTGTGCAGCGCAGCCGCGTTGCCATGCCCGATATGGGCGATGTTCTGGCCCGGTTGCCCGATGCATTGGCCGCACAGGGCCAGGCGCAGTGGGCCGCGCTCACCGCCAGCCATGCGCCGCTGCAACTGGGCGACCGCACGATTCGGCTCGACCAGCCACAGATCATGGGCATCCTCAACGTTACGCCCGACAGTTTTTCCGACGGCGGCAAGTTCCTCGACGATCCCGGTGAGGCGCATGCGCATGCAGCCGCGATGGTTGAGGCAGGCGCTGCGATCATCGATGTCGGCGGGGAATCGACTCGCCCCGGTGCCGTCGCCGTTTGGGAGGGAGACGAGCTCAAGCGCGTCATTCCCGCAATCGCACGGCTTGCCGCGATGGGCGCAGCGATCAGTGTCGATACCCGCCGGCCGGCAGTGATGGAGGCCGCCATCGCCGCGGGCGCGCATATCATCAACGATGTTTCCGCGCTGCGCCACGATCCGCGCAGCCTGGAATTCGCCGCTCGCGCGGGCGTGCCGGTGGTGCTTATGCATGCGCCGGGTGAGGGAGAAGATCTCCACGGCGGCGGCGATTACCGCGATGTGGTGCTTGATGTGTTCGACTGGCTGCAAGCACGCCGCGATGCCGCGCTGGCAGCAGGCATTGCGCGCGATCGGATCATCCTTGATCCGGGGATCGGCTTTGGCAAATCGCTGGCTGACAATCTTGCGCTGCTCAATGGTTTGCCGCTGTTCCATGCGCTGGGCCAGCCGCTGCTGGTCGGCGCGAGCCGCAAACGGATGATCGGGGCGCTTTCGAACGAGGCCGGGGCGCATCAGCGGCTTGGAGGGTCAGTGCTGCTGGCGGGCAAGTTGCTCGATGCCGGGGTACAGCTATTGCGGGTTCATGATGTGGCTGAGACAGTTCAGGCGCTGCGGGTGTGGCGCGGACTGCGCGATGCGGCGCTGACCGATTTCAGCCAACTTCCAGCGGGCTGACTTTGCTCAGGCGGCGTTGTCGATGCCCAGATCGCTGAGCTTGCGATACAGCGTCGAGCGGCCGATCCCGAGCCGCCGGGCAACTTCGGTCATCCGGCCGCGATAATGACCGATGGCGAGGCGGATCACGTCGGCTTCGATCTCTTCGAGCGGGCGCAGATTGCCGTCCGAGGTATAAAGCATCACGCCGACCCCTTCCTGCATTGTCGGAACGGAGGCGTGGGCACCATGGCCCAGCATGTCGGACAGCTGCGGGAAATCTTCGGCGGTCAGCGCATCGCCATCGCAGAACACCGCAGCGCGGAACAGAACGGCCTGGAGCTGGCGGACATTGCCCGGCCAGTCATAAGCGGCGAGCAGCGATAGCGCGTTGTCAGTGATCCCCAGCGGGCGCAAGCCCGGCTGATCGCCGATCCGGGTCAGGAAATAACGGGCCAGCGCGGAAAGATCGCCGGTCCGCTCACGTAAAGGCGGCAGGCGGACATGGACGCCGCTGATCGCCTGGAACAGCTCGGGCATGAACTGGCCGGCATCGACCTGATCGTGCAGCGGACAGTTGCTCGCCGCAATCAGGCGGACATCAATCCGAAAGCTATGCTGGGCGCCGATCGGGCGGACATCGCCGCGTGCCAATGAATCGAGCAGGCGCTCCTGCACGTTCAGTGGCATCCGATCGATCTCGTCAAGCGCCAGCGTGCCGCCATCGGCATGCTGCAATGCGCCGATCTGGCGATCGAATGCCCCTGGAAACGCACCCTTTTCATGGCCGAACAGCAAAGACTCGATCGAATTTTCAGGCACGCTGCCAATATTAACCATCCGGAACGGTGCCTTGACGCGTGAGCTGGCGGCTTGCATCGCCCGGATCAGCATTTCCTTGCCGGTGCCGTGCTCGCCCTCGATCAACACGGGCGTATGGCCTCGCGCCGCCTTGGCTGCTACGGCCAGCGCAGTGCGGAAGGTCGGGGCAGCCCCGACCATCGCATCGAAATCGAGCGTGCCGTGCATCTTTTCGGTGAGCGGCATCAGCTCGTCGCGCGGTGCCTCGCGGGTGGTTGCGGCGCGCAGGGCCTGCAAAAGCTGGTCTGGGGCAATCGGCTTGACCAGATAGTCCGAAGCCCCGGCGCGCATCGCCTCGACCGCGAGGAGCGGCGAGGCGCTGGTGGTCAGCATCAGGATTGGCAAGGCGGGGCGGCGGCTCTTGAGCTCGGCAATCAAGCTGCAGGCATCATCGCCCGGGACCCATTGATCCAGCACGATGGCGGCAAGCGTCATGCCTTGGCGGGTCCCCAGCGTGGCGATCGCTGTTTCCGAATCGCGGACAACCAGCGTTCGCCACCCTTCACGGGCAGCCAGTGCCGTGATGAGCCGGCATTGCGCCGGTTCATCATCGATCAGCATCAGCAGGCGCTGTTCGAATTCGGCCATTGTTTCCCCGTGAGACCCCCAAAAGTGTCCCGCTGGGCATACTGCAGAGATGTAAAGACCGAATTAAGGTTAGCAATTATCGCTTGGCCCTTGAGCGACAGGCGCTGCGGCGATAGACCGCCCTGCAAATCAACCACACAGGCGACAAGGATCGGACTATGGCTTCGGGAAATGACATGAAGGCGGCAGAATCGACCTATTCGAGGTTTATTGGCCTGATCAAGGTTTCGGTGCCGGTGCTGGCAATCCTCACCGCCATCATCATCATGCTGATTTCCTGACCTCGCGATGAGCGCGGGTCAGCGGATCGCGGTTCTGAAAGAACGCGCGAGCGGAGAGCAGCGCGTGGCTGCGACTCCTGAAACAGTCAAAAAATTCATCGCATTGGGTGCCTCCGTTGCGGTCGAAGAAGGCGCAGGCGCTGGCGCCTCGATCCCCGATGCCGATTATGGTGCTGCCGGAGCGGAAGTGGTGAAAGCCGCCGCCGCCGTGAAGGGCGCGGATATCGTGCTGGGCGTGCAGGGCCCGGATGCAAAATTGCTGAAAGGCGTGAAGCCGGGCGCCTGGGTGATCGCGGGACTCGATCCTTTCGTTGAGCGCGCGCGGATCGACGACTATGCCGCTGCAGGCCTCGAAGCGCTGGCGATGGAGTTCATGCCGCGCATTACCCGGGCGCAATCGATGGATATCCTCTCTAGCCAATCAAACCTCTCGGGCTACAAGGCGGTGATCGCCGCTGCCGATGCCTATGGCCGGGCTTTCCCGATGATGATGACTGCGGCGGGCACGATCAGCGCGACCAAGGCCTTCATCATGGGCGTGGGCGTGGCCGGGCTGCAAGCCATCGCCACCGCGCGGCGTCTGGGGGCGCAGGTATCGGCAACCGACGTGCGCAGTGCCACCAAGGAACAGATCCAGTCGCTCGGCGCCAAGCCGATCTTCGTGGAGAATGTCGCCGGGATCGAAGGCGAAGGCGCAGGCGGCTATGCCACGGAAATGTCCGATGAATACAAGGCCGCGCAGGCCGAACTGGTGTCGTTGCACATCGCCAAACAGGATATTGTCATCACCACTGCGCTGATCCCGGGCCGCGCCGCGCCGCGCCTGATCACCGATGCCCAGATCGCGACGATGAAGCCGGGCAGCGTGATTTTCGATCTCGCGGTCGCGCAGGGCGGCAATGTCGAAGGCTCCAAGCCGGACGAAATGGTGGTCCGCCACGGGGTCAAGATCATCGGTTTTTCCAACACGCCGGCGCATCTGGCCGCAGACGCTTCGGCGCTGTTCTCGCGCAATCTGTACAACTTCCTCGCGGCGTTCTGGGACACCGAAGCGGGCAAGCCGGTGCTGGATGAGGAAATCGGCAATGCGGTGCGGCTGACGCAAGGCGGAAAAGTTGTGAGCGAGAAGTTGCTGGGATGATCGATAAGTGGTTTTCAATGGATGATGCGCCACGCGATTACACGGTAATTCGCGGACTGGGTGAGGATGGAAGTGTTTTCCTCTGCCGATGGTGGACTCGAGAGAGAGTCGCAGAATACGAAAATGAAGATCAAGCCCATTGCGATCCTTTTTGGGTGGATGTTGATGATGTTGATACGGCACACGATCCAATTCGTTGGCAATCAGCGAAGGATTGACGGCTTTGTCTAGTTCTCGCTCAATCCTCCCCCATCGGGGGAGGGGGACCGCCGCGAAGCGGTGGTGGAGGGGGCGCAACTGTGCGCCTGCTCTGAACTGATGCGCGATCACACCCCTGCTGCCCTGCGCGCGGCAAAGCGACTGCGATCGGAAATGTCACTTCCGGAGGTATTACTTTGGCGGTTGCTCAGGAAGAAGCTATTGGGGGTGAAGTTTCGCCGGCAGCATCCAATCGGTAGCTATGTTGCGGATTTCTATTGCGATGCTGCCGATCTCATAGTCGAGATTGATGGTGTTGCGCACAATATGGGCGACAGGCCGGAACGCGATGAACAGCGTGACAGCTGGTTGCGCTCGAATAGCAAACAAGTTCTGCGCATTCCCGCTGCTGACGTGTTGAAGGATGCTGTTACGGTTGCAGAATCGATAGTTGCGTTATGCGCCGCCGCGCCCCCTCCGTCAGTGCTTCGCACTGCCACCTCCCCCGAGGGGGGAGGATTGCTTAAGGCAAGCTAATGGACTTCATCTCAATCCTTTCGATTTTCGTGATGGCCTGCTTTGTGGGCTATTACGTCGTCTGGTCGGTCACCCCGGCACTTCATACGCCGTTGATGGCGGTGACCAATGCGATCTCGTCGGTGATCATCGTCGGCGCGCTGATTGCCAGTGCGGCGGCGGGTTCAGCCTCGTCCAAGTGGCTCGGGCTGCTGGCGGTGGTGCTGGCGAGCGTCAATATTTTCGGCGGGTTC
>JANNAE010000022.1:0-38505 GCA_031383985.1 Novosphingobium sp. | reverse complement strand
ATCAACGCATCAATTGTCCGTTTCGTTATCTTTCCACTCGCCATTTTTGCTCTCCAAACCCGGCGTCCAGCAATCACCCAGCAATCACCGGGTAATCACCGAGGCGGAAAATGCCGCCAAGGGTCGAGAAGCGTAGCGTAGTTAAACCATTGCGATAACGCGGTTTTTATACGCCAGAGCTACCCTTAAATACGCCTGAATCTGAAATACCACACCTCGTGCCCCAGCGTGCGGGCCTTGGCTTCATAGCGGGTCTGCGGCCAGCCGCTGGGGCGGGTCTGGAAATCTTGCGGGCCTTCGCACAGCCATTCGAAGGCGGCGCCCGGTCCCTCACAATACCGGCGCATGACCATCAGGGCGTGGGCCAGGTAGATCGGGTGATCGGTGCCGAAGCGGAACTCGCCGCCAGGTTTGAGCTTGGCCGCGATTAGCCTTAGCGGACCGTCATTCATCATCCGCCGCTTGGTGTGGCGCGCCTTGGGCCAGGGATCGGGGTGGAGCAGATAAACGAACGAAAGCGCGCCATCGGGAATTCGCGCCAGCACCTCCAGCGCATCGCCGTGATGGATCCGGACATTGCCGAGCGGAGCATGCGCTCCGCCCATTTGCCGAGGATCGCCGCCATCGACATGGACCAGCGCCTGGGCGACGCCATTGAGGAACGGCTCGGCCCCGATAAAGCCGTGATCGGGCAGCAGGTCGGCACGGAAGGCCAGATGCTCGCCCCCGCCGAAGCCGATCTCGAAATGGAGCGGGCGGCTATCGCCGAACAACCCCTCGGCCGTAACTGGCCCTTCGATCGGTACGGCAATGCGCGGCAGCAGCGTATCGACCAGCCCCTGCTGGCCCTGGCGCAGCGGCTTGCCCTTGGAGCGGCCGTAGAGACGGTTGAGCGTGGTCGGATCGCCGGATTTGTGCGCAGTCATGCGCTGGGCCCTTAGCGGCGCTTTCATTGGGGCGCTACCCAAACGAAAAACGGCCCGCTCCTTGTGGGAACGGGCCGTTTTCGGGTACTCGGACTGAACGTCGGTTTAGGCGGCTTCCGCCTTGTCTTCGGGATCGCGGAGCACATAGCCCCGGCCCCAGACGGTTTCGATGTAATTGTCACCGCTACAGGCATGCGCGAGCTTCTTGCGCAGCTTGCAGATGAACACGTCGATGATCTTGAGTTCGGGCTCGTCCATTCCGCCATACAGGTGGTTGAGGAACATTTCTTTGGTCAGGGTGGTGCCCTTGCGGAGCGAAAGCAGCTCGAGCATGGCGTATTCCTTACCGGTCAAATGGACCCGGGCGCTATCGACCTCGACGGTCTTGGCATCCAGGTTGACGGCCAGCTTGCCGGTGCGAATGACCGATTGCGAATGGCCTTTCGAACGGCGCACAACCGCGTGGATCCGGGCAACCAGCTCTTCACGGTGGAACGGCTTGGTGACATAATCGTCAGCCCCGAAGCCGAAGCTGCGGACTTTCGAATCCATTTCCGCTATGCCTGACAGGATCAGCACCGGCGTCTGCACCTTGGCAACGCGGAGCTTCTTGAGCACGTCATAGCCGTGCATATCAGGCAGATTAAGGTCAAGCAGGATGATATCGTAATCATACAGCTTGCCCAGGTCCAAACCCTCTTCGCCCAGATCGGTCGAATAGACGTTGAAACCTTCAGTAGTGAGCATCAGTTCGATAGCCCGCGCCGTGGTCGGCTCGTCTTCGATCAGCAACACACGCATGGGAATCCCCTTTGCCCCGTTTCCCGGCCGTAACCCCTTGGCAAGGGTTATTGCCTGCCATTAACCATATGACCAATGAAGATGAAAGGTTAATTTCGCGTAAACGCGCGGATTCAGGCGAGTCGCCAAATGGAGGTAGGCGAGGCTAGCCGTCCAGTACTCGCGTGGCCGGGTGGTGCTTGTCGAGATGCCGCTTGATAATCTTGAGGTTTCTGGTGTTCGAACGGAACACAAAGTCGAACAGGTCGCCCACCAGCGGGACCGCACCGATCAGCGTGTCGACCCCGACATTCCCGGCCATCCGCCACAATTTCCACTTGGGGAGGCCAAGGTTGCGCGCCTCCCACACCAGATAGAGCCCCATCGCCGCCGTGATGGCATCGCCCGCCACCGGCAACAGGCCGACAAGCGAATCAAGCCCGACGCGCCGGTTGATCCCCGGGATGACAAACACGCCTTCAAGCAATTTTTCCAGAGCTTCGATCCGCTGGCGCACCGAAAGAGCATCGGTCCCCAGCGGGAACTGAGCCGCCATGCGCTTCAAGCCGTCTTGCCGTTCCATGTGTTATTTCCAAACTACGCCGGGCGCTAAACGCCACGTAAGCCTCTATTTGGTGCGCATAGCCAGCGGCATCAAGGGATGGATCCCCCAGCGGTTCGGCGCGAAGCCGGTAACGTCGCCGCTGATCAGCGACCAGCGAATGGGCGGCCCGAAAGGTATGAAGACGTTGGCGGAGGTCAATTCAGCCTCGGCCTCGGCCTGCAGTGCCGCGCGCGAACTGGCATCGGTAGCTGCCCGGGCTTGTGCTGCGCGCGTATCGGCGGCGGAACTGCATAGCGCCCGCGCGTTGGTGCAACTCAGCTGGTGAAGGAACCAGCTGGTCCGCGAGTAGCGTGCGACCAAATCGACCAGCCGCAGTTCGGCTGGAGCTCCCTCACTGACGCGGCGACTTCCCAGTCCGATCGCCTTGAAATCCTCCTGCAACCGGCCAAACAGCACATCAGCCCCTGGCCCGGCAGGCAAGGCAATCCGCAACACTACCCCTCCCCGCCAGCGCGAAACCCGTGCCGCCGCCGCAGCACGGCGCTGTGCCATCGACAAATCGGTCCAGCGCTCGCCAATGGTTTCCAGATCGCCTTCGCTGCCAGGCGAGACAATCCGGGTGGAAGCCGCCCAGCCGCCCACCGAAAAAGCATCAATCAGCGCATTTCGGTCAATCGCCATGGCCAATGCCTCACGATTGGCGGGATTAGCCAGAAAACCATCGGCATGGAGCACGGCTAAGCCGAATAATCCGCTGACCGGATCCAGCCGGATCGCTCCGCGCGACAGGCCGGCGATGTCAAGCAGGGGAAAATCCTCGATCCGCCCGCCAAGCACGATATCCGTCTCGCCCTGGTCGAAGCGCGCGATTGCCGTGCTCGCCGAAAGAGCGTGAAGATGGAGCAGCCGCGCGCGGCCAGCCCACTCCTCCTCGTTCGGCAAACCGCGATCCTCAGGCGGAATCGGCGTAAGCGCGGCGACTTGCCGTTCGCGGGACAGCTTCATCGGCCCGGCACCTCGGCCTTTGTATGCCAAGCCGAGTTCGGGTTGAGCGAGCAACTGGAGCAGATCGGGGACCGGGCCGATCAGCCGGATCTCGAGCACCCTGCCGGCCATGGTGCGAACTTCCTCGATCCCTGCAAGGTCGGCACCCAGCGAAGTGCCGCGCAGGCCGCTCATCACCTTGATCAGTGCGCTCCGTGCGCTATCGCCGGTGATGGCACTGCCATCTGGCCAGGTGCCGTCGCGCAGACGAAAGATGTAGCTCTTCCCATCATCGGTCACGATCCAGCGGTCGGCAAGCGCCGGGATAACGCGACCTTGCTCATCAAACCCGACCAACCCCTCGACCGTAGCCGAACGGATCAGTTGCGCTCCAATTGGCAAGCGCGGGCCGCTTATAAAAGGGGATGCAGGATCGCCAATCACCGCCACTTCAACACGGCGGTCTTCCCTGTCGCTACAGCCGGCAAGCCCCACCAGCACAGCCAACGGCGCGGCGAAGCGCAACAAGAGGGGACAACAGCTCATCTGCCAGCTGTCCCTAACGGATTTTGGGGATCACGCAAAACCACATTCCGTCTCGGGCGCGGCTGGCGAACAGAATTCAGATCTTGCGCAGGTTCTCGCCCCGCCGTGCCGCCGACAGCGGCAAACGGACGCGTGGCTGAGTTACCGCATCAGGGCTAAGCGGCGCACGGGCAACCTTGGGATCAATCGCTTCGCAGAAAGCGATGCCGAAGCGATTGCCCTCGACCCAAGCGACAGATCCTTTGATCCAGCCGATATTGCGGACATTGACCCAGGCCTCCTGACCGCGCGACGCACCGAGTAAAGCTTCGGCCATCATCCCGCCAGCCGAGAGATTGCGGACACGCACCTGGTGCTCACCCTCCAGCCCGTCAAGGCGGACTTCGGCCAGCACGAACAGGCTGTCGCGCGCGATATGCCGATGTTCGTTTTCGCCCATGACCTGTTGCCACACTCCCTGACAACCCCTGTTTGGGGCGTCCATTTTCATCTAGCCGGTTCTATTTTCGGCAATCTTGTCGGGCATTAAAGACAAGTAGCAAAAAAGCGGTTAACGACCAACACCGCGTCAATCGTCACGCGAAATCTTTTCGCGCCGTTCATGAGCTTCCTGCGCTTCGACTGTCATGGTGGCAATCGGCCGAGCGCTCAGACGGCCAAGCCCGATCGGCTCGCCGGTGACTTCGCAATAGCCATATTCGCCTTCATCGATCCGGCGCAGGGCAGAGTCGATCTTGGCGATAAGCTTGCGTTGACGGTCACGCGTGCGCAACTCGATCCCCCAATCGGTTTCGCTTGAGGCGCGATCATTGAGATCGGGTTCGCGGATCGGCCCTTCTTGCAGATTCTGCAATGTATCAGCCGCAGCAGACAGAATCGACTTTTTCCACTCGATCAGCAATCGCCGGAAATAATCCTGCTGGGCATCAGACATATATGCCTCACTCTCGCTCGGCACATACTCGCTTGAAATCGCCCGTTTGGCCCGGGCCAGCACGTCTATCTCGTCGCCTATAACCGTCGCCATTCCATTCTCCGCCCCAAAATAACCGCTAGGCCAGCAGGTTCCGCAACTTCGGATATGTCCGATAGCTGCGCAGCGCCGGTTCGAGCGCGCCTATAATTGTGCGTGGAAACACGCACAAGCGCCAATCCGCGCTCTAGTACAAATCGCAACATTAAGCAGGGCCGAACGAGGCCAGACGCATGTTTCATTATGCTGTCACAGTGTTTCGTTAAGTCAGAATCCGCGCAATTACGTGGGATTGAAACAATTACGGGTGACGTTAACCATTTGTTGACCACGATAGGGAAGATTTGCCCCTCAAGGCGGACAACAGGGGTCTCGCCATAAGGGGTAACGAGATGACCACTGCCTGGATCCACGATACGAATGTAACTGGCCTGATTTCGGGCTCTGTGATTGCCACGGATGACTCTTGCGAAGATATGCTGGTGGCAAGTTGCCTGGCCGCCGCAGCCCAAGGGGACATCAGCGCCTACTACGATCTCGGCGTCGCCTATTCGACCGGTAGCCATGGTGCGGGCTGCGATCTGGTCGAAGCTCACAAGTGGTTCAACCTGGCAGCGGTGTCTGGTCACGATGAAGCCCAGATGTGCCGCGCCGATATTGCCGACGAAATGACCGCCCGCGAAATCGCCGAAGCGCAGCGCCGTGCCCGCCAATGGATCGCGGCCAGCAGCCGCCGCGCTGCCTGAGTCAGTTCCCGCGCCTTGCGAGCGGTTACGCTTTGCGGAACGGTGTTCGCTCGCCCAGAAACAGTTGATCGGCGGCAATGCCCGCGCGTTCGCGCGCCAGGAAATCGGCCACCGCCGCACGAAAGCCAGGATGGGCAATATAATGCGCTGACCATGTTTGGACCGGCTCATAGCCCCGGGCCAGCTTGTGCCCGCCCTGTGCGCCCGCCTCGACCCGATCGAGGCCGCGCTCAATTGCCGCGTCGATCGCTTGGTAATAGCACAGCTCGAAATGCAGGAACGGCTTGTCGAGGGTCGCCCCCCAATAGCGACCGTAAAGCGCCTCCGGCCCGATGAAATTGAGCGCGCCAGCGATCGGCACGCCATCGGCATAAGCCATGACCAGCAGGATCTGGTCAGCCAGCCGCTCACCGATCAAGCTAAAAGCAGCGCGGGTCAGATAGGGCCGTCCCCATTTGCGGGCGCCGGTATCCTGATAAAAGCCCCAGAAGGAATCCCAATGTTCCTCGCGGATGTCCGCCCCGCTGATATGCCGGATATCTAAGCCTTGCTGAGCGGCAGCACGTTCCTTGCGGATATCCTTGCGTTTGCGGGACGAGAGCGCCCCAAGGAATTCCTCAAAGCTGGCATAGCCCCGGTTCTGCCAATGGAACTGAATGTCGCTGCGCGGCAGCCACCCTGCCGCCTCGAACAGCGGCATCTGCTCAGCCGCGATGAAAGTGGCGTGAGCAGAGGACAGGCTGTTCGCCTCACACAATTGCTCGGCGGCGCGCAGCAACGGTATCGCCAGTGCCCGATCGGCGAGCAGCAATCGCCGTCCTGTTGCCGGGGTAAACGGCACCGCGATCTGGAGTTTGGGGTAATAGCTCCCGCCCGCATTGTGCCAGGCTTCGGCCCAGCTGTGATCGAAGACATACTCGCCCTGACTGTGCCCCTTGAGATAGGCAGGAAGCGCGGCAGCGAGCTTTCCCTCCGTATCTTCGATCACGATCGGTGCTGCGCTCCAGCCAGTGCCCGGGCCAACGCTGCCCGAATCCTCGAGCGCGGTCAGGAACGCATGCGACAGGAAAGGATCGCCGCCCGCCAGCGCATCCCATTCCCCGGCTTGAAGCTCGCCAACCGAACGGGCAATCCGCGCGACGATACCGCCCTCGCTCACGCTATTCCGGCGCCTTCGGCAATCGGCGCGTCGGTCAAGGCGGCGGCCCTGTCACGATGTTCGGCGGAGTTGACAGTCCAGGTCAGCAGCGGCAGGCCGCGCCGACGCTGGGCTGCGGCAAAGCGGCTGGGCAAATCACGGATGTCGTAGGCGAGGAAATCAGGCTTGGCGTGCCAAAGGGAAAAATGACGGCGCAGGCGCCCGGGCAGCGCCTTGTCATCCTCTTCGGTTACAACCAGCCCGCGCATGGTCAGCGGTGAATGGGTGGCGAACCAGCGGACCACCCGCGGATCGAAGCTCATCACCGCATGATGGCCCTGATAGCCTTCCAGCACCCGCCGCACTGCCAGGCATAGCGCGGCGTAACGGCGTGACCGATCGGACTTGATCTCGATCAACAAGGGGACCTGCCCGGCGATCCGGTCAAGCAGCTGGCGCAGGGTGGGAATCGTATCGGCGCTGCCCGACAGCGTGACCCGGCCAAGCTGATCCGCACTTCTGGCAGAAACCCGTCCGGTTTCGCCGCTCAGCCGGTCCAGCTCGAAATCATGGATGACCACCGCCTGGCCGTCGCTGCTGCGCTGGACATCGCATTCGATCCCCATGCCTTGCGCGATCGCCCGAGCGAACGCCGTGAGCGAATTTTCCGGTACGCCCGGTCCATGCAGCCCGCGATGGGCATAGTTCCACTCACCGAGCCAGCCGACCTTGCGACCGGGCGGGGCTGGCGCAAGCCCGCGATCAAAGAGGCCGAACGGCGACAATCGCATCCACCTCAACCGCAGCGCCCAGCGGCAGTGCGGGCACACCAACCGCGCTGCGGGCATGTTTGCCAGCCTCGCCAAACAAAGCGACCATCAATTCCGAAGCGCCGTTTACCACCTTGGGCTGATCGGTGAAATCAAAAGCCGAATTCACGAAGCCGCCCAGCTTGACGATCCGCTCGACCCGATCCAGCGACCCCAGCGCAGCCTTGAGCTGGGCAATCAGCATTAGTCCGCAAGCGCGCGCTGCGGCGTAGCCTTCTTCAAGGCTGACATCGTCACCCAGCCGTCCGCGCACCAGTCTGCCTTCGACAAACGGCAGCTGGCCTGAAACATGGGCAAGTCCGCCCGCGATGACCACGGGGACATAGGCCGCGACCGGCGCCGCTGCTTCGGGAAGTGTCAGGCCCAGCTCGGCCAGCTTTGCGGTAATTTCGGCGTCAGTCATGGTTCTCTCCGTTCAATCGCGCAAGCAGCCACGGCATGGCGGTGTCCCAATCGTCGATCCGCGCGTGGGCATGGCCCAGCTGGTGCGCGCAGGCGATATGCGGGGCAAGCAGCGGCTCACCACACAGATGCAGCCGGGTGACATGCGGCGCGACCTCGGCCACTGAGCCGTGGTGCTGGGGCAAATCGTCGATGAAGATCGCGTGGGCCGGCTGATATTCATCCAGAATGGCATGGAGCGCGGGGCCTTTCGGACCTTGATTGGTAAACACTCGCGCCTCGATCCCGACGTCGCGCAGTTGCTGCGTCCGGGGCAGCTGGCGGTGATCGCCCAGATTGGTCAGAATCACCACATCGGCATGTTCGCCCAGCCGCTTGATCCCTTCCACCGCGCCGATGATCGGCAGCTGACGGTGCATTTCTGTATCGAAGAACAGATTGAGCAAGCGCCAAATGTCTCCTGGCTCGACCAGCTCCCCGGTGGCGCGATGCTTCAGGGCCTTGCCGAAATCGTTGCCGGTCATCGAAAAATCGACGTCATGGGCCTCGCCCAGCCAATCTCGGAACGGGGCGACCATGTGCAGGATCACCTCGTCGCAATCGCTGATGATCAGGGGCTTGTTCAAGAATTCAGCCTTTCGCGTGCGGCGACCAGCGCCTGAGGTTCGACACCCAATGCCTCGGCTGCGCCAACCAGATCGGGCTCGTGCGCGCAAAGAAATTCGAGCACCGCGCCCAAGACCAGCGGATCATCCAGCCCTGCTCGCAGCGCATCGGGGGTCAGCCCGGTCAGCGCGAGCAGCCGTTCGGCGCGGCTTTCACTGCCCAGCACCCAGCCCAGCGCGCCCAGCGCGAGCGCAGCAGGATCAGCAGCGGGGGATGGGGACTCGCGAAGAATTGTCAGTCTCACTTACAGCGCATAGAGGGTTGGCGTGAAACCAGATGGTGCACAGGCGGGCGAATGGCAAAGCGAATTCTCGTTGTCGAGGACAACGATCTCAATCGGAAGCTGTTCTGCGATGTTTTGCGCAGCCAGGGCTATGCTGTCGAGCCGGTGGCCGATGGGCTGGAGGCGCTTGACCGGGCACGGCAGTTCGTCCCCAATTTGATCATCATGGACATCCAGATGCCCAATGTTTCCGGGCTTGAACTGATCGAAGGCGCCAAGGCCGATGCCATGCTCCGCGCGATTCCGGTGCTGGCCGTCACCGCTTATGCCGGCAAGGGCGATGAAGAGCGGATCCGCGATGCCGGCGCAGAAGGATATCTGGCCAAGCCGGTCTCGATCGGGCCGTTCATGGCTGCGGTGCGCGCGCTGGTTGAAAAAGCCCCGGCTTGACATTCTGTCCTGCCCGCCGCTTTTGCGCCGCAATTCTTGGCCAAAGCGCCGCAATTCCTCTCGGGAGCACATGAATATGGACCGCGCCGCCACCGCTGAAAGAATTGCCGCGTTGATCGAACCGTTCAACAAGAAGGGCGCCGAAATCAACGATGCCACGAGTTTTGCCGGCGATCTTGAGTTTGACAGCCTGACCGTGATGGATTTCGTCGCCGAGATCGAAGACAGTTTCGACATCATCATCAGCATGAACCTGCAAGCCGAGATCGAGACTTATGGCCAGCTGGTCGATGCGGTGATCAAGTTGCAGGGTTGATGCCCGGTTGCGGCAGACAGAGGAACTGAAGACCCATGACTGATCTGTTCTCCAAATTCGACCCGCTGATCGAACAGCGCCGCGCGCTCTTGTCGACCGGACTGACCGATCCGTTCAACCTGGTGATGGAGCGCGTGGTCTCGCCCACGGTCGCGGTCTGCAACGGCCGCGAAACGATCCTGCTTGGCACCTATAATTACATGGGCATGACGTTTGACCCGGATGTGATCGCGGCGGGCAAGCAGGCGCTGGATGATTTCGGCGCGGGCACTACCGGCAGCCGGGTTTTGAACGGGACCTATGCTGGCCACCGGGCCTGCGAGCAGGCGCTTAAGGAATTCTATGCCATGGATCATGCCATGGTGTTCTCGACCGGCTATCAGGCCAACCTCGGGATCATCAGCACCATTGCTGGCAAGGGCGATTACATTGTGCTCGATATCGATAGCCATGCCTCGATCTGGGATGGCTGCAAGCTGGGCGATGCCGAAGTGGTGCCGTTCAAGCACAATGATATCGAGGCGATGGAAAAGCGCCTCAAGCGGATTCCCGAAGGGGCCGGCAAGCTGGTGATCCTTGAGGGGGTCTATTCGATGCTGGGAGATATTGCCCCGCTCAAGGACATGGTCCGCGTAGCCCGCGAAAACGGCGCGATGGTGCTGGTCGACGAGGCGCATTCGATGGGCTTCATCGGCCCCAATGGGCGCGGCGTGGCGGAAGACCAGGGCGTGCTCGATGAGGTCGACTTCGTGATCGGCACCTTCTCCAAGTCAGTCGGCACGGTCGGCGGCTTCTGCGTGTCCAACCATCCCAAGTTTGAGATCCTGCGGCTGGTCTGCCGCCCCTATGTGTTCACCGCCAGCCTGCCCCCCAGCGTGGTCGCCACCGCCGCCACCTCGATCCGCAAGCTGATGCACGGTTCCGACAAGCGGGCGCATCTGTGGGAGAATTCCAAGATACTGCACAAGGGTCTGCGCGATCTGGGCTTCCAGCTGGGCACCGAGACCCCGCAAAGCGCGATCATCGCGGTGATCATGCCCGATCTGGAACGCGGCGCGGGGATGTGGGAGGCGCTGCTCAACGAAGGGCTGTACGTCAACCTCGCCCGCCCGCCGGCAACCCCCGCCAATATGACCCTGCTGCGCTGCTCGCTGTGCGCGGAGCATACCGCCGAACAGGTCCAGACGATCCTGGGGATATTCGAGCGCGCGGGGAAGGCTGTCGGGATTATCTGAGCCTGGCGCTAGGGCGTTTGCCAAGCCATGCTGCCTATGCCAGTCTGGGCCATCTAGGGGGAACGACATGACCTATCGCAAGTCCTTGATCGGGACGTTTGCCGCAGTGCTCTCTCTCACTCTGGCGGTACCTGCGTTAGCCAGTCAGGATACCCCGGCAAAATCACCCGGTGCCGAAGCCGCCCATGTGTCCGAATCCGCAGTCCACGGCGAGGCCCATTCGCATGCTGACAGCCTGGTGCCCAAACAGGCGATGTTGCTGCCCGGCTATGGCAACGGCGGCTTTGCGATAACCACAGCGGTATCGCAGGCCCAGGCGTTCTTTTCGAACGGGATGGAGCTGGGTCCGGCCTTTGCCCATAATGCCGCGATTGCAGCGATGAAGGAGGCGGTCCGGCTCGATCCGAGCTGCGCCATGTGCCTGTGGGGCCAGACTCTGGTGGAAGGCCCGACGATCAATTACGGCAAGGACGCAGCCGAACGCACCCCGCTGTATATTCAGGCCCAGCAGGCGCGCAAAATGGCAAAAAGGGATGGTACGCTGCGCGAACAGGCGCTGACCAAGGCACTGGTGCTGCGCTATCGCCCGGGCCAGGATGTGGGCAAGCATGACCGCGCCTATGCCAAGGCGATGCGCGGGCTGATCGAGGATTACCCGCAGGACAACAGCATTGCGATTCTCGCAGCCGACGCCGCGATGGTCGCCGCCCGTTCCGAAGCCGAGGTCGGCTTGGCCATTCCGCTGATCGAAACAGTGCTGGCCCGCGCGCCCGATGATACGCCCGCGATTCATTTTTACATCCATGCCAGCGAAATTGTCGGCAAATCGGCGCAGGCTGAACCCTATGCCGATCGGCTGGCCGGCCTCGCGCCCAACGCCAGCCATCTGGTCCATATGCCATCGCACACGTTCTATTGGGTCGGACGGTATCAGGACGCGGCCAGCACCAATTTGCGCGCGGTGGAACTGGGTATCGCCAATGCCAAACGGCTTGGCCTTGCCGGACCGGAGGGTGTGTGGGGTCTGCCGTATCATGCGCATAATGTGATCTTTGGTCTGGGCGGCGCGTTGATGGCGGGTGATGCGCAGATCGGGCTTATTCTGGCGCGGCCACTGGTCCAGCGCTCGGCCACACGTGAAGCGGCCGAGCCGGTTTCCCAGTTGCTCGCGGCGGCAGGCTATTACGCGCTGGCCCGGTTCGATAATCCGGCCGCGGTTCTCGCCCTGCTCGAGCCGAAGCTGCCCTACCTCAAGGCGGCATGGCATTATGCCCGCGGCGAAGTGCTGGCCGGGCGCGGCGATGTTGCCGGGATCGAGGCTGAGCTGGCCGCCATCCCGGCCACGTTGAAAGTGCCAAAACTGCCCGGCAAGGCGGGCAAGCGCGCTAAGCAAGCCAAGGACCAAGAGGGCGATTCGCTGGCGCCAGAGCAGATGCTGGGGATCACCCGCGCCGTGCTCCAAGGGCGGGTGGCGATGCTGCAGGGCCGCCCGGCCGATGCGGCCAAAGCCTTTACCGCAGGGGCGGAGATTGAGGAGACCGAGGACTTCGGCCGGTTCAGCGATCCCCCGGCCTTCTGGTATCCGGTCCGCCGCGATGTAGCGGTGGCCTTGCTGGCGGCGGGCGATCCAGTGGGCGCGCAGCGCGAACTTCAGGCCTCGCTAAAATTGCGGCCCAAGGATCCAACTGCCTTGTACCTGATGCGTGAGGTAGATGCGGCGTTACGCCTGAAGAATTAGGGCGCGGTAATTGGCTGGCTGACTGCCTCGCACTTCGCATTGGTTGCGTTGTCCCCGCCCCCCAGCATCGTAACGGCGACAAACCCGCCGACTACCAGCACGACAAAACCGACGGTCACCAGTCCCAGATACTTGTCGATGAACGCCTTGATCGGCGCGCCGAACAGGCGGAACAGCACACCGACGATCAGAAAGCTGATGCTGCGGCTGACGATGCTGGCACCGATGAAGGTCAGCAGCGGCATCGAAATGAACCCGGCGGTGATCGTCAGCAGCTTGAACGGGATCGGGGTCGCGCCCTTGATCATGATGATTTCGGCGCCGTATTCGCGTAGATAGCAGGCCGCCTTGGGGAAGCTCTCGGTCAGGCCCAGCAGGCTGAGCAGTTGTGCGCCGACGGTATCGAACAGCAGATGGCCGATGGCATAGCCCAGCAATCCGCCCAGCACCGAGGCGATGGTGGCAATCGCCGCGAACCGGATCGCGCGCTTCGGTTCGGCCAAGCACATCAGCCCGAGCAGCGGATGCGGCGGGATCGGGAAAAAGCTCGCCTCGACAAAGGCGAACAGCGCCAGCCACCATTCGGCATGGGGATGAGCGGCCTTGGCCATGGTCCAGTCGTAAAGGCGGCGCAGCATTGATCGTGAGCTCCCCGAAGCGTGGGCGCTGCTTATCCGGGCAGCGACGCGGCGGCAAGCAGGGTTCCTGCCCCGGCGTCTTCCCCGCAAACCCAAGGATCGCTGGCCTCATCAACCCCCTCTCATCGACGAAGCCAGCGCTGGCGCTCGTACCCGGCATGGCAGAATATAACCTATTTGGTTATTATGGCTTGACATTGTCACGCTGTTATGGCACAAATATGGAACATCGCGACAGGCCGATTCGGATTGGCCTTCGCATTTTACCCCGACTTCGCCTTCCACCACTTGTCCGGGATCTACCGCACCATGAACCAGCAGAAGGACGGCGCGAAAGCGTCGGGCCGCCGCTATGGCGCGCCCAAAAACTGGCGCCAGACCTTTCTGGCCGCTCTTGCCGAAAGCTCCAATGTAACCGCCGCAGCAGCATGCGCCGACATCAGCCCGAGTTGGGTCTACAAAACCCGCCGCGAGGACCCCGGGTTTGCCCGGGCCTGGCTATCCGCGCTGTGCGAAGGCTATGACAACCTCGAGATGGAGCTACTCTATCGCCTGCGCAATGGCGAGAGCAAGGACACCGCCGACAAGAAATTCGACAACGCCACTGCCCTGCGCTCGCTTATCGCGCACCGCAACAGCGTGGCCCAGGAGCGCGCGCTTCGCGACAATCGCAACGAACAGGAGGTACTCGATTCGATCGACGCCATGATCGACAAAATGCGCGAACGGGCAGCAGCTAACAACGCCCTGCTTCTGGAAGACAACCATGAAGATAGCTGAGCGGCGCGACTATTTGCTATCCCTCGAACCGGCTGAAATGCGTGCTGCGCTGGTGCGGATGAGCGACGAACAACGCCGTTCGCTGCGAACCCATTGGCAATTGTGGGCGCATCCCGGCCAGCTCGACCCCGGGGGCGAATGGCATGGCTGGCTGATCATGGCCGGGCGCGGCTTCGGCAAGACCCGGGCGGGCGCGGAATGGGTCCGCGCCATTGCGGAAACCGATCCCGCCGCGCGGATTGCCCTGGTCGCCGCTTCGCTCGGCGAGGCCCGCGGTGTGATGGTCGAAGGGGAAAGCGGCCTGCTGGCGATTTCCCCATGGGGCAAGCGCCCCAGGTTCGAACCGTCGCGTCGGCTTCTGACCTGGCCCTCTGGCGCACAGGCCACGCTCTATTCGGCGGGTGAGCCCGAGGCCCTGCGCGGGCCGCAACACAGCCATGCCTGGTGCGACGAGATTGCCAAGTGGGAAACCGCCGCCGATCGGGCGATGCGGGCATGGGACAATCTTCTGCTCGGGCTACGTCTGGGCGAGCAACCCCGGCTGGTTGCCACGACCACGCCGCGCGCGGTGCCACTAGTCCGCCGTTTGGTTGACGATCCGGCAATCTCCGTCACGCGGGGATCGACCTTTGCCAATGCGGCAAATCTGCCACCGCGCTTTGTCGCTAATATCCGGCGTGAGTTCGGAAAATCACTACTCGGCCGTCAGGAGCTCGACGGCGAACTTATCGAAGAGGCCGAAGGCGCGCTATGGACCCGCGCCCTGATCGAAGGTTGCCGCGAACCGGCAGCCTCGGCTCCGGCGGCGCGCACCGTAATCGGTGTGGACCCGCCGGCCTCCGCCCAGGGCGACGCCTGCGGGATCGTCGTCGTCGCCCTGGGCGTTGATGGAATTGGCAGAGTGCTGGCCGACGCCTCGGTCGAAAAGGCTTCGCCAGAGCGATGGGCTCGCGCCGTGGCTGCCGCCTCGCGCGCCTGGAATGCGGACCGTGTGGTAGCCGAAGCCAATCAGGGAGGAGCGATGGTCGAAAGTGTGCTGCGCGCCGCCGATTTCGCTCTGCCGCTGACGCTGGTTCACGCCACCCAGGGCAAAGTCGCCCGGGCCGAGCCGGTCGCCGCGCTCTATGAAGCGGGCCGGGTGCGCCACGCCGGGATGTTCCCCGCGCTGGAGGACGAGCTGTGCGGATTGATCGCGGGTGGCGCCTATAAAGGCCCGGGCCGCTCCCCCGACCGCGCCGATGCGGCTGTCTGGGCGCTGACCGAACTAATGCTCAAACGCCGGTCCCAGCCACGGGTCTGGATCGGGTAATCCCCTCAGACCCGTTCGCCTCGAGCGAAGTCGAGTGGCCTCGCAGGAAGGTGTCTCGACTTCGCTCGACACGAACGGAGTTATTCAATTTCAAACTGACCAACCGAAAGGCCGTTCATGTCCTTCCTCGAAAGCCTTGCCGCTGCCTTCAAGGGCAGCCGCGAGCGGGTTCCGCTGGCCCGCAACTTTACCTCGCCCTGGGTCTTTGCAGATGGGGCCGGAGCGCGGGCTCCGTTTGAATATTCGGCGGCCGTCAAGCGCGCCTATCTCGACAATCCGGTGGCGCAGCGCGCGGTCCGGCTGGTCAGCGAAGGGATCGGCAGCGCGGCGTTGCTGCCCACCGATCCGGCGCTGGCGAAACTGGTCAGCGCCACCAGCGCCGGGCAATCCTTGCTCGAGACGCTCGCCTGCCAGCTGCTCCTCCACGGCAATGGCTATGTCCAGGTCATGAAAGATGCCGCTGGCCGGCCGGTCGAACTGTTCGCGCTGCGGCCAGAGCGGGTCAGCGTGATCGCGGGGGCGGATGGTTGGCCATCGGCCTACGTCTACCGGGTCGGCGAACGGGTGCTGACCATCCCGCTGCTCGACGAGGACGCCTCGCCCAACCTGATCCACATCAAAGGCTTCCATCCCGGCGATGACCATTACGGCGCGGGCTGCCTCGCCGCCGCCGATCAGGCCGTGGCGATCCACAATGCCGCCAGCAACTGGAACCGCAATCTGCTGGAAAACGCCGCGCGGCCATCGGGCGCGCTGGTCTATGATACCGCCGATTCAGCGGGCCTTACGGCGGACCAGTTTGACCGGCTCGAGGCCGAGCTGGCCCAGGCCTTTTCGGGCGATGCCAATGCCGAGCGGCCGATGCTGCTGGAAGGCGGGCTCAAATGGCAGTCGCTTAGCCTGTCGCCCGCCGACATGGATTGCCCCCGGCTTCGTTCCGGGCAGCACTGCGGCGCTGCCGACCGCTGCTGATGGCTGGGCCGAACTGAGCGCTATCGCCTGCGAAGGGCGCGGGGCGCTGCTGCCGATTGGCGATGTGATCGTGCCGCCGCATGGGCTGGCGATGGCCACGGCCTATGACGACGCCTGCAACCAGACCCCGGCCCGGCTGATCCGCAATGTCCGGCAACTCGGCTACCGGGGCAGCCTGCTCCATTATGTCGGGATGAGCCACTTCATGCGGCTGGCCGCGAGCGGCGGCAGTTTTCTGGTGCCCGCCAGCGGCGATCCGCTCTGCGTTCCGGCACGGGCCTGGCACAGCGATTTCTTCGCGCGCTGCAAAGCTGCCGGATTCGCCCCGATTACCTCACTCTCTTATGAACTGCTGGCGCAGCATTGCCCGGCCGATTGGCAACAACGCGCCGCCAATGGCGATCCCGCGCTGACCGGCTGGGATCCGCCTTCGACGCTGCTTTCGCCCGCCCACGCCGCAGCAATGGCCTGGCTCCGCTCGGCCGCTGGCGCGTTTGTGGGGCTGATGAAGCAGGCCGGGGTCGCGGTCAGGTTCCAGATCGGCGAGCCATGGTGGTGGGTCATGGCCGATGGCCGGATTTGCCTTTACGACAATGCTGCCAAGGCTGCGCTAGGCGGAAATCCGGCAGCCATCTCCGACCTGCGCCAGCCGCTCAGCGCAGCGCAGAAGTCGCTGCTCGATCAGGCCGGCGCGGTCTTGGCGGGATCGACCGCAGCGCTGCGCGATGCGGTGCGCACCGCCGCGCTGCCAGCGCCTTGCGAAGTCCTGCTGCTGACCTTTCTGCCCACTGTGCTCGACCCCGCAATGCCCGAGGCGCGGCGGGCGAACCTGCCACTCGGCTGGGCTTCGCCAGCATTCGATCGCCTGCAAGTGGAGGATTATGACTGGCTCACCACCGGCGCCGATGCCCATCGCCGCGCGGCCTATCAAGTGGTCAATACGCGGCTTGGCTATCCAGCCAGCCAGCAGGATTATCTGGCCGGGTTCGTGCTTGTTCCGGCCCGGACCGCGCAATGGCGCAAGATCGATGCAGGGCTCGATGAAGCTGCGGCGCGCGGCGCGCATGAACGGTTTGTCTGGGCGTTGCCGCAGGTTTGCCGCGATGGATATTTGCGCCTTCCCCAAGCTGAGGATTTGGATGACATGCTGCCCTTTGACGATCTGCCCTATCCGCTCGCGCTGGGCCGCGACGCAATGGTGACCCCGGAGTTTTCAACCAGCGTTGCCATCACCGCTTCGGGCTTTGAGCGCCGCAACAGCCTGTGGTCCGATGCCCGGCTGCGCTTTGATGTTGGCCCGGGCATTCGTTCCGAGGCTGAACTGGGTGTGTTGCTCGGCTTCTTTCGCGCCCGCCGCGGAGCGGCGCGAGGGTTCCGCTTGCGCGATCCATCCGATTACAGCTCGAACGCGATGGTCGGCACACCGGGCATGGCCGACCAGCTGATCGGCAACGGCGACGGTGTCAGTGCCAGCTTTCCGTTGGCCAAGCACTATGGCACCGGCGACGCAGCCCAGCTACGCCGAATCACGCGCCCGCTGCCGGGCAGCGTGCTGGTCAGTATCGATAGCGTGGCCACGACCGGCTGGACACTCGATCCGCTGGGCGCGATCACCTTCACCATCCCTCCCGCCGTGGGCAAAGCGGTGCGCGCCGGATTTCTGTTCGACGTGCCGGTCCGGTTTGCCGAAGACCGGCTCGAAATCTCCGGCGCGGCGTTTGCCGCAGGCGAGGCGCCAAGCGTGCCGATCATCGAAGTCCGCGAGGCACCATGAGCAGGGTCTGGTTCGCCGAGCCGCTGGAAACCGTCGCCACGTTCTGGCGTGTGCTCCGCCGCGATGGGGTGACGCTGGGGTTCACCACTCATGACCGCAACCTGTGGATCGAAAACATCCTCCACCGCGCTACGCCTGGAATGATTCCTTCTGCCATCCGCCGCTCCGCCGATTTCGAGCCCGACAGCGCAGAAGTGCAGGGTGCACTGAGCCACGATTCGATTTCTGCCGCTGATCTGGCCTCTGGCCGGTTTGACGGAGCCCGCGTGGTGATCGGGTTGGTCGACTGGCAAACACTGGAAAGCCAGCTGCTCTACCGCGGCGCGATCGGGTCGGTGGCCGAGGAAGCGGGGAGCTTCACCGCCACGCTGCAATCGCGCAAGGCCGAATTGCAGCGCGATCCGGTGCCGCGCACCAGCCCGAGCTGCCGCGCCGCGTTCTGCGGGCCGGGTTGCACGCTCTCTTCTGCGCGCTTTACCCATGAGGCGGTGCTGACCGCGATCGATCCTGTGGCCAATGCTGTTTCTCTGGATTGCGCCACCGAACCAGCCAAGCTGCTTGGAGGGAGCCTGCGCTGGCTCGATGGGCCGCTGGCTGGCAGCTCGGCGGATGTCATTGCGCTTGATGGCGCCGCACTGGTCCTTGATGTCCCGCTCGATACGCCGCCCTTGCCCGGCGCGCGCGCCTTGGTTCGCGAGGGCTGCGACCGGACGCTCGGCAGTTGCGCCAGCCGCTTTGCCAATGCGATCAATTTTCAAGGCGAGCCGTTCTTGCCCGGCAATGATCTGGTCACTCGCTACCCCTCCCCCGTGCAATGAGCGGACTGGCACTGGCTCGGGCGGCACAAGCGCTGGAGGGCACGCCTTTTCGGCTGCACGGCAGGGACGAAGCCAGCGGACTTGACTGCATTGGTGTTCTCACCGCGGCTCTGGCTGCAATCGGCCGCAGGATCCAGATCCCGACCGGCTACACTCTCAAGCTGCGCAATCTCGATGCCTGGCTGCCCGATCCGATTGCGAGCGGCTTTGCCATCGCGGCGGGCGCACTCATTACGGGCGATGTCCTGCTGCTCGACTTGGGGGCGTGCCAGCATCATCTGGTGATTGCGGCCGAGGACGGCCGATTCATTCACGCCCATGCCGGGCTGCGCCGGGTGGTCATCGGCTCCGGCCCATTGCCCGGCCCGATCAGCCATCACTGGCGCCTGCTGCCGACAGATTGAGGATTTTTAGTATGGCGACTCTGCTGTTTACCGCTCTGGGCACACTGATTGGCGGGCCAATCGGCGGCGCGATCGGGGCGCTTGCGGGTCGCCAGGTCGATTCGATGATCTTTGCTCCGGGCGCGCGCGAGGGCCCGCGCCTCACTGAGCTGGCCCTTACCACATCGAGCTATGGCACCCCGATGCCGCGCCTGTTCGGACGGATGCGGGTGGCTGGTACGATCATCTGGGCGACCGATCTGATCGAACATCGCAGCAAACACGGCAACGGTAAGGGCAAGCCATCAACCGTGAGCTACAGCTATACCGCCTCGCTTGCTGTCGCAGTGTCGAGCCGCCCGATCATCGGCATCGGCCGGATCTGGGCCGACGGCAAGTTGCTGCGGGGAAGTGGCGGGGACATGAAGGTCGCCGGCACATTCCGGTGCCACGCCGGCGAGAACGACCAGTCTCCAGACTCGCTGATCTCCGCCGCCGAGGGCATTGTCCAATGCCCCGCTTACAGAGGCCTCGCCTATGCTGTGTTCGAGGAATTGGAACTGGGCGATTTCGGCAACCGGATCCCGGCGCTGACTTTTGAAGTAATTGCGGATGAGGGCATATTGAATTTAGCGGCTGTGCTGGACGGCGTAATTGAAGACAGCGATGCCGGATTATCGCTGCCCGGAATAGCCGGGCTATCATGTGATGGTCCGCTTACCGAAACGCTGAGCCTGCTCGATCCGGTCTATCCGATGGACTGCAATGCCAGCGGGGATCGCCTGGTAATTGCCGCCGACCAACTCGGATCTGGTTCACAACTGCTACCCGACGCCGCAACAACCAGCGAAGATGGCGCGTTCGGCGGCATCGCCGGGTTCAGCCGCACCCGGGCGCCGGAAAGCCAGGCACCGCTCTCGGTCCTGCGCTATTATGATCTTGATCGTGATTATCAGCCGGGCGCACAGCGCGCACCGGGACGTTCGCTTGCCGGACAGCCCCGGACCATCGAATTGCCGGCGGCAATGGGCGCAACTGACGCCCGAAAGCTGGTTGATCGCGCGGCCCGGCGTGCGCAATGGGCGCGCCAGACTTTGTCGTGGCGGGTGACCCAGCTCGATCCGGACATTGCTCCTGGATCGATTGTGGCGGTGCCTGGCCATCCCGGCCGCTGGCGCGTGCGTGATTGGGAATGGCGCGAAAGCGGTGTCGAGTTGACCCTTGTCCGGCTCACTCCCGTCAGTGCTGCCCCCCCTTTGTCGGTCGAACCGGGCCGGATCAACCCGGCGCTTGATCTGCCGGCTGCAACAACCGCCCTTGCCGCGTTCGAATTGCCTTGGGACGGGGCTGCAAACGGCACCACCGCTGCGATCTTCGCCGCCCCATCATCCCCAGCCAGCAATTGGGGCGGATGCGCTCTGTTTGTCGATCAAGGTGACGGCGCCTTAAAACCGCTTGGCCCCAGCGGACGCGGTCGCAGCCTGATCGGAAAGGCAATCGATGCGCTTGGGGCAAGCGGGCCCTTCCTGCTCGATCGAGACAACACGGTCATCGTCGAGCTGGTCGGGAGCGATATGACGCTGGTTGATGCCACCATCCGGCAATTGGCTCAGGGCGCCAATCGCGCCTTGCTGGGCGAAGAAATCATACAGTTCGCCCGCGCCCTGCCGCAAGGCGCACGGCGCTGGCGTCTAGAAGGACTATGGCGCGGGCGCGGCGGCACCGAAAATGCAATTCCCCACCATTTGGCCGGCGACGATTTCGTCTTACTCGATGGAGCCGCCATATCGCTTGACCCCGAAGCGGTCGGGGTGATTCCGCAGACGCAGATCGTTGCGATCGGCCTTGCCGAGATTGCCCCTGTGACAGCACCTCTTCATCTTCGCGGAATCTCGACGCGGCCGCTGTCACCAGTACACGGAACCATCGAGGTCGCTGCCAATGGGCAGGTGCGGCTGTGCTGGACCCGCCGGGCTCGTGGGGCCTGGATTTGGTCCGATGGGATTGAAACGCCGCTCAATGAGCAGTCCGAGAGTTATGAAGTGATCTTTGGCTCCCTCGCCGCAACGCATTCTCGCTGGGAAGTCAGCACCGCGCAGCTGGACATTGGCAGCGCCGAATTTGCCAGCCTGGTGGCGAACGCTCCCACGGCCGCTTTCCTGGTTCGCCAGCGCGGCGACCGCGCCGTGTCAGAGCCACTCATCATTCCCCTAGCTTGACCGAACAAAGGACCTACTCATGAGCGATCCGATCAGCTTTGATAGCCGCAGCGCGCGTTTCGATCTGCCCTTTCTGTTTGCCGGGCAGTCCCAGAAGGAGGGCTATGTCAACGAAACTGCTGCCCGCACCGACGCCTTGCTACATTGCGCCATCGAAGGCGAAGCCGCCGCGCCCCCTGTCACGCCGACAGACGGCACTAGCTGGCTCGTAGCTGCCGGAGCCACCGGTGCTTGGATCGGCCATGCAGGCAAGATCGCCGCACGACAGAGCAACAACTGGCTATTCTTTTCACCGCGCGACGGTATGCATTTGCTCAACCGCTCAACCGGTCAGATCATGCGGTACCATGGCAACTGGAAAGTTGCGAACAGACCATCGTCACCCAGCGGCGGCACTACGATCGACGCCGAAGCGCGTACCGTAATTATCGCCTTGATCGCCGCCCTGACCACAGCCGGCATAATTCCTGCCATCTGATGGGAACCAATCATCTTCTAATGCGTTTGACGGCTGCATGGAGGGAATTTTACCTCAAAATGAAGGGCAATTGACGCGATTTCATGCCATTTCATCGCACTAAGACGAAAAATCGCGGCATTCTTGCAACAGTTTCATGCTTTGGAAGCTTGCACCGATTCTTCTAAGAAGTTAGACAAACCACAACTCGGTGGATCAATCTCTACAAAAGGGGAAAACGAAAATGCGGAAACTAGTCCTAGGGATGGCTTTGGCCACAACAGCTCTGGCGTCGCCCGCCCTTGCTCGCGACGACTCATGGTATATCCAAGGCGATGCCGGCGCGATGATCGTCGAAGACATCGAAAACTTCACAGGTTCCAATCAAGACGGAAAGCTGGATCTCAAGACCGGCTATGACTTCGGTGGGATTGTCGGCTACGACTTCGGCGGCTTCCGCCTCGAAGCTGAAGCCAGCTATCGTCGCGCAGAAGAACAGGCCTACCGCAGTATTGCGGCGAACTACGCCGACGCTAATGTTGGCGGCGGTGCTGAAGCGCTTAGCTTCATGCTCAACGGTCTGCTCGATTTCGGCGCAGATGATGGCCTTCAGGGCTTCGTCGGTGCCGGTGCTGGCATTGGCCGCGTAAAGAACGCGGTTCTCGTCACCAAGCCGAACAGCATTGATCTGGTCGATTCGGATACTGGTTTCGCGTGGCAGGCTCTGGCGGGTGTTCGCACCCCGCTGACCGACAACATCGACGTGGGTTTGAAGTATCGTTTCTTCAACCAGGATCACAACGATCTGGTGAATTTCGCCGGCAAAAATATCCGTACCCGGTTCCGCTCGCACTCGCTGCTGGCGACGCTGGCTTACAACTTCGGTGGCGCGGTAGCGGAACCGGTGGCTCCGCCTCCGCCTCCGCCTCCGCCGCCTCCGCCGCCTCCGCCACCGCCACCGCCGGTCATGGCTGTGTGCAACAAGGGTCCGTACATCGTGTTCTTCGACTGGGATAAGTCGGATGTCACGCCCGAGGCTGCAACGATCCTCGACAGCGCAGTCACCGCTTATGGTAGCTGTGATCGCGTTCCCGTCATGTTGGCCGGTTATGCCGACCGTTCGGGCAAGCCGAGCTACAACCAGGCACTGTCTGAGCGTCGCAACGCATCGGTCACGAGCTACCTGACCTCGCACGGTATCCCCGATGGCGCGATCACCAGCCAGGGCTTCGGTGAAAACAACCCGCGCGTCCCGACTGCGGACGGCGTGCGCGAACTGCAGAACCGCCGCGTTGAGATCACTTACGGTCCGGGCTCGGGCATGTAAGCTGGCCTCACGGCTAAATGATCAAGGGGCCGGAGCAATCCGGCCCCTTTTTCGTTATGGTTCCCAGCAACCCAAAGCGCTCGGAGAACCATCATGATTCGCCAAATAATTCTGCTCACCCTGACTCTGTCCGGTCTCGGTGCTTGCACTACCACGCCCGATATCCTGGCCACGCCGATCGCCACCGTCACTTTGCGCAGCGCCGATGGCCTGCCAACCGGGACGGCAACGCTGACTGCAACCGGCACCCAGCTAACCCTCAGCCTTGCAGCCACAGGCCTGCCCGAGGGCGCGCATGGTCTCCACCTGCATATGAGCGGTAATTGCGCAGGTCCGGGCTTTGCTTCGGCTGGGGGGCACCTCAACCCGGCCGGGCACCAGCATGGCACCAGCAATCCGGCTGGCAGCCATTTGGGCGATCTACCCAATCTTGTGATCAATACGAAGGGTACAGGAGCACTCTCGGTCCTGCTGCAAGCTTCACGCGCCGAACTTGAGGCGGCGCTGCTGGATGCCGATGGCACCGCACTGGTCGTCCATGCCGATCCTGACGACTACAAATCCGATCCCAGCGGCAATAGTGGCACGCGCATCGCCTGCGGCGTGTGGCAGCGCCGCTGAGCCGCTATCAGCCGCGCTCACCTGATCGCTCGATCAGCGTCGCTTCGGCTTCTGGCACGGTGCGATAGGCATAAATCAGCAAGCCTAATGCAATCGGGGCCACGGCAACGAGTGAGAGAATGCCGGTCCGCAGGTCACCAACCAATTTCCCATCTACCACCGTCCCCGCGAGGTCGGAAATCTGCCCGACCATATAGGGCCCGAACGACAACCCGACGAGGGTGGTGCCCAGGAAAAACGCAGCGGTGGCTGTGCCGCGCATCCGCGGCAGCACCAGATCCTGCGTCGTTGCCGCTGCTGCGCCAAGCGCGGTCGCACCGAACATCCCGGCGAAAAAATTCATCGTATAGAAGATCGTCGGGTTCTCACTCGAATAGCCGATCCAGATCGGAATGATCGGAGCAACCACCCCAAACATGATCACCAGAATTCGGCCCGCCGGATTGCGCGCGCGCAAGGAATCGGCGACCCGCCCGCCAATAATCACGCCCAGAAAGCCACTGAGTGCGCCATTGGCTCCCAGGATAAACGCCAATTCCTGCTTTGGCAGATGCAGCACGGTCTCGGCATAAGGCGCAGACCAAAAGGCCAGCGCATAGGCAGCCAGCGAAACAAGGCCGTAGCCCAGGGTCGTGCAAATGAACGCCGGAGTGCCCCAGATCAGACGATAGGTCGCCGGATCACGGGACTTGAGCGTGCACGCCCACGAAAAGACCGCATAATAACCCAGCCCGACTGCGGACCATTGCGGCAGATTGCTGGTCAAGCCAATCATCAGCCATGCAAACAGGGCTACCAGCGCGGCGACCCCCAGGTTGATCGCCAGTGCGGCCGGACCGCGCTGCCATGCACCGATCAGCGTGAATGGGGGAACGATGGACGACAGGTCGGAGATGAAATTGCCGAACGGAGTTGGCGAGGTGGGGCTGACCACACCATCCATCGCCCCGCGCACCGGTTCGCGCAGGGTCGCCACCCACAGCGCTACAAGCAATCCGGGAATCCCTACGGCGAGGAACGCGGCCTGCCAGCCGACCAGATCGAGTGCCCCCCCGTCGGGGTAAGTCTGATTCCACACTTGTCCGATCTTCGCGCCGATAAGCAGGGAAACGCCGCCGCCCAGATAGAGGCCGGAGGAATAGATCGCGAGCGCGGTGGCGCGCTGGCGCTTGGGGAAATAGTCGGAGATGAGTGAATAGGCCGTCGGGCTGGCGGTCGCCTCGCCAACCCCGACACCCATCCGCGCTAGCGACAGCGTCAGCTGGTCGCGCGCAAAGCCTGACAACGCGGTCATCGTCGACCACAGTGCCAGCCCGATGGCGAGGAGCTTTTTCCGATTCCAGTTGTCGGCAAGGCGACCGAGCGGAATTCCGAACAAGGCATAAAAGACCGCGAAAGCAGCGCCGCCAAGAAAGCCAAGGTCGCTGTCGGTAAGGTTCAGATCCGCCTTGATATCGACAGCAAGGATACTGAGAATCTGGCGGTCGATGAAGTTGAGGATATAGACCAGCACCAACACGCTGAGCACATACCAACTGTAACCGCTTGCCCGCTTTTCATCGGTCTGGCCTTCATGCATCGCTGTTTCCTTGATTAGCGGCGTAGCGGGTCTGATCGATAAGGCCGGCCTCGGCAAACCCGGCTCGGCGCAGGCGGCAGCTGTCGCACAACCCGCAAGCGCGGCCATCGAGCTGGGGATCGTAGCAAGACCAGCTGATTGCCGGATCAAGATCCAACCGATCCGCCTGTCGCGCGATATCAGCCTTGCCAAGATATTGCAGCGGCGCGTGAATCTGGAAACCACCGCCCTCTGCCCCCGCCTTCGTGGCAAGTTGCGCCAGAGCGGCAAAAGCGGCGATAAATTCCGGGCGGCAATCGGGATAGCCCGAATAATCGAGCGCATTCACGCCAATGAAGATGTCGCGCGCGCCTAGCGCTTCTGCCCAGGCCAATGTCAGCGACAGAAACACCAAATTTCGCGCGGGGACATAGGTGACAGGGATATCCTTGCCGACTCCGTCCTTGGGTACGGGCAGATCAGATGTCAGCGCTGAGCCGCCGAACTGGCGCAGATCAAGCGGCAGAACGACGTGGCGTTCCACCGCAAGCCTGTCGGCAATGACCTTGGCAGCCTCAATCTCGCAGCAATGGCGTTGATTGTAATCGATCGTCAGAGCATGGACGGCATAACCTGCTTCACGGGCGAGCCCGCCAACGACCATCGAATCAAGTCCGCCAGACAACAACACTACTGCCTTGCGGCCCGACCCTTGTTCAATGGCTTGCATTGCACCGGGCTAAACGGTCCTGCTCTAACAGGCAACCACTGTCAGCTGGAGCAGTCGCCGATCCGGCGGGCTTCGGCGATGAAGTCGAACGGCAATCCTTCGGCAATGCCTTGGCTGTCGATTTGCACCAGCTGATTGGTCTCGCGGCGGATATGGGTACGGCCATACCCGCGGCCCCGGCAGGTGTACTGCACAGTGACCTCACCCGGCTTGTCATCGATGATAAACCGATCGCAAGCCGGTTCAGGGTGGCGCAACTGGATGAGCTGGCGGCCATTGTTGACGCAAAGCCGCTCCACCAGAGTGCGGCCATCGCGCAGCCGTAGTTCCCATTGACCACTTTCGAGCTGGTCAAGCATGGCAAGCGGCGGACGTTGGCCCGAAGCGGGAACGGCGCCAGCGACGAGTGCGGCGGCAAGCACCCCGGCGGTTCGCAACGTCCTGTTACCCACTGCCATTTGCCTCATTCATCGCACACGATGCGGTGGAACAACCACTGCTCCATTAGCCGCGCTTGTACCATAGCGACGCGCTGCGACCAAGCGTGTATCGGCATCGGTGAACCGAGTAATCAAGCGTCGATTTCGAACAACTTCGAACAGAAAGCGCAGTCGACCACGATCAACCCCGCCTCATTACGCATCTCGGCTCGTTCTGAAGTGGGGAATTGGGTAATCACTGACCGGTAGTGATCTATGCTGCAGCGGCAGCCGCGAGTCAGGGCGACACCTTGTTCGACGCGCACTTCGTCCTCCTCGTGAAACAGCCGCCAGATCAGCGTTTCGAGCGACAAATCGGGATCAACCAGCTCCTGATGCTTGGTGCTCCCGGCGAGAGCTTCGACATGCTCCCACTCCGGATGGTCGAACCGCACGTGGAGCCGCTCGCGGCCCTCTTCCCCCTCAGCCAGGTGCTGCACCAGTAATCCGCCCGCAACGCAGTGTGCGCCTTGCGAACTGACTGCGACGCGGATCATCGTCGGTACTTGTTCTGACTGCGAGAAATAAGCCTGACTAGCTTCGGCCAGCGAATTGCCTTCCAGCGGAACGATTCCCTGATAGCGCTGGCCCGTTGTCGCCAGGTCAAAAGTCATCGCCAGATAACCCTGTCCAAACAGCGCGAATAGCGACGGATTTACCCCCAGCATCGCCAATCGGTCTGGATCATGCAGAACGTAGCCACGCAGTTCACCGCCGCGGTAGTCGCAAACCAGCAGGCTGACGATTCCCCCCTGATTCTGAGCTTGCAGCGTGAGCTGCCCAGCAGCGTCCTTGAGCAACCCGCCAATCAAGGCAGTCAATGCCAGTGCTTCAGCCAGCACGTGCTTGACCGCCGGCGGGTATTCATGTGCCGCAAGGATCGTATCCAGAACCGGTCCCAGTCGCACTGCTCGGCCGCGCGCATGGCGTGCTGGCACTGTAAAGGCCAGCAACCGGTCGAAACCGGTTTCTTCTGCCGGGATAGGTGAGGCAGGGCTCACAGTTGGCCGAATGTCCAGCGAAGCACCGCTTTCTGGGCATGAATGCGGTTTTCCGCCTCATCCCAGATCAACGACTGCGGGCCATCGAGCACCGCATCGGTCACTTCCTCGCCGCGATGCGCGGGCAGGCAATGCAGAAACAAAGCGCCGGGCGCCGCAACCGCCATCAGTGCCTCATTGACCTGGAAGGGTGCCATCGCCGTGATCCGCGCCTCAGCCCCGCTCTGACCCATAGAAACCCAGGTATCGGTGATGACTACATCGGCTCCGGCGGCAGCGGTGCGCGGATCGCGATGGAGCGAAATGCTGGCCCCGCTCGCTTGCGCGCGAGCAATTTGGGCCGGATCGGATTCATAGCCTTCGGGCACGCCGATCCGGACATTGAATTTCATCAGTCCAGCTGCCTCAATCACCGAATTGAGCACATTGTTGCCATCGCCGAGCCAGGCAACTTCGAGGCCCGGCAGCGCCTTGCCCGCCTCGATCACAGTCAACAGGTCCGCCATGATCTGGCAGGGATGCGAGCGATCGGTGAGGCCATTGATCACCGGAACGCTGGCGTAATGCGCCAGCTCCTCGATCTTGGCGTGGTCGCTGGTGCGGATCATGATCGCATCGACCATCCGGCTCAGGACCCGCGCGGTATCGGCGACAGTCTCGCCGCGCCCAAGCTGGGTCGAGCCCGCTTCCAGAACGATCGCACTACCACCGAGCTGGCGCATTGCCATGTCGAACGAGACCCGGGTGCGGGTCGAGTTTTTCTCGAAGATCATCGCCAGCACATGGCCCGCCAGCGGCGCATCGCCATCGACGCGGCCCTTTGGCCAGCCAAGCCGCGCTGCCTTGCGATCCTGTGCATCGTTGAGCATCGCGGCAATCGCATCGCCGCCCGCGTCGCTTAGGTCGAGAAAATGCCGGGTCATCATCCCTCCTGCGTCGGCTGGTAGGTGGCGGTACCGGCCGAGAGTCGGTCCATGAATTCATCGATATGGCTGTCATCGATCACCAGCGGCGGGATTACCCGCACGGTGTTGTCACCGGCAGCGACGGTTAGCAATCCGTGATTGTCGCGCAGATGCGCCACAAATGGCCGGCTCTCGCTGCGCATCTTCAACCCCAGCATCAGCCCGCGACCGCGAACCAGCTCGAACAGATCGGGATAATTGCCGATAAACTGCTCCAGCCGCGTGCGGATCCGCTCACCCTTGGCGCGTACTTCGGCGAGAAATTCCTCGTTCGCCACCACATCGAGGACCGCCTCGCCAGCGGCAATCGCCAGTGGATTGCCGCCATAGGTTGAGCCGTGGGTGCCCAGCCCCATGCCGCGCGCGGCGTTTTCGGTGGCGAGGCAAGCTCCCAGCGGGAAGCCGCCGCCGATGCCTTTGGCCGTGGCCATGATATCGGGTGTGATCCCGTATTGCTCATAAGCATAGAGCGTGCCCGAACGGGCCATGCCGCACTGCACTTCATCCAGCACCAGCATCAGATCATGCTCATCGGCCAGTGCACGCAGCCCTTGCAGGAATTCGTCTGAGGCAGGGCGGATCCCGCCCTCGCCCTGGATCGGCTCGACGATGAAGCCCGCCGTGTTGGGTCCGATCGCTGCTTGGGCAGCTTCAAGATCGTCAAAATCGACATATTTGAAGCCGGACAGCAGGGGCATGAAACCCTTGTGCATCTTGTCTTGATTGGAGGCGCTGATGGTGGCCATAGTCCGCCCGTGGAAGGCGTTCTTGAAGGTGATCAACTCAAACTTGTGATCATTGCCAACGTGCTGGTGATAGGCGCGTGCGGTCTTGATCGCGCATTCCATCGCCTCGGCGCCCGAATTGGTGAAGAATACCGTGTCGGCAAAGGTCAAGTCGACCAGCCGCTGGGCCAGATGCTCACCCTGCGGGCTACCATAGAGGTTGGAAACATGCATCAATGTTGCCGCCTGGCGCTGGATCGCGCCGATCAGCCCTTCGTGGGAATGGCCGAGCAGATTGACCGCAATTCCGCTGGCGAAATCAAGAAACCGGCGGCCGTCTTCATCGATCAGATGGCAATGCTCACCGCGCACGGGGCGCACACCGCAACGGGGATAGACTGGCATCAACGGGGTGATCGACATTTAAGAATACCTTTTGCAGACCAGAAATTCTACGAGACGGGGTAATGGAAACGACAAATGGCGGCTCTTGCGAGCCGCCATTTGCGCGTGTTTATGATGTCGCAAGCTCCCGATCAAACTGACCGAGGCTATACGGACGGGATCAGCCCTGGCGCGCCACCAGGTTGACCGCCGAGTATTTGCCTCGTCGATCGACCTCGATGTCAAATTCCAGCCGGTCGCCCTCAGCAAGGTCGCGCATGCCGGAACGTTCAACCGCACTGATATGTACAAACGCATCCGGCTGGCCATCATCACGAGTGATGAAGCCAAAGCCCTTCATGCTGTTGAAGAACTTGACCGTACCGGTCGCCTTCTCGCCAGTCAGCTCACGCTGAGGTGCTTCGGCTTCCTTCTTGGCTACGGGGATCACATCGCCGACCACGACCAGATCGGTTGCCGATACTTTGCCGCCGCGATCGACCAGGGTGAATTCGAGCTGCTGTCCTTCGGCCAGACCTTCCAATCCCGCGCGTTCGACCGAGCTGATGTGCACAAACACATCTTCCCCGCCATCATCGCGCTGAATGAAGCCGAAGCCCTTCTGGGTATTGAAGAACTTTACGACGCCCTTGCCTTCGCCAACGACCTGGGCAGGCATTCCTGCACCGCCACCAGCGCTACCACCGCCGCCGCGCGGACCGCTGAAGCCCCCGCCACCGCCGCTGCGCGGGGCACCAAAGCCGCCGCCGCCGGCGCGATCGCCGCCGCTGAAGCCGCCGCGGTCACCAAAACCGCCACTGCGCGGCGCGGCGCCACCAGCACGATCCCCACCAGCAGCAAAGGGATCAAACCCTTCTTCGCCGAAACCATCCCGCTTGTCGCGCCCGCGGCCACGACGTCCTCGATCAAAACCCATAAAACCGAACGTACCTTCGCTTCGCCCCATATCGATTCAGTCCAGCCGCGCGGACGAATCGCGCCGGACGACAGGGCAAGCGACCGCAAAGTCCTTTCCGCTGCACGGTGGTAGATAGACTAAAAACAGCCAGTTGGCGAATCGATTCAGATTGCTGCCTGCTCCCAAACAGCCGGTGTGACATTTTTGCCAATTGCTTGTTCTTGCAGATCGCCGCCCTTGCCAGTCCCAATCAGCCTTGGCACAGGGAGCGGATGGACATTCTTGCACTTCTTACCGATCCGACCGCGTGGATCGCGCTGTTGACGTTGATTGCACTCGAAATCGTGCTCGGCATCGACAATCTGGTTTTTATCGCAATCATTTCCAACAAATTGCCCGCGCACCAGCAGGCGCGTGCCCGGCGGATAGGACTGACGCTCGCGCTGGTCATGCGCATCGTTCTGCTTCTGCTGATCGGCTGGATCGTGACCTTGCAGCAGCCGCTGTTCGATCTGGGCATTGCCGGAGCACCGGGTCCGCATGGCGAGCCCGGCTTTGAAACCGCCTTTTCGGGGCGCGACCTGATCCTGATTGCAGGCGGGCTGTTCCTGCTGTGGAAGGCGACCAAGGAGATCCATCACAACCTCGATCCCGAAGGGGTTAGCGGCGAGCTGCTCGATCATGACAAGGGCGTCGCCCTGATCGGTTTTAATGCCGCTATTGCGCAAATCATCGCGCTCGACCTGGTCTTCTCGGTTGATTCGATCCTCACCGCTGTGGGCATGACCGACCATGTCCCGATCATGATCGCTGCTGTGGTCTTCACCGTCGGTGTGATGATGCTCGCGGCCAATCCTTTGTCGCGCTTTATCGAGAAGAATCCTACTTTAGTGATGCTGGCGTTGGCGTTCCTGGTGATGATCGGGGTGGTACTGCTGGCCGATGGCTTCGGGGTCCATATACCCAAGGGTTACATCTATGCCGCGATGGGTTTTTCGGCCCTGGTCGAAACGCTCAACATCCTCAGCCGCAACCGCCGCCAGCGCAAGGCGCAGGCCGCCAAAGGATAGCTTTGTCATGTTCCGCCAGTTGACCGACCGGGTTTTCGTCAGTCCGCAGATTACCCTTGCCGATGTGGCAGAGGCGGCGGCACAGGGGGTGACGCTGATCATCAACAACCGCCCGGAAGGCGAAAGCGACGATCAGGTTCCCGGCAGTGAGATCGAGGCTGTGGCACGCGCTGCAGGGATGGATTATGTTGCCGTTCCGGTAACTCACGCCGGTTTCAGTGAATGGCAGATGGAAGCCATGGCCAAGGCATTGGCCGCCGCAGCAGGGCCGGTGTTGGCCTATTGCCGCTCTGGCACGCGATCGACCCTGCTGTGGGCGCTTGCCGAAGCGAGCCGGGGCCGCAACCCCGGCGTCCTTGCCGCGCAGGCCGAGGCTGCGGGTTATGACCTCGGCCCGGTCCGGCAGATGATCGACATGCTGGCGGTGCGCGCCAAATGAACAGCAGTGGTTTGGTCCAGCTGGCGCAGCTTGGCGGATCGATTTTCGCTGTTTTGCTGGTCTGGCAGCTGACTGTCAGACTTGGCTTGGGCGGTGATGTCCGCATCAAGGATGAGCGCCATGCCCGTGAGCTTGCGGCCGATGCGCTGTGCGGCTTCGACGCGGTCGATCTGGTGGTGGACCGGGCCGGGATCGGGGCGCTGCTGCGCGACGCGGCAGGGCGGGTCATGCTTGTACGCCGCCATGGCGCGCAATTTGCCGCGCGACTGCTTGATAGCCATGCCTTCACTCGGCTGGACCACAACTTCCTGACCATCGCCACCGGTGAAACACGGTACGGAGGGGTAACACTCGATCTTGGCGACAAGGCCCAGATCTGGGCCAGCAGCTTGCGCCATCTGAGCTCCTGACCGATGCCCGAATTCAACCCAGTCGATTATGCGGTGCCCGGTTTCATACTGCTCATTCTGATCGAGATGCTCTGGGCCAGAAAGCGCGCGCCGGAGAAATACGAGCCGCGCGATACGCTGACTTCACTCGCGCTGGGAACGGGGAGCACTGTCGCCGGCGCGCTGTCCGGGGGGCTGATCTTGGCACTGCTGTTAGGTGCCCACCAGTACCGGCTGTTCGACATCGGCTGGGGCTGGTGGGCATGGGGGCTGTGCTTTGTCCTCGATGATCTGGCCTATTACTGGTTCCACCGAATGGCGCACCGGGTCCGCTGGTTCTGGGCGAGCCACGTCAACCATCACTCCAGCCAGCACTACAATCTCTCCACCGCGCTCCGCCAGACCTGGACCGGATTTATCGCGGCAAGCTTCATCTTCCGCCTGCCGCTGGCCCTGGCGGGATTCCCGGTCGCGATGATCCTGACCTGCGGGGCATTCAACCTGATCTACCAGTTCTGGTTCCATACCGAGGCGATCAACCGCGTGCCGCGCTGGTTCGAAGCGGTGATGAACACGCCGTCGCACCACCGGGTCCACCACGCGACCAACCCGGTCTATCTCGATCGCAATTATGCCGGGGTGTTCATCGTCTGGGACCGGATGTTCGGCACCTTTCAACCCGAGCTTGGCAGCGAGCGCATCCGCTATGGGATCGTCAAGCAGCTCGGCAGCTTCAGCCTGCTGTGGAGCGTGTTTCACGAATGGATCGGCATTGTGCAGGATGTGCGGGCCGCGCCGTGGCGGCACAAGTTCTCCTACATGTGGCGCGAGCCCGGCTGGAGCCACGATGGCAGCCGCGATACTACGGACACGATCCGAACGCGCTGGGCGGCGCAACAAGCAGCTTCGAGTCCCGAATAGCATTGCGCCGATTTAATCGCTCGCTTAAACCTCCTGCCAACGATAGGGGTGGTAATGGACGAGTTCGATATTATCGTGATCGGCGGCGGCAGCGCAGGCAGTGCGGCGGCTGGGCGGCTGGGCGAGGATGGGCGGCTGCGGGTCTGCTTGCTCGAAGCTGGCGGCACCAATGACAATTTCCTGATCAAGACTCCGGGCTTCATGCCTTTCATCCGGGGTGCATCGAACTGGAAATTCGAAACCGTGCCGCAAAAGGGCTTGAATGGCCGCAATGGCTATCAGCCGCGCGGCCGGGGCCTGGGCGGATCGAGCGCGATCAACGCGATGGTCTATATTCGCGGCAATCACTTCGATTACGATCAATGGGCCGCGCTTGGCTGCACCGGCTGGAGCCATGCCGATGTGCTGCCCTGGTTCAAACGCTCTGAAGGCAACGAACGCGGCGGCGATGACTGGCATGGCGGCAAGGGGCCTCTATCGGTCATGGACCAGCGCTGGTCCAACCCCGGATCAAACGCTTTCATAGCCAGTGCAGAGGCGTTGCAACTGCCTTGCAATCGGGACTTCAACGGCGCGCAACAGGACGGGTTTGGCCTCTACCAGGTAACCCAAAAGGGCGGTGAACGCTGGTCAGCGGCGCGCGCCTATCTGACCCCGCGCCCCAATCTGGCGATTCGCACGGGTGCGCTGGTGGAACGGATTATCATCGAGAACGGCCGCGCCACCGGCGTTGCAGTGCGCTTCGGCAAGCGCCGCGAAGTAATCCGCGCCCGGGGCGGCGTGATCCTTTCAGCCGGCGCATTCGGAAGCCCCCAAATCCTGATGCTGTCCGGCATCGGCCCCGCCGCGCACCTTCGCCAGCACGGTATCGAAGTTCAGCGCGATTGCGACGCGGTCGGCAGCGATCTGCAAGACCATATCGACTATGTGTCGAGCTGGGAGACCGCCTCCAAGGACTTCATCGGCGACAGTCTTGCTGGCAGCTGGAAGATGGTGCGGGCAATCATCGAGCATCGCCTCAAGCGCACCGGAATCATGACCACGCCCTTTGCCGAAGCCGGCGGGTTCTGGCGATCCTCCGCCGATTTGCCAGCTCCGGACATCCAGTTCCACTTCGTGCCCGCGATGCTGGAAGACCATGGCCGGTCCAAGGTCAAAGGCCATGGCTTCTCCTGCCACGCCTGCGTGCTGCGCCCCGAAAGCCGCGGTACGGTGCGACTGGGAGCCGCCGATCCAGCTGCGGCCCCCAAGATCGATCCAAACTTCCTCGACGATCCGCGCGACATCGCAACTTTGCGCGCCGGGGTGCGGCTGATGCACCGCATCGCCCAGGCTCCGCCGCTCGCGAACTATGCGCCCAAGGATCGCCATCCGATCGACCTCACGAGCGATGCCGCGCTCGACGCGTCGATTCGCAGCCGTGCCGATACGGTCTATCATCCGGTCGGCACCTGCCGGATGGGCGGCGATCAGGCCAGCGTGGTCGACCCGGCCCTGAAACTGCGCGGCCTGGACGGGCTGTGGGTCGCCGATGCCAGCATCATGCCTCGGCTGATCTCGGGCAATACCAATGCGCCCGCGATCATGATCGGCGAACGGGCAGCCGATTTTGTGAAAGCGGCATTGGGGTGAGTGTGGGATCACTCACAATCCTGGCTCCCAAAAAAAGGGCCGGAGCGACTGGCTCCGGCCCGTTCAGTTTACGTTCGCAGGAGGAACGTGGGTTGGCGGAACCGGGGGGGGGAGGAGAGAAGGTGCCTCGGCCCCGCCAAACTCGGTAACTCAGTAATTATAGGCACGTTCGCCGTGTTCCGAGAGGTCAAGGCCTTCGCGCTCGGCTTCCTCGGTGGGACGCAGGCCAAAGATCTTGTCGATCCCGAAGAACAGCACCGCCGAGCCGACGCCTGACCACAGCAGGGTAACGACAACAGCCTTGAGCTGGGTGAGCAACTGACCTGCCATGTCATATTCGCCGGGGACCGCCGGGAATACGGTATAATCGAGCCAACCCTGCCCGCCGAGCGACGGCGCCGCAACAATCGCGGTGCCCAGCGCACCGACGATCCCGCCGATGCAGTGGACCCCGAAGACGTCGAGCGTGTCGTCATACTTGAGCTTGTTCTTGACCGTGCTGACGAAGAGGTAGCAGATCGGCGAGACCAGAAAGCCCAGCGCGATCGAGGTCATCGGCGCCGCAAAGCCCGAAGCCGGAGTGATCGCGACCAGCCCGGCCACCGCACCGGTGGCGGCACCCAGCATCGACGGCTTGCCGTGGTGGACCTGTTCGACCAGCGACCAACTGACTGCCGCAGCGCAAGTGGCAACCATTGTGTTGATGAAGGCCACGGCGGTCACGCCATTGGCTTCGAGGTTGGACCCGGCGTTGAAGCCGAACCAGCCCACCCACAGCAGCGAAGCGCCGATCATGGTCATGGTCAGCGAGTGCGGCGGGGTGGCTTCCTTGCCGAAGCCGACGCGCTTGCCGATCATCAGGCAGCCGACCAGGCCCGCGATCCCGGCGTTGATGTGCACCACGGTGCCGCCGGCGAAGTCGAGCGCGCCCATGCCCCACAGGTACCCGGCGTCTTGGCTGATCAGTGAACCGTCAGCCGCCTTCTTGACCGTATCGACCAGGAAGTCAGGGCCAGCCCAGTACCACACCATGTGGGCGACCGGGAAATAGACGATCGTCAACCACAGCACCATGAACAGCATCAGCGGCCAGAACTTCACCCGTTCGGCAAAGGCCCCGACGATCAGCGCCGGGGTGATGCAGGCGAAGGTCATCTGGAACACCACGAAGGAGAATTCGGGCAGATAGACGTTGTTCGAAAAGGTCGCGGCGTAAGTGCTCGCCGAAACGCCCCGGAGGAAGATCTTCGTGAACCCGCCGACAAACGGCGCGAGCGGACCTTCGCCGCCCGAGGTGAAGGCCATCGAATAGCCCCAGCCGACCCAGACGAGGCCGGCGATCGAAACGATCATGAACACCTGCATCAGCACGCTGAGCATGTTCTTGGTGCGGACCAGGCCGCCGTAGAACAGCGCAAGACCGGGCACGCTCATCATCAGCACCAGCACCGATGAAATCAGCATCCAGCTGGTATCGCCCTTGTTGGTCATCGCGGCCAGCACCGCCGGATCGGCCGGCGCCTTGACCAGATCGGCGGCGAGCGTCGGCACGGCAGCAAACGCGGCGGCCATAGCCGCGGCACCCGCCAGAATCTTGCGGTTCATTGATGGATTCCCTCCTGTCACGCGCCCGATCACAGCGCGGTGTCCCCGGTTTCGCCGGTGCGGATACGGGTGGCCGAGGCCAGTTCGAGCACGAAGATCTTGCCGTCGCCGATCGCATCGGTGCTCGCCACCTGCTGGATCGTTTCGACCACTTGCGGGGCGAGCGCATCGCTCACCGCCACTTCGATCTTCACCTTGGGCAACATGTTGGTGTGGTATTCGGCGCCGCGATAGATCTCGGTCTGCCCCTTCTGCCGTCCGAAGCCCTTCACCTCGGTTACGGTCATGCCCGCAACTCCGAGCGTGCCGAGCGCATCGCGCACCTCGTCGAGCTTGAAGGGTTTGATAATGGCAACGATGAATTTCATGCCCATCCCCTGGTTCGGCCGGCCCCACGCCGGCTTCGCAGATGCAGCAATGATCGTGCCAAAACGCAATTATCGTGGCATTTCAGGATTCAGCGTGAAATGAAGTGATAACGAGGACCACACACTCGCCCGAAAATTGCGCGCTCTGCCTATTTTTTGGGCATTGTATACATGACAAAGCCAATGCAGGAGGGTATGCGAAATGCGTGACAGGCCGGTGCTTCCAAACGTGGAGATCACTCCCGCGATGATCAACGCTGCCGCTGGCGAGCTCGAGTGTCGCGTCGATGTTGCGGGTTCACTCTCCCGCGACATTGCTGAAGCTATTCTTCAGGCGGCGCTCGCTCAATGTCCTGGGCGACAACCCGTGAAATCTTGCGGAAGAGATCAAGCAGACGTGTCCGCACCTCTTTGATTTCGGAAAGCTTGAATTCGGTCATGGCCGCCATGTCCAACAACATTGGATCGTCGTTTGGCCGAATGATATAGACGGTGCCTGTGTTGATGTCCGTGTACCAACGGGCATGAACAAGCCTGTTTCGCTCCTTGTTGATGTCCGCAAATTCATTCAGGATTTCGTCGAATTCCTTCGGGAAGGCGGCTGTGTGGCGAGCTCGTTGAAGGACAGCTCGCATCATCTCAATCCGAGCTTTGACCGAGAGGATTGACCTCATGACATGCGCAGCAGTGATGTTATCGACCCGCAAAAGCCGGGCCAAAATCCGCTCCATATCAATTTCCAAATGTGTGAATTCTGATACAAGCAGGGCGAATTCGTGACCGAACTCGGGAACGTCCAAAGCCATGCCAAAATGACCGCTACCTATTTCCATGTTCGCTGAGAACTCGGTTTTCCAGCACTCAAGATCAAAGCGCTTAGTGCGTCGAGGATTATTCATGACCGAAAATGACCCGAAAAGAGAAGACGAAGTGCTGCGTCGGATGCTGCAAACAGCACCTAAGCCGCACCAGCCTAGCAAGCCAAAGCCCGCTGAGTCTCAACCGAAATAGCGCTTGCGACTTTCTCTGGGGCGCTTTGCGGGCTTCAGTGCCTCACGCGGCGATAGCAGTCCGCCGATAGGTCAGGCGCTTGCCGACCGCGCCGAGCAGCGAATGCTCTGCGCGCTCAAAGTCATTCAGCTTGCGGGTGTTGTAACGGAAGTCGAACTCCGAGCAGTAGCGGTGCAGGTGCGCCGCGCTGACATGGTGATACACGCCGATGATGCCGCGCTTGAGCAGGGAGAAATAGCCCTCAATCGTATTGGTGTGGAAAACCCCGGCGCGGACATATTCGCCGCGTGAGTGAGTGACCACGCCATGACCGACATATTCCTTGCCGACGTTCTGATAACCCTTGTGCTCGTCTGTCATGAGCCATGAGCCGCGATCTGCATTGGTAACGAGCACGTGGCGCAGGGTGTTGCCATTGACGTTGGCGACATGGAACGAGCGGACGCGCCCGCCACGCTCGACAAGCGCGACCACGGCTTCCTTGCCACGGAAG
>JANNAE010000008.1:0-19872 GCA_031383985.1 Novosphingobium sp. | reverse complement strand
TCTGTCGTCAGCAAATGGACCGGCGTGCCGGTTGACCGGATGCTTGAGGGTGAGCGCGAGAAGCTGCTCAAGATGGAACAGATCATCGGCCAGCGGGTGATCGGCCAGGCCGATGCGGTGCTCGCCGTATCCAAGGCAGTGCGCCGGGCGCGGGCGGGCTTGCAGGACCCCAACCGGCCGCTCGGCAGCTTCCTGTTCCTCGGGCCCACGGGTGTCGGAAAGACCGAGCTGACCAAGGCGCTGGCGGGTTTTCTGTTCGATGATGACAGCGCGATGGTCCGGATCGATATGTCCGAATTCATGGAAAAGCACTCGGTCAGCCGCCTGATCGGCGCGCCGCCGGGCTATGTCGGTTATGACGAAGGCGGAGTGCTGACCGAAGCCGTGCGCCGCCGGCCCTATCAGGTTGTGCTGTTCGACGAGGTCGAGAAAGCGCATTCCGATGTCTTCAACGTGCTGCTGCAGGTGCTCGATGACGGGCGCCTGACCGACGGGCACGGCCGGGTGGTCGATTTCACCAACACGCTGATCATCCTGACCAGCAATCTTGGCAGCCAATATCTCGCCAATCTGGAAGAAGGCCAGGATGTGGAAGCTGTCGAGCCGCAGGTCATGGAAGTGGTTCGCGGGCATTTCCGCCCCGAGTTCCTCAACCGGCTGGACGAGATCATCCTGTTCCACCGCCTCGGCGTGGAGCATATGGCGCCGATTGTTGAAATCCAGGTCGGGCGGGTGGCGGGGCTGCTCAAGGATCGCAAGATCACGCTCGATCTGAGCGATGCTGCCAAGCGCTGGCTCGGCCGGGTCGGCTATGATCCGGTCTATGGCGCGCGGCCCTTGAAGCGCGCGGTGCAGCGCTATTTGCAGGATCCGCTGGCGGAGAAATTGCTCGCCGGGGAGATCCCCGATGGGTCGGCGCTCAAGATCGATGAGGGCGACGGCGCGTTGGCGATCACTGTGGTCTGAGCAGGCTTTCGGGCGGGCGGGGGGGCGCGAAATCCTCACGCCGCCAGACCGGGTCGGCCGGTTCCTCAGGATCGGGAACGGCAAAATCGAGGTAGCCGAAGAAGGTCGCGATCTGCCGTTCGCTCGGCTCGAGGATCGCGGTCCGCCCGTGCATGAAGCGCGTGTTGTCGAGCATCAGCAGGTCGCCCGGCTGCCACTGCACGGCGCAGGTCAGTCGATCGCCGGTGGCCTTGATCGCCTGGAGCCAGGCTTCGGGTACCGGGCGCATATCATCGAGCAGGGGAAAATCGGGCCGCCCGTTGTTGAACCGCGCGAACAGCAGGAAGTTGCCGAAGGCGCGCTCATCGGCGAACATCGGCCGGTGCAGCGCCGGGCGCGAAAAATGGCGGACGATCCGGCCATCGGGAAGGCGCATGAACTGGTAGGGACAGCCCACTGGCGGCTGGCTGAGCTGGGCATCATCGGGCGTTGGCGTGCCCAGCCAGAATTCAAGCAGTTCAGGCCAGGTGCCGTTGACATAAATCAGCCGCCGCCCCGCCAGCCCGCGCTGCACCTCATCGGGCAGGGCGCGGGCGAGCGCGATGCCATCGCAGATCGTGGTGGCTCCGCCCTGTCCGGGGGCAGTGAGGCAGCCGAACAATGCGACATCGGGCTTCCACGGCACCCGTGAAAGTTCGGGGTGGAGGGCAAATTCGTTGACCCCGCCATCGACTGCATAGATGCCTTCAGCGGGATCGAGCAGCGCGCGACCGGGGCTTTCATTGTACACGCTGGTCGGACAGAACTTCCGGGCGAAGGCATTGAACCGGGCAAGATCGGTCGCGAACCCGCGAAACAGCAGTGCGCCATGCGTCTGGTAATGCGCGATCAGTTCCGCGCGATCGACTTGGCCGACCCCGTTTTCCCCGGACGGCGTGACAAGTACCAGCGGGCGGCCGGGTTGGGGCAGACTGAAATGGGCCATGGCGGCGCCAGCGATAGCCGAGACGAAGCGAGCAAGCTATAGGCTTGGCCGATGACTCCCACTCCCGAACAACTGCTCGCTTCGCCCGATTACTACCTCCATTCGTTCGAGGGCGAGGATGCGCTGTTCGCGGCGATGGACCGCGCGGCTTATCGCCGGTCGATCTTTCTCGATCGGCGGATCTCGCCCGCCGCCGATGGAGTGGTGCGGGCGGCCATTGGCGCGTTGGGGACGCCGTCCCCGGCAGCTCCGACCGGATGGATCTTCCACGTCGCCCATTGCGGATCGACGCTGCTGGCGCGGGCGTTAGACGAGCTGGGGGGGGACGAGCTGGGCGGGGACAATCTGGTGCTGCGCGAGCCGCTGACGCTACGCCAGCTGGCCCTGGCCCCCGATGCAGCGCGGTTGAACCTCGCGCTGGCGCTGCTGTCGCGGCGTTACCCCGGCGCCGGGGCGACGCTGATCAAGGCTAATGTTCCGGTCAATTTCCTGCTGGATGAGATCGCCGGCTTTGCGCCTGCGGCCAAGGCGATCTTCCTCCATTGCAGCTTGCGCGATTACCTGCTCGCCATCTTGCGCAGCGCCAATCACCGGGCCTGGCTGCGCAATGTCACCGGGCAGCTTGCTGCATATCTGGGCGATCTGTCGGCGTTGCCCGATGCCGAGCTTGGCGCGGCGCTGTGGGTGGCGATGATGCGCCGCTTTGCCGCTGCGATCGAGGTTATGCCGAACGCGTGCAGCCTTGATGCGGAGGAATTTTTCGCCAATCCCCGCGCCGTGTTGCGGGCTGCCGCCAATCATTTCGAGATGGCGGCGTCGGAGGCTGCGATTGAGGCCTGCGTCACCGGTCCGCTGTTCTCGACCTATTCGAAAAACCCGGCCCATGCCTTTGATAATGCGGCGCGGCTGGCGCGTCAGGCAGTGCTGTCAGACCAGCTTGGCGACGAGCTTGCCGCAGCGCAGCGCTGGATCGGCAAGTCCGCACCCGAAGCTGAGGCGCGTGTCGCGAGCATAACCGCAGCCGCACTCCCCAGCTGACCGCGCCCGCCTGGCGAATGGGCAAAAAGAAAGGGCGGCATGGCCAAACCATGCCGCCCTTGTTTTGGCAGTTCAGCCGATCAAAACGTCTTGGACGCGCTGATCGCGAAGCGGCGGCCGAAGGCGTCGTTGATCGCGCCCGGGATATAGAAGCCGTAGTACTTCTGGCCGATCCGGTTGAGCAGATTGGTCACAGACAGGGTCAGACGGAAATCATTCTTGGTCTTGAATTGCAGCGAGGCATCGACGGTTACGTAATCGTCATATTCGTCGAATTCGCGGGTGTCGTTGGGACTACCGCCCCGGTTGAAGCGTGAGATCAGCTGCTCGCCAACATAGTTGACGTTAGTCGTGAAGCCCCAGACCTTGTTGGTGTAGGCAAGCCGGAACTGGCCGTTGAATTGCGGATCACCGACCACCCCATGCGATTGGGCGGGAGCAACCCCGGTGATGTCGTTCAGGCGATTTTCGACATAGAACAGATCGCCGCCCACATCGAGCGTGCCCTTGATCCCGATCCCGTCAAGCTTGGTGGTGTAATCCAGCACTGCCTGGATCCCGCTGAACTTGATCTGCTTGCCGTTGACGAAGCCCGAGAACACCGCCGGGTTGGCGGCATCGACAACCACCTGGCCGGTGGAATCGCGCCGGATCATCGAGCAGAAGGCGTTGCCATTGGCCGGGTCTGCGGTGTTGAAGGTGGTATTGTCGAAGCAGCTCGAAACGATGCTGGCGACCGTCAGGCTGGAGATTGGCTGGGTGAGCTTGATATTCAGGTAATCGACCGAAAGGCTGAGACCGGGCACGAAGCGCGGCCGCAGGATCGCGCCGAAAGTATAGCTGTCCGCCTGCTCGTTGAGGAGGTTCTTGTTCCCGCCCGATTGCCCGGGCACCGTTGCCAGCGCAGCTGCCAGCGGAGTCGCGGTCGGGAAAACGGCCAGGAAGGCTGCGCAGTTGGCGGCACGGACCGTCGGCACGGGTCCTGCATTGCGGTTCGCGGTGGAGCACAGATCCGGCACGGTCGTGAAGGTGTTGGTGACCGGTGCGAACAGTTCGGTGATCGCCGGAGCGCGGAACGAGCGGGTAAAGTTGCCGCGCAGTTCGATGTCCTCGATCGGTGCGATCGAGCCACCAGCCGCCCAAGCGGTGAAGCCGCCGTTGACGGTGTTATCGACATAGCGGATCCGGCCGAACACCTCGACCTTGCTCAGGAAGAAATCGTTCTGCGGGGTGATCAGCGGCACCAGCACTTCGCCGAAAACTTCGTCGAGGTTGTACTGCCCGCCGGTCGGCGCAATCGCCACCGAACGGCCAAGGCCAGCCTGGAGGAATGGATCGGGAGTGAACTGGGCCTTCTCCAGACGATGCTCGTAGCCGATGTTGAAGCCCACCGGATTGCCGAACAGATCGAACGGCGATCCGCCAAAGTTGGCGTTGATCACCCATTGCTCCAACCGGCTTTGCGCCAGCGTATCGACCAGGATGTAGTCGAGCGCGGCCTGACTGGGCTTGCCTTCGCCAAACAGGCTGAGCGGAACGCAAGCTGCATCGGCAATTGGTGCGGTCGGCGTGCCAGTTACGTTCTGAGTGGTCGTGCAGACGATCTGCCCGCCGACATTTGCCACGTTGATGGCATTGACGAAGTGCTGCTGATGGATCGCCTGGCCAAAATCCTTGAAATCGTTGCGGCCATAGTTGGTCGAGATTTCAAAGTTGTAGTTGCGACCACCCATCTCGAAATCGCCATCGAACCCGGCAACCCCGCGATAGAGATCGTTCTTCGAATAGCCGGTGTTGTCAGACAGATCGACGTTGGCGCGGCTCAGGCGGAAGGTTGAATAACCATTGGCCGCCAGGAACGTCCGCGCCTGACTGGTTAGCAGCGGGTTGGTCGCCTGGAAAGTCAGCGCGCCCGAGGCGCCACCAAACAGGGTGGAGTTGAAGGTCGGCTGCTGGACCAGCTCATCGCCCTGGCCGCGGAAGTACATCCCTTCGGCAAAGAACCGGATGTTGTCGGTCAGTTCATAGTCGACGAACAGATTGGCGTTGATCCGCTCGATGTCGCTGGTCAGCTGGATGAAGTCATTGAAAGTGAAGCCATTGCCGCCCGATGCGCGCGCTGCGGCGCTGGTGATGGCGCCGCCATACAGCGTTCCGCGGGTGAACGGCACGATGTTGCCGCCGGGATCGAACATGAAGTTGTAAGCGCCCGAGCCGGTCGTAATCAGCCCGCCGCGGGTCAACGAAGGAATGGTCACGCCGCGCACCAGGATCGAGCCGGGGAAGCCATCGGTGGTTGAATCGTTGAAGCCGATGTTGGGGTTGATCCGGCCGTCGCTGGCGGGAGTGCGGCCTGCTGGGCCGAAGGTTGCAGCCTGAGCCGTGGTCGGGTTGGTCAGATTGCCCAGATTGTTGCGGAAGAATTCGCGGGAGTTGCCGACCATGCCGTCAACCCGCTCGTAACCCACCGCGCCGGTGATGTTGCCGCGACCGCCGCCGAAGCTCATCCCGCCGGCCACCTGTGCGTTCAGGCGAGAGTTATCGCCCTGTGCGGTTATACCTGAAGTCAGCGTGGCCTTGAGGCCTTCGAACTTGCGCTTCAGGATGATGTTGACCGTGCCCGCGATCGCGTCCGAGCCATAAATCGGCGCGCCGCCGATGCTGACCCGATCGATCCGGTCAACCAGGATGGTGGGGATCGTATTGAGATCGACTTGCGTCCCCTGCGAGGCGTTGTTGAACACCGAGGTGACGTTCGAGGAAACGACACGGCGGCCATTGAGCAGGGTCAGCGTGCGGTTTGAACCGATTCCGAAGCTGTTGATGAAGTTCACGCCCTGGCCAAACGAGCCCTGCGCGCCGTTGGGCGTTACCGAACCGCGGAAACCGGGGATTTCGTTGAGCGCATCGGCGACGTTGGTAAGGCCGCGGTCTTCGATGTATTTGGCCTGGACTGAAACAATCGGCTCGGCGCTGGACAGGTTCGGCAGCTTGATGCGCGAACCGGTAACCACGATCGCCTTGTCTTCAGTGACTGCACTGCCATCGGCATTATACTGGGCGATGCTGGTCTCAACCGGCTTTTCCTGATTCGCTGCGTCTTGCGCAAAGGCGGTGGTGGCGCTGGTCAGCGCGATGGCGAGCACAGTTCCCTGCAAGCAGGTCGCGCCGAACAGCGCCGACTTACGAATAATTTTCATGCATTTAGCCCCTTTAACCCTAACCCGGATATACGCGGGCAGAGCATTAGAATTGCGCAAATTGCCGCAAAATGAATTGCGCCAAACCCCAGGCCGCTTGAGAACCTTGTTCACACGTCGTGGCAAAGCGCGAATTTCGTTGCAATCGCAATCGTCTTGCCAACGAATTTATGACCGGCTTGTGGCAATTTCATCACAATCTCGGGGATGCTCCCGCTTCCTCACTGACTGGACAGGTGGCTCGCTTGACGCTGCGCGGGCGAGGCCTTAATCGAACGGTTAAACCAATCCCGATGGAGAGAATCAGGCTATGGCAACCGCCTATATCGTCGATGCAGTCCGGACCGCTGGAGGACGGCGTGGCGGACGTCTGGCCGGGGTTCATCCGGTCGATCTGGCTGCGGCCAGTCTCGATGCCATTGTCGGCCGGACCGGGGTCGATCCGGCAGCCATTGACGATGTAATCATGGGCTGCGTCAGCCAGGGCGGACAGCAGGCGGGACAGGTTGGCCGCAATGCAGTGCTGGCCAGCAAGCTGCTGCCAGAATCAACCCCGGCAGTAACGATCGACCGCCAGTGCGGTTCGTCACAACAGGCGATCCAGTTTGCCGCGCAGGCGGTGATGAGCGGCACGCAGGATGTGGTGATCGCGGCCGGGATCGAAAGCATGACCCGGGTCCCGATGGGCTCCACCGCGATGTTCCACATGAAAGAAGGGCTGGGCAACTACAAGTCGCCCGGGCTGGAGGCCAAATATCCCGGCATCATGTGGTCACAGTTCATGGGCGCGGAAATGATCGTCAAGAAGCATGGCTTCACCAAGGACGAGCTCGACCAGTTTGCCTTTGCAAGCCACCAGAAGGCGATTGCCGCCACCAATGCCAAAGCTTTTGCCGATGAGATCGTCAGGGTCGAGATCGAAACGCCGGACGGCATGGCATGGCACACCGTGGACGAAGGCATCCGCTTTGATGCGACATTGGAAGGGATTGCAGGGGTCAAGCTGTTGCAGGAGGGCGGCTCGCTCACCGCTGCTTCCTCCAGCCAGATCTGCGATGGATCGAGCGCAGCGCTGGTGGTCTCTGAAGCTGCACTCAAGCGTTACAATCTGACCCCGCTCGCCCGGATCCACAATCTGACCGTGACCGCAGGCGATCCGGTGATCATGCTGGAAGAGCCGCTGTTCGCCACCGACCGCGCGCTGAGCCGCGCCGGCATGAAGATCGGCGATATCGATCTCTATGAGGTCAACGAGGCCTTTGCCTCGGTACCGATGGCCTGGCTGAAGCATACCGGGGCCGATCCGGCGAAGCTCAACGTCAATGGCGGGGCAATTGCGCTGGGCCATCCGCTCGGCGCATCGGGCACCAAGCTGATGGCGACGCTGCTTCATGCGCTCAAGGCGCGGGGGCTGAAATACGGTTTGCAGACGATGTGCGAAGGCGGCGGCGTCGCCAACGTGACCATCATCGAGATGTGCTGAGATATCTTCCCTCCCCTGAAGCGGAGGGGCATTTAGGAGAGAATGCAATGAAACTCGATAACACCGTCGCTGCAGTGGTCACCGGCGGTGCGTCCGGCCTTGGTGCCGCGACCGCCCGCGCGCTGGCCGCCAAGGGCGTCAAGGTCGCCATTTTCGACCTGCAGAAGGACAAGGGCGAGGCCATGGCCTCCGAAATCGGCGGCGTGTTCTGCGAGGTCAACGTTACTTCGGATGAGAGCGTCGCGGCCGGCTTTGCCAAGGCCCGCGCAGCCCATGGGCAGGAGCGAGTTCTCGTCAATTGCGCGGGTACCGGCGCGGCGATGAAGACTGCCAGTCGCTCCAAGGAAGACGGCTCGATCAAGTTCTATCCGCCGTCCGCCTTCGATTGGCTGATCCAGATCAATCTGGTCGGCACCTTCCGTTGCATCGCGATGTCGGCTGCGGGGATGTTGACGCTCGAACACTGCACCGAGGACGGGGAGCGCGGCGCGATCGTCAACACCGCGAGCGTCGCGGGCGAGGATGGGCAGATGGGCCAGGTGGCCTATGCGGCCTCGAAGGCCGGGGTGATCGGCATGACGCTGCCGATCGCGCGCGACCTGATGAGCGAAGGGATTCGCGTCAACACCATCCTGCCCGGCATTTTTGAAACCCCGCTGATGTTGGGTGCACCCCAGGCAGTGAAGGATGCGCTGGCGGCATCGGTGCCGTTCCCCAAGCGGCTCGGCAAGCCTGACGAATATGCCGGCCTTGCGCTGACCATGATCGAGAACGGCTATTTCAACGGCGAGGACGTCCGTCTTGACGGTGCGATCCGGATGGCCCCGCGCTAACCAGGAGCAGAGGCATTGGGCTATTCGCAGATCAATTATGAGGTGAGCGAGAAGATCGCAACGATCACGCTCAACCGTCCCGACAAGCTCAATGCCTATACCCGCACCATGGCCGGTGAAATTGCCGACGCGATGGACCGGGCCGATGGCGATGACGGAGTGCGCGCGGTGATCTTCACCGGCGCGGGCGAGCGAGCATTCTGTGCCGGCGCGGATCTGACGCCAGACGGCGGCGGCGGTCCTTTTTCAAGCAGCGATGCGGTGGACGATTTGTCCGACGAGCGAGTGCGCGACGGCGGCGGGCTGCTGACCTTGCGGTTGTTCCAGTCGGCCAAGCCGTTGCTGTCGGCATGCAATGGCGTTGCAGTGGGCGTGGGCGCAACGATGCAGCTGGCGATGGATATGCGCCTCGCGGCCGACACCGCGCGCTATGGCTTTGTCTTTGCCCGGCGCGGAATCGTGCCCGAAGCCTGTTCCAGCTGGTTCCTGCCGCGGCTGGTCGGCATGCAACAGGCGATGGAATGGTGCATGACCGGGCGGATCTTCGACGCCGCCGAAGCCAAGGCCGGCGGCCTCGTCCGCTCGGTCCATCCGCAGGGCGAGCTGATCGAGGCAACCCGCGCCCTGGCCCGCGAGATTGCCGAGAATACCTCAGCGGTTTCGGTCGCCATGACCCGGGCGATGCTGTGGCGGCTCTCCGCCACCGAGCACCCGATGATGGCTCACCGGATCGATAGCCGGGCGATTTATCGCCTGTCCAAGGAGGCCGACGCGAAGGAAGGTGTGCAAAGCTTCCTCGAGAAGCGCCCGCCCGCCTTCCCGGCCAAGGTTTCAACCGATATGCCCGACTTCTATCCCTGGTGGGAGGAGCCCCCCTTCGCATGAGCGACACCGCGCCGAGAACGCAATCCGATGCCCCCCCGGGCGCGCGTGAGCTGCTGCTGGAAACAGCTTCAGCGATCATGCGCGAGGGCGACATTGTCGATATTTCGCTATCGGAACTGAGCTTGCGTTCGGGGCTTAATTCGGCGCTGGTGAAGTATTATTTCGGCAACAAGGCCGGACTGATGAAGGCGCTGCTCGATCGCGACATGCAGGATATCGTCCAGTCGGTCGCGGCGCTGATGGCCAAGGACATGGACCCCGAAACGCGGCTCCGGCGGCATATTCCGGCGGTGGTCGATACCTATTACAAGACCCCCTACCTCAATCGCCTGCTGATGCGGCTGGTCCGCGAAAGCGATGACGCCGAGGCGCAGCGGATCGCCGATTCCTACCTCACACCGCTGCACCGCGCCTATGACCGGCTGATCCGTGACGGCGTCAAACAGGGGGTGTTCCGCGATGTCGATCCGCAGCTGTTCTATTTTACCCTGACTGGGGCGGCCGACCGGTTTTTCTCGGCGCGACTGGTGCTCAAGCATTGTTTTGATCGCGATACACTGACCGAAGAGCTGCGCGATCGCTATCGCGCCCATTGCATCGATTTCGTCATGGCGGGGATCCTTGCGCCGAAATGAGCGGGACCTGGCACATCGGCGTGATCGGCGGTTCGGGGCTTGCGGCCGGGTTTGACCTTGAGGATGCCCAGGAAATTGCGGTCGACAGTCCGTTCGGCGAACCCTCCGGGCCGGTAACCATCGGCACAGTTGGCGGGGTGCGTTTCACGTTCCTGGCACGCCATGGCGCAGGGCACAGCCTGCCACCCTCCTCGGTCAACTACCGCGCCAACATCGACGTCCTGAAACGCTGCGGAGTGACGGATCTGCTGGCGCTCTGCGCGATTGGTTCACTGCGCGAAGCCATGGCCCCGGGGCATTTCGTGGCGGTGGACCAGTTCATTGACCGGACCACGGCCCGCGCCGGCAGCTTCTTCGGACCCGGCCTGGTGGGCCATGTCGGCCTAGCCGATCCGGTCTGTGCCAGGCTGTCCGCCTTGGCCACTGGCGCCGCACGCGAATGCGGCGCGACGGTGCATGAGCGCGGCACATATGTTGCCATCGAAGGCCCGCAATTCTCGACCCGCGCCGAAAGCCGGCTGGTTCGCAGCTGGGGCGGCGATGTGATCGGGATGACCGGAATGCCCGAAGCCCGCCTCGCCCGCGAGGCCGAGCTGCCCTATGCGCTGATCGGCATGGTCACCGATTATGACAGCTGGCGCGAGGCTGACGCCGGAGTGGCCGTGACCGAGGTTCTGGCGGTGATGGAGCGGAACGCCATAATAGCCCGCGATATGCTGCGCCGCCTGGCCGGGATGCTTCCGCCTGAACGGGAGCCCAGCCCGATCGACCATGCGCTCGACGGGGCGATCATGACTGCACCGGCGGCGCGCGATCCACAATTGGCGTTACGACTGGATGCGGTGGCGGGAAGGGTACTGCGATGAGCGAAGTGGTTCTGTATGATTACTGGCGTTCCTCCGCCGCCTACCGGGTGCGGATCGCGCTGAACCTCAAAGGCGTAACGTTTAGACCGGTCGAGGTGGACCTCGCCAGTGGAGCGCAGGGCAGTGCCGAGTTTCGCGCGCGAAACCCGCTCGGCCTTATTCCCGTGCTCGAAATTGATGGGCATCAGCTGGCGCAGTCCCTGGCGATCATCGACTATCTCGAAGCAACACGGCCGCTCCCACGCCTGTTGCCGGCCGCTCCGGCGAGCCGCGCCCGGGTGTTGGCCAAAGCGATGACGATCATCTCGGAAATTCACCCGCTCCAGAACCTGCGAGTCGGCAATTACCTGCGCGATGAGCTGGGGCAGGACGCCGATGCTGTCAGTCGCTGGTTGCACCGCTGGGTCGGCGACGGGCTTGCGGCCCTTGAAGCCAGCGCGCCGGACAGCGGATTGTTCGGCGGCGATGAGCCCGATCTGATCGATCTGTGTCTGGTCCCGCAGATGTATAGTGCCCGGCGGTTCATGGTTCCGCTCGAGCGTTTTTCGCGGCTGGTTCGGATTGACGAACAGCTGCGCGCGATCCCGGCCTTCGCTGCGGCAGCGCCCGAAGCGGTCAAACCCGGGTGAGCCCCCTGCTTTAACCTTGCGCGCTTTACCATTGCGCTCTGGCATTTGCGGTCCTAGCAAATTGGTTGCAACAGGAACCGGATCACGAATGGCTGCGAATACGTCCCGCCTTGCCGATTTTCTCCCCTACCTGCTTTCGGTCACCTCCAACGCGGTCAGTGACAGCATTGCCGAGGAATACCGCGCGCGCTTTGGCCTGAATATCCCCGACTGGCGGGTCATGGCGGTGTTAGGCGATTCCGGGCCAAAGACTCAACGTGAACTGGCCAGCGCGACGCGAATGGACAAGGTCGCTGTCAACCGCGCATGCAAAGGGCTGGAAGACCGCAAGTTGGCGGCGCGCAGCCCCAATGCCAGCGATGGCCGCTCGCACCATCTGGAACTGACCGGCGCTGGCCGGGCGATGCATGGCGAGATCATGCCCCTGGCGCTTGAAATGGAGCGCCGCCTGTTCACCACGCTGACCACCGCTGAGCGCAGCCAGTTCAAGGCATTGCTCGCCCGTATTGCAGAACAGGTCCGGGCGCTGGAAGGCACGCGGGTCGACGATCCAGAGAATTTGGTATCCAAAGGAACGAGCGTATGAAGCTGGCATCCCTTCCCCAAGGCCGCGACGGCAGGTTGATTGTCGTTTCGAGCGATCTGGCCTGGTATGCCGATGCCGATCACATCGTGCCTACCCTGCAAGCCGCGCTCGATGGTTGGGATCGCCACGCTCCTGCGCTCGAGGCATTGGCGACCGAACTTGAGCATGGCGCAATTCCGCAGAAGCGGTTTCATGAACGTGAAGCCGCTGCGCCATTGCCGCGCGCCTACCAGTGGGCCGATGGCTCGGCCTATGTCAATCATGTCGAGCTGGTGCGCCAGGCGCGCGGGGTCGAGCTTCCTGACAGTTTCTGGCACGATCCCTTGATGTACCAGGGCGGCAGCGATGATCTGCGCGGCGGGCGCGAACCGATTGTACTGGGTGATGAGGCCTGGGGTTGCGACATGGAGGCTGAAATCTGCGTCGTTACCGGCGATGTGCCGCAGGGCGTCTCGGCCGAGGCCGCGCTGGACTTCATCCGGCTGATCGGGCTGGTCAACGACGTTTCACTGCGCCTGCTGATCCCCGGCGAATTGGCCAAGGGCTTCGGGTTCGTCCAGTCAAAGCCGGCCAGTCATTTTTCACCGGTATTTGTCACCCCCGATACGCTGGGTGCAGCGTGGAGTGGCGGGCGGCTGAACCTGCAATTGCTGGTCGATCTCAACGGTCAGCCGTTCGGCCGGGTCGAGGCCGGGGAGGAGTGCACGTTTGATTTTGGTACTTTGATCGCGCACCTCGCCAAGACGCGCCGCATCGGCGCCGGCTCAATCATCGGTTCGGGCACCGTTTCCAACCGCGATCCCGATGGTTCTCCCGGCAAGCCGGTGGCGCAAGGCGGTCGAGGCTATTGCTGCATCGCCGAGCAACGCATGGTCGAAACCATCGCGGCAGGCGCGACAACCACCGAATTCCTCCACCATGGCGATGTCGTGCGGATCGAAGCGCGCGACGCTAAAGGCCGCAGCATCTTCGGCGCCATCGAGCAGGAAGTGATCAAGGCTTGAACGAAAAGGCCGGATCAGAGTTGTCCCGATCCGGCCTTTGGTGATTTGGCGAGCTTGGCCCCTGCTTAGCCCTTCATCCCACCGGGCTTGTCGGAGAACGCATCGGCGATCGAACAGGCCGCCGGACCAAGGATCACGACGAACAGCACCGGCAGAATGAACAGGATCAACGGAATGGTCATGATCGCGGGGAGGCGAGCGGCCTTTTCTTCGGCGCGCATCATCCGCTCGTTGCGGAATTCAGCCGACAGCACCCGCAGCGCCGAGGCGAGCGGCGTACCATAGCGTTCGGTCTGGACCATGGTGGTGGTCACGCCCTTCACCGCGTCCAGATTGACGCGATAGGCGAGATTTTCAAACGCTTGACGACGCTCGGAAAGGAACGACAACTCGATTGCGGTCATGGCAAATTCGTCGCCCAGTTCCGGATAGGCGCGGCCCAGTTCCTTGGCGACGCGGTTGAATGCGGCGTCGACGGTGAGGCCGGCTTCGGCGCAGATCACCAGAAGGTCGAGCGCATCCGGCAAGCCCTTCTGGATTTCCTTGGTGCGCTTGCTGATCTTGTTCTGGATGAAGATATCCGGCCCCTTGTAACCTGCGCCGACCATCGCCGCGAAGCCCATCAGCCGCTTCATTCCGCCCCAATCGGGGAAATAATTTATGCCATAGATCATCAGTCCGGCGATGCCGCCCAGCACGATTGGCAAAACCATTCGCGCCAGGATCACCGTGACAGCATATTCTTTCTTGCGGATACCGGCCTGCGCGAGCTTTTGTTGAACAGTCTTGACCTGGCTGTCCTGCAAAACCTTGAGCGATGCCAGCATGTCGCGGATACGGTCGGTGGTCTCGGTCTTGCGGACAATGCTGGCGCGCTTCTTGGCGGTTTGGGTGACGATCCCGGCCTTGAGGTGCTCGCGCCGGTCGTTCAGCGCCTTGACGCGCTTTTGCATCGGATCGCGAATGGTGACCGCAGTATAGATCGCGAACATCACCGACATTGCGGCAAGAGCAGCCAGCAGCGTGCCGACCCAAATGACGTCGACACCAAGGAGCGTAGGTCCGGGCGGGGTGTTAAGCATGGCTCTCTCGTTTCCTCGCTCAGATCTCGAAGCTGACCATTTTGGCCATGATAAATGCACCGATGCTCATCCACGTCAGCCCGCCAAGGCCGGTGACGATCAGGCGCTCATCGGTGAAGAAACCGCCCAGATATTTGGGGTTGATCATATAGATCATGGTGAAAACCATGAACGGCAGGCTGCCAACGATATAGGCAGAAGCCTTGGATTCAGAACTCATCGCCCGGATCTTGAGCTTCATCTGGGCGCGCTTGCGCAACACGTCGGCGAGGTTGGACAGCGTTTCGGCCAAATTGCCGCCGGTCTCGCGCTGGATTGCCAGGGTGATGACGAAAAAGCTGAATTCGGCCGTGTTGAGGCGGTCGGCAGTTTCCTGCAGCGCTTCTTCCATGGTCCGGCCGATGCGGATCCGTTCGGTCACCAGCTTGAACTCTTCGCCGACCGGTCCCGGCACTTCGGTAGCCACCACGCCAAGCGTTTCGGTCACCGGAAGGCCCGAGCGCAGACCGCGCACCAGCAACTCGATCGCGTCAGGGAATTTGGTGGTGAAGGCGCCGCTCCGCTTTTTGATAAAGAAGCCCACCACCATGTGCGGGAGCCCCGCACCGAACAGCAGTCCGATCACCAGCGCCATCAATGCTGCCCCGGTTTTGAGGAAGATCAGGAACGCAACCGCTAGCGCCAGCCCGACCGAGGCATAGGCATATTGGGCGAGCGTCCAGCCCTTGCCGGTTCGGTGGAGTCGCAAGGCCAGCGCGGCAACCCGCGATTCCGAACCGGCGATATGGTGGAGTTTGGGCTTGCGGGCGGCCACCGCCTTCTTGAGCTGGGCCTCGACCTTGTCCTTGGTGCTGTCGGAATGGCGGTAGCGCAGGGCCTCAAGCCGCCGTGCCCCCTCCTTTGCGGGGGACGGACCGGAAAGGGCCATGTAGCCAAGTCCCAGGAACGCCATCACGCCCGCGACTAACAGCAAGAGCTGAACGTTGGTCATCTGCAACTCACGCCTTCCTTACCGGACTACGGCACCCCACCAAGGCGGAGCACCGCAAGGGTTCTTCAGCCGACTTTGGCCGGGACTTTGGTCTTTTTCGACAGCATCGATTTCAGATCGATTTTGCCGAGCAATGAGGTCTTGGTCTTGACGACTTCCTCCGCTGCTTCGCTCTCGCCCACACCCATCACCGCTTTGGCGATCTCGCGGATGACGCTGCCGGCCTTGGTCGAGCGGTTGGCGTCGGCAAAGGTCTGGCCCAGCTTGGCGGCATTGCACGCGGCTTTGATGTCATAAGGGATCGAAAAGCCGATCTTGCGCTCGATCGAGGCCTCGAAATCGGTTTTGCTGATCTCGGCAATCCCGGCCTGGACCTTGTTCGCCACGACAATCGGTTGAACATGGGCCGCATTGGATTTGAGCCACGAGAGGATGCGGATGGCATCCCGCGCGGATGCAAGCGTCATCTCGGTCACCAGCAGCACGACATTCACGTCGGACATCAAGTGCGGGAAGTTGATCAGCATATTGCGCGGCATATCAATGAGCGTCATCTCGAACGCCTGGCGGAATTCTTCCTCGAGCTGGATGAATGCCGCGCCGTCGGTCATCAAAGGCGAGTTCATCGGCGCTTCTGCCGAGAGGATCGCCAGATTGTCGTTGGCGCGGATCATCGCCCGTTCGATGAACAATCCGTCGATCCGCCCGGGGTTCTCGATCGCATCGGTCAGGCCGCGGCCCGGTTCGAGATCGAGCGCCAGCGCGCCGGTGCCGAAATGGATGTCGAGATCGAGGAGCGCGGTCGGCATCTTTTCATCGGCGCTGAACAGCCAGGCGAGCGAGGTTGCCAGAGTCGAGGCACCAACTCCGCCGCGCGTGCCGATCACAGCCGTGGAAATGTGCTTCTTGGCCGCTGCCGCATCATGGTTCTTGGGGGCGGAAAAAATTGCCTGGGCATTGACCAGCGCATCGCGGACCTGGCCCGGTGACAGCGGCTTGAGCAAGTAATCATGGATTCCGCTGGCCAGAAGATCGCGGTACAGGCGCACATCATTGACCTGGCCGACGGCGATAACCACCGTCCCGGGCTCGCAGACTTCGGCCAGACCGTTGATGTCATTGAGCGGATCGCCGCTTTCCGACAGATCAACCATCAGGATGTTCGGGCTGGCCGTGATCGAAAGCGCCTGAACCGCATTGCGCAGGCCGCCCTTGTTGCACTTTTCAGGCTGCCAACCCATTTCGATGATGACGGGGCGCAGCACATCGAGCGCCGCTTCGTCGCAGATATATGCGGCAAAGGCATCGCGGTTACCCTGCACACCAGGCTTCCAAGGAGCATTCATGGCTTACTTCCCACCTTCAGAGGAGACCTGCTTCAGGCCTTTTTCGCCAGTTGGCACTGCGTCACGATAGGTCTCGATGGCTTTGTTGGAGCGCATCACGACTGTTTGGGATGAGCCCTTGGCGCCTTGGATCAGGTGCTCCGGATCGGCGACCATGGCGGCCAGATTGCTGTTAACGGCGCAACCATAATTGGTGCTCGTGGCATTGGCCAAATTGCCGTCAGACTTGGCAGACCAATCCGGGCAACCGGGAACATTGGCACTTGATCGCGTCACGATGACCCGGGCGGTGCCGGCGTTGACGAGGCCGGGCGTGACCGGTGTCTCGGAGCCGACCAGCAAGCCATGGCTCGACACCACCGCTTCCACGGCGGCGCGGGTCGCCCCGCTGGCCAGCGGATCGTCGATCGCGATGCGATCGCCGTAGCGCAGGTCCAGTGCTTCGAACCAGCCCGCCAAGCGGCGCTGTTCGGGGATTGAAAGTCCACCGGGCCCGGTCGTCAGATCGAGCGTGTAATTGGTACGTTCAACGACCGCTTGATGGACACTTTCAAGACTGCGATTGTTCGGCATGCCGCCGCAACCGGCCAGCACGAGGCCCAGTGAGAGGGCGAGGGCGGCAGGAGCCGCGCGGAACATGGAATTACGCATGGGTCTCACCTCTCTCAATTCAAGCTGAAGCCGGGAGCTGCGGCCTTGGTGGCATCAGCACTACGGCGATCACGGCGTTTCTTGTCCGGCTTGGTCGCCGGGCCAGCCGGCGCAATCAACTCGCCCACTTTGGGGGGAGGCACTGCTTGCGGCGCGGCCATCGGCATCGGGCGGCTCGCGCCGGACTTGCCATCGCTCTCCATGTTGCCGAACAGGCGCTGGAGCTCGTTCGGGCTGAGGTAACCGTCAGTCGGCAACTTGATGTCGTTGGCGTTGACCGGATTGACCAGATAAGGGGTCACGATGATCACCAGCTCGGTTTCGCCCTTGCGGAAGTTGGTCGAGCGGAACAGCGAACCCAGGATCGGCAGATCGCCAACACCGGGCAGTTTCTCGATTGCGTTGTTCGCCGAATTGCTCATCAGCCCGGCGATCATGAAGCTCTGGCCAGAGCCAAGTTCAACCGTTGTTTCGGCCCGGCGGATCGTTAGCGCAGGGACCTGAAAACCGTTGAGCGTGACCGCTCCCTGGCTCGACAGCTCGGATACTTCGGGGCGGACCCGGATCGAAATCCGGCCATTGGACAGCACCGTCGGCGTATAGGCCAGGCTAACCCCGAACTTCTTGTATTCGATCGAGGTGGTACCGAGGCCCTGATTGATCGGGATCGGATATTCGCCGCCCGCGAGGAACTCGGCAGTCTCGCCAGACATCGCTGTGAGGTTTGGCGAGGACAGGGTGGTTACCAGACCAGCCCGCTCGCCCGCATCGAGCGTCGAGAGCAGATCCATGCCCAGCAACTTTCCTGCCGCGCCGATGGTATTCGAGGAGGCGGAGTTTGACGGGAACCCGTAAGTAGTCATCTGCGTCACAAATTCGCCCTTGATCGGGTCAAACGGGACGAGGCTGCTGGTGCATCCGAGCCGATAGAAGGCGCAAGGGTCGATCATGACCTGCGTACCGGTTACGACACCGCCAGCGATTGCGCCGCCGGGACGGCCTCGCGACAAGCCGAATGAGAAGCCACCGCTCTGGTCGCGAGTCATCAGGTTGGCGCTGATGTCCTTGGCCAGCGAACGGCTGACTTCGGCAAAGCGCACCATAAGATTGACCTGCAGCGGCGTCGCCATCTTCAGCCGGGTGATGACATTGGCTGCCTTGCCCACAAAGGCTTCGACCAGGCGCTTGGCCTCGGCCGCATCCTCGGGCGCGCCGACTGTTCCGGTCAGCAGGAAAGTTCCGGTGCCCATGGTCGATACCGCGATCTTGGCGTCGGGCATCGCAAGGTGAAGCATCTGATCGACGCTTTCCAGATTGGAGCCGACCCGGATATTGGCGGACCAGATCACATCGCCATGCGCATTGCTGGCATAGACCGTGGTCTCGCCGCCAGCCTTGCCGAAGACATAGAGCTGGCGCTGCGATTTGACCTGCACGTCGGCAATACCCTCGTCCGCCACGAAGACGTCTGCCATACTACCGCCAACGGTAATCAGCTGGCCGCGACCGATCGAGAGGACAATGTCGTTGGCGGGACGGCTGACGGCCTGGGCCTGGGCAGTACCGGCGGGCACCAGGGCCAGCGGCGCGCAGACCGCAGCAGCAGTCAGGAGAGTGGAAACAAGGCGTTTCATCTTGGTGCCTTTCTTCGCGCCGAAGCTGGCGAGCATGGTTTCGGTGCGCATCTCAGCGTCCTCCCACGGGTTCTTCGACCGTGACCTTGCCGCGGGTCACGCGGACCACGGAAGTGGGGGCGAGCGGACGGCCGTTAGCGCCGCCGCGGGGAAGACCGGCCCGATCGGCCACGGTGTTGGCAATGATCGAGGCTGCCTGCTTCATCGTATCATTGCGGCTGGGAACGCTGCTGCGCTGGAAGCGCGAGACGTCTCCGCCGGTAACAAATGTCGAAGCGGATTCAACCGGGCGGCTCATCGCGGTCTTGAGAAACTTCTCCTCTTCGGCCTTGCTGGCACCTGCAGGCACTTTCACGGTGCCGCTGGCAATCGCCTGATCGAGTTCGGACTGGTTGTCTGCGAGTGCGCGGAGCGACAGGCTGAGTGTGCCGATGGTCTGCGCCACTGCGACCTTTTCGGCGATCCGCGGGGTCACCTCGATGGTGACGGTGCGGAAAGCGCGAACCACGGTCTTGCCTTCGACAGTCTCGGTCTCGGTCGACTGATCGGTGGCGAGCACCCGGATATTCTTGAGGATCGTTTCCGAAGCCTTGAGTGAATCGCCTTGGTCGGTCGATTTGACCGACTGGGTCAGCACCAGATCAACGTGGTCGCCCGGGAAGACGAAACCGCCAACGCCGGTCTTTTGCGAAACCGGGATGGTGACAGCCCGCATGCCGGCACCAAGCGCCGCGGCCAGGAAGCCGCGATCGCCCGGGGCCACCAGCGAGCCTTGCGTGATCGGCTCGCCCGCGGTCACGTTGAAACGCACCACGGTGCCGAGCATTTTGGTGACGTCGGCCTCGCCGTTGAGGAAGTTGGCGTCCTGTACCATGTCTTTGGGCCAGGCCTGATAGGCGACCGCATCGGCGGTAATGATCGTACCCACCGGCAAGGCGCGCTGGGCGACCAGTACCTTGGGACCCTTCGGGACTTGCGAGGCGGCATCTGCCTTGGGGGCACAGGCCCCGATGAACAGGTTACGAGCGGCCATGGCGGTACCGATCGCGAAGACCAGCGCGCCCAGAAGCAGCATCAGC
>JANNAE010000081.1:0-6550 GCA_031383985.1 Novosphingobium sp. | reverse complement strand
TTGCTGTGTTTGGAGAAGTCGATGACGACAATGATGGCTGGCCCAGCGGTTCGGCCAAAGGCGCAAAAATATCCGCGATATTTCGCCAATGCCGTGGCGAAAAGCCCAGCTTCGAGGCGTCGGGGCGGGAGAGCTGCTGCCGGACCGTAATAATCATTTGAGATTGTGCCGCTGACAGATTCCAAACTGGCGCAATTCATCATGGGGCGGGCAGCGGGCAAGGCATAAGGCATCTGACCCGCAGTGCCGCCAGTTCCCGGCTGAAAGAAGATAGCGGGGGGCGAAGGCGGCGCAACCTCCTGCGCGGCGGCAGGTAGCGCTGTCATAAACAGGGCAATTGAAATGATATTCCGAACAGCCATATTATTCTTCCGTCTGACACGCGCCAACGTTCAACAATATACGACCACTTTTGCTCCATTATGCTGCAAATGCGAACAGATGCAAGAACAGGCGAAAACCTGCCTTGAAATTGGACACGCTTCGGCCCATTTCCAGATGGACGCGCCCACTTGCGCTTTTAGAACAAATCTGGAACAAGCGAACTATGTCACTCACCCACATCAAGGTGCGCGGTGCGCGCGAGCATAATCTCAAGGGCGTCGATATCGACCTCCCGCGCGACAAGCTCATTGTTATCACAGGCTTGTCCGGTTCAGGAAAATCCAGCCTCGCCTTCGACACCATCTATGCCGAGGGGCAGCGCCGCTACGTCGAATCGCTGAGCGCTTATGCACGCCAGTTTCTCGAAATGATGCAGAAGCCCGATGTCGAGCATATCGAGGGACTTTCGCCGGCCATTTCGATCGAGCAGAAGACGACCAGCCGCAACCCGCGCTCGACGGTCGCAACCGTAACTGAAATCTACGACTATATGCGCTTGCTGTGGGCGCGGGTCGGCGTACCCTATTCGCCCACCACGGGTCTGCCGATCAGCGCCCAGACGGTCAGCATGATGGTCGACCGGGTGATGGCGCTGCCCGAGGGAACGCGTGCCTATCTGCTCGCGCCCGTCGTCCGCGGCCGCAAGGGCGAATACCGCAAGGAATTGGCCGAGTGGCAAAAGGCCGGCTACACAAGGGTACGGATCGACGGTGAGTTCTACGCCATCGAGGAAGCCCCAGCGCTCGACAAGAAGTACAAGCACGACATCGAAGTGGTGGTTGACCGGATTGCGGTGCGTTCCAGGAAGGACGGAATAGAGGGTATCGAGACGCGGCTGGCGGATAGTTTCGAGCAGGCCCTGAAATTGGCGGATGGGTTGGTGTTCCTCGATCTGGCTGACGGTGTGGTTCCAGGCCGCGAGGATGAGGACACCGGCGGCGCGATGAAGGGCGCGGGTCTGCCGCCCAACCGGATCGTGTTCAGCGAGAAATTTGCCTGCCCGGTTTCCGGGTTCACGATTGAATCCATCGAACCGCGGCTGTTCAGCTTCAACGCCCCGCAAGGCGCTTGCCCGGCCTGCGACGGGCTGGGCGAAAAGCTGCTGTTCGATCCGCAGCTGGTGGTGCCCAACGAGGCGCTCACCCTCAAACAAGGCGCGATCGTGCCCTGGGCCAAGAGCAATCCGCCGTCGCCCTATTACATGCAGGTGCTCGCCAGCCTCGCCGCCGAATTCGGGTTCAACCTGAGTACGCCATGGCAGGAGCTGCCGGGCGAGGTGCAATTGGTGATCCTGTTTGGCACCGGCGGCAAAGCTGTGCCGCTGACCTTCATCGACGGCAAGAAAAGCTACACCGTCCGCAAGGCGTTTGAGGGCGTGATCGGCAATCTCAACCGGCGGATGCTGCAGACCGAAAGCGCCTGGATGCGCGAAGAGCTGAGCAAATACCAAACTGCGCAAGCCTGCGAAACCTGCGCGGGCAAACGGCTCAAGCCCGAGGCGCTGTCGGTCAAGATCGCGGGTACGGATATCTCCTCGCGCACGCATCTTTCGGTGTCCGATGCGCTGGAATGGTTTTCGCATGTCGATGAAGGCTTTACCGCGCAGCAAAGCCAGATCGCCAAAGCCATCCTCAAGGAGATCAACGAGCGGCTGGGCTTTCTCAACAATGTCGGGCTCGATTATCTGAACCTCGACCGCACTTCAGGTACGCTGTCGGGCGGTGAAAGTCAGCGGATTCGCCTTGCCTCGCAGATCGGCAGCGGGCTCTCAGGCGTGCTCTATGTCCTCGACGAGCCGAGCATCGGGTTGCACCAGCGCGACAACGACCGGCTGCTCGAAACGCTCAAGCGGCTGCGCGATCTGGGCAATACGGTGATCGTGGTCGAGCATGACGAGGATGCGATCCGCCATGCCGATCACATCGTCGATCTGGGGCCGGGGGCAGGGGTCCACGGCGGGCATATTGTCGCCCAAGGCAGTCTGGCCGATATTCTCGCCGCGCCCGATAGCCTGACCGGGCAATATTTGCTCGGCACCCGCCGGATTGAGGTTCCGGCAAAGCGCCGCAAGGGCAACGGCCACAAGCTCACTGTTCACAATGCCCGCGCCAATAATCTCAAGGGCGTCACCGCCAGCATCCCGCTCGGCACTTTCACTTGCATCACTGGCGTTTCGGGCAGCGGCAAGAGCAGCCTGACGATTGATACGTTACAGGCGGGAGCCGCGCGGGCGCTGAACGGCGCGCGGGTGATTGCCGGCGCGCACGACAAGATCACTGGCCTCGAGTTTTGCGACAAGGTGATCGAGATCGATCAATCGCCGATCGGCCGCACCCCGCGCTCCAACCCCGCCACGTATACGGGCGCCTTCACCCAGATCCGTGACTGGTTCGCAGGGCTCCCCGAAAGCGGCGCGCGCGGGTACAAGCCGGGGCGGTTCTCGTTCAACGTCAAAGGCGGACGCTGCGAAAAGTGCCAGGGCGACGGCCTGATCAAGATCGAAATGCACTTCCTGCCCGATGTTTACGTCACCTGCGAGGAATGCGGCGGCAAACGCTATAACCGCGAGACGCTGGAGGTGAAGTTCAAGGGCCACTCGATCGCCGACGTCCTCGACATGACGATCGAAGATGCCGAAGGTTTCTTCAAGGCCGTTCCGCCGATCCGCGAAAAGATGCATATGCTGAACGAGGTCGGCCTCGGCTACGTCAAGGTCGGCCAGCAGGCGACCACGCTGTCGGGCGGCGAGGCGCAGCGGGTCAAACTAGCCAAAGAACTCAGCCGGCGATCAACGGGGCAGACGCTCTACATCCTCGACGAGCCAACCACCGGGCTGCATTTCGAGGATGTCCGCAAGTTGCTCGAAGTGCTGCATCGGCTGGTCGATGGCGGCAACAGCGTGGTGGTGATCGAGCACAACCTTGATGTGATCAAAACCGCTGACTGGATCATCGACCTCGGCCCCGAAGGCGGGGTGCGCGGCGGCGAAGTGGTGGCCGAAGGCACCCCCGAAGTGGTGGCAAAAAACCCGCGAAGCTTCACCGGCGGCTATCTGGGGGCGCTCCTCGCGCGGTGAACACGCTTCACCGCGCCGGGTCTGGGCAGCGCGAAACTTTCGGCCGATCACCCGGTTCTCAACCCACCGCCCCCAGGGCGATATAGCGATGGTGCGGCATCCTGCCGGACCTGCAATCGCCCGATCGAGGAGAATGCGCATGATCAAGACCCTTACCATCGGACTCGCCGCCACCGCCGCATTGCTGGGCACATCGCTGTCCGCAGATGCCAACGTTGAGTCCGGCCGCAAGCTGTCCGCGACGCTGAACGGGGCGAGCGAAGTCCCCGGTCCGGGCGACACAGACGGCACGGGCAGCTTCACTGCCCGGATCAATCCCGGTCAGGGTCAGCTGTGCTATAGCCTCAGCGCCAATAGGATCGATGCCGCCAGCGCCGCTCATATCCACAGCGGTGCGGCTGGGGTGGCCGGGGGCGTGGTTGTCGCGCTCACCGCGCCGACTGCCGCGGGAAGTGAGCAATGCATCGCCATCACCCGCGAACTGGCGATGGAGCTTATTCAGCACCCGCAGGACTATTACGTCAACGTCCACAACGCAGCCTTCCCAGCCGGTGCCATTCGCGGCCAGTTGAGCAAGTAAACTGCGCGACCGGGCGGGGCATTAAACTGAAAACGGAGGCTCCGGTCGGGGCCTCCGTTTTCAATTTCGGCGGAGCGTCGCCTCCGTATTCGGAGGAATTACTGGACCCGAAATCGCGCAGTCCGCATTCGCGCGTCAGTCGTGAAACACCCCGACATCGCCCGGCTTGCGCAACATCTTGTTGACCTCGTCCAGATGCAGCTCCTCAAGCATGATCATCTCGCGCGCATATTCCTCGAGCAAAACCGATTTGTTCGCCGCCGTCCCCAGCAAGTCATAATACAGCCCCAGCGTCATACGCTCATGCTCGAGGCTTTCTCGCAAAATATCGCCAATGTCGTGCCGGGCGGTCTCGAGCAGCGGGCCGACCTGGAGCGAGGGATGGCCGCCCAGCAAGGTCACCAGCTCACCTGCTTTGCGCGCATGGGCCAGACCTTCGGAGGCATTACCCTCCAGCCACGAAACAATCGGAATGCGGTTGTAGCCGTACACCATCAACGAATAATGCGTGTAGCGAACGACCCCCGCCAGCTCCGCCTCCATGATATGGTTCAAAGTGGCAATCGCGGCTTTCTTGTCGTCCTCGGTCATCGCGGCCTCCTGAATTCGCGTGGCGGCTGCCCCTGTGACATGGCCGGTGAAATGGCAAACTTCAGCGCGATGAATACCGCGCTAGGCACCAGCCAATAACGCCACGCTGGCGCCCAAAGCCACCCCTCAGGAACAGACGAGCCAGAGCATAGGTGAGCCCCAACGTGTTGTCCACGGACATGCCAACCTGCGCAAGCGACCGGATAGCGCGACGCGAAGGCAGAGGATTCGGTCGGGACCGCCGCTTTTGTGGGTGGCGGTCATGGGTACGGCCGGGCTTGGTTGCGATGGATTTGAGGGTTACGCAAACCGTCACCATAACCCGATACCGTAAGCCTTGCGAACGGCGCAAAAACATGGGACCTTCTGCGAAATCGGACCTTCAAACAACATTGCGAAGTGGCGGAGAGGAACGTGAGCCATGGCGGAGAAATCCAAAGCGAATGACCAAACAGAGTCAACCGGTGCATCGCCATTCTCGCCCGAGCAGGTGTTTGCGGCTTTCACGAAGGCGATGAAGCCAAACCCGTTCGTGACTGCCGGATTCGACTTCTTCAAGGAACTGACGAGCATCGCGGCGGGCTCCTCTACCATCACACCGGACGTGAAGGACTGGCGCTTCAAGGACAAGGCCTGGAGCGCGAACCCGATCTACCGGCGCTGGGCGCAGGCCTATCTGGCGATGACCGAAGCCGTCGAGAAAATGATCCCCGATGATATGCCAGTCGAGAAAAAGGCCCGGGCCCAGTTGGTAGCTTCAATCGTGACCAGTACCCTGGCCCCGACCAATACGTTGATCGGCAATCCGGCCGCGCTCGCCAAGACTTGGGACACCAAGGGAAGCAATCTCGCCAAAGGCTTCAAGAATTTCCTCAAGGATCTGAAGGACAATGGCGGAATGCCGGCTCAGGTCGATGATTCCGGCTTCGAGGTTGGCAAGAATCTGGCGATGACACCGGGCAAGATCGTCCTGCGTGCGCCGATGTTCGAACTGATCCAATATGCCCCGTCGGTAGCGAAAGTCCACGAGGTTCCCGTCCTGCTGATTCCGCCGCAAATCGGTCGTTATTATTTCACCGATCTGGCACCGGGGCGGAGCTATGCTGAATATGTCGTTGCCCAGGGCTTCAACTATTTCGCGATCAGCTGGCGCAATCCCTCGCCCGCCGAACGCGACTGGGGGTTTGAGGACTATTTCATTGCGGCGCACGATGCATTGCAGGCGGTGGCGGAGATCAGCGGTCACCCGAAGGTCAATGTCGTCGGCTTCTGCGCCGGAGGGATGCTTTCGGGCATCCTTGCAGCTTGGCTCAAGGCCAGGAAGATTGACCTGATCAATAGCCTGACGCTGTGCGTGACGATGCTCAATTTCAAGTCTGACTCGGCGCTGGGTGCATTTCGCCTGCCAACAATGCTGAGCGTAGCCAAGGCGCGATCGGAGATGAAAGGGATTCTTCCGGGCGAAGACCTGTCCAAGATATTCACCTGGCTTAGGCCCAATGATCTGGTGTGGAATTATTGGGTCAATAATTATCTGATGGGCGATTCGCCGCCGGCCTTCGATATCCTTGCTTGGAACAAGGACAGCACGAACATGCCGGCCAAGCTCCACAAGGATTTCCTCGAATTGTTCGAAAGCAACGCGCTGATCGAGCCGGGGCGCTATTCGATTGCGGGGGAGGCCATCGACCTTTCGACGATCGACTGCGATGCCTTCGTGGTCGGCGCGATGACCGATCACCTGACGCCGTGGAAGGCGTGCTACAACGCGGTGCATCTGCTGGGCGGCGAAACTACCTTTGCGCTAAGCAACGGCGGGCATATTGCCGCACTCGTCAACCCGCCCGGAAACCCCAAGGCGTGGACCAAGCTGGGGGTGGCCGTCCCCGGCGACGCCGACAGCTGGGAACCCACTGCGG
>JANNAE010000071.1:0-4465 GCA_031383985.1 Novosphingobium sp. | reverse complement strand
GGTTGGTTATATCTGCGTCGATGATGTCGATGCTACGGCCAAAAGCATCACGGCTGCAGGCGGCAGCGTACTGATGCCAGCGATGGACTTGGACGGTGTCGGGCGGATGGCAATGGTTGCCGATCCGCAAGGCGCGCCATTTTATATCATGCGCGGCGCGTCGGACGATACCAGTCATAGCTTTGCCGCAACCGAGCCGAAGGTCGGCCATTGCGCTTGGAACGAGCTGTCGAGCGCCGACCCCGAAGTCGCCAAAGCCTTTTACGGAACACAGTTCGGCTGGTCCAAGCAAGGCGAATTGGACATGGGGCCGATGGGCAAATATGAATTCCTGATGGCCAGCGACGGTCGTTTCGGGTTGGGCGCGGTTATGCCCAAAATGCCTGAAATGCCGGTTTCGATGTGGACTTTCTATTTCCGGGTGCCGGACATCGATGCCGCAGTTGCAACGATCAAGGCCAGTGACGGCACGATGCTGCATGAACCAATGGAAATCCCTGGTGGCGATTTCAGCGTGACCGCAACGGACCCTCAGGGAGCCGCCTTCGGACTGGTAGGAGCCCGGAAATGAGCAAGAACACAATCTGCCTTTGGTATGACAAGAACGCGGAGGAGGCCGCGAACTTCTACGCCAGAACTTTCCCCAACAGCGAAGTCACCGCCGTCCACCTTGCGCCGGGCGACTATCCGGCAGGCAAGCAGGGCGATGTGCTGACTGTGGAATTCACTGTGTGCGGCATCGCCTGCCTCGGCCTTAATGGCGGACCAAATTTCCGGCATACCGAGGCCTTCTCCTTCCAGATAGCAACAGATACGCAAGACGAGACCGATCGCTACTGGAATGCAATTGTCGCGGGCGGCGGTACCGCAAGCGCATGCGGCTGGTGCAAGGACAAGTGGGGTCTTTCCTGGCAGATAACCCCACGAGTCCTGACCGAAGGAATGGCGGATCATGACCCCGCGGTCCGCAAACGTGTGTTCGAAGCAATGATGACCATGGGCAAGATCGACATTGCCGCGATCGAGGCCGCACGGCAGGGCTGACGCGCCCGATCGGCTCTGAAATCGACAGAGGAAAGCAAGCTATGAGCAATCCCGGCCACGAATTGTCGGTCACCCGCATCATCACCGCGCCACCGGCCAAAGTCTGGGAAATCATGACCGAGCGGATGGAGGAATGGTGGTGCCCCAAGCCGTGGCGCGCCCAAGTGGAGCGCTTGGACCGCCAGCCTGGCGGTGTCTCGCGGCTGGTTATGCATGGCCCCGATGGCGAAGTGAATGCGCACGATGGCTTTGTGCTGGCATGGGATGAGGGCAAGCGCTTTGCCTTCACCGATGCGATCAAGCCCGATCTGATGCCCGATGGCCCGTTCATGCTGGGGATCTGGACGATCGAGGCCGAAGGCGGCGGCACCCGATACACCGCCTGCGCGCGGCACTGGACCCCCGAATCGATGGAGCATCACCGGGAAATGGGCTTCGCGGAAGGCTGGGGGATCTGCGCTGACCAGCTCAAATCACTATGCGAGAGCTAAAAAAGATGGGTGCGAGGCAGACTAGGCGAAGGCCGCTGCGCGCCTGAGCAGCTGATAGGCCTCGACCGCCTGCTGCAACCGCGCTTCGAAAGACCGGTCCCCGCCGTTGCGATCGGGATGATATTTGCGGACCAGCTGCGAATAGCGTGCCCGCAAATCGTGGCGGCTGGCATCAAGCTGGAGGCCCAGCACCTCCAGCGCGCGGCGTTCATCAGGCGTCACCGCACGGCCATCGGCGCGGTCCGCCGGGCGGCGCATCCGGGCACGGGCGCTGATCGCTTCCAATGGGTCGGAAAAATCAGCCCAGCGCGGTGTGCCGTCGATCCCCGCGGTGGGGCTGAAAGCGCGAGTCTGCTGCTCCCAGCCATGGATCGGCGATTGCGCCGCGAGGATTTCATCGCTGCTCATCCCTTCGAACCAGTCGTAGCCCGCGTTGAAGCTGCGGACATGATCGAGGCAGAACCAGCGGTAATCGCCCGGCCCATCAAAGCTGGAGCCGCGCCCGCCCGGCGCGCGAAATTCGCCCGCCTCATCGCAGCCGGGCGCTTCGCATTGACGCTCAGTACCGGTTATCCGCCCATGAAATCGATCGTGTCTCACCGCTTCCACATGGCGACAGATCGGGTAGAAGTGAAGCCATGACCGCACCCATTGCAGACGAAATCGAACAGATTCTTCGCGCCACCTTTGCGCCCAGCCGCCTTGCTGTGATCAATGACAGCGCCCGCCACCACGGCCACAGCGGCGATGATGGCAGCGGCGCATCGCATTTCACTGTAGAGATCGAAAGTGCCGCCTTTGCCGGCGTGGCCCGGCTGGAACGGCAGCGGATGGTCAACCGCGCGCTGGGCGATATCCCCGGGCAGCGGGTTCACGCACTGGCGGTCAAGGCGAAAGCCCCGGGGGAATAGGAGCAAGCCGATGAGCATCCTTACCATCCCGATCCCCGAAGTACCGCTAACCAGGAGTGATGTATGAGCTTTTCAGGACAGACAGTGTGGATCACCGGGGCCTCATCGGGGATCGGCGCGGCGCTGGCCAAGGCGCTGGCCAAACAAGGCGCGCGGCTGGTGCTGTCAGGCCGCAACGTCGCCGCGCTGGAAGCTATCGCGGCGGAGTGCGACGATAGCTTGGTGTTGCCGTTCGAGACAACCGACTATGCGGCGATTGGTCCAGCCGTTGAACAGGCGTGGGCCTGGGCGGTAGGTGGTTCTGGCGGCATCGACATGCTGGTCAACAATGCCGGAATTTCGCAGCGCTCGCTCGCGGCGGACACGGATTTTTCAGTCTACCAGCGGATCATCGATGTCGATCTGCTGGCGCCGATCGCGCTCACCCAGGCGATCCTGCCGCGCATGATTGCGCGCGGCAGCGGACGGCTGGTGATGATCTCCAGCGTCGCAGGCAAGGCGGGATCGCCGATGCGAACCGGTTACAGCGCGGCGAAGTTCGGGTTGATCGGCTATGCCGACGCGCTGCGCGCTGAAGTCACTCACCTTGGACTCAAGGTCCATGTCATCGCACCGGGCTCGATCCGTACCAATGTCTCGCGCAATGCCTTGACCGCCGATGGCAGCGCTCGCGGCGCGAGCGATGCGGCGATCGACACCGGTATCGACCCCGATCAGGCCGCCACCGAGATGCTCGCCGCAATCGCCACCGATCAACGCGAGATCATCATCGCCAATGGGGTCGAAAAGTGGCTGGCCGAGACAACCCGCACGCCTGACGAGATCTTCGACAAGATGGCCGCCTTCGTCGCTGCCGGATATGCCGAGAAGATGAAGGCCGAAGGAAATTGAGGATGGAACAGCGCCGCGTCAAATTGGCCAATGGTATCGAGCTGGATGTGGTGGATCAGGGGCCGCGTGACGCGCCGGTGCTGATTTTCCTCCACGGCTTTCCCGAATCGCACCGCACCTGGCGGCACCAGATCGCTCATCTTTCCGGACGGTTTCGTTGCATCGCCCCCGATCAGCGCGGCTATCGCGGATCGTCCAAGCCACAGGATGTGGCGAGCTACACGCCCGACCGGCTGATCGGCGATGTGTTCCAGCTCGCTGATGCGCTGGAAGTCGATCATTTCACCGTGATCGGCCACGATTGGGGCGGCGCGCTGGCCTGGGGGGTCGCGATCACCGGACAGATGAGCGGGCGGGTGACCCGTGCGGTGATCGCCAATGCGCCGCATCCGGTTTTGTTTCCCGAGCTGCTCTACACCAACCCGGTTCAGCGCGCGGCGAGCCAGTACTTCCGGATCTTTCGCGATCCCGCCAGCGATGCGCTGGTCGAACGGTTCGGGCTGGGCGGCGTGCTGCTCAAAGCATTCGGTCAGCTGCCCGAAAACGCGCAGATGGAGCCCGAAGAACGCGCCGCCCTGCTGGCCGATTGGGAGGACCGTGAAGCCGCCATCGCGATGCTGAATTGGTACCGCGCCAGCCCGGTCGCGGTGCTCGACATGGATGCGCCATTCGCCCTGCCCGCTGACTGGCAGCGCTTCCCCCTGCCCAAGCAGACCATCCCGACGCTGGTGATCTGGGCGATGGACGATCTTGCCCTGCCGCCGGAGAACCTCGAGGGGCTCGATGCGCTGATCGATGACCTCACCGTGGTCCGGGTCCCCGGCTCGGGCCATTTCGTGCAGTGGGAAGCGCCCGAGGCGGTCAACGCCGCGCTCGACCAGTTTCTGGCGCGCACCGATGGCGCCTGAACCCCGGCGCGGCGGAATGGGTGCGGCGGTGGTCGCCGCGGCCCAGGCCGCACGGCGGTCGTTGCTGCGCAATCACGGCGGCGGCCATGCCCCGGTCAGCAATCTCGAGCTGTTCTTCGACCTCGTTTATGTCTTCGCGATCACGCAGATATCCGGCTTCGTCCACCACCATCTTGATCCGGTCGGCCTGATCGAAGGACTGCTGCTGTTCCTCGCGGTA